>JBBRVG010000048.1:0-32531 GCA_038247115.1 Enterobacterales bacterium | reverse complement strand
CGTCGCAATCTGTGCGAACTACTCTCCGGACAGCGGGATACCTCGGTGACCCTCTCTGCGGCATCGGCGCAGATCAACCATGGCATGCATCAGGTAGGGACTGCGGTGCAGGATCAGCGGGAACGTCTGGATGCCCTCGCCGCCGCCATGGAAGAGATGTCCGCCACCATTCGCGATGTGGCACTCAATGCCCAACAGGGTGCGAACGATAGCAATGAGACCGACCGTATGGTGCACCGCGGCGTCACACAACTGGCCCACTGCATTGACTCCATCCGCCAATTGTTTACCAACTTGGGGACCAGCTCGGACTCGGTGAGCCAGGTGGAATCAGAAGTGAGCGCCATCAGCTCTGTGGTGAGCACCATCAGCAGCATCTCCGAACAAACCAATCTGCTGGCGCTCAATGCCGCCATCGAAGCAGCACGCGCCGGGGATCAGGGCCGTGGTTTTGCCGTAGTCGCCGATGAAGTGCGTCAACTGGCGCGCCGTACCCAGCAGGCGACCCATGAAATCGACGTCATGATCAGCAGCTTGCAGCAGGGGACTCGTCAAGCCGTGCAACAGATGGAAGTCAGCGTCAGCAATGCCGAGTCGGCGATGCAAGATGCCGAGGCCGCAAATTTCGAGTTTGAATCCATCGCGACCCAGATCGGTCAACAAGCTCAACGAGGTGACATGATTGCCGCTGCCGCCGAACAGCAGAGCCATGTTTCGTCCCAAGTCACCGATAGCCTGGTGGTGATCCGCGATGCGGTCGAAGAGACGGAGCATGTGGTGCGCGAACTGAGCCAGGCCAGTCAAAGCCTGCACCATGAGGCGCAAAATCTGGAGAATATGGTCAACAGTTATCAGCTGTAATTCTTCAAGATTGAGCGGCGACCGCAAGAGCCGTTTGCAAGGCAAAGCCGAAACCAGGCGATTGGTTTCGGCTTTTTTATACCTGGAACACGATGAACGTATGCCGTTTACACCGTGAGATAAGTGCGGATCAGCGATTCATCCAGCTCAGACATGGCCCCCGTTGCCACATTGCGCCCTCTATCCAGCAGACAGAACTTGTCCCCCACCTTGCGGGCAAAAGGTAGTTTTTGCTCCACCAGTAGCACCGTCAGGCCTATCTCGCGATTCAGGCGACGAATGATATCGCCAATTTCCGCCACCACATTGGGCTGAATGCCTTCGGTGGGCTCATCCAGGATCAGCAGTTTCGGATCCAGCACCAGAGCGCGCCCTATGGCCAGCTGTTGCTGCTGTCCACCGGAAAGATCCCCGCCTCGCCGCTGCTTCATCGCCTTGAGCACCGGAAACAGCTCATAGATAAACTCCGGGATCTGCCGGGTATTGTCCCGCCGTGCAGGCAAGCCGATGCGCAGGTTCTCTTCAACCGTTAACAAGGGGAAGATCTGCCGCCCCTGCGGCACATAACCAATCCCCAGCTCGGCGCGCCGCTCCACCGCCAGAGGAGTAATGTTCTGACCATCAAACCAGATCTGCCCGCTCTTGAGCGGCAGCTGTCCCATCAAGGTATTGAGCAGCGTGGTTTTGCCCACGCCATTGCGCCCCATTAGACACAGACATTCGCCCTTGTCCAACTCCAGGCTCAGATCCCACAGGGTATGGGACTGACCATAGAATTGATTCACCGCATCAATTTTCAGCATGGGCTCTCCCCCAGATAGACTTCAATCACCTTGGGATCAGCTTGCACTTGGGCCATGGTTCCCTCGGCCAGCACGGATCCCTGATGCAACACGGTGACCCGGTTCGCGATGCTGCGTACAAAATCCATATCATGCTCCACCACCACCACCGAATGTTCCCCGGCCAGCCCGGTCAGGAGCTCTGCGGTCCGCTCCATCTCCTGATGGGTCATGCCGGCCACCGGCTCGTCCACCAGCAGCAGCTGCGGCCTTTGCATCAGCAACATACCGATCTCCAGCCACTGCTTCTGGCCGTGGGAGAGCACCCCAGCCAGCCGCTTGCGCTCTGGAACCAGGCCGATGAGCAGCAACACCTGATCCAGATAGTCCCGCCCCTCGCCGCGCAGTTGACTGCGGAAGGTGTGCCACACCCGCTTGTTCCCCGCCATGGCCAACTCCAGATTTTCCTCCACAGTCAGCGGCTCAAATACGGTCGGTTTCTGGAACTTGCGACCGATGCCGACCTCGGCAATCGCCGGTTCATCCAGACTCAGCAGGTCGATGTTCTGCCCGAACCAGGCGGAGCCTGAATCCGGCCGCGTCTTGCCGGTAATCACATCCATCATGGTGCTCTTACCGGCACCGTTTGGGCCTATGATGCAGCGCAGCTCGCCAGCCTTGATGTAGAGATTGAGGTTATTGAGTGCCTTGAAACCATCGAAGCTGACGCTGATATCTTCCAGATAGAGGATCATGCCGTGGGTCAGGTTCAAGTCCGGTTGCTGCCGTGGCGAGAAACGATCACGCCAATAGTCGGTAGAAAACAGCTCTCGGGTATTGGCTAACATATTCATGCTTCTGCCTCCTTGCGTTGTAACAGCCCCATGACACCCCGTGGCAAAAACAGCGTCACCAGCACGAATAGCGCGCCCAAGGCGTAGAGCCACTCATCGGGCAGCACGCCGGTAAACACCGACTTGGCATAGTTGACCAGCAGGGCCCCGAGCACGGCACCATAGAGAGTCGCCCGCCCGCCGACCGCGACCCAGATCACCAGCTCGATGGAGTTGAGCGGAGAAAATTCGCCCGGATTGATGATGCCTACTTGTGGCACATACAAGGCGCCGGCAATACCGGCCAGCATGGCCGAGAAGACAAACAGCGCCAGCTTGAACCACTCCACCCGGTAACCGATAAAGCGGGTGCGACTCTCGGCATCGCGGATCGCCACCGCCACTCGCCCCAGCTTGGAGCTGACAATCAGACGACAGGCGACATAGCCCAGGGTGAGCGCCAAGGCCGAGAGCACAAACAGCGTGATCCGTGTCCCGGGCGCCGTCAGGGAAACCCCCAGCAGATCCTTGAAATCTGTCAGGCCGTTATTCCCGCCAAAGCCCATCTCGTTGCGGAAAAAGGCCAGCATCAGGGCATAGGTCAATGCCTGGGTCATGATGGAGAGATAGACACCGGTGACCCGGGAGCGGAACGCCAGAAAGCCGAACACAAACGCCAAAATGCCAGGCACCAGCAGGATCAGCAGCAGCGCCACCGGGAAATGACCGACGCCTTGCCAGAACCAGGGCAGCTCACTCCAGTTGAGGAACACCATAAAATCCGGCAGCTCGGCATTGCCATAGACACCCCGATCACCGACCTGCCGCATCAGGTACATGCCCATGACGTAACCACCGAGAGCGAAGAAGGCGGCGTGACCCAGGCTCAGGATCCCCAGATAGCCCCACACCAGATCCAGCGAAACCGCCAGCAGGGCATAACAGAGATATTTGCCCAGCAAGGTGATGGTATTGCTGCCCACATACAGGGCGCTGCTCTCCGGCAACAGCAGGTTGGCAGCCGAAGCCAGTAGAACCCCCAGCCAGATCAGGGCCAACAAGCTCATACCCCGTTTATCCTGTAACAATGACGAAGCCATGCGTTAACCCTCCACGGCGCGACCGCGCTGCGGAAACAGACCGCGCGGACGTTTTTGAATAAACAGTATGATGGCGACCAGGATCAGGATCTTGGCCAGCATGGCACCGGCGACCGGCTCCAATAGCTTATTGGCAACACCGAGTGTCAAACCGGCAACCAGCGTGCCCCACAGATTGCCAACCCCGCCAAACACCACCACCATGAAGGCATCGATGATGTAGCTCTGACCCAGATTCGGCCCCACATTGGTCAACTGCGAAAGCGCCACCCCGGCAATACCGGCAATCCCAGAGCCCAGACCGAAAGTCAGGGCATTGACCCGTGCCGAACGCACCCCCATGTTGCGGGCCATGGCCCGGTTCTGGGAGACAGCCCGTACTTCCAGCCCCAACCGACTGCGCTTGAGCAACCACATCAGTCCGGCAAACACCAGCAGACTGAAGCCGATGATCACCAAGCGGTTGAGCGTGAGGGAGAGAAAGTCGTTAATGACCCAGGTGCCGCTCATCCAGCTCGGCATCACCACCGTCTGGTTCAAGGGTGAAAAGATGGAGCGCACCGCCTGCTGCAATAGCAGACTGATGCCGAAAGTCGCCAGCAAGGTTTCCAGCGGGCGGCCATAGAGGAAGCGGATCACCGAGCGCTCGATGAGAATACCCACGGCCCCGGAGACCAGAAATGCCGCTGGTACCGAGAGCAACAACGCCAGACCCGGTTGCCCCGGTAGCCATTGTTGCAATACGAAGGTGGTATAGGCGCCCAGCATCATCAGCTCGCCATGAGCCATGTTGATGACCCCCATGACGCCAAAGGTGATCGCCAGACCAATCCCCGCCAACACCAGTACAGATCCCAGACTGATGCCGAAATAGAGGGTCTCGATACCCGAGTAGAACTGCTCAGAATGCTGCAGACTCTTCAAGGCCTGCCCCGCCTGCAGACGAACCTGGGCATCCGTATCCGATTGCGCCAGGGATTTGAAACGCTCCAGCACCAGCGGATGGCGCAAGGGGGTGAGCTCAGTGATCGCAGTTAGACGCGCCTCGCGAGTCGGAGCATCCAGTTGACTGAAGGCGATGACTCCGGATAACCACTGTTTGACTTGCGGATCGGCTTCCTGACTCAAACGCTGCTGCAGGGGGGCCAGCTGTTGTGACGATAACTTGCCCAGCATGGACTTGACCGCATCCAGACGCTTGTCCGCATCCGGATCGCTCAATGCCAGTCCAGATGCCAGCGCCGCGAGCTGCTCGCGTAGCGCATTGTTAAGCCCGACCCGTTTAAAATCCCGTGACTTGCCCTCTATGGCGGTACCCGTTTGCAAGCCGATAAACTGGCTCTCCTCACGCACCACCAACTGCTGATCGGCCTTGCGATAGTAGAGGTTGCCACTATCCAAGGCGGTAAACAGGGTGGCGACATAGGGCTGGCCACTGCTGGCGAGCACACTGATCGCCTGCTCTTTTTCGGAGAAACTCTTCCCTGTCAGCACCACCAGAGCCTCATCCGGACTCATAGGGTCGGCTGCCAGGCTGGTTGGAACCCACAGGGAAAGGATCAGCCCGAACAGTGCCATCAGGCCATAGCGAAGATTGACGGCTAGACCGCGAGCCCGTCGTCCCCTTCTGAGGTGGGGTACTTGCCTTATGCTCCATGCTTGCATCTTGGCGTCCTTTTTTGAATGAAACGATATGATGAAACGTGATGAGGTGGATGGCTCAACGCCATCAGGCCTAACCGCCTCTCACCAGGAGGTACCCCCGGCTTTCGCGCAGGGATACCCGTTACTGCTTGTATCAGCCGCCGAGCCAACCCTGTGGCGTGACTCGGCGACTTTGCCTCGACTTACTTGCCGCTACCGCCACACTTGCCGGTTTTGACATTGAAGTTGCCGCAGGCCAAGGGCTTGCGCCAATCGGCGATCAGATCCTTGGAGCCCGGCAGATAATCGGACCACTCGTCGCCTGCCACTGTGCCCTTGGTTTCGGAGACCACTTCAAACTGGCCATCGTCCTGGATTTCACCAATCAGCACCGGTTTGGTGATGTGATGGTTCGGCATCATGGCAGCATAACCACCGGTCAGATTCGGTACGGCAACCCCGATCAGCGCGTCCTGTACTTGCTCCGGATCCGTGGTTCCCGCCTTCTCGACCGCCTTCAGCCACATGTTGAAGCCAATGTAAGTGGCTTCCATCGGGTCATTGGTGGTGCGAGTCTCTTTACCGGTGAACTTGTGCCACTGCTCGATAAAGGCACTGTTCTCGTCGGACTCGACGCTCTGGAAGTAGTTCCAGGCAGCCAAGTGACCGACCAGCGGTTTGGTGTCGATACCGGAGAGCTCTTCTTCACCCACCGAGAAGGCCACGACCGGGATATCCTTGGCAGATACGCCCTGATTACCCAGCTCCTTATAGAAGGGCACGTTAGCATCGCCGTTGATGGTGGAGACGACGGCGGTCTTTTTACCCGCAGAGCCGAACTTCTTCACATCGGAGACAATGGATTGCCAATCGGCATGGCCGAATGGTGTGTAGTTGACCATGATGTCGGAAGCAGGTACGCCCTTGGCCTTCAGATAGGCTTCAAGGATCTTGTTGGTGGTACGCGGGTAGACATAGTCAGTCCCGAGCAGAGCCCAACGCTTGACACCATTAGCCATCAGATAATCCACAGCGGGGATAGCTTGCTGGTTAGGTGCGGCACCTGTGTAGAACACATTCTTGGAGGACTCTTCACCTTCATACTGCACTGGATAGAACAGAATGCTGTTGAGCTCTTCCACCACCGGCAGGACTGACTTACGTGACACCGAAGTCCAGCAGCCGAAAATGGCCGCCACTTTCTCTTTCTGGATCAACTCACGGGCCTTTTCGGCAAACAATGGCCAGTTGGACGCCGGATCCACGACCACAGCCTCGAGCTTCTTGCCCAGCACACCGCCTTTTTTGTTCTGCTCGTCGATCAGCATCAACATGGTGTCTTTGAGCGTGGTCTCGGAGATCGCCATGGTGCCGGACAGCGAATGCAACACACCGACCTTGATGGTGTCATCGGCGGCAAACGCACCGGCAGAGGCCATGGCCAATGCCAAGAGGGACAGACGGGATACTTGCTTGAATGTTGTGGTTTTCATGAAACATCTCCTTGTTCAATGAAAGGTCTCCGCACAAACGCTTGTGGGGCTTACCTTGTTCGTAGGCACAGATGAGATCTGGCCCGCTACCATGTCGCGTTAGTTGGTCATGCACTCGTTATTGTCGGGATCGTCGTTATCGGTGAAGCAATTGAGCTCTCATCCTGCCGCTGACTCCGCTCGCGAGCGGCATGCAGCATGTGCAGGGTGATTTTGCGCACCTCGGCCTTGCTGGCCTCGATGTGCGACTTCAGTAACCGCAGCGCTTCTTCGCTACGGCGTTTGAGTACGGCCCCCAGAATGGCGCCATGCTCGCTATAGGTAGCTGCAATCCGCGGCCCCTGGGTAAAATCCAGACGCCGGATGATGCGGATGCGTTCGCTGACACTCAGGTGCACCGAGGCCATTTCCCGATTGCCGGCCGCCGCCACCAGTAAACAGTGAAACTGCTCATCGAGCCGGGAAACCAGTTGGCCATCGGCCAGGCGCTCGGCTTCTGCCACCAACCAGGTCTGCTTGAGTTGCTCCAGCTCCGGCCCTTGTTGCAGGCCGTCACATAAGCGCCGCACCGCCGCCTCCTCCAGCACGATGCGCAGATCATAGAGATCCTCGAAGTAGGCAAAATCAAAGGGCCGGACCTGCCAACCACTGCGGAAATAGACCTCCACATAGCCCTCTTGCTGCAAACGGTAGAGCGCATCGCGCACCGGAGTGCGGCTCACATCCATCCGCTCGGCCACTTCGTTTTCACTGAAGCGATCCCCTGGCAACAGGGAAAAATTGAAGATCTGATCCTTGAGCTCGGCATAAACCCGATCCGCCATGTTCACCGGTCTGGGTTTAGGCTCTCCCAATCTCCGCTTACGGGTCTGTTGCGATTCCATAGCCTTATCCTTATTTTGTGGCACCCGTGCCGATTGGTACCGATGGATCCCTTTAGTCCACCAGCTCCGGCTCACCGGCTTCGATATAGAGCAGCGCATCCCCGGCCTGCACCGGACGCCCCGCCTTGCAACTGATGCGGCTGACCACCCCATCGATTGGGGCATGGATCGCAAACTCCATCTTCATCGCCTCGACAATCAGCAGTGCCTCTCCGGCTTTCACGCTCTGCCCTGGCTCCACCAGAAGTTTCCAGATGTTGCCGCTGATATCGGCCTCCACGGCATGGTGGTCGTCGGGGATCGCATCAGTCTCGCTGGTGATTTCACCCAGCTCGGCCAACTGCTGTTCCTCGCTCTGCCACAAGGCCACCTCACGGGTGAAGGCATCCTGCTGGCGACTCTTGAACGCATCTATGCTCTGCTGGTTGTCCTCGATAAACTGCTCGTAGGCCCCCAGGGAGAAGATCTCCTCCTCGATGCGGATCTGCGCCTTGCCCTCGCGGAATTGCTCGCGCAACACATCCAGCTCCGCCTCGCTGACCGGGTAGAACTTCACCTGGTCGAAGAAGCGCAACAGCCAGGGCTCACCGGCAGCAAACTGCGGATTTTTCAGGAATTTGTTCCAGATCGGCAGGGTACGCCCCACCAACTGATAACCGCCGGGCGAGTCCATGCCATAGATGCACATGTAGACGCCGCCAATCCCCACTGTCCCTTCCGCGGTATAGGTGCGGGCCGGATTGTATTTGGAGGTCAAGAGCCGATGGCGCGGATCCACGGGCACCGCGCAGGGAGCCCCCAGATAGACATCCCCCAACCCCAGCACCATGTAGCGGGCGTCAAACAGGATGTCGCGCACCTGCTCGCGGCTCTCCAGCCCATTGATACGCTGGATAAAATCGACGTTATTCGGCAGCCAAGGGGCAGTGTCCCGAACCGACTGGCGATATCGGGCCACGGCATCCAGAGTGGCAGAGTCTTCAAAGGCCATGGGCAGATGCACCACACGGCTACGGACCTGCAAGCTGCTGACCGGCGGTAGTTGGCTCTCACGCTCCAACAGGGCCGTAATCAGATCTTGCTGATGGATCACCCGGCTGTCGTAGCGGATCTGTAAGGAGCGAACACCCGGTGCCAATTCAGCAATCCCGGCCACAGGTGCGGCCTTGAGCGATTCCATCAGGGCGTGGATACGCATCCGCAACCGCAGATCCAGTACGTTGTCGCCATACTCCAGCAGTATGTATTTATCACCCGCCTGCCGGTAAGCGACGCCAGGATGGTCGCCGCAAGCCGGTAGTGCATTGATCACGCAGGCCGAGACCGTATGATCAGGCTGCAAGCTTGCCGGATGGTGAGACGGCAATTCAGGGTCTTGCAGAACGTCGATGGCGTCATCCCAAGCCAACTCACGGGCTAGAGCCTCATCAAAATTCATCGCTTTGAAGCGGATCTTGTCGCCGGGTTTGACTTGGCCCACCTTCCATAGCTCAGCCTTGGCGATGGTGACCGGACAGACAAAACCACCCAGGCTGGGGCCATCATGGGTCAGGATCACCGGCATATCTCCGGTGAAGTTGATGCTACCGATGGCATATTCACAGTCATGGATATTCGACGGGTGCAAACCTGCTTCCCCACCATCGGTGCGGGTCCAGCTCGGCTTGGGCCCTACCAGACGCACTCCCAGACGGTTCGAGTTGTAGTGCACCTGCCATTCGGTAGCAAAGAACTGATTGATAGAGTCGGTGGTGAAGAAATCCGGTGCGCCGTGAGGACCATAGAGCACGCCAATCTCCCAGACCAGACCACCCTCAACAGCCTCAGGGAACTCGCCAAATCCAGGCTGCAGTAACCGGGGCAGAGTGCCGGTAAAGGGTTCGGCCTCAATCTGTGCGGCCAGAGGTAGTACATCGCCGATCCGCAATGGGCGACCGGCATGACCACCAAATTGACCCAAGGCGAAGGTGGCTCGGCTGCCCAGATAGACCGGCAGATCCAGTCCACCACGGATCGACACATAGCTGCGACAACCCTGCGCCACTTTGCCCAGCACCAGCAGTTGCCCGGCCTTGACGGCAATAGCACTGTGATAGTCCACCGGCTCGCCATCCAGAGTGGCCGCCGACGGGGCGCCGGTCAGGGCAATCACGGTATCGGTATGAAAACGCAGGCTGGGGCCGAGAATGGTGCACTCAAGTCCTGCTGCATCGGCACTATTGCCCACCAGGCGATTGCCTAAACGGAAGGCTCTGTCATCCATGGGGCCGGAAGGCGGCACCCCGATATCCCAGTAACCGACACGGCCTGGATAATCCTGCACTGTGGTATAGGTACCGGCGACAACCACCTCCACCGCAGCGGGCAGGAAGGTGACGCTATTGAGCGCCTGGGTGGCCACATCACCGGCCAGGAAGCGATCCCAACGGCTGATCTGGCGCAGATAATCCAGGTTGGTGGCGATGCCGCCAAGGCGCGTCTGATCCAGTGCCTGTTGCAGTCGCGCTATGGCTTCGGCGCGATCTTTTCCGTACACAATCAGCTTGGCCAGCATGGGATCATAGTGGGCCGAGACCTCTGAGCCCTGCTCTATCCAGCCATCCACCCTCAGATCTGGCCCTTGCTCGGGGAATACCACCTCGGTCAGGGTGCCTGGTGAAGGTTGGAAGTTCTTCAGTGGATCCTCAGCATACAGACGGACCTCGATGGCCGCCCCTTGGGGCTCAGGCAACTGCTGCATATCCGGTGGTGTCCCGGCAGCGATGAGGAGCATCCACTCCACCAGATCAATGCCCGTCACCCGCTCTGTGATGGGGTGTTCGACCTGCAGACGGGTATTGACCTCCAAAAAGTAGAAGTCATCCCGCTTGCCGTCATAGATAAACTCTACAGTTCCGACCGACTGATACCCCACCGACTGCCCCAGACTCACGGCGGCGGCCAGCATGCGCTCACGGGTCACGGCAGGCAGACCAGGAGCGGGCGTCTCTTCTACCACCTTCTGGTTACGGCGCTGCAAGGAGCAATCGCGCTCGCCCAGAGCCACCACTGTGCCCTGCCCGTCCCCTGCGATCTGCACTTCCACATGGCGAGCCGCTTCCACGAAGCGCTCGATAAACAAACCCGCATCGTTAAAGAACTGCTCGCCCAGCCGCTTGACCGTGGCAAAAGCGTCTTCCAGCTCGGCCGGGCTATCACAGCGAGTCATGCCGATGCCTCCGCCGCCCGCTGTGCTCTTGAGCATCAGCGGATACCCAACCCGCTCGGCTTCGCTCAACGCATGGGCTACCGAATCTAGCAATCCTGAGCCGGGAGTCAGCGGTACCTGGGCCGCTTGAGCCAGAGCTCGCGCCTCATGCTTGAGGCCAAACTGCCGCAGTTGGGTCGGAGTTGGCCCGACAAAGACGATGCCTGCAGCGGCACACTGCTCGGCAAAACCGGCATTCTCCGAGAGAAAACCATAGCCAGGTATCACCGCTTCGGCACCAGTCGCAGTGGCAGCCGCCAGGATCAGATCGCCGCGCAGGTAGCTCTCGGCCGGACTATTGCCCCCTAAAGCAACCGCTTCATCGGCCAATTGCACCGCCAGGGAGTGGCGATCGGCATCGGAGTAGACGGCGACGCTCTTGACCCCCAGACGGCGCAGGGTTCGGATGATACGGACCGCGATTTCCCCGCGATTGGCAATCAAGACTTTGGTAAACATCGGCAAATTCCTTTTTAGTGAGCAGTGGCATTCAAGCTGCGGATAAAAGCCCGCCAGCCGCCAAATTCGGTGATATTGCGGGCTCCGGACAGAGCGCCCGGCTCGCAGATAAATCCTTTGACCCGACGGCCATCGGCCAACAGCACGGTTCCCAGTCCCAGTGGCGTCGGGATCCCGGCCAGAAAATCGGCCCACTGACTCTTGGGCAGCGCCCAGAGCTCGAGCTCGATGGCGGCGGTGGCAGTTTCGGCCTCAGTAGCCGCGACCAGCGCCGGTTTGGGCGGCACACTCCCGGCCAGGGCGTAGAGTTGGTAATGGCTGGCACTGCGGGTACGCTCCAGCAGGTAGGCGCCGCGGCTGGTCAATTCATGATTGAGCGGCATGCCGGAGAGATGGGCACCTACCACGGCAATCGGATAAAAATCAGCGCTGCATGCCGCAGGTATACGGTCACCGGCTGGCGGTAAAGCACGAGCAGTCGCCCCCAATGGCAGCTGTAACTGCTGCTGCCAAAGGCCACCAAACTCGGCCATGGCGGACTCCTGCCAGGCTGGAGCAATCAGGGTGATGCCGGCCGGCAAGCCATCGGCACGGAACCCGGCCGGCAGAGCCAGGGCGCTGCAATCGGCCAGATTGACGAAATTGGTATAGGCCCCCAACCAGGAGTTGACGGTCACTGGGGCCTCGGCCACCTGGACCTGAGTTGGAAACAGTGGCGCCGTTGGTACCAGCAAGGCATCAAACTCGTTGAAGACGTTCAGGATCTGACGCTGCAGCGCCATGCGCTGATATTCGGCCTGATGGGCCGCGGTGGCGCTTTGTCCTTGGGCTTGGGCGACGATAGAGGCTACCGTCGGATCCATCTGATCCGCCTGCTCGGCCATGAAGGACTCCAGCACCGCATGGCGCTCCGCCACCCAGGGTCCCTCGTAGAGCAAGCGAGCCAGAGCATACATGGGGGAAAAATCGATGGCAGTCAGCTCGGCACCCTGAGCCCGCAGCTGATCACAGGCCTGCTCGAAGGCAGCAGTTTGCTGCTCATCGCCATGCCACTCCATGACGTTCGGCAAGGCAAACCGGGGACCTGGGCCCCAGCTGGGGCGCAGCTGTGTCGCGGGTTGTGGACGGGAGTAGATATCGGTGGCATCGAAGGCACTCATCTGCGCCGCCAGCAACTGGGCATCCGCCACGGTCAGTGCAAAGATGGAGACACAATCCAGGGAGCGGCAGGCGGGCAATACCCCAGTGGTGCTAAAGGCGCCGCGCGTCGGTTTCCACCCCACCAGATTATTAAATCCTGCTGGCACGCGACCAGAGCCTGCGGTATCGGTGCCCAAGGCAAAGGGCACCAGGCCGCGCGCCACCACAGACGCAGACCCCGAGCTGGAGCCACCGCTGATATAGGCGCTATCGAAGGTATTGGCGACGGCGCCGTAAGGAGAGCGGGTGCCAACTAGGCCGGTGGCAAACTGATCGAGATTGGTTTTGCCCAGCACTATGGCACCGGCGGCCTTCAGGCGCGCCACCACAGTGGCATCCTGTGTGGGTTGATAGGCAAAGGCCGGACAGGCTGCGGTAGTGGTCAGCCCTGCGACATCAATATTGTCTTTCACCGCGAACGGAATGCCGTACAAAGGTAACCGGGAGAGATCCAGTTGCACCGCCGCCAGACGTTGGTCCAGATCGCTGAGTTGCTGCTCCAGTTGCTCCCGAGTGATGCGGCTGATCCAGGCGTTATCCTCAACCGCGAGGCTCGCCACCAATGGAGCCAGCAGATCCATGACCTGAGCCCCCTGCTGGCGGTAAGCCTGTTGCCACTCATGAATTGTCCATCCCGTTGTTCTCATCCCTGCACCCACTTAGCATTCCAACTTGTATACAAGCAGGTATTACAAGTCGCATGCCAAAACAGACCAAAGCGGACGCTTAATTATTTTATCGTTTATATTCATGTAGTTATTTCATTTCAAGTCACTGATGGCTGCAATACACATAACAAATAGAGGGAATAGTGAGCGCACTGAAGTGCGGCAAGCTGAAAGGTTATGGTGCACTTAAACTGGGAGAGTCCTGTCTTTGGGCCGAAAACGGGCACACCGATGGCTACCTGCAGAAACAAGAAAGCCGACCCAGAGGTCGGCTTTCAGTATTAATATGGAGCCACAAGACAGAACGCTTGGCGTCTCAGAATCCTAATGGCCAGGTGACGATGTGATCTTCCCACTCACCGGCAAAACGCTCGTGGATCACCTTGTTGCGGATGGAATGGCCAGCGGCATGCATGGCGGAGCGGCTGCCAGTGAGCAGTGGATGCCAACTCGGCAACGGGTCGCCTTCCGCCAGCAGCCGGTAGGCACAGGTGGTCGGCAGCCAGTGAAATTCGGCAATCTTGTCGAGGGTCAGTTGCAGACAATCCGGCATCTTCTTGAAACGGTTCGGATAGTCGCCGCACTGGCAGGTCTTGAGGTTCAACAGGTCGCAAGCGACGTTGGTGAAAATCAGCTCGCCACTGTCAGCGTCTTCCAATTTAACCAGACAGCACTTGCCGCAGCCATCGCACAGGGATTCCCACTCGCTCTGGCTCATCTGCTCCAAGCTCTTATGCTCCCAGAAGCGTTCATTCTCGGCCAACTGAGTCATGATTTCCCCACGATGCGATCTGCCAGATAGCCCACGGCGACCACAAAATAGTTGGAGCGATTCCAGCCCATCAGCGCCTTGTAGTTGTCATAGGCCAGATAGGCTCTGCCTTCTTTGTCATCGGGCATCACTAATGACGCTTGCTGGACCACGGCGGGTAAAGATGAGCCATCCAGATTGACCACCCCCAAGGCTCGCCATTCACTGACCGGCTTGCTGACCGTCAGACCGACCAGGGCCGGATCCAGGGTTTGCGGGGCGCGCACGCGGCGGGCCCAATTCTCTTCCCCTTTCCAGCCATGCTGCTGCAGATAGTAAGCGGCGGAGGCGAAAACATCAGCCTGGCTATGCCAGAGATCCTTGCGACCATCACCATCCTGATCCACGGCATAGGCGAGGAATGAGCTCGGCATAAATTGCACCTGCCCCATGGCCCCGGCCCAAGAACCTTTGAGTGTTTGCGGTGTGGCATGTCCCTCTTCGATGATGCGAAGGGCGGCAAATAACTCTTTTTTGAAGAAGGCTTCCCGGCGGCCTTCATAGGCCAGGGTGCTGAGCGCCGAGATCAACGAATACTTGCCGGTCAGCTTGCCAAAATTGGTTTCAATGCCCCACAGTGCGACGATAAAACGCGGCTGCACGCCATATTGCTCGCCGATCTGCTGCAGCAAGGCATAATGCTTACGGTATAACTGCTGGGCCTGACGTACCTTCCATTCCGGCACGGCCTTCGGAAGATAGCTATCCAGCGTCAGCTTGAATTCCGGCTGATTGCGGTCATTCTTCACGGCGCGTTCGATAAAGCGCACATCGACAAATGAGGCATCCACGGTCGCAGCCGAGATCCCTTGCGTTCTGGCCTCCTGTTTTAAATTCTGCACATAGTCAGGAAATGAAATAGCAGGCGAAGCCGACAAGGATGTGGCAGACAGCAAGCCCACCACGAGTAATAGTTTTTTCATCAAACCTTATCCAGTCCTAGCTGTTGACGGTGCTGTTTGAGCAAGTCCGGCTCTGGTGGCGGTAATTGCAGGAAGTACCCTTGCGTGGCCAGTGCTTCAAGTAACCGTTCCGGTTCGACAAATGCGAGTGGACGAGTCTGTTTGAGTGAAAGCAACATGACAAATTGCGGCTTGCCGAAAACAGTCAGCAAGGAGTCAGGGATGCGTGAAAAATCATCGCGACGCTCCACGAAGAGGTAGGTAGCGTCTTTTTTGGGACTTTTATATACGGCACAGATCATGGATCGCGTTAAAATTCACGGGGTTTATTGCCTGAAATGGTGGCTGACTATACCATGTGGAACTCAATAACTATAAGGGTTTTCCTCGTCAACGGAGTGCTGTAAATGGCCGATACCGGCATTGAACTCAAGGGTAGTACCTTCACCCTGTCTGTCTTGCATTTGACGGATACAGATCCACAGCAAATCAAGGAATTGTTGGAAACCAAGGTGGCGCAAGCACCTCAGTTCTTTAACTTTGCTCCCCTCGTGGTTAATGTCGAACGCTTGGAAAACACGCCTGATTTTGAAGCCTTGAAAGAGACCATCGAACGGGAAGATTTCGTTCTGGTCGGTGTCAGTGGTGCCCGTGATGAGGCCACCAAGGTCGCCGCCAAGGCGGCAGGGCTCGCGGTCATGACCGCTGGCAAGCTGGTGGCGCCCTCAGCACCGGAGCCAGTTGCGGCAGTCGAAAAAAATGATGAGTCGGCAATCATACCGACACGAGTACATCATGGTAATGTCCGCTCTGGACAACAAATTTACGCTGCGGGTGGCTCTTTGGTCATCATCGGCACAGTGGGCAATGGCGCAGAAGTCATTGCCGATGACAGTATCCATATTTACGGTTCGCTGCGAGGTCGTGCTCTGGCTGGTGCCCGAGGCAATACCCAAGCTCGCATTTACTGCCAGGAGCTGGATCCCGAATTGGTTTCCATCGCTGGCACCTACCAGCTTAGTGACGCGCTTCCAACGGAGATAACGGGACAAGACGTTCATATCCGTTTGGAGCAAGATAAGCTTATCTTCGAAAAATTGCAGTCTTAACGGTTTACAAGGAAAGCACCCATGGCTCGTATTATCGTCGTAACTTCGGGAAAAGGCGGCGTTGGTAAGACCACCAGTAGTGCTGCCATCAGCACTGGGTTGGCGCAGCGCGGATACAAAACGGTGGTCATTGACTTCGATGTCGGCTTACGGAATTTGGACCTCATCATGGGGTGCGAACGCCGTGTCGTATACGACTTTGTTAATGTGATTAATGAGGAAGCAAATCTTAATCAGGCGTTGATCAAAGATAAGCGCGTCGAAAATTTGTTCATTCTCCCTGCTTCGCAGACTCGGGACAAGGACGCTCTGAACCGTGAAGGCGTCGAGCGGGTTATTGGCAAGCTCAAAGAGATGGGGTTTGACTACATTCTCTGTGACTCTCCGGCTGGCATCGAAACCGGTGCCCTGATGGCACTCTATTTTGCCGATGAAGCCGTGGTCACCACCAACCCGGAAGTGTCCTCAGTACGTGATTCGGATCGGATCCTGGGGATACTGGCATCTAAATCCCGCCGTGCCGAGCTGGGTCTGGAGCCCATCAAGGAGCACTTGCTGCTGACCCGTTACTCGCCTAATCGCGTCAATCGGGGCGATATGTTGAGCGTGGAGGATGTGCAGGAAATTCTGGCCATTCCGCTGCTCGGGGTTATCCCTGAATCCCCTTCCGTCCTGCGCGCTTCTAACGCAGGTGAGCCGGTTATTCTGGACGCTGAGTCCGATGCCGGTCAGGCCTATGACGACGCAGTTGCCCGTCTGCTCGGTGAGAAGCGTGATTTTCGCTTCCTGGTCGAGGAGAAGAAAGGCTTCCTGTCTCGCTTGTTTGGGAGCTAAGCCATGTCCTTACTCGATTTTTTCCTGCGTCCACGCAAAGATAATACAGCCCGGGTTGCCAAAGAGCGCCTGCAGATCATAGTCGCCCATGAACGCAGTACCCGGGGCGGCCCGGATTATCTGCCACAGCTGAAGCAAGATCTCCTGGATGTGATCCGCAAGTATGTGGAAATCAGCCCGGATCAGGTCAGCGTCCAGCTGGACAAGAAAGATGACTTGTCCGTACTGGAGCTCAACATCATGTTGGGCGGTGAGCGTAAACCCGGTGACGACAGCGACGATTAACGCTCTCCTCACCTAGTATTGGCGATCCAGCCGACACAACAATGCCAATCAGACTATCTGATTGGCATTTTTTTTGACGGCAAATCCTACTCTGCCATTGCCATGGATCAGGCACTTTCGTCAACGATGAACTAGGCTCTCAATATCTCGGCCAACGACAATTTGGATGGCTATAGAGGGAGAGACCATGGAGTGCAGAGCTCATTTTTCACCCAAGTTTGTCTTGGGGGATGGTGCCATCGAAACCTTGGGTGACTATCTGACCCAGTTTTCGGCCAAACGGGTTTTATTGGTCAGTGATCCTGGCGTCATACAAGCGGGTTGGATTGAGCGAGTACTGGTACAGCTGCAACAAGCCAAGGTCGAACATCAACTCTTTTCTCACCTGACACCCAATCCCAAAGATGCTGAGGTGATAGCAGGATTTGAGCTCTATCAACAGCAGCAGTGCGATCTTATCGTGGCGGTGGGCGGTGGCAGCCCCATGGATTGCGCCAAGGCTATCAGTGCCTTGGTCAATAATAATGGCTGCATACAGCAATTTGCGGGCTTGAATCAGGTACCACAGCCGGGGCCGCCCCTGATCTGTATCCCGACGACAGCTGGCACGGGTTCGGAAGTTTCAAGCTTTGCCATCATTACTGACACCCAGAGCAATGTGAAATTCGCTATTGTGAGTCCCACCATGGTGCCGACCTTGGCACTCATAGATCCCGTCACTACGACCACAATGCCATCTGAGTTGACTGCCGCCACCGGCATGGATGCGCTGGTGCATGCCATCGAGGCCTATGTTTCCACAAACAGTACCCCGATCACCGATCTCTATGCGTTAGAGGCGATCCGGTTAATCTGCGGCAACCTGCGTCAGGCATTAACCCATCCGCTGGAGCTGCAGTATCGGGAATCGATGATGTTGGGCAGCTTGCTGGCTGGATTGGCATTCACCACCGCCAGCCTAGGATTGGTGCATGCCATGGCCCATAGCCTCGGGGGATTGCTCGACCTGCCACACGGAGAATGCAACGCCCTATTGCTGGAGTATGTGGTAGCTTTCAATTTTGCATCGGCTCCTGCTCGCTATCAGCAGATCGGAGTGACCATGGGGCTACCGATGAAAGGCTTGAGCCAAGCCGAACAAAAGGTCCGGCTCATTGCAGCCCTGGCGAGCCTACGCCGCGATGTCAATCTGGCCCATCCTCTGCGCAACCTTGGGGTGAAGGCAGATGATATTCCTCTATTGGCCTGCAATGCTCTGACAGATCCCTGCTTTGTCACCAACCCGATACATCCCAGCCTGGAGCAGATCGCCACTATCTACGAACATGCCTTGTAAGATCCGACAATTAAAATGCCAGTCGGGTGAACGAACTGGCATTGAGGGTTACTCACAGTGATCCTGACGGTCTCGATGAGGCTATTGGTTCAAATCACCCAGCAGCTCCTTGCGCCAGCCGGTCAGCAAACGCGGCATCTTGCCGTCCTGTTTGTGCTCGTCGGCACATTTCCACAACCAGCTCAGATACTGATGAATGGTCTTTTTCGAGGCTAACAATTCCACCGGGATACGCTGTGTATTGGCAACGGCCTCCACTTTAGCCCGCAGTCGCTTGAGTTCGGATTTATAGTGCGGGAAATCGACCAATCGCTGCACTGGCTGCGGCCAATGTTGCGGGTCACTGTTCAGTGCTTCCTCAACTAATCGCAGCAGTGTCTTGCCATGATTCCGGATCTCCGGTTGCAACAGCCCCAACTGCTCCAAATCCCGCAATGTTTTGGGCATACGCTCGGCACATTTGAACAGATGCAGCTCTTTAACCACAAAATTTAACGCCAAGTCCCGGCGTTTTGCCTCGCTCTCACGCCACATCGCCAGCCGTTGCAATACCGCCAGTTCCTGACGGCCCAATTGCCAGGCATTGCCAATATCCTTGTACGCTTGCTCACTCAGATCCTGTGGCCGTTTGCGCTCCACCAATGCCGCACACTCCTCTTCAAACCAGGCCATGCGACCTTCCTGTTGCAAACGCGCCAGCAGTTTTTCATAGATGGGGAGCAGATAGAACACATCGGCTGCCGCGTAGTGCAGCTGTTTTTCCGTCAGGGGACGTGCCAACCAATTGGTTCTAGCCTGATCTTTATCCAGCGTCACCTGCAGCAACTCCTGGGTCATGGCATTGAAGCCGATTGATAGACCGGAGCCGGTAAATGCCGCCGCCAACTGGGTATCATGAGTGTGGAAAGGCATGGACCCCGCTTCATGATAGATCAACTCCAAATCTTCACTGGCAGCATGCAACACGGTAATTTGCCCGGGACGCTGCAACACTCGCCACAACGGCGACAGATCCGGGATCGCCACCGGATCGATCAACGCCAGTTGCTGACCATCAAATAACTGGACCAAGCCCAGCTGGGGATAATAAGTGCGGGTACGAACAAATTCGGTATCAATCGCCAGAGGCGCAGTGCCCAATTCGGCGCAAAAGGCAGCCAGTGCCTCGGCGTGGATAATATTTTGGTAGTGCATGGTCAATCCATGTGGCTTGAAACAACGAGCGGTGGTCGCAATACCGTCTCAAGGGGCCGTCGGTTTGACACTCTCATCGCGTAAGACACGACGCAATATCTTGCCGACATTCGATTTAGGCAATTCTGAGCGGAATTCTATCAGCTTAGGGACCTTGTACGCAGTCAAATGTTTGCGGCAATGGGCCATCAGAGCCGCCTCATTCAACGAGGCATCACGCTTGACCACATAAATTTTCACCATCTCACCGGTTTGCGGGCTGGGAACACCGACTGCAGCCACCTCTAGCACCTTGGGGTGCATGGCCACTACATCTTCGACTTCATTCGGATACACATTGAAGCCGGAGACCAGGATCATATCCTTCTTGCGATCGACAATGCGGATAAATCCCTGCTCCTGCCATACCACCACATCACCGGTACTTAGCCAGCCATCTTTCATGACTTCCGCTGTTGCCTCCGGCCGTTGCCAGTACCCCTTCATGACCTGGGGACCCCGGATCTGCAATTCGCCGGATTGCTCCAGCGCCAGTATCTCTCGCCCCTCATCATCAACGATCCGAGCCTCGGTGGAGCAGACGGGTAAGCCAATCGAGCCGTTGTATCCTTCCAGATCATAAGGGCAGACCGAGACCAGAGGCGAGCATTCGGTCAGACCATAGCCCTCGAGCAGCTTGGTACCTGTGGTGGCTTGCCAACGCTCGGCGACCGCATGCTGCACCGACATGCCTCCGCCAATCACCAAGCGTAAATGGGGCATAGAGTGCTGGCAGAATGCCTCATTGTTCAACAGCGCATTGAATAATGTATTGACCCCTATAATGCAGGTCGGCTGATATTGTTTCAGCTCACTGACAAAACCAGGAATATCCCGCGGGTTGGTGATCAGCAGGTTGCAACCGCCCAAGCGCAGGAACAGGAGGCCATTCACAGTCAACGCAAAGACGTGGTAGAGCGGCAGCGCCGTGACCACCAGCTCCTGCCCTGGGTGCAACACAGGGCCATAGACTCCGAGACACTGCTCCACATTGGCCAGCATGTTGCGATGGGTGAGCATGGCACCTTTGGCAACCCCTGTGGTGCCGCCTGTGTATTGCAAGAAGGCCAGATCGTCAGGCTGGAGCCGCGGTTTGATGTACTGCAAATGCTGGCCCTTACTCAAGGCGCGGCGAAAGGAGATGGCATTGGGCAAGTGATATTTGGGAACCAGCTTTTTGATGTATTTGACAACGAAGTTCACCAGTGTGCCCTTGGCAAACCCGAGGTGATCCCCCATGCGAGTCAGGATCACATGCTGAACGCCGGTTTTAAACACGACTTGCTCCAGGGTGTGAGCAAAATTGGAAACAATCACTATGGCTTTGGCACCGGAATCTTTCAGCTGATGTTCCAGTTCCCGGGGGGTATACAGAGGGTTGACGTTCACCGCTATGAGGCCGGCACGTAAGACTCCAAACAAGGCAATTGGATACTGCAACAGGTTGGGCATCATCACCGCAACGCGATCACCGGGTTGCAATTGCAAGTCGTGCTGCAGATAAGCCGCAAAGGCCCTGGATTGCTGCTCTAAGCCGCGGTACGTGAGGGTCTGCCCCATATTGATATAGGCTGGCTGATCACCATATTGCGCAGCAGACGCCTCAAACATCTCCACCAACGAGGGATAGATGTCAGGATTGATCTCGGCCGGAACTCCTGCGGGATAACGCTTCAGCCAAAACTTTTCCACTATGAACTCCTGCTCTTCTTCATCGCCCAGTGGTGAATTAAACACATGTTTAACTCCTGTACTAAGGCTAGTTGTTAATCAGCTGTTAACAAGCGACGAGTATGGAAAAGACACGCCGCAAAAGGCGGGGATTTTACTGGGATCTACCAATTGGTCGATAAAATTCCGCAGAATTTCCTCAACTTTGCCGTACAAATGCACACTTGAACGTAATTTCGCCAGCGATTGGTTATCTCAGCATACCGGCTGAAAATGCTGCTGCAGATGTGCAACCGTCTGCTGAATCAATGGGCTGATATCGCGCAGTAACTGCGTCGCCGTATCGGCATGTGCGAGCCGACATGCCGACTCCAACGCAGACGCTGCATGGTACAAGGCCATAGCCCCCAAAGCACCGGCACTGCTCTTGATAGCATGGGCTGGCGATACGGCAGCCTGTAGATCCATGGCACTCAGCGCTGAACCGAGAGCCTTGCCATGTTCCCCGACCTCTTGAATAAACAGCTCAACCACCTGCCGTAGGACTTGCGGTGTGGTTTCCTGTTGCAAGGCATCGAGTATGCTCGGCTCCAGGATCGGATAGGTGCTCCAGGCAGGCGCCGAATCAGGTGCCGGGTGAACAGCGATGGGTGCCGATGCTAACCAGCGGCTGACAACATCCTGCAATCGCTCCCGTTGCAGCGGCTTACTCAGATAATCATTCATGCCTGCCGCCAGGCAGCTGGCTCTGTCCTGCGCCAAAGCATGGGCGGTCATCGCCACTATGGGCAATTGCACATAATCGGGACCCAACTGACGGATCCGCTGGGTTGCTTCCATCCCGTCCATCCCTGGCATGGAGATGTCCATCAAGACCAGATCGAACATCTTATTTTGCACCGCCGCAATCGCCTGCACCCCGCTTTCGGCAACAGTAACTTGGCAGCCCAACTTTTCTAATAACGCACAAGCCACCATCTGGTTGGTCGGACTGTCTTCGACCAGTAGAATATCGCCGCCCGGGGTCGGCAGAGGCAACGCCTGGGGAGCCGTGAGAGGACGGGTAGTCAGCACCGGTAGAGCAAACCAAAAACGACTTCCCTCCCCCAGGCAGGAACTCATACCCAACGAGCCTTTCATGCCATCCACCAGTCGAGCCACTATGGCGAGACCCAGGCCTGTTCCCCCAAAACGACGGTTCAAACCGGAATCGAGCTGATGGAACTCCTGAAACAGGCCAGCCTGATGCTCCTCGGCGATACCAATACCGCTATCTTCCACCACAATGCGCAATTGCTTCGCTCCCGGGGCCACAGATTCCACAGCCACAGTCACTCGAATGAAGCCGCGATCGGTAAACTTGAGAGCATTCGATAGCAGATTATGCAAAATCTGCCGCAAGCGAGAAGGATCTGTCTCAATCACATCCGGTAACTGCGGATCCAGTTTAAACTCGAAGAACAAGCCCTTTTCGGTCGCCTGTTTGCCATACAAATCCCGCACCCCGTCCAGGAGCGATCCCAAGTGAAACGGCTCTGGGATGAATTCCAGCTTCCCGGCCTCAATTTTTGAAAAGTCCAATACATCATTCACCAGTTGCAGCAGCGCCTGCCCTCCCGAGCAGATACCGTTGAGCAGACGATGCTGATGATCGTTGAGCTGGGTTTCAGCCAAAAGTTCGGAGAGATTGAGTACCGCATTAAGGGGCGTCCGGATCTCGTGACTCATGGTGGCCAAGAAATAACTTTTGGCCTTATTCGCCGACTCGGCCTCATCTCGTGCCTTGGCCATGGCCTGTTTGGCAACCCGGAGCGAGTCATATTGCTCACAGGCCTGAATGGCGAAAGCCAGCTTATCAACCAGTGGACCGACTTCCATATACAGAGGATAAGCAAACGCATTGCTACGCCCCAACAGCAGAATACCGGTCTCTTTGAGGGGCCAGGCGTAGTAGAGATGTTGTTCGGCCTGTTCCATGAGCGGAATGGCAAACACCTGACCCGAGGTGTGCAAGTCGATGGCCTTGGCCATCGCCTGGTGCAGACCCCGATTTCGCATCGCCGCATGGGGCAATATGCATTTGGGAGTGAAAAAACCACACTCGCCGTCCTGCAACAGGACGGCCGCCGTGCAACAGCCCAAACCCCGGACGAAAATAGGTAAACACTCCCGCAGCATATCGCCCAGATCAAGGCTGATGCCAATCGACATCGCGATCTCGTGCAGAACTTCCTGTTCGATCAGACTGGTATTGGCCATGTTCAGAGCAACCCCACAACCGATGTCTTGTTAAACAACTCCAGATAGTCCTGCCCGCTGTTGGCGATCTCACCCAAGGTGAGTGCCCCCATCATCGGCAATCCACTCTGACGCACCGCTGCCATCTCTTGTGAAAAATCGGGACCTAGAAACAGGGAGCGAGAGACACAATTGACAAATAGCATGGCGCTGGGGCTGGTATGACCAAAGGATGCCAATGCCAGTTCGCTGGCTTGGCGTGCGGCCTGGATCAGCTCTGCGGCTTTACCATGCATCACATGAACATAAGCGCCTCGCCGTACCTCGCCCACACACAACAGGCTGCCATCGATACATTGCACCGGATCCCGGATCACCATCTCCTTGCCCAATTTGGCAATGCCAAACGGATAGGCTTTGGCCAGATCACGAAAACTGGAACCCGCAAATGAAGCTCCGGCATGCGACTCAACCACCTGTCGATACACCTCGAACGCCGGTATCCAATCCAGGGAGATAATGCGATTCCCATCGGCTTCTGTGACTTTGAAGGCTCCAGAGATAGATTGCCAACCGTGAGCCACCCCGACACCACTATGACAACCCGCCAGGGCAAGAACCGCCGCATCCTGCAGTACGCCCGCCGGTGTGATGACACAGGGCATGGATTCAAATGATGCAGTTCCACAA
Organism: Enterobacterales bacterium; assembly: GCA_038247115.1. Taxonomy (GTDB): domain Bacteria; phylum Pseudomonadota; class Gammaproteobacteria; order Enterobacterales; family Aeromonadaceae; genus Pseudaeromonas. Next base: position 8,251 of record JBBRVG010000048.1, on the reverse strand, counting down.
CCACCGCCGATGTAATTGAGCTCCAACCCATACTGATTGAACAGGGCCGCAATCAGTTTGTTGATCTGGCTGGAACAACCGTCAACAAAGGTAAATAGCGTTTCACGCGCGCCATCATCCAGCGCCAGAGCCTCCTGCAAGGAAGCCTCTAGACTTCCCTGTTGCAAATCATCAAGGACAGCCCATCGCACCTCGCAACTCAGCCCCATCATCACAGCTCCGGTGCCATACTGCTCGCCTTCCCACATCACAGATGGAAATATGCCACCAAAAATCGGTTTATTGGCGTGCTTGAGCAACGGGTCCAGCGCCGAGGCAGGGAAAGCATTCCCGGAGGCAACCATGAGCAAAATGCCGCGCACATCAGACCTGGCAAGCAGGCTGCGAAGATTGAGTTCTATATCGGCTAAAGAATCTTTGGCTACAAACACTACCTGCATAACCACTCCTTGAACTGGCCCACCCATAGCCTCAGACCAACCAAACGCAGGCTAGCCAATGCCTTTCCTATTGTTTCACTCATAGTCGCCAATCACGCCACTAAACCTTGTCATTTTTCAGACAGGATCACATCTGGCCGCAGGATCTGAGGCCTGCCCCCCGATATGCGATTCGCGATCTGTCACTGCAATTTGCAATTTGCAGCGCGCCTCACCGATACCCCTTGGGGTAATAATGACTATCCCATTGATATATAATAATTAATTAAATTAATCCATGTTGGCATCATTTCTGCTTAATCCTGTATACCCGGCTTTATAATTGGCCGGATTGGGGGCACATATGAAACAAAAACGTGACTTGATTATTATCGGCACCGACTGGCTCAGTTGTCCGGTCTCCAGCCGGGAGCTGTTTTTACGTCTGGCCAAGAATCGCAAGGTATTGTGGGTTGCGACCCTTGCCGGTTCCGAGACAGCACCATCCCCCATCTACCATCTGAATATTCGTTTGCCATTTGGCAGCGACATTTCCTGGTTGCAGGGGCTGCGTCAATTCTGGCTGGCAAAACAAATTCGCGATACCCGGCATTACCTGAACATGCATGAGCCGGTCCTGGTATTTTTGAATCCCGATGCCCATCGCTTGGCGGATAATCTGGGGATCCATTCCATTGTCTATTACCGCGACGAGTACTCGCTCCCCATGCAAGACGACAATTCGGCGCAATGGCTCGAGAAACAGCTGATCGCCAAAGCCGGTTTGTTGATTGCATCCACCCGGCAACAAGCGGCCAACTTGCCTGCTTACAAAACCGTTCTGCTGCATCATGAGAACAAGGCCAGCTGGCAATCTCGTCCACGCGACTTGCCCAAAGGTCGCCCCATCATCGGCTTTCATGGTCCCTTGTCTGAACAACTGGACTGGGAATTACTGGAAAGCGCAGCAAAACGTCGTCCCGATTGGTATTGGGTGTTGATCGGACCCCGTCAAAGTCCCCAGCTGGATCACCTGTTGCAGCAACGCAACGTGTTCTGGCTCGGAGAAAAGAGTGTCGAGCAGTTACCGGCTTATCTGCAACATTGGCAAGTCACCTTGCTGCCTTACCACAACACAGCCGAAATCTGCCAATGCCCTCCCTTGCAATTGGAGTGGGCACTGCACAGCGATACTCCGCTGGTGGTGACAGCTGACTTCAAAGGGCTTCCTAGTTTTAAACCCTTGCTCAGCCGGATCCATACCATGCATGAGTTGTGCGAATTACTGCCCATAGTCGGCGGCCCACCACAACCGTCGCTGACCGCGCAGACCACGCAGACCACTCTGCTCCCACAGCGTGGTTTTGATCTGGAACGAAAAGCCAGCACCACGGCGGATACCAGCGCGAAACATTGGGACGCAGAAGAACTAGGCTTGCTCCTCGATAGCATGCAATAACGGCAAGGGATCACCAGTCGCCCCGCTAGTGATCCGCGGACTCCCAGGCCAGTCGCTTGCGATAGATAGTCGAAGGACTCAGCTCCAGCAGGCTGGCAGCCTGGGGGATGTTGCCACCACATTGATTAATCGCATGCTCTATGGTCTCTTTTTCCACCAGCCACATAGGACGGATCGGCGAGTCCGCAGCAGATAATTCGGGAGTCAACTCCCGCATAAAACGCTCGCTGGGGATCAACTGATTCAACGGCGGCGGTAACATGCCTGGTTGCACCACATCCCCCTCATGCAAGACAACAATGTTGCGCACCACATTTTGCAGTTGTCGGACATTGCCCGGCCATGCATAGCCGAGCAGTATGGATTCGGCCTCATGACTGTAGCCGGTGAAGTGTTTCCCCTCTTCGGCGGAAAACTGGCGGAGAAACTGGCGGGCAATCTGCAACACATCCTCGCCCCGTTCCCGCAGCGGTGGTAGCACCACAGGGATCACGTGCAAGCGATAGTAGAGATCCTCACGAAAACGCCCGGCTTGCACCTCCACCAATGGATCCCGATTGGTCGCACAGACAAAACGAACATTCACCGTATCCAGCTTGCTACCCCCCACCCGTTGGTAACTTCCGGTCTGGATAAACCGCAGCAACTTGCTTTGCAGGTCCAGCTCCATCTCGCAAATCTCGTCCAGGAACAGGGTGCCGCCATCCGCTCGCGCTGCAGCCCCCAGCCGATCGGCAAGCGCACCGGTAAATGCCCCCTTCACATGACCGAAGATTTCACTTTCAATCAAGTCACGGGGAATGGCGGCACAATTGAGTACCACCAAAGGCTGATCGCGACGAGGGCTCAGTTTGTGCAGTGTTTCGGCACACACCTCTTTGCCGGTACCGCTTTCACCTGTAATAAAGACAGTCGCTTTGCTCGGAGCCGCGCTTTCCAGCATATGGTAAACCCCTTGCATGGGCAGGGAGCCGCCGATAAAACCACCGAATTCGTTACGGTCATAATTGGCGCGATAGGTCTCGACCAGATAGGTCAGTTGCTGATGTCGGGCCGCGTTGCGCGCCGTAGTGCACAGTCGTTTGCCATCAAATGGCTTGGTGAGAAAATCAAAGGCGCCCTGACGCATGGCATCGACGGCAATATCCACAGATCCATGGGCCGTCACCATCACCACTGTGCAGGGAATATGCCGCTCATTGATAAAACGCAGTATCTCCATCCCCGAGATATCCGGTAATTCCAGATCCAGCAGCACCACCTGGGGCAACTGTTTTTCCAATTGCTCAAGAACCGGTAGTCCTTGGGCAAAATGCACTACGTCAAACGGCTCGCTGCGTAGATAGTCCTTATACAGCAAGGCGAGGGTCAGACTGTCTTCAACTAAAAAGATCAAGGGCCGAGAAGAAGTCACAGGTATGCTCCGGTCAACATATTGCTCTATTGGGTCTAACAGAGAGCAAGGGCAACAACAAGTTGGAGCAGCGTCTTATTCTGCTTGTGTTAATGGGATCATAGTTGGTTGTACTCTCATCAACCCTTGTCTCATGCGGCCAGTGGCAAGCTGTAGCGATTAGTTCCCGCCGCGCGTTGATAGCGTAATGCCGGAAGACTGATCCTCATCAGCGCCAAACCATAGCCCGATACTCGCAGCCTCATGCCGTGATGCAGGCTTCGGTATGCCAGATGACCATGCCAGATCGGGTCAAAGGCCCCGCCATCGTCTTCCAATTCCAGCCAGATAGCACCGAGTCGCTGGTGCATGGCAAGACGCATTCGATGAGCCCGAGGCGAAGCGTGACGCACCACGTTGGTCATCAGCTCACTGATGCCCAGCAGTAAATGGTGCTGGCGGCAAGGCTCCATGCCCAGGGTCACCAACATAGCCGCCAGATCCTGGCGCAAAGAACGGATGCCCCTGAGCGTGGCACAGCCATGGATCTGCCAGATAAGTTGCGCCCCTGGACACACCCTCATACGGTACCATCCGTTATCCCTTGCTGATAATCCGCCACTGAGCCGTAGCAGGGCACACTGCGATCAATATGCAGCAGCCGCAGCAGTTCTCTGGGTTGTCCGGGCTTACACGCCAGATGCAGATAACAGCCCGCATTGATCAACCGTTTGTAGAGAAACACCAAGGCCCCGATACCGGATGAGTCGATGAAGTGCACCTGGGTCATATCGACTAGCACCTCCTCTGCACTTCCCGGCATACGTTCCAGGATCGGTGTTAACTCCTCACAGGCCAAGGCATCAAAGTCGCCTTCCAGAGTCAGAACTTGAGTCGACTCCAAAAAGGAAAGCTGGTTTTTCATGATGGACCTCCACGAGTACGCAGACAGTCTGCGTTTTGCTTGCCCACTCCTGAGGCTATCGCAAAGGTCGTGCCAGGCTAGAAAGGCATGTTTCGGGGGGGATTAGCCAGCAAAAAGCCTCCGGAGAGGCTTTTTGCTGTGCAAATTGCGACGTCACCCTGATCGCGCTGCATTTTGCAACGTCAGGCCGCTATGGGTTATCGGCTCCAGTCTCGAGCGCTGGCTTCACGCCAAATAACCTCCAAGCCGGCATTACGAATCGAGGTGGCCACTCGCTGGGCGGGGCGCTCGTCATGAATAGCAAATTGCTCCAACTCTTGTTGGGGGCGGACATAACCGCCCGGCTGAGTGCTGGAGCCCGCACTGACGCTGGTGATCCCCAGCGGGATCACGCCGTTGCGAAATTCAGCTGATTCCCGGGTCGAGAGCGAGAGCTCCAACTCGGGATCCAGCAACCGCCAGGCGCAGATCAGTTGCACCAGTTGCCGATCGCTCATCGGGTGTTCCGGATTGAAACCGCCGGTACAGGGACGCAGCCGGGGAAACGACATCGAGTAGCGACTCGTCCAGTAACGTTTACGCAGATATCCCAGGTGATGAGCCAGCATCAAGGAGTCGGTGCGCCAATCAGCGAGTCCGAGCAGGGCGCCCAGCCCGATCTTGTCGATGCCAGCTGCACCGAGGCGATCCGGAGTCTCCATCCGCCAGCGCATATCCTGCTTCTTGCCTCGTAGATGGTGTGCGGCGTAGGTCGCTGGATGGTAGGTCTCCTGATACACCATGACAGCATCTAGCCCCAATTCGATGAGTTCGCGATACTCCTCCGTGCCCAGTGGTTGAACTTCCATCATCAGGTAGCTGGCATAGGGTTTGACGACCGGCAACATGCGCCGGAAATAGTCCATTCCGCCCTTGGTCTCATGCTCCCCGGTAACCAGCAATAGATTCTGATAGCCCATCTGCTGGATCACAGCGCATTCGGCACGAACCTCTTCCTCATCCAGGACTTTTCGTTTGAGTTTATTGCTCATAGAAAAACCGCAATAACTGCAGTCATTGGCACAGAGGTTGGTTAAATACAATGGCAGATACATGCTAACCCCCTGCCCGAATCGCTGCCGCGTCAATCGTTCTGCCTCGGCGGCCATCTGCGGCAGAAAAGGCTCGGCTGCGACCGAGATCAGTGCGGCAAAATCCGTCAGATCCCGGCGCTCACGATGCAAGGCCCGCTCGACATCCGCCGGGGTTGATGCCGTAATGGCCTGCTGCAACCGAGTCCAATCCAGCTGTTGCCAGATATCGTAAAAGCTCATCGCCACTCCTCAGCTTAAGGAAGCCAGAAAACCGCTCAAGGGACTAGACGCCTCGGCCACCACACGCCGCGATGCCAGACCCGCCTCATAGGCCAATCTTCCGGCCTCGACGGCGAGACGAAACGCTTGCGCCATCCGTTGCGGCTGGCTGGCGACGGCAATGGCGGTGTTCACCAGTACCGCATCTGCCCCCAGCTCCATGGCCTCGGCCGCGTGGGAAGGCGCGCCAATGCCGGCATCCACCACCACAGGAACGCCAGATTGCTCGATGATTATTTTCAGCATCTCCCGAGTGCTGAGCCCCTGATTCGAGCCAATCGCCGCTCCGAGTGGCATCACAGCCGCACATCCCACCGCCTCCAGAAGCTTACACAGCACAGGATCGGCGCTGCAGTAAGGCAGCACCACAAAGCCATCAGCAACCAGTTGCTCGGCTGCTTGCAAAGTCGCGAGGGGATCGGGCATCAGATAGCGCGCATCGGGATGGATCTCCAGCTTCACCCAGTTGGTCCCGAGGGCTTCACGGGCCAGATGGGCGGCATAGACAGCCTCTTTTGCCGTCCTGGCCCCGGAGGTGTTCGGCAACAGATGCACTCCCAAGCGTTGAAGCGGTGCCAGGATCTGTTGGTCCGGCCCCTCCAGCTGGACCCGCCGCAAAGCCATGGTCACCAGCTCGGAGCCGGATGCCGCAATGGCGCTCGACATCATCTGTGCCGAGGCAAACTTGCCCGTCCCGGTAAAGAGCCGGGAGCCAAATGGCCGACCGGCAATGATCAGCGGTGTTGTTGTTAATTCATCGGTCATGGTTAGCCTCCAGCTATGGCTTGGAACAGTTCAATCTCATCCTGCTGCGCTATGACCCTTTGTGCCCAGGTTGAACGCGGTACCACCTGTTGTCCGATGGCAACGGCCACGCCAGCACGTATTGATGCGGTGCAACTGCCAGCGTCCGATTGCGGAGCCTCCGGTATGTTGCCGATATAACCCTCCTGGCGCAGCAAGGCTTCCAGCGTCAACTGCGGTTGCCAAGCCCGAGGCTGGCCATTCAATACAAAGCTCATCGGCGGTTCTCCATCCGAGCCGAGGCGACAGACGCTGCGTCTGGCGCGGAGGTGGGAATGACGGGGGGATGACAAACAGGACAGAGGGGATCGGCCCGCAATGCGACGCGCCGCCAATGACCACTGAGCCCATCAAAGTGTTGTAAGGCCCCCAGCGCTGAGCTAGGCAGACCGAGCAGGAATTTCATCGCCTCCAGTGCTTGCAAGGTGCCCAGCATCCCGGCAACCGGCCCGACAATCCCGGCATTCTGGCAGTTCAACGCTGGCTCCTCCTGCTGTGGATACAAGCAGTGGTAACAACCAGGCTCCGGTTCGGCTGCCGAGACAAGACTCGGGCGATAGTCGAACAACAGCAAGGAGCCTTGCCAGCCGGAGGCAGCCGCGCTGAGCAAGGGGATCTGCAGCTCAACGCAGCAGCGGTTGAGTAACTGGCGTGTGGCCATGTTATCGGAGCAATCAAGCACCAAATCGACAGCCTGACCATCGGGTTTCAGCAGTCTTGATCCAGTTGACTCAGCAAGAGCCGCAACGGCATAACATCTGATATTCGGATTGAGCTGCGCCAGACGCTTGCTGGCTGCGTTGCATTTGGGTTGCTGCAGCTCTGCGGAGGTATAGAGGATCTGGCGTTGCAGATTGCTCGTCGCCACCACATCGTCATCACTCAGCCAGAGCTGGCCAACACCGCCTGCGGCCAAATAGAGGGCCGCCGGTGAGCCCAATCCACCCAGCCCGACGATCAACACCCGGGCTTGTCCCAAGCGTTGTTGCCCGCGCTCGCCAATTTCTGGCAGCAACATCTGCCGGCCGTAGCGACGCCAACTCATCTCATCTTGCGCTGCGGAAGGCTCTGCCGCTTGCGGCGACCTCCCTATCTGCGATTGATCAGTCATGGCAAGCCTCCACGGGGCAATGGAGATGCTCCGGCTGTCGAGGCTGGGGATTACAGCAGGCTTGTGCGGCGGCGACATAGGACACAACGGCATCAGACAGAGCGGCATCCGGCAACATGGTATCCCCTGCCCCCACTTGCGCCAGTAAGGCCAGGGTCACCGCGTGCGGATCGGCGGCCTCGGTGATCGCCGTGACCAAGGCCACTGAGCCGACGCCTGTCGCAAGCACAGACGCCACCCGGGCTTGGCTGATACCGCCAATCGCAACGGTAGCAACGTCCGACAAAAGCTCGGCGTAGCGGCTGAGCCGCAGCAGCCCCTGGGGTGCCGAGGGCATCTGCTTGGTGGTCGTGGGGAAGATATGTCCCAAAGCTATGTAGGAAGGGCGCAGAGCCAGGGCACAGGCTATTTCATGGTAACCATGGGTTGAGAGCCCCAGTCGTAGACCGGCGCGCTGAATGGCCGCCAGATCGGCCTGCAGCAGATCCTCCTGCCCCAGATGGACACCATAGGCACCATGGCGAATGGTCAGTTGCCAATAGTCGTTGATAAAGACCCGGGCCTGATAGTGCTGGCCCAAGGCGATGGCATCCTGGATCTCTTGCTCCAGTCGGGGATGCAGCGGATCCTTGATCCGCAGTTGGACTGTGCGCACGCCCCAGGCCAGTAATTTTTCAATCCAGGCCGCAGAATCCACCACCGGATAGAGCCCTAGATGGCGTGGGCATGGTGCAAATGACTCGGTCGGCAAGCTGGCAATCGACGCCCCTGCCTCTGCAAACCCGAGT
>JBBRVG010000047.1:0-32643 GCA_038247115.1 Enterobacterales bacterium | reverse complement strand
TGCTCTCGTGTCACAGGCCATCCGAGATGGGCAATCGGCCCCGGTCCCTGCCCAATGCCGCGCGCCGCCGCCAATCCTTGTTGCACATAGGCACGGGCCAGGGTGATGGCATCCACCAGCTCATACCCCTGAGCCACCAGCGCTGCAATCGCCGAGGCGTAACAACAGCCGGTTCCGTGCCCATGCCGGGTATCCAGCCGTGGCAGCGCCAGCCAAAAACTCTGCTGCTCATCGCAGAAATAATCCAGACACCAATCCCCCTGCCAGCTGGCATGCCCACCTTTGACCAGCACCGCCTTGACACCTCGGTGGCGCAGTTGCTGCGCCGCGACCACCAACTGCTGGGGCGACGAGATGGCAATTCCGGTCAAGCATTCCAGCTCTGGCTGGTTGGGGGTGAGCAAATCCAGCTGCGCAAACAGCGCATCCACGCCCTGGAGCACATCCGGGCTTGCCATGGTCTGCCCCGTACTGGCGATGGCCACAGGATCATAAACCACGAAGGGGCTCTTGCTGGATGCCATGCGCTGAGGCGAGAGTGAGTCAGCTTTGCTGGCCCGCCAATGCGCCAGCCGCTTGGCAAGAATCTCCAGATGCAGGCGCGTGGGCAGCAAGCCAATCTTGATGCCATCGGCCGGTAGATCGGCCTCCAGAGCATCGAGCTGACTGACAAAGGTTTGCATCAGTACTGCGTCCACACCGATCACCCGAGTCGAATTTTGTGCCGTGATGGCGGTAATCACAGAGCAGCCATGCACACCCAACTGGTGGCAGGTCAGCAGATCGGCCTGGATACCAGCTCCGCCACCGGAATCAGAGCCCGCAATGCTCCAGACGATCGGCCGAGGGCTCACAGGATAAGTCTCATCGGGCTTGTTCATGCCTGAACCTCTGACCCGCTTACCGACTGCGGTTGATACAGTTCGGCTCCCTGTGCGCGAAACCGTGTCGCCTGTTCGGCCATGCCGGTTTGTTGCTGTTGTGCCAGCTTGGCCGCTTCCAGATCCCGCACTTCCTGGCTGATCTTCATCGAGCAGAACTTGGGACCGCACATGGAGCAAAAATGCGCGACCTTGCCGGACTCTTGCGGCAAGTCCGCATCGTGATAGGCCCGCGCCGTCTCTGGATCCAGGGCCAAATTAAACTGATCCTCCCAACGGAACTCGAAGCGCGCCTTGGACATGGCATCATCCCGCAGGCGGGCACCGGGGTGCCCCTTGGCTAGGTCAGCGGCATGGGCGGCAATCTTGTAAGCAATCAAGCCTTGTTTGACATCCTCCTTGTTCGGCAATCCAAGGTGCTCTTTGGGCGTGACGTAACAAAGCATGGCGCAGCCGAACCAACCAATCATGGCGGCGCCAATGCCGGAGGTGAAATGGTCATACCCAGGCGCTATATCGGTGGTCAGCGGGCCCAGAGTATAAAATGGCGCGCCGTGGCAATGCTTGAGCTGCTCATCCATGTTCTCCTTGATGAGATGCATGGGCACATGGCCAGGCCCTTCGATCATCACCTGAACGTCATATTCCCAGGCAATTTGGGTCAATTCCCCCAGAGTTTTGAGCTCGGAAAATTGCGCCTCATCGTTGGCATCGGCGATTGAGCCTGGACGCAAGCCATCGCCTAGCGAGAGCGCCACGTCGTACTGGGCACAGATGGCGCAGATATCGCGGAAATGCTGATACAGGAAATTTTCCTGGTGGTGGGCCAGACACCATTTGGCAATGATGGAGCCGCCACGGGAGACGATACCGGTGACCCGCTTGGCCGTCATCGGCACATAGGCCAGCAGCAGACCGGCGTGGATGGTGAAATAATCCACACCCTGTTCGGCCTGTTCGATCAGGGTATCCCGCATCACCTCCCAACTGAGGTGTTCAGCGATGCCGTTGACCTTCTCCAGCGCCTGATACATGGGGACTGTGCCTATCGGCACCGGGCTATTGCGCAGTATCCATTCCCGGGTCTGATGAATATGGCGTCCAGTCGACAAGTCCATTACGGTATCCGCGCCCCAACGGGTAGACCAGACCAATTTTTCCACCTCCTCCTCGATGGAAGAGCTCACCGCCGAATTACCGATATTGGCATTGATCTTGACCAGAAAATTGCGGCCAATGATCATGGGCTCAGCCTCGGGATGATTGATGTTGGCCGGAATAATGGCGCGTCCGGCCGCGACCTCGGCCCGTACAAACTCGGCAGTGATCCCCGGCTCACCGGCCGCCAACTGCCGCTGATTTTCCCGCAGCGCAATAAACTCCATCTCCGGGGTGATGATGCCGGCTCGGGCATAATGCAACTGAGTAACACAAGCCCCCGCTTTTGCCCGGCGCAGATCACTCTGCCGTTGCATAACCGAAACTTGAGGCGCCAGATTCTCCTGTTGTGTCCGGGTGTAATCCGAGGTGGGTTGCGGGATGACTTCGGTATCCTGACGCTCGAGGATCCACGCTGCTCGCAGTGCGGGTAGACCTCGAGTCACATCAATCGGCTGCTCCGGATCACCGTAGACGCCCGCAGTGTCATAGATCAACACGGGAGCATTCGGTTCATAGCGCGGCGCATCGGATGAACCGCCCACCAGCGATGGCGCTAGATGGATGCGTCGCATCGGCACGCGAATATCGGCGCGCGATCCCGACAGATAGATCCGGTCTGAATTGGGAAATGTCTGGCCTGCCAGCTGGGTAATGTAATGGTGTGCCTGCTCCCGTCGCAGGCGACGTGAGGGAGATGGCGCGCTAATAGGCTCGGAAGAGGCAACGGTAGAGATAGCATTCGACATAGCAAAATTCACCTTAAAAAAGAGGGCGTGATTTGCTTGTCTGGAGTCGTGTTGGCTGGGAGTAACAATCTGTGGTGTGCAGATTTCAACCGCTGTATAGCCGGTTGCGGCAAGGAGTTACTCTGCTTGGAGCCGGACATTCCGGATCACAAGAAGAGAGGAAACTCTGATGCCTTACCCTTGTATCCCTTCGCAGGTTCTAGCCTGATCAGGTTCAACGGATCCCGAATTAACGGTCTCAGCCCAGTGGGGCACTCCGACAAGATGGGCTCGAGTATGCCGTGACTGGATCCATGGACACAAGTCGGATCAGCAAGTTTTTTGCCGTTGCCCCCTATCCTCCTGCCGCCGTCCCACTATCACATCGCCATGCGATCCATCGTGGTTTGCTGATCCGCATGCCGATATAATCCCTGATCAATGACCGTTTGTTCATCCTCAGAGAGCCCTATGAAAGCACCTTCTATCCTGCTGCTATCCTTGTTGGCGAGTAGCATCAGCCACGCCGCCGTCCTGTCAGAAACCAAGCTCCCGGATGGCCGCCAGATCCAGATCCATGATGATTTCACCTGGAGCTATATTCTCACCGAGGTGTCCGCCAAATCCACGCCAGTAGCCCCGGGCCCAGTCGCAGCCAGTACGCCGACTCCGTCTGCCGTGCTCACTCCGCAAGCTATCGCCGATCCGGCCATGCTCGGCACCATAGCCGCAGATGGCGTCAAGTTAACGCTGCAGAACACACAACAGGGTGATGACCAGTTGGGCCTGAACATTCAAGTTAGCAACCTGGCCACCGGCAGCGTGGTCAAGATCTTGGGACGGGTCAGCTTCTATTCCCAGCAAGGCCAGTTGCTGGCGCAGCATGAAGTTGCATTCTGGCAAGCCGAATACCGGCTCCCGGATACCTATCTACGAACCCAGCAGACTCGCCCTTTCCGCACGCTTTGGTTGCCGATGCCCGACGGTCACCAGGCCCCCTTGGTGCGGCTGGAAGTAATCAGCGTCGAACGACGCTCTTGATTGGCAGTATGAATGGGCACAGAATACAATGCGCCATCTCACTTATTACGTTAAAAAGCTACCCAAAACAGAACCCGGTGGCAATTTGCACCGGGTCTCGGGCTGTGACGATAACGTCAAAATGGTTCTATGCTGATGCAATGCTTGCGCTCGATAGGCGGCAGAACTTCCTCCATACGAGGCCCTGAACTGTAAATCCACTGACTGCGCCAAGGCGGAGCCATAAAACTCTCGGGCCAGTATTCCAGTTGTTTGATGATCTTCCCCTTGTGAACCGTACTAAAGGTGATCGCCCTAGCTTGTTGGACACCGTCAGAAATAAACACATTGGTCACCACCTGATCGCCCTGCACTAGCATATTCTCGATCTTGAATTGCCAGGGCCCAAACGATGGATAGTGAATATTGATCATGGCGTAGTTCCACGCCCCTTGTACGACCTCTCCGGATTGAGGCCAAGTGCACTCAAAAGAATCTCCCAACCATTCCGTGGCCCCAAAAAAATCATTCATATCCATTCGTTGCCAAAATGCCAGCACCACCTCTTTGGCATCCATATTCACCTCCACTCCATCACAAGACAGAACATTGACTGAATATATACGTTCTGAGTCCTTAGATTGTTCTCAGCTTTCACTCGAAAGTCAATGTGGCCACCCCGAACTGGCAATATCTGACAGGTTACATCCCCTCGGCTGCAAGCTCTGGCAGTCGACGGCGGTAAAAGTCTATTTTTCCTGCAAATTCAATCACAAAAAAAGAGCGCCGGGGCGCTCAGTGTCACATTCGAATAAAAGCCTAGTTCGCACGGAATTGATTACAAACCGGATCATAGTGGTAGCCAATTTCTTCCATACGCTGCGCCAATTGCTGGCGATCGAAATTGAACATGGCCAGTAGCTCGTCCAGGCTATCGCATTCCAGACGCAGTTTTTCATTGATGATTCCGAGCAATATGGTGGCGTCCATACGTAAATAGGCGCTTAAATCCATGATGAATCCCCCCTTCGTTAGGTAAACACCCAAGCCTAACTATAGGCCGATTACGTATTGTCGCGCCCAATGTGGATCACATTTTGTCATCACCCGGGAGCGGCCCACACCATCCACAACATGGAGCTGAATTCTCAGGGCTCGTGCTAAGCTGCTACCTCCCGGCTTTTTCCTCGGAGTCACCATGCTACGTCACGGGTTACTATTCCTTCTGTTGTGTTCAGGCACACTGTACGCCGAAGAGATCACCATACTTCCGCTGCATCACCGCCTGCCCGAACAGGTTCTCCCTACACTGGAGCCACTGGTCAGTTCGGGTGGCTCAATCGTCGGCGCCGGTAATCAGCTATTCGTACGGACGACCCCTGAAAATCTGCTCGAGCTGCAAACTGTGCTTGCCGCTATCGATCAACCTCTGCAGCGATTACTGATCTCGGTACGTCAGGGCAATGATTTCCAGGCCGATAAACGCGCCCTGTCACTCCAGCAAGGCCACATTCAGCTTGGCTCCGAAAATCATATTGAACTTCAGGGAACGCTGCAGGACCGCCAGCACAGCGGCAGCACCCAAACCCGTCAACAAGTGCAAACGGTTGAAGGCGGGGCGGCACAGATCTATCTGGGACAATCCCTGCCCATAGCCATGCGACAACTCCGGAGCCAAAACCACCAGTCGGTTCTGACCGACAGCATCCAGTATGTCGATGTGGGCACCGGCTTTACCGCCCTACCCCGGCTCATTGGCAATCAGGTCGAGCTGAGTATCTCGCCCATGCAACAGCAACTCAACGGCAACCAAATCGAACAGGCCAGCCTGAGCACAGTCATCAGAGGCCCAATTGGCGCATGGATCCCGCTGGGCGGCGGTGAGATCAGTAGCAGCCAACAGCAAACCGGTTTGGCTGGTTCCAGCAACCAGAGCAGTAACCGGCAGCAGCAAGTGTGGCTCAAAGTCGATCGCTTGAATTGAAAACGGGGCCGCAATGGCCCCGTCATCTGCTGTGATGCTCGCTACCCCCCGACCCAGAGCAAAATCGCCAGGATCTGCGGCGAAAGGATCCGTAAAAACATCACCAGTGGATACACGGTCGCATAGGCCAGCGAGGACGCTTCGCTGGTTGGATGCATGTTATTGGCAAATGCCAGTGCGGGAGGATCTGTCATCGACCCCGCTAACAGACCACAGAGCGTCAGGTAGTTCATTCCCGCCAACCAACGCGCCAACACAGCGACCGAACACAGCGGGATCAGCGTAATGGCAACGCCAAATCCCATCCACAGCACACCATCCCCTTGCACCAGGGTTTCCACAAAGTTGCCACCCGCCTTCAATCCCACCACGGCAAGAAACAACACTATTCCCAGTTCACGAAGCGCAAGGTTCGCACTGGGTGGCATAAACCAGTACAAGGGTCCAATGCTGCCAATTCGCGACAGGATCAGCGCCACCACCAGAGGTCCACCTGCGAGCCCCAGTTTCAGAGCAGCAGGGAAACCCGGAATGTAAAAAGGTACCGAGCCTAGAACCACCCCGAGGCCAATGCCGATAAACACTGGCAACATCTGGACTTGTTGTAATTTTTGCTGCGCGTTACCCACCAGATTTGCCACCGCCTCAATGGCTTCGGCACGCCCGACCAGATTGAGGATGTCCCCGAATTGCAAGGAGGAATGGTTGCTGGGTACCAGTTCGATGCCGGCCCGGTTCAACCGCGACACCACCACATCATACTTGAGCTTCAGATCCAGCTCCTGGATGGTCTTGCTCAGCACCTGCTCGTTGGTGACAACCACACGCACCACCCGCAGATCGGTGCCCTGTGTCGACAGTGACGTCTCGACTTCTTCACCAATGACCAGACGCACCCGTTTCAACGCCTCCGGCTCCCCGACTAGATGAACCAGATCGTTGAGCTGGATCCGGGTCGTGGCATGGGGCACCATCAACGCTTCCCCACGCTTCAAGCGCGAACAGATCACCTGTCCATCTTCCAGACTGGGGATCTCCTGGAGCATCAAGCCATCAAGATTAGGATTACGCACCGCCAGATTCATGGTTTGCAGATTGCGTTTGTTTTGCCCGCTCTGCTGCTCGAAATGTCGAGCTTCTCGCTCGATATTGATCTTGAATACCAAGCGCACCAACCACATGGTCAACAAGATGCCACAGATCCCGAACGGATAGGCAACGGCATAGCCCATGCCCATCACCCCCATCTCGGCCGGTTGTGCCCCCAGTTCATTCAAGATCTGCTGCCCAGCCCCCAATGACGGTGTATTGGTGACCGCACCGGAGTAAGTTCCCAGGATAACCGGCAGCGGCACATTGAAAATTTTGTGGATGAGATAGACCACCACAAACCCGAGCAACACCAGCAAGCCAGCAAACAGGTTCAACTTCAGCCCCGAGGTCCGGAGTGAGGAAAAAAAGCCAGGCCCCACCTGAATGCCTATGGTGTAAACAAAAAGGATCAGTCCAAACTCCTGGATAAACTGCAAAGTGTGCATATCCAGTTCGCCCCCGAAGTAGCCGACAAAGTGGCCGACGGCAATCCCGCCAAACAGCACGCCGCCAATCCCCAAACCGACACCATAGAAGCGCAGATTTCCAAGCCACAATCCCAGAACGGCGACCAATGCCAACAGGCTGGTCGACAGCGCAACATCACTCATAACTAAACTCCCGGTTGCGAAGACGATGATTTTTCTCAACAGGCAATAGCGAAATCACCGAGTGATTAAAAGATTATCAGCCGTTCATGGTGACAAATGGGCGATGAGGCACAGTTCGGGGAGTCAATATGGTACGGAATCACACTCTCGGTGATCTGAATCAAGCCGTCGTCATGACCTCTTGGTCTTAAGGATGCAAGCGGAAGATGACGGGCAGACGTAACCGGGCTGCATGCCCTACGCCATTAAGGGTATGGGGTAAAAACTGATTACGCGCGACCGATCGTAATGCGGCCTGATCCAGCAGCGCCGAGCCGGAGCTTTCGATAATTTGGCGTTTAAGCTGTTCACCTTGCTCGTCCAACCACACCAGAACCAGGACGCGTCCTTCAATCCCTCGCCGCCTGGCCAGAGGTGGATATTCTACCGACACGGGGGGATGCCGATAGCGGGCCTGGGTAATCACGGGGCCACCAGGCTCTGTATTGACCACGGGGGGGCCTGCTCTCGTCTCTAGGCGAGTGCCGGGCAAAGTCGAGGCTCCATCCGGGAGGGGTGCGGCAGGCATGGCAGCAGACGAGACCGCATTGGCAAGCTTGGTCTGTGACACTGCGCCCTTTGAGCGCGACGCCTTGGGCAAATGCTGGACCGAGGCCGATGCTGACGCTTGAGGCTTCACGACTGGAATGCTGCGCTCGGCACGCTGCCGCTGCAACTCCGAAAGGGTCTTTCTCTTAGGTTTGCTCCCGCTTTTAGCGTCCATGGCATGGCGTGCGGATGGACGTGGCGAAAGGTCTGTTGATGGACGTAACGCAACGTCCGCGGGTAGTGCGGCGGGGCTTGATTCAAGCATACTGATATGGCGTGAGCTAGGTCTCGGCGCCGAGTCACCAAGCCACCGAGCGGTCAAAAGGGCGGATCCAGGGGGATGAGTAACCTGAAGCAATACAGACCCCGGATGGTTAGCCAACCAGAGAATAGCCGCCACACCGGCAACATGCACCAACAAAACCAGCAACCAGATAGGGTATCCAGTGCGATGGCGAGCAGAGGCACGAGGTGGAGCAGGACGGGTCATACCGGTTCATTCTGATCAAGGGGGGCATGATCATTCGACAATCGGACAAAAAAGCCAAGCATCATTTACTCGCCATCCTATTGCCCGTACTTGGTATCGTAGTACCAGCACTCACTATCATGGTATCCGCGAGATTTTCGCGAACGAGCCACTGCTCACAGGCCCGCAGCATATCGGGCATGAAACCACGAAAATCCTGCGCCAAGCCCGCATAATGCGCCTCCAGCTCGATAACCGCCCCGGCCAAACTATTCACACGCTTCAAGCGAACACGGCTGATATGGTCCAGCGACCGACCAATCATCGCCAGATCGGCATAACCGCACAACCAATCCTGGCGCTGCATCGCTGCCAACATATTGAACGATCCTTCCGGGAAAAAGGACCAATACTCGGTCAATAACTGATAAAAATCCTGGCTGTAACGTACCAAAGGGATATCGCAATAACAGTGCCAGTAAGTTGCCAGAAAATGGTCATACACCATATCGATGATGATGCCCGCAAATCGCCGCCGCTCCGGGCTGATGCGCTGACAGCTGCGAATAAACAACGGGTGACAGTCCGTCGAGCGATCCACAAATCGGTGCAGCGCGACTCCGCGGGCCAACTCCGGCGGCAAGCCACAAGGCAAAGGCCCTTTGACAAAATCCCCCAACAGACCACCAATCTGATCCGAAGGCCTAGCTCCCGCTAATAACACATGCGCCAGAAAATTCACGCCTCAAATCCTTGATGGATACCCATGTCGATACTGACGCGCTGAGTATACCCATACTGAAGCCATTTCGGAGTTCTTGGGCTGACAATGGCAGCGCACCAGAATTGTGCGCCACCTCGATTGATGGAACTCAAATCCTTTGAGTTGCTGACAAAATGCGCTTTGACATCATACCGTGACAGTGGCACAACAGGATCAAGGGCCCAGTACTGCCGCTGGAGACAGGAAGACGATGTCGCAAGTTGGCCTGAAAAGTGCTTGTTTCTGGATAGCTTATTTCTCAGTCCACTTTTGACTCGACTAGTCTTTAACGAGACGACCTTCGATGCCGTCACCAGCCAGTGATTAAACGCTGACTGGCCGTAACAAGCGATTTGGGGGAAAGATCATGGGTATATTCGATCACTATCAACGCCGTTATGAAGCCTCGCGTGAAGAGGAATACACACTGGCTGAGTTTCTTGACCTCTGCAAAAAGGACAAGACCTGCTACGCCTCTGCCTCCGAGCGCCTGTTACTGGCCATCGGTGAACCCGAAATGGTCGATACCTCACTAACGCCCCGTTTGAGCCGGTTGTTCTCCAACCGGGTCGTGCCGCGCTATCCAGCCTTCAAGGATTTTTATGGCATGGAAGAGGCGATAGAGCAGATCGTCTCCTACCTCAAACATGCAGCCCAGGGGCTTGAGGAGCGCAAGCAGATCCTTTATCTGCTGGGGCCGGTCGGCGGCGGTAAATCATCCTTGGCCGAAAAGCTCAAGTCATTGATGCAAAAGGTGCCCATCTATCGCATCAAGGGCTCACCGGTAAATGACCACCCCTTCTGCCTGTTTGATGTCAACGAAGATGGCGACATTCTGGAGAAGGAATATGGCATCCCGAAACGCTATCTCAAGAGCATCATCTCGCCCTGGGTCGCCAAGCGGCTGCACGAATTTGGCGGTGATATCAGTCAGTTCCGGGTCGAAAAAGTCTACCCCTCGATCCTCGATCAATTGGCCATTGCGAAAACTGAACCGGGGGATGAAAACAATCAGGATATTTCCGCTCTGGTGGGCAAGGTCGATATCCGCCAACTAGAGCATTTCGCCCAGAATGATGCGGATGCCTATGCCTACTCGGGCTCCTTGTGCCGTGCCAACCAGGGGATGATGGAATTTGTCGAAATGTTCAAGGCCCCCATCAAGGTGCTGCACCCCTTGCTGACCGCGACGCAGGAAGGCAACTACAACGGTACTGAAGGGTTATCCGCCCTGCCCTTCGACGGCATTATTCTTGCTCATTCCAATGAATCCGAATGGCAGCAGTTCCGCAATAACAAGAACAACGAGGCATTCCTGGATCGGGTCTATATCGTCAAGGTGCCCTATTGCCTGCGTTTCTCCGAAGAAGTGCACATCTATGAAAAACTACTGGTTAATAGTGAGTTAGCCAATGCCAAATGCGCCCCTGGCACCCTGGACTATCTGGCCCAGTTCAGTGTGCTCTCCCGGCTGAAGACGCCGGAGAACTCCAGCCTGTACTCCAAGATGCGAGTCTATGATGGGGAAAGCCTCAAAGACACAGATCCAAAAGCCAAGTCGTATCAGGAGTATCGCGACTACGCGGGTGTGGATGAGGGCATGGAGGGACTGTCTACCCGTTTCGCCTTCAAAATCCTCTCCCGAGTGTTCAACTTCGACCACCTGGAAGTGGCCGCCAATCCGGTGCACCTTTTTTACGTGCTGGAACAACAGATCGAACGCGAGCAGTTCCCTCAGGAAACGCACGACAAATACCTGGAATTCATCAAGGGCTATCTGGTCCCTCGCTATGTGGAATTCATCGGCAAAGAAATCCAGACCGCCTATCTGGAATCCTACTCCGAATATGGCCAGAACATTTTCGACCGCTACGTGACCTATGCCGACTTCTGGATCCAGGATCAGGAGTACCGGGATCCGGAAACCGGTCAGTTGTTTGATCGCTCCGCTCTCAATAGCGAACTGGAGAAGATTGAAAAACCAGCCGGGATCAGCAACCCCAAAGATTTCCGTAACGAGATTGTCAACTTCGTGCTGCGTGCCCGCGCGAACAACGCGGGCAGAAACCCGAACTGGACCAGTTACGAGAAGCTCAGAGCCGTGATCGAGAAGAAGATGTTCTCTAATACCGAAGAGCTGCTGCCGGTGATTTCCTTCAATGCCAAGACGTCGGCCGAAGAGCAGCATAAGCACGAGAACTTTGTCGAGCGGATGATGGAAAAAGGCTATACGCGCAAGCAGGTCCGCCTGCTCTCTGAGTGGTATTTGCGGGTGCGCAAATCCAGCTAGGGCTCGATGCATCAGGAGGCAGCAGTATGGCGCATTTCATCGACCGACGGCTCAATGGCAAGAACAAGAGTGCAGTGAACCGGCAACGGTTCTTGCAGCGCTACAAGGAGCAGATCAAAAAAGCGGTCTCCGATGCGGTGAGCAAACGGAGCATCCAGGATATCGACCAGGGCGAGCATGTCTCCATTCCGGGCAAGGATATTACCGAGCCGGTATTTCATCAGGGCAAAGGGGGGCATCGAGAGATCGTGCACCCCGGCAATGATCGCTTTGTGCCCGGAGAACATATCGATCGGCCGGCAGGATCCTCCGGCGGCGGTAGTGGTCCTGGCGAGGCCAGCGACAGTGGCGAGGGGGAAGATGAATTTGTCTTCGACATCTCTAAAGATGAATACCTCGATATGCTGTTCGATGATCTGGAGTTGCCCAATCTGGAGAAAAACCAGATCAGCAAGCTGGTCGAGATGAAAACCCATAGAGCCGGTTACACCGCCAATGGCGTACCGGCCAACATCAACATAGTGCGCTCACTGCAGAATTCCCTCGCCCGCCGGATGGCACTACAAGCCGGAAAAAAACGTCGGCTGGCCGAGTTGGAGGCTGAATTGCAAAGCCAGCAAGCCGCAGGGGCATCGGCAGCCATTCTGCAACTGATTGAACAGGAGATCGCCGAGTTACGGCGCCGCATCGACGCCGTACCCTTTATCGACACCTTCGATCTGCGCTTTAACAACTTCGTTAAACGCCCAGAGCCTTCCAGCCAGGCCGTTATGTTCTGCCTGATGGATGTATCCGGCTCCATGGATCAAGCCACCAAGGAGATGGCCAAACGCTTCTACATACTGCTATATCTGTTTTTAACCCGCAGTTACAAGAATGTGGACGTGGTGTTTATCCGTCACCATACCCAGGCCAAAGAGGTAGACGAGCATGACTTTTTTTACTCGCAGGAAACCGGTGGCACCATAGTCTCCAGTGCGTTGAAGCTCATGGCCGAGATCATGCAAGCTCGCTATCCCGCCGCCCAATGGAATATTTACGCCGCACAAGCCTCCGATGGGGACAACTGGGCCGATGACTCTCCGCTGTGCAAGGAGCTGCTGACCCAGCAGATATTGCCGTGGGTGCGTTACTTTTCCTACATCGAAATCACCAGCCGCGCCCATCAGAGCCTGTGGTATCAATACGAAACGCTGGTCAAAAGCTTCCCGCATTTCACCATGGAGAATATCCGCAGTGTGGAAGATATCTACCCGGTATTCCGCGAACTATTCAAAAAGCAGGCCGCCTGAGCGCAGGGATGAGGAGCGATTATGTCAGAGTCACGCCGCCACGAGCCGCTACCCGATGGTCCAGACTGGAGCTTTTCACTGCTGGAACGCTATCAGACCGAAATTGCCCGCGTGGCCGAACACTATCGCCTCAAGACTTACCCTAACCAGATCGAGGTGATCAGCAGCGAACAGATGATGGATGCCTATTCCAGCGTGGGTATGCCCATCGGCTACCATCACTGGTCCTTTGGTAAAAAGTTCATCAGCACAGAGCAACACTACAAACGAGGGCAGATGGGTCTGGCTTATGAAATCGTCATCAACGCCGATCCCTGCATCTCCTATCTGATGGAAGAGAATACCCTGCCGATGCAGGCACTGGTCATGGCCCACGCCTGTTATGGCCACAACTCGTTTTTCCGCAACAACTACCTATTCAAGACCTGGACCGACGCCAGCTCGATCATTGACTACCTGCTGTTTGCCCGTCACTACATCAGCGATTGTGAGGAACATCATGGTGTCGATGCGGTGGAGGCATTGCTCGACTCCTGCCACGCCTTGATGAATTACGGCGTGGATCGTTACAAGCGACCGCAAAAGATCTCGTTGAGCGAGGAGAAACGTCGACAGAAGCGCCGTGAAGAATATCTGCAGACCCAGGTCAATGAACTCTGGCGTACACTGCCCAAGGCGACCGGCACCGCCGACCGCAAGCCGGGCCGCTTCCCGAGCGAACCCCAGGAAAACATTCTCTATTTCATCGAGAAACATGCCCCTTTGCTGGAGCCCTGGCAGCGCGAGATCATTCGTATCGTGCGCAAAATCAGCCAGTATTTTTATCCGCAGAAGCAAACCCAGGTGATGAATGAAGGCTGGGCGACGTTCTGGCACTACACCATTCTCAATCACCTGTATGACGAGGGCTTGCTCACCGATCGCTTCATGCTGGAGTTTCTTCACAACCATACCAATGTGGTCTACCAGCCGCCCTATAACAGTCCCCACTACTCCGGCATCAACCCCTACGCCCTGGGGTTTGCCATGTTCCGCGACCTGCGCCGTCTGTGTGAATCACCGACCGAGGAAGATAAATACTGGTTCCCGGATTATGCCGGCAGCGACTGGCTGACCACCTTGCACTTTGCCATGGAGAACTTCAAAGACGAGAGCTTCATCAGCCAGTTTCTAAGCCCTACTGTGATGCGCGATTTGCGGTTATTTGCCATTGATGACAATGATCAATGCAATTACCTGCAGGTCTCGGCCATCCATAACGAAGAAGGCTACCGCCGTTTGCGGCAGAAGATCTCGGCGCAATATAACTTGAGTCAGCTGGAGCCGAATATTCAGGTCTACAACGTGGCCCTCAAAGGGGATCGCTCCTTGATCTTGCGTTACGTCCCCCATGAACGCATTCCCTTGGCCGATTCCCGGCACGAGGTGATCAAACATCTGCAGCGGCTGTGGGGCTTCGGCGTGACCTTGGAGCAGGAAGATGCCGATGGCAAGATACAAATCATCGCCCAGAATCCAGCCTCCCCCTCCTCGGCTACGCCACCCTAATCCCATGACTCGCGGCGCCACCCCGCGGAATCCGCAACCACAGATGCCAACGACAAAAAAAGCCGCTAGGCGGCTTTTTTTGTCGGCTCGTTAGTTACTTGTCAGATCTCGTCCAGATTGGCCGAGAGCGACTCTTTAAGAGTGCTCCAAATCTTGGCTGAATCAGCGCCATATTGCCGAACCAACAACCAGACAGCATCCGCCTTGCCATCAGCATGGGCGAGCTCGGCCAATTGCTGATAGAACGACAGGGTGCATTGCCGGGCAGATTGCTGAGCAAAATAATAACGGCCAATCCGGGTGTAGAGCTTCTGAAAACCATTGAGGATCAGGGCGTAAATCGGATTACCGGAGGCGAACGCTAACTGATGGTAAAGCTGATAATCAAACTCGGCGAATGCTTCGGCATCGTCTCCCAGCGTCTCGGCCTGAGCCAGTAGTTCCAGCACCCGCTGCGGGCTGTTTTTTACCGCACCCCGCAAGAAAATACCGCTGATATTGGTGCGGGCAGAGAGCAATTGATCGATCAGCTGCGGAAATTTTTCCTGATCCAGTCGCGCCAGGGTTTCCAGAATATTAAGCCCTGAGGTTTCCCAAAAATTATTCACCCGGGTTGGTTTGCCATGTTGAATGGTCAACCAGCCATCACGGGCCAGACGTTGTAATACTTCGCGTAATGTGGTCCGGGTTACCCCAATCAGTTCAGAAAGCTCACGCTCTGCCGGGAGAATGGTGCCGGGAGGGAATCGATTATTCCAGATCGATTCAATGATGTACTCTTCGGCAAAACCAGCCGGGCTTTGGGCTTTAATGACCATCAATCTTCTCTGTTTGGGAAAAAGCAGGGCGGATAATAGCAGAGCGCCGAGGATATCAACAAGCGCTGGTGTGACCAGTTTCTAAACAGCCCCGAGGAAATAGTCCAGAGTTCATCAGTGACAATGAATCCTTGCCTATTTTGTACGGGAAGTTACGACCGACTATTTTCGTGCTGGCCGCTATTTCCATATTGGTCTTCACAACGGCCTGGCCGTCAGGAAAAAAACCAAGTGCCACGGCATCAGGTGGCTAAGTCACAGCATGAACCGTAATAAATAAAATAATAGAAACAGCCAGATAGGTACTCTTTCCTTTTTATCCGAATTAGCTTCTAATCGACGACTCTATTCTGAGGAGCCACTGATGATTACATATATCCGGACGATCAGTCGTCAACGAGCAGCATGGGCTTTATTGGCGGCCTCGGCCTTAGCCTTTGAGTTATGCGGTCTATTTTTCCAGCACGTGATGGGTTTATTCCCTTGTGTGATGTGCGTCTATGAGCGATTAGCGTTTATTGGCATTCTGGTGGCGGCTCTGGTGGCCCTGGTTGCCCCGCAAAAGCCCTGGCTGCGTTGGCCTGCACTCTTGCTGTGGGGTTACAGTGCGTTCCGCGGTCTGCAATTGTCGCTGCAGCATGTCGATTACCAGTTGAATCCGTCACCCTTCAATACCTGTAGCTTTTTTGCCGAATTCCCCAGCTGGATGCCGCTAGATAAGTGGATCCCCTGGATGTTCTATCCCACTGGGGATTGCTCCGAGCGGCAATGGGCCTTCCTCGGCTGGGAGATGCCGCAGTGGCTGGTGCTGATATTCGGCTGTTATCTGGCGGTCGCCCTGATCATCATGGTCGGCAATCTGGCCAAGGGCCGTTGCTGCCAATAGACCCGCGAGATCGATGAGCCAGTGATAGAACTAAGAAGCCCCGGGCGGAAAGCATCGGGGCTTTTTATCTGGCGGGGAATACCCAGCACCCAGGGTGAGTGCGGCGCTACCGCGAGCGAATTAACGACTGGCCAGCGGGAATAGTCGGAAGAAGTTCTCGCTGGTCAAGGCAGCGATCTCTTCTACCGTGGTATTGCGTAACCAGGCGACATATTCAGCCACATCACGAACGTATGCTGGTTCATTTTCCTGCCCACGATGGGGAACTGGCGCCAGATAGGGCGAATCGGTTTCGATCAGCAAGCGCTCGGCCGGTAAACGGCGGGTGACATCTCGCAACCGATCAGCATTGCGGAATGTCACTATGCCGGAGATCGAAATGTAAAAACCCAGCGCCATGGCAGCCTCGGCCATGGCCCAATCCTCGGTGAAGCAGTGCAAGACTCCGCCCACCGCATCGGCCCCCTCCTCTTTAAGGATCGCCAAGGTATCCTCCTGGGCATCCCGTGTGTGGATGATCAGCGGTTTGCGCAACTCACGGGCAACGCGGATATGTTCGCGAAAGGCCTGTTGCTGGATCAGTTTGTGCTCCGGATGGTAGAAGTAATCCAGGCCGGTTTCACCAATGGCAACCACTCTTGGCTCAGCAGCCAACTGCCGCAGTAACTCAGGATTCCAGGGTGATTCCTGATCCAGAGGATGCACGCCGCAGGAAGCAAAAACCTGAGGAAACGGCGCTATCTTGGCCAACATGCTGGGGAATTGTTCCAGTGTGACGCTCACACACAATAAGTGCGAGACACCCCGCGCACTGGCTTTAGCAACCGCATCGGCAATATCAACATGTTTACTGGCGTAATCGAGACGGTCTAGGTGGCAATGTGAATCAACGAGCAAGGTGAGGATCCTCGAGAATAAGCTGGTTCAACCAGGTCATGAGATGAAGAGACGGCAGACTCGTGGGCATGCCTTCAGGAATTGCGGCCAATAGTTGCCAGCGTTCGGTTGCGGCCAGAAGATGGGCAGTCGAGAATTGCGCCAGTCGCTGAATGGTCGCTTGTGCATCACCCATCACCAGCTGATTTGCACTGCATCCCGCTTGCAGTTTGAGTGCATCCAGTAACAGACAATGGATCCAGGACTGGCTATGAGGCATCTCCGTCAGCATTGAGCCAATCAAGGCTTCGAGTTGAGCCGGATCGTCTAAAAAGCGGCTCAGTCGCTCACACAAACCACGACGACGAACATCCATACCACCGCGCAAATAGACCAAGGTTTGTAGCGGCGCGAACTGATTAAGCCGCAGGTGATGCTCCTGAGCCTGAGCCCCGCCTTCTTGTTGGCGTAACCATTCCAGAGTCGGAGCGGCCTCCGGCTGAACAACCGCCAGTTTTTGACAGCGGCTGAGGATGGTCGGTAATAAACGATTCGGCTGATCGGACAGCAATATCAGATGTGAGCGACCCGCAGGCTCTTCCAGAGTCTTGAGTAAGGCGTTGGCGGCAGATTCCGTCATTCGCTCAGCCCGCACCATGATCATCACCTTGCCGCCGCCCAACTGCGCACTACCATTGAGCTTGCCGATCAAATCACGGATCAGATCCACGCCCAGACTTTTCTCGTTCTGTTCACCCAATACCTGCAGATCCGGATGATTACCATGAACCAGCAGAGTACAGCTATGGCACAGACCACAAGCCCCCGTTGCCGATGGATGTTGACACAGCAGCATCTCCCCCATCTGTCGCGCCAGCTCCAGCTTACCAAGCCCTTGAGGACCGCTCAGCAACCAGGCGTGGGCTAGCCGCTCCTGGGTAAAGCTTTGCAACCACGAGTGCCAGACGGGCGCTAGCCAGGGATACATAGGTTTGATTCCAATTCAGACCGGATACTCGCCGCGACTTGCGCCTCATTCTGGCTGGCATCAATGATCCGGATCCGGGCATTTTGCGCTGCCAGTTGCAAATAGCGCTCCCGAGTGCGTTCAAAGAACGCTTGCTGCTCCAGCTCAATCCGATCCAGCTCACCGCGGGCGCGGGCCCGCGCTAAGCCAATCGCGGGATCTATATCCAGATACAGAGTCAGATCCGGGGCAAAGTCACCCAGGACCGCTTGCTTGATTTGCCGGATCAACGCCTCATCAATCCCTCGCCCCCCTCCTTGATAGGCTAACGAGGAGAGATCGTGGCGATCGCCGATCACCCAGATGCCCTGGTTCAGCGCAGGTTTGATGCGCGTTTCCACAAGCTGCACCCGGGCGGCATACATCAACAGCAACTCGGCTTGAATCGTCAGGGTTTCATCATGGATCTCTTTGACGATCGCCCGCATCCGCTCAGCCAGCGGGGTGCCGCCCGGCTCGCGGGTTTTCTCAATCTGCGTGATGCCATGCTCTCTTAGCCAGGCTTCAACATGACGAACCGCCGTACTCTTGCCCGCACCTTCCAAACCTTCGATCACGATAAATTGTGCAGACATCAGGAGCGCCCCAGGATATAGCGGCGAACCGCGTTGTTATGTTCAACCAGGGTGCGGGAGAATTGATGTTCCCCACCGCCCTTGGCAACGAAATACAGATAATGGCTCGATGCCGGATGCAGAGCCGCGCGTATCGCCGCTTTACCCGGCATGGCAATAGGCGTTGGCGGCAACCCCTCAATCAGATAGGTGTTATAGGGATTGTCATCCTGCAGATCGGCCTTGCGGATGTTGCCGTCATACCGATCCTTGATGCCATAAATCACGGTGGGATCAGTTTGCAACCGCATCCCCTTGCGCAGGCGATTGATAAAGACCGAGGCAATCAGTGGACGCTCCGCGGCTTTACCCGTCTCTTTTTCGATAATGGATGCCATGATCAGCGCATCATAAGGCGTTTTATAGGGCAAGCCTTGGGCGCGTTGGGCCCAGCTTTTATCCAGAAATGCCACCATGTGCTCACGGGAACGTCGCAAGATATCAATGTCTCGGGTACCAGCGGTATAGGAATAAGTTTCCGGCAACAATAGTCCTTCAATGTTATCCGGCTCCAGTCCCAATGCAGAACGCACCTCGTCGGCGTCATCCTCATCCAGGGTACTATCAATAAAAGGTGCCTGCTGCAGTGTCCGGATGAAGTCTTCAATCCGTCCGCCTTCGATCAACGTCACCGAAAACAGCACTTCTTTGCCGCTGGAGAATAACAGCAAGGCGTGGCCAACCAGCCAACCGGACTCCAGTCGGTAGGTTCCCATCTTGATCTGTGCAAGCTCCGGATGCAGTTTCAACCAGACCAGAGTCCAGAAGGGTGACACCGGCTGACCGGCTAATTCACTCACCAGCGAGCGGGCTGACATACCCTTCTTGACGGTAAAATAGCGCGCATCACCAGTAATCGTCAGCTGGTCCAGCCGATTGAGCTGAAAGTGTCCCCACGCGATCGCGCATAGCAAGCTAGCAATTGACAGTAAAATGGCAATATTACGCTTGCGCCGCCGACAAAAACGCAGCTTGCAGTTGACGAGCCATGGCATGATTTTGGTAAGTAACATCTTCAATTCCAGTAACGGGTACGACTTCCATCAGGGAATTACTGATCCAGACCTCGTCGGCTGCCTTCACCGCGGCCAAACCGGCGCGGATGGGCTGACAGCGGATCCCCTGTTGCTCCAGATAACCCAGGATCCAGGCGCGCATCACACCCGCGACGCCACTGAGCGCCAAATCCGGTGTGTATACTACGGAATCTTGCCGCCAAAATACATTTGCGGCGACAGTTTCAACCACCATACCCTCGGTATCCAGCACCAATCCCTCCGGCATGCCGCAGTTTTCGAGCTCTACTTTAAGCAGAACCTGCTCCAGACGATTTGAGCTCTTGATACCCGCCAAGAGCGGACTCAGGCCCAGTCGTCCCTGACACACAGCCAACTGGATCCCAGACTGTTGCCACTGTCGATACAGATCCGGGTAGGCATGCACACTGATCAGCTCGTTGGGGGATTGACACCCCTGGATCCCATAACCCCGGGCACCAGAGCCGCGCGTATACATGATTTTGCAACACCCCTGCTCAATACCCTCCAATTGGCTACTCAGGCGCTCGTAAAGCCTTGGGATATCCAGCTCAGGGAAATGCAGCCGCTGCGCACACCAGCGCAAACGTTCAACATGCAAGGCCCATAGTAACGGCCTTTGCTGCCTGATCTGCAGGGTAGTAAAAAAACCATCGCCCAGAGTCAGACCTCGATCCGTCATGGCGATCAGACTCTGTGGTTCACCGTTCAGCAACATCATTCAACTTCCTATCTGAGCGCGACGTCGGCCCCACAAACCAGGGTCGATAGAATCCCTTGCTTCATGTCACGCATAAAAAAGGCCCGATACAGGGTATCAGGCCTCTACTGGCTGCAGCCAGAGCTAGAACTAGACGCGCTTGAAGATCAAGGAGCCGTTGGTGCCACCAAATCCAAACGAGTTGGACAAGGCATATTCGAAATTGCCTTGTTTCGGCACATTCGGTACCAGATCCAGATCGCATTCCTCATCCGGATTATCCAGATTGATGGTCGGCGGAGCCACCTGATCGCGAAGCGCCAGTACTGTGATGATGGCCTCAATCGCTCCGGCGGCACCCAGCAGGTGTCCGGTCATCGATTTGGTGGAACTAATCATCAGCTTGGGAGCATGATCACCAAAGGTGGCTTTCATGGCCCGCAACTCGGCGAGATCACCCAGCGGAGTCGAGGTGCCATGGGCGTTGACATAACCAATCTGGCTCGGTTCAATACCGGCATCCAGGATCGCATTGTGCATTGCCAACGCAGCACCGGCGCCATCGGCGGGTGGTGCTGTCATGTGATTGGCATCGGCACTCATACCAAAGCCGACAAACTCGGCATAAATGGTCGCACCACGAGCCTTGGCATGTTCATACTCTTCGAGCACCAGAACACCGGCGCCATCGCCCAGCACAAAGCCATCACGATCTTTATCCCACGGACGGCTCGCCTTTTGCGGGTCATCATTGCGAGTTGACAGCGCCTTGGCGGCTGCGAAACCGCCCATCCCCATCGGGGTAGACGCTTTTTCAGTACCACCGCATACCATGACATCTGCATCGCCATAGGCAATCATACGAGCGGCAAACCCGATGGCATGTGTACCGGTCGTGCAAGCGGTAGTAACCGCAACATTCGGGCCACGTAAGCCTTTCATGATGGAGATATGCCCAGAAGCCATATTGATGATGGTCGATGGGACAAAGAAAGGACTCAACTTACGTGGACCGCCGGCGATCAAGCTGTAATGGTTCTGCTCAATCAATCCCAGACCACCGATACCGGAACCAATCGCAACACCGACACGAGTTGCATTTTGTTCGGTAATTTCCAGACCTGAATGTTCCAGCGCCTGTAGACCCGCGGCCACACCATATTGGATGAACAGATCCATCTTACGGGCATCTTTGCGAGAAATACCGAATTGCTCGGGATCGAAATCGCGGATCAGACCTGCAAATTTGGTTGGAAAATCGGTTGTATCGAAATGGTCGATGTTGGTAATGCCACTCTGGCCTTGCAATAATGCCTGCCATGAGGCTTCAGCAGAATGACCAACAGGAGAAAGCATACCCAGACCGGTCACCACAACTCTGCGTTTTGACACAGGATTGCCTCCGCGAGGTAAAAATATAAAAAGGGAATAAAAGAAACAAGAGCGGCTGAAAAGCCGCTCTTGTTGACCAGAAAATTAATCCTGGTTGGAATTGATGTAGTCGATAGCAGCTTGAACTGTGGTGATCTTCTCTGCTTCTTCATCAGGAATTTCAGTGTCGAACTCTTCTTCCAGCGCCATTACCAGCTCAACGGTATCCAGAGAGTCAGCGCCCAGATCATCGACAAAAGAAGCTTCTGACTTAACGTCTTCTTCCTTGACGCCCAGTTGCTCGATGATGATTTTCTTAACGCGTTCTTCGATATTGCTCATGACCTGATTTTTCCTTTAGAAATACGCAATTGCGTGTCGTTGCAGTAGTTTATTCGATTGTTCATAGTTTGCAAGACTGTTGGACGTGGTCAAACCAGGATTTTAGACATACATCGCCTAAAAATTTGCATAGATATGACCACTTTTTGTCCTGCTGGCTAGGCCATATACATGCCACCATTGACATGTAAAGTCTCACCCGTCACATAAGCCGCTTCATCCGATGCAAGGAACAACACGGCAGCAGCAATCTCTTTGGGGTCGCCAAGGCGATTCGCCGGCACCTGACTCAGGATGCCAGCACGTTGATCGTCATTCAATGCCTGGGTCATATCCGTTTCAATAAAACCGGGGGCTACCGCATTGACTGTGATGCCGCGAGACGCAACCTCACGGGCTAACGACTTGGTAAAACCAATCAAACCGGCTTTAGCGGCCGCATAATTGGTTTGCCCCGCGTTCCCCATGGTACCGACGACAGAACCAATGCTGATGATACGACCCTGACGCTTTTTCATCATAGCACGCAATACCGGTTTGCTCAGGCGGTAGAGCGAGGTCAGATTGGTGTCGATAATATCCTGCCACTCGTCATCTTTCATCCGCATCAGCAGGTTATCGCGAGTGATCCCCGCGTTATTGATCAGAATATCAACATCACCGAAACGCTCTTTGATGGTCGCAAACAGCTCCTCGACAGACTCGCTGCTGGTCACATTCAACACCAGACCACAACCCGCTTCGCCCAGATAAGCAGAGATAGCATCAGCACCTGACTGGCTGGTTGCAGTACCAACAACTTTGGCGCCCTTGGCAACAAACGCTTCAGCAATCGCGCGACCTATACCGCGACTGGCGCCGGTTACCAAAGCAATCTTATTTTCAAAACTCATGCGTTGTCCTTAATTGATTGGGGCTGCAAATTATTGCAGTTTGGCCAGTACGTCTTGCAGCGAAGCGGAATCATTGATGGCCGCACCATCAACTCGCTTATCGATGCGTTTTGCCAAACCACTCAGCACCTTGCCGGGTCCCATTTCCACTTCAAATTCGATACCGGTATTGGCCATGCTCTCGACAATCTCGGTCCAGCGTACCGGGCTGAAGAGCTGACGTACCAGAGCATCCTTGATTCGGGACGCATCGGTTTCAGCCGTTACATCCACGTTATTGATCACCGGAATAGTTGGAGCCTGGATCACGATGTGCTGCAAAGCCGCCGCCAGCTTTTCGGCCGCAGGCTGCATCAAGGCGCAATGGGACGGCACGCTCACCGGCAGCGGCAGTGCACGCTTGGCACCCGACTCTTTCATCAGCACATTGGCACGTTCAACCGCTTCTTTGTGACCGGCGATGACCACCTGGCCCGGAGAGTTGAAGTTAACCGGGGAGACCACTTGGCCCTGGGCTGCCTTTTCGCAGTTCGCGGCTATGCTCTCATTGTCCAGACCTATGATGGCCGCCATGGCCCCCACTCCCTCAGGAACTGCCTCTTGCATGGCCAAACCACGCAGCTCAACCAGTTTCACCGCATCGGTAAAAGCCATAGCGCCGGAGCAGACCAGCGCCGAATACTCGCCCAAACTGTGACCAGCCAGCACTGAGGGCTGCGGAGCACCCAATTCTTGCCAGACGCGCCACAAGGCAACCGAACTGGTCAGCAAGGCCGGTTGAGTACGCCAGGTTTTGTTCAGCTCTTCCGCAGGGCCTTCCATCACCAAAGTGAATAGATCGTAACCGAGAACCTGACTGGCTTCGTCAAAGGTGGCTTTTACCACGGGATATACGCTAGCAATTTCAGCCAACATACCAACGCTTTGCGAGCCCTGACCGGGAAATGCGATCGCGAACTTAGTCATGTGTCATTTTCCTGTGCAATTAAAAACGAATCAGTGCCGAACCCCAGGTAAAACCACCCCCAAAGGCTTCCAGCAAAATCAGTTGGCCTCGCTGGATACGACCGGAGCGAACCCCTTCGTCCAGCGCCAGCGGGACTGAAGCCGCCGAGGTATTGCCATGCTTTTCCAGCGTCAGGATAACCTGGTCCATCGACATGCCCAGCTTTTTGGCGGTAGCACTGATGATGCGGTAATTCGCCTGATGAGGAACCAGCCAATCCAGCTCGGACTTATCCAGACCGTTGGCGGCTAACGTCTCGGTGACAATCTCACTCAAGCGAGTGACGGCAACTTTGAAAACATCATTGCCTTTCATATACATATACGCAGGGAAGTCAGCCGCAGCCGGCCCCCGCTTACCTTGTGGAAGTTTCAACAACTCGCCATAGCGACCATCAGCATGCATATGCGTTGACAAAATTCCGGGTTCTTCGGAGGCACCCAAGACGACAGCTCCCGCACCATCACCAAAAATAATGATGGTTCCACGATCCGTCGGGTCACAGGTTCGCGCCAGGACATCCGCACCGACCACCAAAATCCGTTTGGCCGCACCGGTTCGGATAAATTGGTCTGCCACACTCAAGGCATAACTGAAACCGGCACAAGCAGCTGACAGATCGAAAGCCGGAATACCAGGACAATCCAGTAAACCCTGCAATTCACAAGCCGCTGAAGGGAAGGCATTCTCTGCACTGGTCGTTGCCAGAACTATCATATCCAAGTCCGTTGCCACTATGCCAGCGGCCGATAGCGCTTGAATAGCCGCCTCTTTGGCCATGGTCACAACAGTTTCGTCTTCACCGGCTATCCGGCGTTCTTTGATACCGGTACGTTCAACAATCCACTCATCACTGGTTTCGACCATACGCTCAAGATCAGCATTGGTACGAACCGTCGCGGGCACATAACTGCCCGTGCCAAGAATTTTACTAAACATAGGTTCGACTAGCGCCTGTTTATTGGTTCTGCTTCAAACCGCTCGGCAATGCGAGCCGGAAGTTGATGTTGCACTTCCACGGTTGCTTGCAGAATGGCATTGGAGAAAGCATGCCGCTCGGCACGCCCATGACTTTTGATAACAATGCCGCGCAATCCTAGCAGACTTGCCCCGTTGTACTGGTCGGGGTTCAGGTGAGAAAGGCGACGTTTGAAAAATCGGGTCAGGAAGTTTTGTAGCCAACCTGACAGGCCATTCATCTGTTGATGGCTGGCTTGGGATAACAACCGGACCATACCCTCGGCCGTTTTGAGAGCTATGTTACCGACAAAACCATCACAAACAATAACATCTGCCACCCCTTGGAATAACGCATCGCCTTCGATAAAGCCGCGATAATTGAGACCTGAAGTGGCCGAAATTAGTTCCGCAGCACAGCGGACTTGTTCATTTCCTTTATTCGCTTCTGCACCAACATTCAACAGCGCCACCGCCGGATTTTCAATACCGAGCACACAATGCGCCACCACACTGCCTAACATGGCAAATTGTCGCAAATTTTCAGGGCTGCAATTGACATTTGCGCCAAGATCCAGAAATACCGAGCGGCCGCCAGCGCTCGTCGGAACACAGGTCATCAAGGCGGGTCGCTCCACTCCAGGCAAGGTTTTCAATACATGCTTGGCGATGGCCATCAGGGCCCCGGTATTGCCGGCACTGACGCACGCATCAGCCTTTCCCTGCTGAACCAGTTCCAATGCCACTCGCATCGAGGAATCTTTGAGGTGACGCAAGGCAAATGCCGGTTGCTCCGACATGGAAATAATTTGTGAGGCGTGAACCGTGTCGACACGAGAATGCGCCAAGAGGCCATTTTGTTGCAGTAAGGGATAAATACTGGTCAGGTCGCCAACCAATATCAATTTTAAATGAGGCAAAAGCGACAGTGCCTGCACGGCGGCAGGCACTGTTTCAGAGGGGCCGTGATCGCCCCCCATCAAATCTAACGCCAGGGTTAGAAAAGACAAAAGTTAATCCTGCTTAAATAAATTAAGCAATAACCTTTTTACCACGGTAAAAACCGTCTGCAGTCACGTGGTGACGACGGTGAATTTCACCAGAAGTCGGATCCACGGTCAGTGCAGAAGCAGTCAGTGCATCGTGAGAACGACGCATACCACGTCTGGAACGGGTTTTACGGTTCTGTTGTACGGCCATTGACCTAACTCCTAATTCATTTACTTATGTTTCAAACCGTTAAGAACTGCGAACGGATTCGGACGCTCATCAGCAGGTTCAATTGTTCCCCACGTCATCTGCTGACCCCCTCGCTTACACTCATGCTCGGCGTGCATGGGCGCAAACGGCAGGGCGAGGATTAATTCATCCTCAAGCAGCTCGTAGAGATCAATTTCGCCGTTTTCATCCAACTCAATGGGCTCATAAGCTTCCGGCAGTTCCTCCTCCTCTACCTTCGCAGATAGCGGAGTGTAGATGAACTCGACATCGCAATAATGATCAAATGCGTCACCGCACCGTTGGCACTCAAGCTTGACCAAGGTATGGGCAGTACCTTGCATAACGGTCAGGCCTTGGGCATCAGTACCAAAGGACAATTCGGCTTCGACATCATTTTGAATATCGATAACAGATTCAGCCAGCCGCACAAGATGCGCACGCTCAACGACCCCGATATAATCGAGGCGCTTCACGGCACAACGGGCCGGATCAATCTTAATGGGCAACTTCACCTTTTGCATAAGGCGCGCATGATATAGAGAGTCCCTGTGATAGTCAAAGGAAAAACCTATTGTGCTGAATAATCGGTGAATAATTCAGGGCCGCTGGGTATGATCGCCGCACATCCCCCACCTCATGAAACCATAATGTCGCCAATTATTCTCGCATCCACCTCGCCATACCGTCAGGCACTACTTGGTAAACTGGGTATTCCATTTATAGCCATGGCACCGAATACCGATGAAACAGTGTTGCCGGGAGAAACAGCCGAACCGTTGGTAAAGCGTTTGTCCATCGCAAAAGCTGTCGATGTCGCCAGCCGGCTTGATCAAGGCTGGGTCATCGGCTCTGATCAGGTGTGCACCATTGACGGTGCCATTCTTGGGAAACCGGGAACGCACGATCAGGCGGTCAAGCAACTCCGGCAACTCTCAGGCCAGGCCGTCACCTTTTATACCGGTTTATGTCTGCACAACATCCAGACAGGCCAGCAGCAATCGATTGTGGAGCCTTTTACCGTTCGTTTTCGCACCCTGGATGAAGTCACCATCCAGAACTACTTACAACGAGAACAACCTTACGACTGCGCTGGTAGCTTCAAGAGCGAGGGCATGGGGATCTGCCTATTTACACGCTTCGAGGGACGAGATCCCAATACCCTGATCGGTCTTCCACTGATGGCCTTAACCGATATGCTTCTAAGTTGGGGAGTCCGGTTACCACAGTAGTTATCACTCTGCCTCAGCGGTAACCGTCATGACCTGGATCGATGACAGGTAGCCAGCCAATTGATCCAGATTATCGACTACGGTCACCGGCCCATGGGCTTGCAATTGCTGAGGCCCATGAACACCCCAGGTAATTCCAATCCTGTCCATACCCAGAGCCTGCGCCATGGCCATGTCATGAATGGAATCCCCCACCATCACCGCCTGACTCACTGGCACATCAAGTTGCTTCAAGATCTGCTCGAGCATCAAAGGATCGGGTTTGGACCTGGCTTCATCTGCTCCTCGAGTTGAGGCAAACAAGGAGCCCAAACCGGTTTCGAGCAACACTCTGTCCAAACCGGCCCGGGCCTTACCTGTCGCAACAGCCAGTTGATAGCCACTGTTACGCCAAGCCTGGAGCTGTGACTCAACCCCCGGAAACAAGGGGGTTGGCGTAGTATCCAGATGCAGATAATGCTCGCGGTAGCGCGCCAATAACAGTTCAACAGTCGCATCCGGTACGCAAGGAAATAACCTGGGTATCGCCGTGCGTAGACTGAGCCCTATGATGTCGTGGATAGCCACGGCATCGGGGATCGGTAATAAACAGTCGGCGGCGGATTGCTGCATACAAGACACAATGCGCGCCACCGAATCCATCAAGGTCCCATCCCAATCAAAGATCAGGAGTTGATAGCGCAAACTCATGACTTATCGCTATCCAGCTTATTGAGTAATGCCAGCAGATGGGGATCAAGCGGCGCTTCCATCGTCATATCTTTCTGATCGACTGGATGATGAAACGTCAGCCGACTGGCATGCAGGAATAACCGCTGTAAACCCAGAGCCCGCATTTTCCCATCAAAGGTGGCTTCACCATATTTGTCATCACATGCAATCGGATGACCGGCATGGGCGGTATGCACCCGAATTTGATGGGTGCGTCCAGTAATAGGGCTCGCTTCGACCAAGGTTGCTTCCGCAAAGCGTTTGAGAATATGAAAGCGGGTTTCTGACGGTTTGCCTTCCGGATTCACGCGAACAATACGTTCGCCCGATTGCAAAACATTCTTTAACAAGGGGGCATTGACCACTTTGACATGGGCCTGCCATTGGCCCCGCACCAAAGCACTGTACTGCTTACGCATCGTTTTAAGGCGCAATTGCTCATGCAGGCTCTTGAGTACACTGCGTTTCTTCGCAATCAACAAACAGCCGGAGGTATCGCGATCCAGTCGGTGAACCAGCTCCATGAAGCGGGCTTCCGGACGCAGCGACCGCAAAGCCTCTATGACGCCGAAGCTCAGACCACTGCCACCATGGACCGCCATACCTGCGGGCTTGTTCAGCACAATCAAGGCATCATCCTCGAACAAGATCATGGTTTCTAGTGCCTGGATGCTGGACAGCTTCGCTGAAGGCAACTCATTGGCCTCGGCCACACGCACAGGCGGAACACGTACCACATCACCTGCGATCAGCTTGTACTCGGGTTTAATGCGCTTCTTGTTTACCCGCACTTCACCCTTGCGCAAGATCCGATAAATCAGGCTCTTTGGCACACCTTTTAGCTGAGTCTTCAAATAATTATCTATGCGCTGCCCTTCCTGCTCAGCATCGATTACCAGCAGCCGCACTTGTTGAGTTGATGTATTCATGGCGCAGATTCTACATCAGATGGCGAGCTTTGTCGCAAAGCCAAAACGCTGCCTTGCTATGGCTGGCGTTAAAATGGAATAATGCGAGCGATTTTATGTAGCCAACCGCCTGGAAAACGGGTTGGATCAGGCTCGACCGAAAACCGCAGGTCAGGGATGTTGTGTCAGTGAATTATCTTTACACCCTCTTTGAGCCTGCTGTGGCAGTCTGATAGTTACGCAAAATCCTGATTTCGCCAGATTGTTCTATGCTACTGCGCAGAAGTTGCGTTCCTAGCTGGGTAAAGGATGCGAAGACGAATCCCATGTGCGCCTCATGCATGACCAACCGGGAGGTTGCTCGACCATGCTACAGACTCGAGGCCGGTTCTCTTTTTCAATCCCTCAAATGGCGATTGCATTTCACATCAGAAAGAATTTATTTAGAGAATTGAATGAAAAGAATGCTAATTAATGCAACTCAAGAAGAAGAGTTGCGCGTTGCTCTCGTTGATGGACAACGCATTTATGATCTGGACATTGAAAGTCCGGGGCACGAACAAAAGAAAGCCAACATCTACAAGGGGAAAATTACCCGCGTAGAACCCAGTCTGGAAGCTGCTTTCGTTGATTACGGAGCTGAACGACATGGCTTTTTACCGCTCAAAGAAATAGCGCGCGAATATTTCCCGGCCAACTACTCCTTCTCCGGTCGCCCGAATATCAAAGAAGTCATTCGGGAAGGTCACGAAGTCATAGTCCAGATTGATAAGGAAGAACGCGGCACCAAGGGTGCAGCGTTAACCACTTTTATCAGTCTAGCCGGGAGTTATCTGGTATTGATGCCAAATAACCCGCGCGCAGGCGGTATTTCCCGTCGAATTGAGGGTGATGAACGCACTGAGCTCAAAGAAGCGCTCAATGGTCTGGAAGTTCCGGATGGCATGGGGTTAATAGTGCGCACCGCGGGCGTAGGCAAGTCTCGGGAAGAGCTGGAGTGGGATCTGAATGTTCTGCTCAAGCACTGGGAAACCATCAAGACAGCCTCTGACCAACAAACTGCACCCTTCCTGATCCATCAGGAAAGTAACGTGATTGTCCGTGCTATCCGTGACTATTTACGCCGTGACATCGGTGAAATCCTCATCGACAGCCCGAAGATTTTCGAACGCGCTAAACAACATATCGAATTGGTTCGTCCTGACTTCATCAATCGAGTCAAGTTGTATAACGGCGAAATTCCGCTGTTCAGTCATTTCCAGATTGAGAGCCAGATTGAGTCGGCCTTCCAACGCGAAGTCCGCCTGCCTTCCGGCGGCTCCATCGTTATTGACCCCACTGAAGCACTGACATCGATCGATATCAACTCGGCCCGTGCCACCAAGGGCGGCGATATTGAAGAAACAGCGCTGCAAACCAACCTGGAAGCAGCCGACGAAATTGCCCGTCAATTACGTCTACGGGATTTGGGTGGCCTGATCGTCATCGATTTCATCGATATGACACCAGTCCGCCATCAGCGCGAAGTAGAAAACCGCCTCCGAGATGCCGTCCGTCAGGATCGTGCTCGCATTCAATTGGGTCGTATTTCTCGCTTTGGTCTGCTGGAGCTTTCCCGTCAACGCTTGCGTCCTTCTCTAAATGAATCCAGCACTCATGTCTGCCCTCGTTGCATGGGACAAGGCACCATTCGGGATAATGAATCGTTAGCCCTGGCCATTTTGCGTCTGATCGAAGAAGAAGCGCTCAAGGACAATACGGATCAGGTCCATGCCCAAGTTCCAGTGGATGTTGCAGCTTTCTTGCTGAATGAGAAACGCACAGCAATTCTGAAGTTGGAACAGCGCCATCAAGTCCGGATCATTATTATTCCGAACGAGCAGATGCAGACACCGCACTTTGAAGTGCTGCGCGTGCGCTCTGGTGAAGCTAACGAAGCTCCTAGTTACGAGTTGAAAAACGAACTGGTACGTGATGGTTATGAACCGAAACTGGTTGAGCCCAAAGCTGCCACTCCAGAACCAGCCGTACAGGGTTTTAGTTCCCCGGTTTCGCAACAAGCTCCTGTCGCCGTCGTGCAATCGCAACCGGGTCTGATCTCACGCCTGTTTGCTGCATTAACTGCCTTGTTCCGTAGTGACTCACCCGCCGAGGAAGCGCCGAGCAAGCCAACCACCGAGCGTCGAGATAATCGCCGTCGTCGTGACAATAGCGTCTCTCGTGATAACAATAATCGCCGCCGTCCGGCTGAACCGCGTCGTGAACGCGTGGTTAAGGACAAGGAAGAGTCTTTGGCCAAGGCCAACGATGAGAAAGCGTTCCGGAATGGTGATGAAAAGCCAGCCGCTCGTCGGCAACGAAATGAGCGTCCAGAACGTACGGAGCGAGCCGAGCGTCCTGAACGTACTACTCAAGAACGCACGGAACGCCAAGAGCGCCCAGTCCGTGGCGAACGGACTCCGCGTCCGGAACGTAAGCCACGTGATAATCGGGAAGCGGTAGTAGCCGAAGCAGCAGTGGTTGTGAATGCAGTGGTGGTGAATGAGGCCGATCTGCAGCAACGTCAGGAGAAAGAACAAAAGGTTGCCGAGCGCCGTGAGCGTCGCAACATGCGGAAAAAAGTCCGCGTCGTCAGCGAATCGGTAACGGAGCAGCCCCAACTGCCATCCGCCGCCAGTGAGCAAGAGTATGACTGGACGAGCCGTGACGAGTTAAAGACAGCGGATATCCAGCAAGTTGAAACCCCGCTGGTTGCTGCCGTTATTGAAGAACATCTACTCGCGGTCGGTCACGCCAGTGACACCACAGACACTACCTCTGATGAGCAGAAGGTTCGAGCACCGCAACGTCGTAAACGCATCAACGAAGATGCGCGTCGTCAACGTCAGCCACGTAGCGAAACCTCCGAGCAGAGCGAGCTGTCAGGTACCGAAGACAATGGCTCAAGCGAAGGCGACAAGCCTCGTCGTAGCCGTCGTCGTACCAGCGCGGTTCGGGATGAGCAAGCCCCTGAACAGGGTGGCATAGCTCATGACGTTCACGAGGAGAGTGATCGGGTTGAATTCTCCGTTATTACCGAAACCACAGCCACCCGCGAGTTGCCAGCAGGCCTCGTCGCTCAAGCTGTTGAAGCAGAAGCCGCTCCTGTTGTTAACGCCCCCATTGTTAACACAGAAGAAACCCTCGGAGCAGCCACTGCATCACAGGTTGAATCGACAACCCCAGCTGAACACACAGAGCCAGTCGTCATATCAGCCGCTCCAGTCATTGCAGCTCAGGCAGAGACTATTGTCGCCGCCGATGTTGCTACACAGCCCGAACCGGTTCACGTCGAACCAGTAGCAGCTGTAGAACCAGCCGTTGTGGTAACGACTAAACCAGCCAAGGCGCGTCGCAACAGCGGGATCGTCTCGAATGTGAACTTCGCACAAGCCGAAATGACACTGCCACTCTCAGCACCTGAATTGCCAGCCAAGCATGTGGAATATCCACCGTTTGAGCGTCAGGCGGTCCAGGTTTCTGGACGCAAGGCTAGCATCACCGATTTGCGTAGTGTGGCATCAGCCCCTATGACTCGTCCCTGAGCAAACCAGTAACAGATAAAGCCGCGCTTGCGCGGCTTT
>JBBRVG010000046.1:0-33001 GCA_038247115.1 Enterobacterales bacterium | reverse complement strand
GTGTTGAGATCGTCCAGATCCGAGAGCTGATAGGTCAGCTCTTGAGTCTCGTTGTTGTGATCCTGGATCGCCGGGGTCCAGTGATAGATAGCAGCGCTGAAATCACTGCTGTTGTTGCAGTCATTTTGCGCCAGCGGCGCGGGCAAGCTCTGACC
This sequence comes from Enterobacterales bacterium, assembly GCA_038247115.1. GTDB lineage: Bacteria > Pseudomonadota > Gammaproteobacteria > Enterobacterales > Aeromonadaceae > Pseudaeromonas. Next base: position 32,846 of record JBBRVG010000046.1, on the reverse strand, counting down.
GGCGGCCAGGGCGCCGGGGATCAGCTCGAATCCTTGGCAAGGGGTGGTCGGATCATAGGTGCCTGAGTAGGTGAAGAAGTTGCCCAGGTGATTGACCACCACATCCTGGATCAGATACATGCCCTTGGCGTGCAAGGATTTGGCCAGCGTCTGGTAACTCTTCAGATCGCCGAAATGCTCATCGACCTTTTGCAGATCCCGCGCCCAGTAGCCGTGGTAGCCGCCGTAGTTTTGTGCCGGATCCCACCACTGATTGGCGACCGGTGGCGTGGTCCAGACTGCCGTCGCACCCAAGCCCTGGATGTAGTCGATTTTCTGCTCGACCCCGGCCAGATCGCCGCCGCTGAATTTCTTCTCGCTGGCCGGATCATACTCGCCGGTACCCTGATCGTTGTTGGCACTCTCGCCATCGTTGAAACGGTCAATCATCAGAAAATAAATTATCTGATCGCGCCAATCCGGGGATGGCACATGACTACCCACCGTCTCGGGGACCTGGGTCTCATTGTTATCGCTACCACAGGCAGATAGCCCAATGACCAGGCCAATTGCCAGAGCACTGAGCTTGAATACTCGGTTTTTTTCCATCTTGATACCCTAGATGCTGAAATGTTCGTGCTTGATTCTAGGCGGATGGCGACAAATGAGATTAGCCAATTGCGCCAATGCCTTGGCGTTTCATGCCAAGACTAAAAACTGTGAACTGACGCAGCTCCATGCGGGATCGCATGGCGGGGGGATGGAGAGTGGCCTGAATAGCTGTTCCGAATAGCCGCTTACCCATCACAGCGGCAGGATAGCGCTAAGCTGACCCTCCGCGCCAGGGATGGCGCGGCGGAGCCCCCATGGATGGGTTTACGGCGTGTCAGCGTGTGCTACCGTGTCGCCGTAGTACAATTAGGATTGGGTCGTTAGAGTTGGCGTGGCAAGAAGCCTTCACCCTGATTATCCAGCAGCAAGCGCTGATAGGGGCTGGGGTGGAGAAACTCGAACTGCAGAGGCAGGGTCGGGGCCGCTATGGCAGAGATCTGCCATAGCACGCCATTGCCGCAGGGCTCGCCCAGCAAGGGCTCGCGCCGACCATCCGGCCACAGCGCCCAGCCCTGGCTCCAGGCCTGGCGGGTGAACAGACGGCCGACCATGCGACCGGTCGGGCGGCCAGTCGATGGATCGGCCGGTCGCGCTTCGGCAAACCACAACAGCTGGTGGCACATGGCAGCGTGAGGACCGAGCAGTACCCGGTCGGTCAGGCAATAATCCTGGCCGCCATTGTTATCCAGATAGGTATGGCCGCCGACCCGGTATTCGATGCGAAAGCGCAGCGGATGATGCACCGGCAGGCTCGGCGTTGACCACAGCTCCACCTCGGCGCTGAGAAAGCGCTCGAAGGTGGCGGTATAGGGACGCCAGATGCCGTCGTGATCCTCGCACTGCAGCTGCACCGATTTATCGAACGCCAGGTTGCGCACACAGATCCAGACCCGGGCGCCGTTGTACTGGCGCAGGCTCTGCTCCTGAAGCTCGTTGATGGCGTAATAGAGCACCACGGGTGGCAGTTGCGGCTGTTCATCCTGGGCAAAGTAACGGCTGCGAAACTCTCCCGGCGGCAACCCGAACCAGTGACGAAAGGCGCGCTGAAAGCTGGGAGCATCCTGGTAGCCAAGGCGCAGTCCCACCTCCTGAGCCGAATAGCGGCTATGACACAGCAGGCTGATTGCCCGGTTCTTACGCACCTCTTCCAGCAGGCTGCTATAGCTGGCTTGCTGCAGGGCCAGCTGGCGCTGCAAGCTGCGGGTCGATATTTGCAAGCGGCTGGCCAGCTCCTGCAGACTCAGCTGCTCGGGCAACGCCAGATCCAGCCACTGCTTGAGCTGCTCCAGCAGACTACGCGGTCGGGAGCCGAGTCGGTGCAGACGGTGGATCAGGCTGACCAGCGGCTCATGCAGCTCGACCAGAGCCGGCTCTGGAGTATAGGGGGTGTTCGCCGCCGGCAGGTGCAGCATCGGCAAAGGGCCATAGCGGACGACTAACGACTCGCCAGTCGTGGCGCTGTCGGCCATCCGCTGGCGCTCTGGCCACTCCAGGGAGCACTCGTGGCGTGCCAGCTGACGGCCGAGTTGTCGAAAGAGCAGTTGCAGCGAGAACCAGAGGGTGGTGAGCGGTCGCTCTTCCTGCAACGGCAGGAAGCTGAGCCGGGTTTCATGATCCTGATACTGCAATTGCGGATACCAGGGCAAACCCAACAGGCTGATGCCTTCACTCCACAGCTCCAGCGCCGAGGCCAGGTCGGGCGCGCTGCGCACCCCGTATTCCAGCAGCACCAGCAACTGCTGCATCGACCAGACTTCATCCCCCAACACCCGTTGCTGCACCGGGTGATGGGCCAGCAACTGTTGTCGGTCGTCACTGGCTACTTGCGGCAGTCGACCTTCGGTCTCTTGCGGGATTTTCCTTGCCGTCATGGCGTGAACTCCGGGAGTGGCACCTGACCCAGAAGCAACGCCTCCTTGCGGGCTTTGGGCCACTGCTTGAGCCGGTATTCCAGGCGCAAGGCGAGACTCTGCTCGCCCACGCTCAACTGCCAGACCAACTGCAGTGGGCCACGACCGCGCAGGGCGCGCGCCCCCTTGCCCGCTTGATGCTCCGCCAGACGTCGGGTTACATCGGTAGAGATACCGGTATACAGGCGCCCGCTACCATACCGCAGCATATACACAGACCAGCAGGGGGCGGGAGCCGCAGAGAGTTCAGAGTGGGAACATTCGGCAAGGGCAAGCTCAGACATAGCGACAGGCAAGGGATCAGATAAACCAGCAGGCAGCCTAATCGGATGCAGGCGGTGACTCAAGAGACCCGGCATGGGCTTTTAAAAAATAAGAATGGGTGTTTATGAATTAAGAATGGGTGTTTATGAATAAGGGAGGGCTTTTTAAAAAAGAAACAGCCACCGGAGTGGCTGCCGAAAGAGACGGAGTAAATAAGGACACCATTCCCGCTTGCATCGGGATTGAGGTCTTCAATCAATAGACTGCACCACTTTAGCACGCCACCACTGAACCTTGGTTAAACAAATCGGTGCTGATTGGAAATCCAGGGACAAAAAAGCCGGAGCAGATGCTCCGGCTGATGGATCCTGATGGTGCGTTTAGAAGTCGTAACGCATGGCCACGGCCACCACATCATCGGTGTTGATGCCGTACTGCTTGGTAAAGGTGCTGTCATCCAGCAGGTTGACCTTGTAATCCACATAGGTCTGGAAGACCGGGGTGAACTTGTAGCTGGCAGCGATACTCAGGTACTCGTTGGCGGTGTCATCGATATTCTGGCTGCTGTCCTTCACATCCGAGCGTACATAGGCCAGTGACGGCACGAACTTGTCGGCGACCGTGTATTGCACCACGGCTTCATAACCGCGGTTCTTCTCGGCATAACCATTGACGCCGGTTGTCATATTGGTAAGTGCATAGTGATCGCGGCCGTCGGAGTAGGTGGCGGCGGCATACCAGTTATTAGCGGCATAACGCACACCTATGGCACCCAGCTTGGCATCGCTGTCAGCGCCGAAGCCGGCCTTCAGTTTTTGATCATCGGTCTTGCCCGCCTGGTTATAGGCACCGGCAAAGCTCAGGCCCATCGGCAGATCGTAGGAGGCACCCAGAGCAAAGCCCTCGGCGCTGCCCTGCATCCACTTGCTGGGGTCATTGTTTTGCGGGTCATTCTGGCCGGTGAACTGGGCACCCAGCGTCAGGCCATCAGCGGTGAAGGCGTACTTGAACAGGCCATTGGTACGGCCGGTACCGAATACTTCGGTGCCCTTGCCCAGACCATCGCCACCCCATTCCGGCAGCACGTCTGTGTAGTCATTAACCATGGAGAGCAGGCCATCCTGACGGCCGTAGGTCAGGGTGCCGAAGGTGTCGTGACGGATACCGGCAAAGCCCAGACGCAGCTCGTCATTGTCGCTGCCGGAGGTCGGCAGGTTGTACTCGAACTGACCCAGACCGGTCAGGTTGTTGCCCAGAGCGGTTTCACCTTTCAGGCCCATCCGGATGTAACTTTCATCGCCGCGCAGCTCGTCATTGTCAGAGCCGTAATACATGCCGGTGGCACGGCCGTAGAGATCCAGCTTGGTGCCCTCTTTGTCATACAGATTTGCGGCAGAGGCGGTGCTGGCAGCCAGCAGGGTCGGAATACTCAATGCAATTAATGTGGCTTTCATCATGTCACCCTCATGGTTATTAGAACGGGCCAATGTCCAGAACAGGGTTCGGAACAATCCGGCCAGCTTGGTACATGAGAACCAATCTAGCGGCCGCAATCTAAACGGGAGCTTAATCGAGAAAGCGTGATGGGCGTCAAACTGAACGGCACGTAAACCAGAGATCTGAAAACTTGGGTTTCAGCCCCGCCGCGGATGGCGGGGCTGTTGATGACGTGGTTCAGCAGCGGTTTTGCGGCTGGCACTGCTGCGGCAGTCGGGAGATGAATTCCTCGGCTCCCAGGAAGCCGTCGACGCGCGCCAGTGGATGTGATGGCTGGCCAAAGAACTGGATAGCGGGCAAGCCGGTGATCTGCAGCTCGGCCAATAGGGCGCGTTGTTCGGCATCGATGCGGCTGAGATCGACCCGCAGAAGACGGTAGTGGGCCAACTGCTGCTGCACCTGGGGATGGCTGAAGGTTTCTTGCTCCAGCTGGTGGCAGGCGGCGCACCAGTCGGCATACAGATCCAGCATCACGGGTTGCTCCTGAGCGCGCGCCTGCTGCAACTGCTGCTGCAGCTCAACCCGGCTTTGGATAGCGGTGAAAGGCAAGGTGGCGTAGGTGGTCGGTGCCAGCCCCAGCCAACTGCCAACTGCCAACAGGGGCAACAGCAACAGGGCGGCGATGCGCAGACGCGGGGAGGGCAACAGGGTCAGCAGCAGGTAGCCGCTGGCCGTGGTGATCAACAGACTCCAGCCGCCGCGGATCAGCCACTCCGGCAGCCAGCGGCCGAGCAACAACAGGGGTGCGGCCAGCAGCACGAAGCCAAAGCACACCTTGACCCTGTGCATCCAGATCCCGCGTTTGGGCAGCCAGCGCGGGCCGAGTGTGCCCAGCAGCAACATGGGCCAGCCCATCCCCAGCGCCAGGGCATAGAGCACCAGGGCTCCGAGCCAGAGATCGCCGCTTTGCGCCACATAGAGCAGGGCACCGGAGAGCGGTGCCGTGGTGCAGGGCGAGCAGACCAGCGCCGAGATGGCACCCATCAGCAGCACCCCGGGCAGGGAGCCGCTGCGCTGGGCGCCGGCCAGTCGTTGCAGACGGTGCTGCAGGGCGCCGGGCAGTTGCAACTCGAAGGCGCCGAACATGGCGGCGGCGAGCAGGATAAACAGCAGGCTGAACAGCCCCAGCATCAGCGGATGTTGCAACCAGGCCTGCAGGCCTGCACCAAGGGAGGCCACCGCCAGACCGAGCAAGGTATAGGTCAGCGCCATGCCTTGCACATAGGCCAGGGACAAGGCGAAGGCGCGGCCGGGGGAGAGGGCTCCTCGGCCGAGAATAATGGCACTCAGGATCGGATACATGGGCAGCATGCAGGGGGTCAGCGCCAGCCCGAAACCCAGCAGCAAGAAGAGTCCGACCGCCTGCCAACCGCCCTGCGCCAGGACTGCTTGTGAGCGATCACTCGGCGTCGCGTCGGCACTGGGCAAGGTGACGAGGCTATTCGCCGCACTCTTTGAGCTCTCTACGGCCGAGGTTTGCGCCGGTGCCAAGCCAGAACTGCCTGGCGTGGTGGTCTGCTGCCCAGCTGTGGTGCCAACCGGCTGCAGGGGTATGGTCCGGGTCACCGGCGGGTAACACATGCCCTCGGTACAGCCTTGATAAGTCAGATCCAGCGTGGCCGCAGGGGGGATCTGCTGCAGGGGGATGGAAAAATCCAGGTTGTAGTGGAAGACCTGGGTGCGGCCAAAGAATTCATCCTCATGGAGGTCACCCGGCGGTAGCGTGACGGCCCCCAGTTGGCCCTCACTCACCTGCCAGTGCAACTTGTCCCGATACAGGTAGTAGCCGGGGGCTATATCCAGAGCGATCCGCAACTGCTTGTCCTGCTGCTGGCTGCTGAGGATAAAGGCGCGTTCGGCCGGCAAAAACTGCGGCGTGGCAGGCGCCAGCCCCAACTGGTTGAGCACATCATCGGCCGAGTTAGCAGGTGCTAACCCCGGCGTAGCGGATCCGGCGGCTGGTAGCGACGATGTTGGCGCGGTCGCGGTGGGCTGAGCGGCGTGCAGGGGCCCCGCTGCGGCGAGCAACAGCAGTGTGAGAAACCAGAAGGTCAGGAGCTGTTGGGGCCCGAGTCTTACTCGCCCCGGCAATGGCATCGATAACTTCATAGGGTGACGTCGGCTATCCAGTTCAGGTAATCGGCATCGGCCAGTACCACCGGCAGTGCCATGATCTCGGGGGTTTCATAGGGGTGGTGTTGCCGTAAAAAGGCGCGCAGCGGCTCGAACAGATCAATGCGGGTCTTGATCAGCAACTGGCTCTCGTCGCTCTGCTCCACCCGGCCTTGCCAGCTATAGATGGAGTGGATAAGCGGCACTACATTGACGCAGGCGGCCAGTCGCTGCTCTATGATGTTGCTGGCCAGCAGGTTGGCAACACCTTCATTGGGGCAGGTGCAGAGCACCAGAATTGCATCGGTCATCGGAGTCAGGGTCCAGGCGCAAGCGGTGAGCCACTATAACCACGGCCGGAGGGAATTGCATCCGCCCCGGCGCCGGCCTTTATACCTGTCCAGTGATAGCGATTATGTCCACCAGGCGATAGCCGCTACTCCAGCTCGCTGGCTTGGCGATAGCGCCGGGCTTTGTAGGCCGGGCGTTTGAGATTCTCCACCGACAGCACCTCATCAAGCTGCTCGGCGGTCATCAGCCCCAACTCCAGCACCACCTCGCGTACGCTCTTGCCGGTGGTCGCGCACAGCTTGCCCACTTTGTCCCCCGCCTGGTGGCCGATATAGGGATCGAGAAAGGTGACTATGCCGATGGAGTGGAACACATAGTGCTCGCAGACGGCCGGATTGGCGGTGATCCCCTCGACACACTTCTCGCGCAGCGAGACACAGGCCCGACTCAGCAGATGCAGGCTCTCGAACAGGCACTGGGCTATGACCGGCTCCATGACGTTGAGCTGCAACTGCCCGGCCTCGGCGGCCATGGTGATGGTGACATCGTTGCCAACCACCTTGAAGCAGGCCTGATTGACCACCTCCGGGATCACAGGGTTGACCTTGGCCGGCATGATGGAGGAGCCCGCCTGCAGCTGGGGCAGATTCAGCTCGTTAAATCCAGCGCGCGGCCCCGAGCTTAGTAGCCGCAGATCGTTGCAGATCTTGGAGAGCTTGACCGCCAGCCGCTTCAGCGCGCCGTGCAACATCACATAGGCCCCGCAATCGGAGGTCGCCTCGATGAGATCCTCGGCGGGTTCGAAGGCATAACCGGTGATCTCCGCCAGTCGCCGTATCGCCAGTGCCGAATACTCAGGCGGCGAGTTCAGACCGGTGCCGATGGCGGTGGCTCCGAGGTTGATCTCCAGCAGCAGTTCCTGGCAGCGCTTGATGTTCTTGATCTCCTCACGCAGGGTCACAGCCCAGGCATGGAACTCCTGACCTAGCGTCATGGGCACAGCATCCTGCAACTGGGTGCGGCCCATCTTCAGAATCTCATGGAACTCCAGGGCCTTGTCGTCGAAGGCCTTGATGAGATCGATCAGGGTATGCAGGCCGGCGTTGGTGGTTTCGAACAGTGCGACGCGAAAGCCGGTGGGATAGGCATCGTTGGTCGACTGGCACTTGTTGACGTGATCATTGGGATGGATCAGATCGTGGCGTCCCTTGGCGAAGCCCTGCAGCTCCAGCGCCAGATTGGCCAGCACTTCATTGACGTTCATATTCACCGAGGTGCCGGCGCCGCCCTGAAACAGGTCCACCGGGAACTGATCGAAGCAGGCACCGGTCTCCAGCATATGGTCACAGGCTTGGATGATGTGCGCGGCAATGCGCGGATCTATGGTTCCCAGCTCGCCATTGGCCATTGCGGCCGCTTTCTTGGTCAGCAGCATACCGCGAATAAACTCGGGGACATCCGAGATGGTCTGCTGGCTGATCTGGAAATTGGCGACGGCGCGCAGGGTGTGAATGCCGTAATAGAGATGATCAGGAACTGGCAGCGACCCCAGCAGGTCTTCTTCGATGCGGATAGTTTCACTCATGACAGACCTCGGAACAGACAAGAGCGAGCCGGATCCCGTGGCGAGTCTCAGTGCCGGGGAGGGAGGCGGTGGTGGCCGTAACATCCATCTGGCCTATGGCGCTGAGTCTAGCCCAGGGGGCTAAAAAAATTTCGGTACAGAATCACGGCGTTGATGAGACACCCGTGACGGCGAGCATCACCCGGCAGTCGGGATCCTGCGGCCAACGACGGAAACTCTGGTATAAAAAATCGCCATTTGACTTGAACTTGCGGCACTGTGTCCCCATCTAAGAAGGGATGCGGGCAGTGGCCCGCCTGTTTTTTGAGGTCATTATGGGCAAGTTTCTGCTGGGTTTGATTGGGCTCTTCTTCGTCGAGATCTGGGTACTGATCAAGGTCGGCTCGAGCATAGGGGCGTTGACGACGCTGATCCTGATGGTATTGGCGGCTATGCTGGGCGGCCAACTGGTGCGCAGTCAGGGCGTCATGACGCTGTTCAATCTGCAAAAGCGCATGCAGGCCGGGGAAGCGCCCGGCGGCGAGCTGTTCCAGGGCATCTGGCTGGCGGTGGCGGGCTTCCTGTTCATCTTCCCCGGCTTTGTCAGCGATATTTTCGGTTTGCTGTTGCTGCAACCGGCGATCCGCCGTGGCCTGACCCGGTTGTGGCTCGCCCGCGTGGCGAGCACGGTTAGCCGCGCCTCGGTCCACTCCGCTACCTTTCGCAGCCGCTCGTTCGGCACCCCGTTGCAGGATGAGGCGCAACCCCGGGATCCCTTTGCTGCACCCAAGGCTGGCGAGCCCGATGGCTCAGCCCCGAAAACCGGTACCACCATTGATGGCGAGTTCGAACGCAAGGAATAATCCGGCGCCGGAGCAGCAGCTTTTTTTCGTCACTGCCCCTTGAAGGGGCGAAATCTGCCCCCACATTGGAGGGGACATTCATTGAAAACCCGGCCGCCGCTGCACAGCGAGCCGCGTTTCGCTCACAACACAAAATTCGGCCTATCTCTTTGCAGAAGGCCGCGTTTAGGTAACAACACTCAGTAGGAGAGTTATCGATGAAAATTCGTCCATTACATGACCGCGTCATTATCAAGCGCACCGAAGTCGAATCCAAATCTGCAGGCGGTATCGTGCTGACGGGCTCTGCAGCCCAGAAGTCCACCCGTGGTGAAGTTCTGGCCGTGGGCACCGGTCGTATCCTGGACAGTGGTGAAGTCAAGCCAATGGCCGTCAAGGTCGGTGACCAGGTGATCTTCAACGAAGGTTACAATGTCAAGACCGAGAAGCTGGACGGTCAGGACGTCTTGATCCTGTCTGAAACCGACATCCTGGCTATCGTAGAAGCCTAAGCTGGTTGGCGTAGAAGCCTAAGCTGATTGGCGTAAGAAGCCTAAGTTTGCCGATTGGCACTTTACCTCTAACTCTCGATTTTAAGGATTGAACGAAATGGCTGCAAAAGACGTACTGTTTGGTAACGATGCTCGTGTGAAAATGCTGGAAGGCGTGAACGTACTGGCCAATGCCGTAAAAGTGACCCTGGGCCCGAAAGGCCGTAACGTGGTGCTGGACAAGTCCTATGGCGCTCCGCTGATCACCAAAGACGGCGTGACCGTTGCCCGCGAGATCGAACTGGAAGACAAGTTCCAGAACATGGGCGCGCAAATGGTCAAGGAAGTTGCTTCCCAGGCCAACGACGCTGCCGGTGACGGTACCACCACCGCCACTGTACTGGCTCAAGCCATCGTTACCGAAGGTCTGAAGGCCGTTGCCGCTGGCATGAACCCTATGGATCTGAAGCGCGGTATCGACAAAGCCGTGATCGCGGCTGTCGAAGAGCTGAAGGCGCTGTCTGTTCCTTGCGCCGACACCAAGGCGGTTGCCCAGGTCGGTACCATCTCCGCTAACTCAGATGCCACCGTCGGTAACCTGATTGCCGAAGCGATGGAAAAGGTCGGTCGTGACGGCGTCATCACAGTTGAAGATGGCACTGGTCTGAACGACGAGCTGGATCTGGTCGAAGGCATGCAGTTTGACCGTGGCTACCTGTCACCCTACTTCATCAACAAGCCGGAAACCGGCGCTGTTGAACTGGAAGATCCCTTCATCCTGCTGGTGGACAAGAAGATCTCCAACATCCGTGAAATCCTGCCGGTACTCGAAGGCGTGGCCAAGGCCGGTAAGCCGCTGCTGCTGGTGGCTGAAGACGTCGAAGGCGAAGCCCTGGCGACTCTGGTGGTCAACACCATGCGCGGCATCGTCAAGGTTGCTGCGGTCAAGGCCCCAGGCTTCGGTGATCGTCGCAAGGCCATGCTGCAAGACATCGCCATCCTGACTGCCGGTACCGTCATCTCTGAAGAGATCGGTATGGAGCTGGAAAAGGCAACTCTGGAAGACCTGGGCCGTGCCAAGCGCGTACTCATCACCAAGGACAACACCACCATCATCGATGGCGCCGGTGAAGTCGCGGCGATTGAAGCCCGTGTCGCCCAGATCCGTCAACAGATCGAAGACTCAACTTCTGATTACGACAAAGAGAAGCTGCAAGAGCGCGTAGCCAAGCTGGCTGGCGGCGTTGCGGTGATCAAGGTTGGCGCTGCCACCGAAGTCGCGATGAAAGAGAAGAAGGCCCGCGTTGACGACGCCCTGCACGCTACTCGTGCTGCGGTCGAAGAAGGCGTGGTCGCTGGTGGTGGTGTCGCCCTGGTGCGTGTTGCTGCCAAGCTGGTGGATCTGAAGGGTGATAACGAAGATCAGACCGTCGGTATCCGTGTTGCCCTGCGCTCCATGGAAGCTCCGCTGCGTCAGATCGTTGCCAACGCCGGTGAAGAGCCGTCTGTGGTCGCGAACCGCGTCCGTGAAGGCGAAGGTAACTTCGGTTACAACGCCGCCACCGAAGAATACGGTGACATGCTGGAGATGGGTATCCTGGATCCGACCAAGGTCACCCGCTCTGCCCTGCAGTTCGCAGCTTCCGTCGCTGGCCTGATGATCACCACCGAGTGCATGATCACCGACCTGCCGAAGAAGGATGCCCCGGCAGCCCCGGATATGGGCGGCATGGGTGGCATGGGCGGCATGATGTAATTCGCTAGCTCACGCTAACATGTTGAAAAAAGGCCGGTTTTTAACCGGCCTTTTTTTTATTCTGATTTTGGCAATCGAGGGGATTTTCGACACGCGAGTGTCGACTATCGACTATTTATTCGGCTTGATCCGGTTCCGCCCTGGTCGGCAATGATGATTTGCCAACCTGCTGTTGGCGGGGGCGGGCCAAGGGGGAAAAGGCCTCCCCCTTGGCAATCCCGGGCCCTGGTTTATGCCGACTGCCGGGAAAGCCCCGGGCTTCGGGTCGTCTTCCACCGGCCGGGAGCCACACGCCATCCCTGGCGTGACGCTCCCTTGTGCGGTCATCCTGACCGCGCACCGGCTACAGCCACCCCTTCACCCGGCCCAGCAGACGGCTTGGAGTTTGGGCGTCATTGGCACGAGCAACAGCAAGATTCGCGGCGATCCGGTTGTCCCGTAGGGTGGGCTGAGTTGAGCGAAGCCCGCCGTTTAAGTTACAACCGGCGCCATATAGAGCAATTTCGGGAGTAAGCGCATCTCGCGATGGAGGCTTTGCGGCTTCCCATTTTCAAGGGGGCCGGGCGGGGGCTGAATAACCATATTTCACTGAATCAACGAGGAGGAATGGATGAACGCCATCAAGTTCGGCGTGATCTGGAGTGGGATCGGGATAGTACTGGCTTTGCTCTGCGGGAATAGTGTTGCCGCTTCCCGGTGCGTGGAGTTGTCAGGGTGTGCGCGTAAGTTCTGCGAAATAGAGCGGCAGCTTGAACAGGCGCAGATGGCCAATCAGCAACAGAAAGTCGATGGCTTACAGACAGCGCTGGCGAATGCCAAAGCCCACTGCAGGGATCCGCAACTACGGCAGGCGTTACTGGATGACATTGCAGAAACCCGAGCCGAGATCGCGGAATATCGGCAGGCGTTGCAGAAAGCCGAGCAGAGCGGTGATGAGACCAAGATCATCAAGTATCGCGACAAGCTAGAGGCCAAACAGCAGGAGCTGGAATCCTTGTTGCAACAGCGGGCGACAGGGGAATAAGCCAGAGGGGATTGGTTTTCGCTGAACAGGGGGATCTATGGTGGTTTCTCGACTATCGACTATCGACACTTGATTCGGTTTGAGCCGTTTCCGCCCCATCGGCTTGGGCGATTTGCCAACCTGCCGTTGGCGGGGGCGGGCCAAGGGGGAAAAGGCCTCCCCCTTGGCAATCCCGGGCCCGGGTTTATGCCGACTGCCGGGAAGGCCCCGGGCTTCGGGTCGTCTTCCACCGGCCGGGAGCCACACGCCATCCCTGGCGTGACGCTCCCTCTTGCGGTCATCCTGACCGCGCACCGGCTACATCCGACCCTTCGACCGGCCCGGCAGACGGCTTGGAGTTTGGGTGGAATTGAAACGAGCAACAGCTAGGTTCGACCGGTAGACGGCGAAAAAACGGGTCGATGCCAAACGGCGCCTTGTCGTATCATGTTGCCTCTTGAGACAAGGATGAACAGAGACGAACGGGAGTCGAAATGGGAAAGTTAGTGTTGGTCTTGCTACTGGCGGCGGCCGGATATTACTGGTACGCCGATCGGCAGGATCTGTCGGAGATAGTGGCGATCGAGAACCCCGTCTATGCCGAGGCTCGCGTCGATCTGAAGGTTGAGGGGCGAGAGCTCAACATGGTGCTGCTCGGCAAGATGGTGGATGAAGAGGATTGCTCAGCACGGGGCGAGCGCTTCTGGCGCGATACGCTGGAGGCGTGCAGCGAATGCCAGTTCATCCGCTATGAGTGCAAGCCGGCGCTCGACGAGAATTATCAAGCCCTGTTTGCCAATCAGCGGACACGTACCTCCTATGTGCGGCTTGAACGCGGTAACGGCTATGAGCGCGATGGGCGCATGCTGGTCTGGGGCTTGAACAAGTACGAGGCCGATACGGTATGCAACCTGCTCAAAGAGCGGATGAAAACCCACTACAGCGGCCAGGTCATCTGTGTCGATGGCGATCCCAACGCCTAGTGCAGGCTCATTGCTGGATCTGGTTGTATTTGCGGGCCTTCGGTATGCAGGTTACTCGCTGGGGATGACTGCCAGCGAGCCAGAATGTGCGCCAGTTCGCCACTGGTCTGAAGCCGGTGCAATGCCTGTTGAATGAGCTGCGCTGTCGCGTCGGGGAAATGTAAGCCAGCGGCTAGGTAGACGCCGGTCGGTGGCCCTATGGCGGCGCCTTGTTGCAGGGCATCGGCGGGATAGCGCATTTTATTCCAGTGATAGCGCACTATCAGATCCGAATCGGCGATGGTATCGAAGCGTTGATAAAACAGTTTGCGGACATTGTTACCGGCATCTGTAGCGCCGGTATCCAGGCGCGTGATGCCGGCATTCTGCAATACGTTAATCAGGGCATGCCCTCTGACGACACCTATTTTTTTCACCGCCTTTGCCTCATCCATAGAGACCAGCGGGGCTGGTCGTAGGTAGGAATAGAAGCGGGACTGGGTTAAAAACAGCTCGGTGACCCAGCGGTACTGGTCTTCGCGGGGGGCTGTGCGGGAGAAGGGGATTATGGCCGAGAGCTCATGGCCCGGGCGCTGGATCAGCTCCTGAGCTCTGCGCCAGGGCACATCGAAATGGAAGCGAAACTCGGGCGCGCCATGGCGGCTGGCGGCCTGCAGTATTTCTACCGCCAATCCGCTGGGCCGCCCCTGATCGGATCCGCAATAAGGCATGGCCTCCAGGGCATAGACCTCCACCACTTCGGCGCGTGCCGTGATGGCGCACAGCAGCAGAGTGCTCAGTAGCACTAGCTTTAGCGTGAGTCTGGGAGATCTCATTTGGCTTCCGGCGGGGGGGTACACTATTTCAACACTAGTGGTCAGAGCGGACTCCGGTCAACATCTATAACGGTGCGACTGTCGCCGTCAGCCGATCAGGGATTGTCGCCCGCTGGAGTTGGGCTGGTCAGCAGCATTTTTTCCATGCCGAAATTTTTAAGGGCCACGCCGCCACGCACCAGCAATTGCTGCTCGCTGACCACCACAAATCCGACGTGCTCGAAGAAGGGGCGGGCGGTCAGACTGACCTGGGAATAGAGTCGGCGCAAGCCCTGCGCCTGGGCTTGCTGGTGGATATGATTCATCAGGGCTCGACCCACACCGCAGCCCTGGCGCTCGGCGGCGCAGAAGAAGTGGTCGATATACCCATCGGCCTGCAGATCGGCAAAACCGGCCAGCTCACCGTCCAGCTCGACGACGAACGGATCCATGCCGGTCACCCGTTGCTGCCACGCCTGGGGATCCAGATCATCCGGAGCCCAGGCCGCGCACTGCTCAGCGCTGTAATCGGCCCGATTGATCCTGTGTATGGTCCTGTACTTGAGCTGCCACAGGGCAGCCTCGTCACCGGGGCGCCAACGGCGCAGTGTGAGTGTGGGGTTTGGGTTTGGGGTTGCGTGTGGCAAGGTGAGGCTCTCCAGGGGTGAGGGAGTGGGCTGGCGGCAGCAGCCGCCCAATCTGGGGTCGGCTCGATGTGCCAAGCGTCATCAGGCTATTCGGGTTGATGGCAGACGGCTTCGACATTGTTGCCGTCCGGGTCGAAGGCGAAAGCTCCGTAATAGTGGGCGTGGTAGTGGGGGCGCAGTCCCGGCTGACCATTGTCTTGCCCACCCTGGGCCAGGGCCGCGGCATGGAAGGCATCCACAGCGGCTCGATTCTGGGCACTAAAGGCGATATGCCGTGGCGTCGCCGCGCTGCGGGTCTCGATGACCCAGAAGGTGAGCCGCCCCTCCGGACCAAAGGCACACATCCGCTGGGTCGGGAAGTCGGCATTCCACTCGGCCACCATCTCGATCTGCTCCGTCACGCCCAGCGGGGCGAATACGGCACGATAGAAGTCGCGGGTGGCCAGATAGTCGCTGGCATAGGTACTGAGATGATCAATCATGGTCGGGGGCCTCATGGGATGTAATGTTTATACGGTGCGCCGGTTTGGGCGACATGCCAACCCATTGCCCGGCAGACGGCGGCTGGTTTCGGCGAACCAGCCATCGCCGCCAACCGTTCGCCCTGAGCTTGTCGAAGGGGATTTAATCTCGGGATAAATCTTGGGTTCGGTTTGATCCGGTTCCGCCTGGCAGACATTAGCGCTCTGTCCACCTGCGGCGGACGGCGGCGGGCCAAGGGGGAAAAGGCCTCCCCCTTGGCAATCCCGGGCCCGGGTTTATACCGACTGCCGGGAAGGCCCCGGGCTGCGGGTCGTCTTTCACCGGCCGGGAGCCACACGCCATCCCTGGCGTGACGCTCCCTTTTGCGGTCATCCTGACCGCGCACCGGCTACAGCCACCCCTTCACCCGGCCCGGCAGACGGCTTCGGCTTTGGGTGATGAAGGGCAAATGCTAGAAGCACAGTCAGTCCCGTAGGGTGGGCTGAGTTGAGCGAAGCCCGCCGAGCATCACGCCGAGCGCCCCGAGCTTTACCCTGCGACGGGTTCCGGTTTAAAACCCGGTTGATAGTCGCAGCTGGCCATGACCTTGGAAATATCCGCAAAGTCGGGGCTGATGCAGTGCCACTGCAAACCGGCTGTCTGGGCATGGGTGGCATCCGGGATGAAATAGATGATTCCGTTGTCGATGCCAGATTGTTCGTTATAAACAATCTTCACTATCCCTTGGGTGATAACCTCGGCGCGCTCCACCATATCACCATCTTCTGCATATGCGCCGGGCTCCGGTACGTTAATGACTTTATTACTGATGGGCATCTCGTTGTTCATTTGCCAATAGACATCGATGGAGTTCTGGAAACGTCTGGCGATCTCGAATCCATTAATAATATTGGCCTGCTGCTTTATGGCATCTATCTGCTGGGCATCCATCTTTTCCGTCATGGACGTCGGTTTATCGATGAACTTATAGAGAAAAATGGCCGCCAATACCGCGAGAAATGTAATGGCGAAGTGGAGAATGTATTTGCTGAAACTTCCGGTTTGCATGATGAACGTCCTTGTTGGTATGTCGGGGTGATGAATGTAGTTCCAGCATTGCCATGGAATTAAATCCAGGCGTCTTGGGTCAGGGTTCAATAAGTCTCAGGTCATGCAGACGTACGCGGTTATTGCTGGCCTACAGCATTGCTTGAATAAATTGCCGGAGGCGGGATTCATAGCCGGGTGGGTCATAGTGGTAGATATCCTGATGGACGGCGCCTTCGACAATCCATAACTGTTTCGGGCTATGAATGCTCTGGTACATGCGTCGGGTTTCGCTGACTTTGGTGCTCAGATCCTGGGATCCGCCGATCACCAGCACCGGGATCTGCAGGGATTCGATGGGTATTCAGGATTTTTTCTCTAGCTCGCACGGTTTATATTTCATTGTTTCGTTGATGCCACCACAAAGCTCTGGTATTTGCATTTGATAGTTAGCGTATTGATCTGGGTTGAAATTCGATAATTCCCAAGCGTATTTGTTTGGGAATGACAATTGAACTTCAACACGTTTTGTTTTTCCGCCGAAACCAAGTTCGTTGGGGTTTTCCTTTCTTA
This sequence comes from Enterobacterales bacterium, assembly GCA_038247115.1. Lineage (GTDB taxonomy): Bacteria > Pseudomonadota > Gammaproteobacteria > Enterobacterales > Aeromonadaceae > Pseudaeromonas. The sequence continues at coordinate 16,019 of JBBRVG010000046.1, read as the reverse complement.
TACCTGAACGCCGAGAGTGAATCACTTTGCCAGAAAGATAATTAATGCTGGCGCGGGTTTCATAGAATATATCGTTGTTGGAAGATTCGTAACCATATGATGTTGTTTCCTCGCCAGCAAGACGAATAGCGTGTTCTTCGATGCGAAAACGATATGTGGTTTCGAATCCAGAGCAACATCCTGTAGAGCCACCTAAGGATAATAGAAGTGCCTTATTGTCTGTCTTGATTGACCAACCAACTCGATCTAGAAGATATACCTTCCAATTTTTTGAAGAACTAATTAGCTGATAGGATTGATCCGTGTTTCTATGAAATAGTGCAACCTTCATTTCATGTTCGTCGTCTTCTGTTGTTGGCATCGTTAAGATTGCAGCCGCGTAGTCATCTGATTCAGTTACTGAGTGGGCTTCGAATTTAGGGAAGATCTTTGCAATCTCTTTTTGTAATGGGGTGTTCTCGGATGAGTTATTCGATTTCAATGGCTCGCTGTGACAAGCAAGAGCAACAAAAAGAAAAACTGCCACCATATTCTGTAGCGCGATTCTGATGTACCTATGGATAATAGGTGGTTTCATTGTGTAATCTCTAGTTAAATAGTCTTATATCTTGTCTGGTGAATTAAGGTAACGATGTTATTAAGCACAACCTTCACCATGCAGCACAGATAGCTTTTTAGGCGTTGTAGGCCCGCAATTATTAATGCAGATAAAGGCAATATCCCAATCTAGTTCAGCGACGCCATCACATTGGATGGTGGTTTTTGTTATTTTAAAACGATACGTCGCGCCAGCAAGCGGAGATATACCATCTTTGCGACAGCTAAATTCAATTATCTCTCCCTTTTTGTCTTGTTTTGTTAATGGACATTCTTTGTCGAAATTGGTCGTTATTGACGGACCTATTTTATCTGGCCAACCTGGAACTTTCTTTTCGGCGGATAGAATTAAGTCACCTTGATAACAGCCTTCACTATAAGCCACCGATAACCACTGTTTTGGTGATTCATATCTAAGCCATTCATCTTGGCAATCAGCATGTGCGTTTAGACAAGTTAGAGAAAAAATCATGATGGTAAAAAATTTCATATGTCACTTATTGTTTGTTGGAAGTAAGCCCGCAGAGGTGCTATTTAGCTGCGCTAACGCATCTTCGGTTCGAGAAACCCAGAAAATAATAGAAGCAGCTTTTTCATTCTATGAGGGATCCCTGTTTATTCGGTAAGGGTGTTGGGCCCACTAAATCCACACATGACAAACACTATTTGTTGGCTTGCTCTTGAAATTGAACCCGGATAAAAGAAATTAATGTTTCAGGATCCTGATACGCCCAAGGCGCAATCACGATTTTTGTATCAGCAGTATAAATATGAATGCCATAGCCAATGGTTTCAATGCGGGTGACACTTTCCCATGGGATCTGCTTTTTGCCCGAGCTGATACCGCACCTCGTCACCCTAATCCGCGCTGCGGAATAGACGGAATACAGTGATCCTGCGATAGCGAGAATCGCAAATGCCAGTAGCATTAAGGATGTCGGTGTATCGCTTCACTCACCGGAATTTTGGGAGCGAAGCGAGTAAAATTTCTGCGTGCAGTGACTTGTTATACGCTTTTGTAAGCATTACTCAATCACAACACCTGATACTTATTTAATGATTTTTCAGAAACAAAATACAAATTTCCTTTTGCTCTAGTGCACGCCACATAAAGCTTGTTCTTTGTTGTTGGATTAAGCTGGTCTAGATTAGCTTTATCAAAAGCTTTTTGGGTTGTCGGGTTTAGCACAACACATACATCTTGGAAATGATCTAATCCTTTTGTATTTCCCCAGTTGGCAGTGTTTCCTTCATAACTATCACTTTTTTGATAAAAAAGCTTAACAATTGAGTTATTATTGAAAATTGCATCAATCTCACCGATATTGTCAATATATCGCACCACAACCTCATCTTCTCGATGAGATAATATCTTGATTCCTATGTTTTCTGATACAAAATCACAAACAGTAGGACTGCAGCGATAACTGTTTGATAGCGATGTCAAATCTATCTCGAAGCCTGACTTCTTTAGTTTATTGCAGTATTTATCAAAGCATTCATGCAATGACTGCTGAGTATTTCCATCACGACTTGTGTCGAAAGTGTGCTGATAAAAATCGCCTACCAATCGAATGTCCACATTTGCTTTTTCTAAGGCGCAAATTAGGTTGAAATCGTTTGCTGCGAAATCTTGCACTTCGTCAATAAATACAGAGTCATAGAATTTCTCAATTCTTTGTATTACATCAGGAACAACATCAAATTCAATTAGTAGTTTAGCTATACGGTTTGCGTACAGCCGTCCACTTTTATCAATATAATGCTCTCTCGTATCCTTTTTAGAGCGTTGTGCGTACTGAGGTAAGGGGAAATTGAAGTTAATCCCCTTGGTTTTCAACTCATATCCGCATATGGGTCTAAAACAAAATGAATATAAAAATGTAAAGTAGCTATATATCCGAATCCCTACTGGGATCTCTCCAAGTTTATCAATTACTCTATTTTTTAGGTGTCGGGTATTGTTTTCGGTATAAGTAATGATTAAACACCGGCTATCAGCATTAAGTGAACCAATGATGCTCGATGTTTTTCCTGATCCTGCAACGGCAAATACTACTCGTTTATCCATTCTATCGCCTGCTGAATATATTCCGGAGAATCCAAGTCTTCTGAATGTTTTTCCACAAGCCTAAATGAACTTTCTGCCTTATTACTTAGCATGAAATCGAGAGGCTCTTTTTGTATATTCCCCCCAGAAAATAATGCGTCGCATATTGCTTTATTCTTGCGATAAAGACAGACCTCAAAGGTATGGTTTCTGTCATCAGCATCCGAGAAAACCCTAATGTTGCCTGCTGTATGGTCAGCATAGTTATTTATACAAGTTTCTTGGTAATTTCCATCATTGTCGCGAATTATCGCCGCTCTAATATTAAGGTTTTTTGCTAGTTCCATGTAACGTTTAAAGCTGGTCCCACCCACAGAAATAACATGCACCTCATCTTCTTCTAGAGTCCTTCCGGTTGACCTTTTGTATAGTGCGTCAATCAACATATACTCTGCATCACCTTCAACAAGAATAACTTTCCTTGATAGTACGAACTCTAGAATATTATTATCTGGAGCTTTCATGAAGAATTTTGAAGTTGAAGGTGATAGTTCATTTAGCTTAAGCGGCTTATGACTGTTGCTATTTAAAAGTATTGAATTTCTCAAATCTAATCGAGTGCTTATTAAACTGCTGTGAGTTGCGATAATTATTTGATTTTGATGTGACTCTGATATTTTTAAAATAAGCCTTTTCATGTTGCTGTGGCTAAGATGATTTTCAGGCTCCTCTAAAAGTAGGGTATCTAACGTATTATTTTCAGCGTTACGATTTAGAACGAATTCAGTTTTTATGAAGCACTGCTGCCCTTGCCCTCTAGCATCTATCGGAATATCATCTTGAGTCAAAGTGATGTCAGCTTCCAGATTATATTTTGACCCTGAGCGTATGGCCAGTTCGTAACTGCCTAATCCAGCATTGATATCTTTGAGTTTATTTTCTTTGAATTGTATTTTTTGCAACCGATATTCATTGCTCAGACTTACTCGACTTGCATGCTCTACAGTGGAATCATAAACAGTTCTTATGTATTCGTTGTTTGCATGCTCGCTATTAATTTTTGAGCTGTCTATTGTTAAACACTTAAGGAATCGTCGATAACCGGAATATGCATCACCATTGAAAGTGATGAATTTCACAATATAAAATTCAAATGGAAAATTTCCGTTATCTAATGCTAATACCTGATTGATTTCATTGACTAACTCTTCATTAGGAAGGCAAATCATATGCAGACCGCTAGCGGCGATATTTTTCGAATTGTGCTTTCCAAAAAGATCGGGATTTGCTTCATCACTTAAATAAGCTTCGACATGAACTTCAGGTAAGTTCTCAAACGTTTTTTCACCCGCTAAGAATTCAGCTATCGATTTCTTATTAAAGATGGACTCAATACCTGTAGTCTCAACTTTATGCCTGCTTCCGCTGGAAAGCAGTTCAATTGCTTGTAATATTGAGCTTTTGCCGGCCTCATTATCTCCAATGATAGTATTAATCTTCGAATTAAATTCAACTTCAAATTCTTTAAATCTTTTAAAGTTAATGAGCTTTAGTTGTTTTATGTGTTGCATGATTTCCTTTTCCAGTTATTTGGAAATGCTAGTAGATTAAGTTGAGCGAACAACTTCTAATTGTGGGAACGAGTAGCGGTCCCACACCAATTATTTGTTAGGCAACTAGAAATCAATTCTGTCAATTAATAGTTTAGGCTTGTGATTGGGTAAGTAGCTAGACCCATATACCTCAAAACTATCGAAATTAAAGACCAAATATTCGGTGATGAAATGTTCGGTATATTTTTTTAAATATGTTAGATTATTATCAAGTTGTTCTCGTGTAAAGCCGTATTTATTATTCAGCTTCCCTCTTATTTTGTATATTCTACTAACTGGGTCTGGATGTGAACCAATATGAGAGGAACGCAATGGATTTATGTAATCAAGTATGATTCTACTTGTTTCAAAAAACATAAGAGTGAGAAAGGCAGCATTAGATAAATCTTCTTTAAATTTAGAGTTGCCTTTAATATTTTTAATCGAATGCCAGTCTGCATCGTACTCTAGATTGTGTGAATATTTATAATGTTGTATGGTTCTTTTGCCTTCATATTTTTCAATAAATGAGGATAATGAACTAAAGTGTAGATTTGAGTCTTTTACATGACCTAGTAAATGATGTGAATACTCATGCCCTAAAATAAACTGATATTGCAAGTCGGTAAGATGCTTAATCCATTTTTCAATATGGCTAGGCAGTATAGCTCGTGGGTCAATATCAAAATCATATGACTCATGGCCAGCCATAATTCTTTGGGCGACGAAAAAAGATGTCTGTATATCCTCTTGTTCTAAACCAAGCGTATCTCCGTAAAAAAATATGTTCATAAAGTATAGGAAATGCTCTAAAGGTTCTGAAATTGCAATCATATTGCCAGCAGGAGTCTTGGTGCATATAGCATTTGCACCAGAGAAATATGCACTGCCTGCGGGAATATCTTTAAGTTTATCAAAATTGCCTTTAGATAGATTCAATAAATATAATTTTTCGCGCTGGCGATTGAGGTAATATTTTTCAAGTGACCAATTTTTCTTAGTTCCTTTTCTTGCTTTAAAAACTCTAATAAGCCTTGGGCTATCAACTATAGAGTCAGCTCGTAATTGTAATAAAAAATCTGAGGAAGTTTTTGGTGTTTTAATTTTTTCTATATCTTCTCTTGAACAAAATGATGCATAAAATACTGCATCTTCTCCAAGTCCCTCATAATCGCTATTTTGTATCAACCCAGTGAAGTGTATTAACCCCTTCTCTGTTTCAATAACAAAGCCATCTTTTGCTCTACGTGCCTTAGTGTTATCTTTAAGAAATTGTTCAATAAATTCATTATTCATGAGAGTTGCCTAATAATCTTATTGAGCGGAAATATTCTTTTGTTTATGTGGCAATATTTCTGCATTTCATTTATTGGAACGTCTTGAAAATTCCATCCAATCAATCCATTGCGTTATTTACTATTCATCTGTTTGCCTGATAGGAGGCGACTGTTTTTCCTATCCAGGCTCAAGGCCCCATCGGGCTTCTTGTGCATATTTTAGAGCCCCGTGAGCGTATCGGAGGCGCGGGTTTCGAGCGATGCAGTCAGCAACAGTTATGGCTACCGCAGGGGCTTGCGGCCGCCACAGTGCCAGGTGTTATCTCGGTAGTGCTGTTATGGCTGACAGTAACCTTGAGTAATTTGACTTCATACGCTACCTGAGTTTTTCCGTTGGGGAAAATGGATTCACATGGGTGAGCTCACATTTTGGCCGCCAATCTGGGATTTGCCTTTTATCCTCCCAGTTCAATGGCCCCATACGAGCGATTACGCTGCGCTAATGGCTCCTACAAGAGCTCGGCTCTTTACCCTGAATCAATCGCTGACACTCCAAGCCGTCTGCTGCGCCATGACCGTGAATGAATGCCGCCTGTGCTCGTCAGACATGTAAACCCAAACTCGAAGCCGTCTGTCGGGCCGGGTGGCGGGGTGAACGGAATCGGTGCGCGGTCAGGATGACCGCAAAAGGGAGCGTCACGCCAGGGATGGCGTGTGGCTCCCGGCCGGCGGAGAGAGCCCCAGAGCCCGGGGTTTTCCCGACAGTCGGCATAAACCCGGGCCCGGGATTGCCAAGGGGGAGGCCTTTTCCCCCTTGGTCCGCCCCCGCCAACAGCAGGTTGGCAAATCGCCCCAGCCGACCAGGGCGGAACCGGATCAAGTCGAAACCGAATCCAGCTGGAAACGAGGACTATTGAAATTCATATAGGCGACGATATAAGAACGGACTATGGGGTTAGTCTGTTATGCCGCATCAGATTAGTTTTTATCCGATCTGAATAGGTTTTTGTGGTGCGCATACTGGGTTGACCATATATACAGACTGGCTTGGTTTCCAGGCAGCGCCGGAAATCAAGTCTATGGGTATCGAGAAAATGCCAAAATCGATCAATATCCCAAGCAATGAAGTGGCGTCAAACGTGTGAGTTGTCTGGATGGTACCGGTCTGACAGTCATCTGCTTTGGCTTCCAATATGTAATTCTCACCACGCTTGGCGGTAAATACACTGCCTTCGGTTCCCATAGGGACGCCATTAATATAAATTTGGGCTTCTCTATTTGATGAGCGCACAGAAAGCGTATCGGTTGTGCCATTTATGATCGATGAACAACCTGATGTGAGGGTAATGGCGGCAACCAACCCTGTGGCAAATAATTTATTCATTATCTTCCTTGATGATTTTTATAATGATGTGACAGGTTAATATTATTTTTGAAACGGTATTTTCCGAATCTCATATATCGGAAAATTCTGCGGAGTACTTTAATCGTTTGGGTTCCAAAAGATAACTCTCTATTCCCGCGTTTATAGGATTCAAAAAACCGAGCAATAGTTCAGATTTTCGAGTCCATCTATTCCCCCAAATCTGGTGCGCGTCCAGAATGACCCGCCTCTGGCTTTTGCCCCTCATCACCCAAACTCGAAGCCGTCTGTTGCGCCATGACCGTGAATGAATGCCGCCTTTGCTCGTCAGACATATAAACCCAAACTCGAAGCCGTCTGTCGGGCCGGGTGGCGGGGTGAACGGAATCGGGGCGCGGTCAGGATGACCGCAACAGGGAGCGTCACGCCATGGATGGCGTGTGGCTCCCGGCCGGTGGAGAGAATCCCAGAGCCCGGGGCTTTCCCGACAGTCGGCATAAACCCGGGCCCGGGATTGCCAAGGGGGAGGCCTTTTCCCCCTTGGTCCGCCCCCGCCAACGACAGGTTGGCAAATCGCCTCAGCCGACAGGGCGGAACCGGCCAAGTCGGGACCGTCCACCTCGGACCGGCCAATCGGCGGTATGGCCGACCGATCCCGCCCCGTCGCGAGTACGGGGCAAAGGGCCGGCCGCCCAGGCCCCATAACTTGCAAGACCACATTGCATATTCCGCGATTTACAGCCCCAGTCCGCAGTCGCATAGTGAATGTTCTTATCAAAATGCTATGGGAAACATAAGGATATGTTGAATTCGATCTCGACTCCGGCCAGAACCCTGACCGGGCAGGACTTCAAGACATTGTCGCTGGCGGCGCTGGGTGGCGCGCTGGAGTTCTATGACTTCATCATCTTTGTCTTCTTCGCCGTCATCATCGGCGATCTCTTCTTCCCGGCGGATATTCCCGACTGGCTGCGCCAGTTCCAGACCTTCGGCATCTTTGCTGCTGGCTATCTGGCGCGGCCGCTGGGCGGCATCATAATGGCGCACTTTGGCGACAAGATTGGCCGCAAGCGCATGTTTACCCTGAGTATCTTTCTGATGGCGGTGCCGACCCTGCTGATCGGCCTGCTGCCCACCTATGCCGCCATCGGCATTGCTGCCCCCATCATGCTGCTGGGGCTGCGGATTTTGCAGGGCGCGGCCATCGGCGGTGAAGTGCCGGGGGCTTGGGTGTTTGTCGCCGAGCATGTGCCCGCGGCGCGGGTCGGCCTAGCGTGCGGCATCCTGACCGCAGGTCTGACCGCCGGTATCCTGCTGGGATCCCTGGTGGCCACGGCGATCAACACCCAGATCCCCAAGGAAGAGGTGGTGGTGTGGGGCTGGCGTCTGGCGTTCGTGCTGGGCGGTGTGTTTGGCATCATCGCCATGTATCTGCGTCGCTGGCTCCATGAGACGCCGGTGTTTGCCGAGCTGCAGGCGCGCAAGGCGCTGGCCGCCGAGATGCCGCTCAAGGCGGTGCTGCGGGATCACAAGGCGGCCGTGGTGGTCTCCATGCTGCTGACCTGGTTGCTCTCCGCCGGTATCGTGGTGGTGATCCTGATGACGCCCACCTATCTGCAGAAGGTCTATGCCCTGACACCGCCCGAGGCACTGCAGGCCAACTCGCTGGCGATTGTGGCCTTGACCCTGGGCTGCATCGTCGCCGGTCGCCTGATTGACTGGTTGGGCAGCGGCGTCACCTTTATGGGTGGCTCTGTACTGCTGGCGCTGACCAGCTGGAATTTCTACAGCGGCCTGCAAGGCGGCACCGCCGATCTGTTGCTGGATTATGCCCAGGCGGGATTCTGCGTCGGCATCGTCGGGGCCGTGCCCTATGTGATGGTGAATGCCTTTCCGGCGGCGGTGCGTTTCTCCGGCTTGTCCTTCTCCTACAACGTGGCCTATGCGGTGTTTGGCGGTCTGACCCCCATGCTGGTCACCCTGTGGTTGGCCCAGGATGTGCTGGCGCCGGCCTACTATGTGGTCAGCCTCTGTGGTCTGGGCTTTGGCATCGGCGCCTATCTGTGGTGGCGTCAGCGCGGTGCTCTGGGCCTGCAAGCCGAAGCGGCCTGAGCGGGGCCCGGTTCGCCGGGCCTGTCACACCGGCGTCAATCGGACGTCACATTCGGCCCTTAGAGTCAGAACTCCAAAAACAAGAATGGAGTTCCATCATGCGCTCGGGATTGGTTTTATCAGCACTGACAGCTGCCCTGCTGCTAGCGGGATGTGGCGATGACGCCGAAACGGCGGCCCCGCAAAGCGTGGTCAAGATTGGCGTTATCACAGATGTGCATGTGTTCGATGCGGTTAAGCTCGGCGGGGTGCCGGGCGAGCCGGCCTATGAAGAGGCCATCGGCAAGGATCGCAAGGCCTTCTTGCAGAGCCAGGCCCTGGTGCAGTCGGCGCTGGATCGACTGGTGGCGGCGGGCAATCAGGTGATTCTCATCACCGGCGATCTGACCAAGGATGGCGAGCAGTATTCCCACGAATGGTTGCGCGAGGCGATCACCCAGGTGCAGGCCAAGGGTGTCAAGGTGCTGCTGATCCCCGGCAATCACGATATGAACAATCCCTATGGCAGCAATGGCTCCATCTTCCTGGAACAAAACAGCCTGGGGGCCGAGGTCGGATCCATAGCTCCTTATATGGAGCACAGCAGCGGTACGCCGCTGTATGATGTGCCGCGCTTCGACCGCTTCTATGCCGACTTCGGCTTTAGCGATGCGGTGGCGCGGGATGAGGGCTCCTTCTCCTATGTCTCCGAGCCGGTACCCGGCCTCTGGGTGCTGGCGCTGGATCTGGCCAATAGCTCCTTGCCGCAGGCGACCAGCAACTGGTCCACGGAGGCCGGACTGCAGGACTATCCGCCGACCGGCGGCTCGCTGCTGGCGCCGCAACGGGCGCAGACCTGGGCCTGGGTCAAAACCATGGCCGCTCGCGCCAAGGCCGAGGGCAAGGTGCTGCTGACCATGAGCCACTTTGGCGGCATCGAACACTTTACCGGCCAGAACCTGCTGATCCCCGACTATGTGCTGGATGGCGCGGGCAAGGCCTCCTACCTGCAGGGATTGCAGTGGTCGCCCTATGTCGAAACCTTCACCGCCGCCGATGGCAGCACCGGGCAGATCCCCTATCAAACCAGCAGCGAATATGTGTCGCGGGCGCTGGCCGAGGCCGGGGTCAACCTGTTGCTGACCGGTCACTTCCACGCCAATGACATAGCGCGCCGCGATTATGGCAATGGCAACTTCCTGATTGATATCGAGACCGGAGCCACCGTCAGCTATCCCGCCTCCATGCGCCAGCTGGTGCTGGATTTGCCGACCAAAACCCTGAGCGTGAATACCGATATCGAGACGGTGCAGGCCGATGTGCCGGAGGCCGGTCTCGAGGAGCTGGTCGATGCCATGGCGAATAACCTGCTGGCGGCTCTGGGGCTGGAGGTGCCGGATTCGCTGGCGAACCTGCTCGATGCCCTGCTGCTCAAGCGCCCGTTGTGGAGCCTGATGTGCGACCTCTATCTGGTCGGTCAGGGGCTGGATCCACAGGCGGATCAGGCGCAAGGGGAGGCGGCCATGCTGGCGGCGCTGCCGAGCGGCGTGACGAAAGCCGATCTGCAGGCGACCACTCTGACCACGCTCATCTCCACCCTGCTCAAGGCCCACTATGCCGGGGATGAGGGCAGCAATCCGGCGCTGGGCGCCAGTCAGCGCTTTGCCATCGGCTGGCTGACCCAGGTCAATGCCACTCAGTTGCAGGCGCTGATGACGGCGCAGCTCACCGCCATGCAGTTGCAAGGCCAGGTGCCCGACAGCGTGCTGGCCCAGTTCAGCCAGATGGTGCCCCTGATCGGCCTGGTCGGTTACGGCGTGGTCAATGATCCGACCCCGGATCGCAACGTCCGCATCGACCTGACCACCGGCACCCTGCAAGCCCAGTAATAGAGGACCGGCCTTGCCGGTTCTTTCCGGTCCTTGCTGGTCCTTGCCGGGGACTGACTGGCGGCGCCTCGCCGCCGGTCAGCCGGGATCGGGTAACCAGGATAGTGTGCGGCTTTTTGCCCTGTCGGCGGGTCATGGGACCGCCGCACTCCCGCCCTGTGTTTGTCGGCTCTTGTGCGACAAAATCCTGTGCCATACACGCTAATCGTCAGTTCGCATAAATTTGAATAGTGCAAAATCAACACGTTAACTCTTGGTTGGCTTCTTGCTTAGTCCTGTGCTCATTCATTTATCAAGAGAGTTATGCAATGGCCAATGTCTACTTTTCATCACCGACCATGGAAAAGAACAAGAAGGTGATTGCGGTTGCCGGTAAGCGGGAAACCGTACTGGGTCTTGCCAAGGCCAACGGCGTCAAGATCCCCTGTGACTGTGAAGATGGTCAATGCGGCGCTTGCCTGATCAAGGTGATTCACCTGGATGGCATGCGCATCAAGGCCATGATGCTCACCGACAAAGAGCGGAATGTCCTGAAGTCGCTGGGCAAGCTTCCCGAGCATGAAGAGGAGCGGGCGGCAGTGCAGGATCTACCACCGACCTACCGTCTGGCCTGCCAGACCATAGTCACCGACGAGGATCTGCTGGTCGAGTTTACCGGCGAGCCCGGCGGCGCCTAAGCGCTTATCGTGTGTCATCATGAACCGCCACCTTAGGGTGGCGTTTTTTGTGGCGATCCCGGGCGCCGGATCGGCATGTATCACAGAGCCTGGCGGCCGGATCAACACGGCGAACGTCTGCAGCGAGTCCTGGCGTTCGTTGTTGTGTTGAGGGTCGGGAGCGCGTATTCCAAGGCGAAAGGCTGAAGTTCGTCGCCACTTTTACAGGCGGCTATAGTTGAATGTAACGAGGTTACAGGCCGTCACTTTACAGGGGCATGGCGATGCGCGTGACATGGTTGATTGCGCTATTGATATTGCTGTTCCACGTCCAGACTTCGGCTTGTTCCCGCCCGATCCGGGTTGCCGCCGCACCTGCCGGGAGTTCGATTTTTTTCACACCACAAAAACAGGTTGCCGGTTCGCTGCCCGATCTATTGGCGCGCGTAGCCGAGTTGACGCCCTGCCGTTTCGATTATGTGCCGATGCCGGTCAAACGAGGCTTTTTGATGCTGCAACAGGGGGGTATCGATCTGGTCCCCATGGGGGTTCGCACGGCTGAGCGGGATTTGGTCGGCGAGTTTGTCGCGACCAGCCAGAGCCCGGTGATGCTGATTCATCTGAAGTCGACTCCGGTTCCCTACCACAGCTTGAAGGAACTCAGAAATGCCCAGGCAATCATGATTAACGTGGTCCGAGGGCACCGTTTTGGTCCGCGTTATGACGCCTGGTTGGCAGATCCGCGAACCCGGCAGCATCTGGAGGAGGTGACCACCACCGACATGATTGCGGGCAAGATGCTGGCCGGAAGAGCGACCGCCATTGTCATTCCACTGGCAGGATTTGCGGAGTCTGCCAAGCGTTACCAGATGGTGGATAAAATCGCCTACACCCCGCTGTCGGATATAGCTCCGGTTCGATTCGGCATTTATCTGTCCCGGACCAGTTTGCCGGCGGCGGATCGGCAGCTGTTAACAAGCACCTTGCAGCGTTTGGTCGACGCAGGGGAGTATCAGCGGATGCTGTCGCACTACTATCCGGCGTGGATCCTCGAGAGTTTGTCTCCGCCAGACAAGCTCGATGACGACAAATGATAATTACCTTTTTCGTTGCTAACTCATGACCTTTAACGCCAGTGCGGCGCTGAAGCGCTCCTTGCCGTATTGCATCATGGCGTAGAAGTCATCGCGCCGGACAGGTACCTGCATGGCCGAGGCCAGGCGATCCCGGCTGCTGTCCACATCCGGATCATGGAAAAACACAAACTGGGCATCCATGCCGATGAGCACCACCCAGTGCGGCGCCTTGTCGCCGGTCAGTCGCCAGGTGCTGATGAGCACCAGCACCGGATGGCCGCTCTTTAGCTCCAGCTCCAGCTCTTCCAGACTCGGCCGCCGTACCGTGGGGATGAGCCCGGCTTCGGCCAGTTGTTGCTCGAAATCGCTCTGCACCAGCTCCATCACCTGACGCTTGCTGTCACTGCGCACCCCGCGCAAAAAGGGGGTGCGAGTCTGGCTGATCCAGACGTTGGGATGCAGGCCGCGCCTATGGGCGGCCAACGCCAGCCCCAGGGCCGAACAGCCGCCGTGGCCCGTGGTCATAAATACTGTGGTGGCCTCGCGCCAGATCTGCACCTCGTGGCGGCGGCTTAGGGCAAAACCGGGCTGCAGCGCCGCCTGCGCCATCAGCAGGCAGGCCGGGCCGCAGGTAAAGGGCAGGGTCTGGGCGTAGTAGGGGATGGGCAGCAGATGGGGCAGCTGGCCGGGTTGCAGCCGTTTTTCCAGGCGCACGCCGTCGGCGGCATCATCGTAGTAGTGGGCCAGCACGCGGATCGGCCGGTAGCCCTGTTTCAGATACAGGCTCTTGGCCTCGTCGTTATCCTGCCGCACCTCCAGCCGCAGGGTGAGATAGCCCAGCTCGACCGCCGCCGCTTCACAGGCCGCCAGCAGCTGGTGACCTATGCCCTGACCGCGCTGCGTAGCCGCCACCGCCAGCGAGTAGAGGCGCGCCAGGTGAGTGCGATGGTGAAACAGCACCAGGGCATAGCCCAGTAGCTGACCGTCTTGCTCGGCGATCAGGGTGCGGCTGGTGTCGCTCTTGATAAAGCGCCGGAATTGGCGCGCCGAGAGGCGATCACCAGGAAAGCAGGAGAGCTCCAGCGCCAGCAGCGCTTCCAGATCGTCAGGGACAGCAACGCGGATCATGACCATGTCTACCTTAAGCATGGGCGCAAAGGCGGGGCCAGCAGATGTCTGCCCGGTGAAGCAAATGCGATCAGGGGGGAGGCAGGCCGAAGAGTGAAGCCCATACGACGCCAGATCATAGGCCTATGCCCTTGACGGGTAAAGTGTGACGGGCATAGCATGCTGCTCGGCTGAGAGCCTGTTGTATCCAACACCCCTCTTTCTTGCAGCAGCCTCTAACGCCGGGTCGTATCCGACCTCCCTCCTGCGCCGTGCCGGATACCGTTGCTGTTCAACTTGGAGTCGTTATGGCCAAGTTTCTTATAGTCACGGAAAAAAAATCAGATTGGGCTGCCTATTTTCCCTCGGAAAGCGTCGTTAGCGTGGGCGATTATCTCGACCATCGCAGCGACAAGGCAGCACGCAACACCCAGGTCATCAACCTTTGCCGAACCTATGAATATCAGAGTATCGGCTACTACTGCACCTTGCTGGCCGAAGCCCGTGGCCACCGCATTCTGCCCACACTGCGCACCATCAACGAAATAGCCAACCGCGAGCAGCAATTGATGGTGATCCATGGCATGAACGAGGCGCTGGATCTGGCCTTTGCCGACCACCCCTGCGAGAGCGTCCAGTTGCTGTTCTATTTCGGCCAGACCGATGTACCGGCCCTGCAGAAAATGGCGCGTCAGCTGTTCGATCAGTACCCCTTGCCAGTGATGGCGGTGCAGTTCCGGCATGGCTCTCATGGCTGGCAGTTGGTCAGCATTGCTCCCTATTCGTTTCATCGCCTGGAAAACGGCCAACAAGACAGTTTTGCCGCCGCGCTGGAGCGTTTCTCGCGCAAGATCTGGCGCCAGCCGAATCATCACAAGCGCTATCGCTATGACTTGGCCATCCTCATCGACCGGGAGGAGCATATGCCGCCCTCCAACCTGATGGCGATCAAGCGCTTCATTCGCGCCGGTAAGCGGCTGGGGATCAATGTCGAGCTGATCGACAAGGATCAGCTCGGTCGGCTCGGCGAGTACGATGCGCTGTTTATCCGCGCCACCACCAATATTGATGACTTCACCTACCAGTTTGCCCGCCGGGCCGAGAAGCTGGGGCTGGTGGTGATCGATGATCCGGCTTCCATCATGTACTGCACCAACAAGGTTTATCTCGCCGAGTTGCTGGAGAAGCACAAGGTGCCGACGCCGAAGACCCGGGTGCTGCGGGCCGGGGAGAAGAACTGGGTGGAGAAGACCATCCACGAGCTGGGGCTGCCCTGCATCCTGAAACTGCCGGATGGTTCCTTTTCCCGCGGCGTGCACAAGGTCAGCACCGCCGAGGAGCTGGAAGCCAAGGCGCTGGAGATGATGAGCGCTTCGTCGCTGATCCTGGCCCAGGAATATATGTATACCGACTTTGACTGGCGCATCGGCGTGCTGGATCGGCAGCCGCTGTTTGCCTGCAAATACTATATGAGTCAGGGTCATTGGCAGATCTACCAGCACAAGGAGGGCGGCAGCTTCAATGCTGGCGGCTGGGAGACGCTGGATGTGATGTCGGTGCCGCGCTGTGTACGGGAAACCGCGCTGCGGGCGGCCAATCTCATCGGCGATGGTCTGTACGGCGTGGATATCAAACAGCAGGGCAACAAGGCTTATGTCATCGAGATCAACGACAATCCGAATATCGACCGGGGCATCGAGGATCATGTGATGGGGGAGCTCATCTACGAGCGGGTCATGCTGGAATTTCTGCGCCGCCTGCAACAGCGGGGGCTCTAGCGCCTCTCTTTTCTTTCTCGCCAGATCAACAAGGCGGAGCTTGTGGCTCCGCCTTGTCACTTAAATGGTTCGGACGAGACATCCTCTATCGCCAACTCGCCGTAAACCCTGACCTGGGGGCTCGATGGCGGCATCCCTGCCGCCAACGGTTGGCTCAATAGGCTATCTCGTCTTCGCTAACCGGCTGACATGAGAGCCAGGAGGCCGCTTGGTTATGGCATGGTCGGGTGCGGTTACTGGGCGCCTTAGTTCAGTTTGACCTCGCTGCGGGTGATGACGGCGGCATCTTGCAGCAGGTCTGTGGTGTTGAGATTGCCGACCATGGCCTGATGTTCCCGGCTGCCGTCGCCGTTGTTCCAGTCGTGCCAGCTGACCCAGTAACTGATAGCCGGGTAGTTGGCGAGAACCTTGGCATAGTTTCGTGTATCAAAGCTGCCCTCGGTGGCTGCGGTATCGCCCAGCGTCGGGCCATACTCGGCCATGCCCAGCGGTTTGTCGAAAGATTGGTATTTGTTGTAATCGGCGATAGAGAGGGAGTCGTGG
>JBBRVG010000045.1:0-33104 GCA_038247115.1 Enterobacterales bacterium | reverse complement strand
TGGCGCAGGGTGGCATCGTCAAACAGGTGCTTGTCGTGACCGTATAGCGCATTGATGGTCTCGTGAATGCCGATAAAGCCCAGCGAAATCGAGGCTCGACCGTGTTTGAAGATTTCGCTGACGTTGTCATCAGCCTGCAATCGCACCCCACAAGCGCCTTCCATATACAGGATGGGGGCGACACGAGCCTTGACCCCTTCCAGCCGCTCGATGCGGGCCATCAAGGCTTTTTTCGCCAAGCGCAGACGACCATCCAGCAGGTCAAAGAAATGGGCTTCATCGCGAGCTTCCAGCGCAATTCGCGGCAGGTTCAGGCTCACCACCCCGAGGTTGTTGCGCCCCTCATGGATCATCTCGCCATTCTCTTCATAGACACCGAGGAAGCTACGGCAGCCCATGGGCGTCTTGAACGAGCCAGTGACCTTGACCACCTGATCGTAGTTGAGGATATCCGGATACATGCGCTTGGAGGCACACTCCAGCGCCAATCGCTTGATATCGTAATTCGGGTCACCAACCTTGTGGTTCAGACCATCCTTGATGGCAAAGACAAGTTTGGGGAATACGGCCGTTTTCTTTTTTTTACCCAGCCCGGAGATGCGATTTTTGAGGATCGACTCCTGAATCAAGCGGGATTCCCAGCTGGTGCCCAAGCCGAAACCGAAGGTGACGAAGGGGGTCTGGCCATTGGCGGTGTGCAGTGTGTTGACTTCATATTCCAGCGACTGGAAGGCGTCATAGCACTCCTTCTCGGTGCGTGAGCGGGCAAAACCCTCGGCATCCTGGATCTGCCACTCTTGTGCTACTTCTTTGTGCTTTTCGTAGCTGATGGCCACATAAGGGGCCAGCACTTCATCGATCCGGTTGATGGTGGTACCGCCATAAATGTGGCTGGCGACCTGAGCGATGATCTGGGCGGTCACAGCCGTGGCGGTGCTGATCGACTTAGGGGTATCGATCTCGGCGTTACCCATCTTGAAGCCATGGGTCAGCATACCATGCAAGTCGATCAGCATGCAGTTGAACATGGGGAAGAAGGGGGAGTAGTCCAGATCGTGGAAGTGCAGCTCCCCACGCTCGTGGGCTTGCACCACATCCCGCGGCAGCATGTATTGCTTGGCGTAGTGCTTGGCGACGATACCGGCCAGCAGATCCCGTTGCGTCGGGATCACCTTGCTGTCTTTGTTGGCATTTTCGTTGAGCAGGTCGGCATTGCTCTGTTCGATCAGGCCACGGATCTCCTGACTCAGGCGGCCCTGTTTTTCACGGGCCATATCGCGGTCATGACGATATTCGATGTAGGCGCGGGCCATTTCTTTATGCTCGCCCGCCATCAGCAGGTTTTCCACCATGTTCTGGATATCGTGAATCGCGACTTCGTCTTTGTCGGCCAGTTGTTGGGAGATCTGCTCGGCGATACCGGCACAATAAGCCAGATCCTTGACGCCGACCGCTTCCGCTGACTTGGCGACCGCTTCGATAATGCGCATGCCATTGAAGGGCACACGGCAGCCATCCCGCTTGATGATAACCGGTTTCACGATATCGCTCCTGATTTCAAAAGATCCATATTGCTGATGGCCTGCCAGGGATCGACTGGCGGGTCCTGATGCAGCAAAACACCGGGATCCGCGCTGGATCCCGCATGGTGACTGCATTCCCGTGATGGTGCGTGTTCATGAGTAGAACACTATATGTAGGTGCCAAATGATTGATGGCATCAAGATGTGGGTATTTAACCGCAAAGTGCCTCGCCGTTTTATTGATCTGGCGCAGAGAATTGCGGAGATGGATTAATCCGCCAGCAAGATTGCGATCGAAGCTGAAAAATGATGAAAAACCGCTGGAATCCAGACGCATCCCTGATGTTCTGGCATGCCGCATCTCCTGGATGCCTGCTCGCCGCTTTTTACCCTGATTTGCCGCTGGGATGACAAACGGGAAGGCTTTGCCATGTTCGACTGGTTCCGTGTACTCTAGCGCCCGTTAAGCGCTGGGTTTCTGGCGTTGATATTGTTGTTTTGCTGGATGTTCTGGATCCGCATCGTATTTAAATTGGTAAGGAGTAAGCCATGAGTTTCCGCGCTTTGATCTGGTCCCGGTGGTTACTGGCCGGTTTCGGCGGGCTGGTTGCCACTAGCTGCCTGGCTGCAGATTCGGTGTCGGCGGCGCAGGCCACGTCGGCCGAAGTTGGCAGCGTGGCTTCTGCGGCTGTGGCTAGCGTCAGTGCCGCTGCGGCCACCCAGGTTCTTGGTGACCAGGTGATTCCTTTGACCGAGGCGCAGTTGCCCAAGGGACTGACCGGTGATGAACGCAAGGCCCGGGACTCTGCCCGTAACCGTATGCTGCGGGAAAAGTGCAAAGCGATCCCCAAGGATACGTTTGAAAAATACCAGTGTGAGCGTCCGGTCCAAGTCGATTTAATCGAGCAGTTGGATCAATTACTCGCCGAGGTTGGTCATCTCTCCCCTGCGTGGCCTGGGGTGGACGTCGCGGCCGAACAGGCACAGTGGGTGACGCGCCGGGATGCTTGTCGTCAGGACCGGGATATCAAGATGTGTCTGGAGTTTGTCTATCTGGAGCGTATTGCCCAGTTGCAGGCGCAGTTTGATCGGGTCCCGACCGAAGGACCTATCGTCTATCACTGTGACGGATTGCCACAGCCACTGCTGGCCACCTTCTATTCTACAGAGCCGCCTTTGCTGGTGGTGCAACAGGGTGATACCCGAATGCTGACCTGGATGCGACCCACCAGTGGCGGGGTCAATTTCGAGGGCGAAGGCGTCAACTTCCATGAGTTCAAAGGCGGAGCCGAATGGACGCAAGGGGATCAACTCTATCGTTGTCAGCAGCAACCCTGAGTCGTTATCCAACTCGTTGATTCATATAGAAACCGGAGCCAGGCTCCGGTTTTTTATGCTCGTTTGCTGAGTGGCTCAGGAGCGGATCTTCATCTGCCCTGTGGTAAACAACTGACTGGCAATCTCGTACCAGGCGATGGCGTCCTGTTGCTGCCGAACCTCATCGATGGTCGGGGCTTGATCTTCGACCACGGACGTGACCGGTTTTTTCTTCGGATTCAGCACACTCAGGTGTCCTTGCTGCAGATAGCCCAATCCTTGATAGGTGGCCATAAAGGCGCGTTCAGGTCCGGTGGCGGTTGCGAATACATCTTGCCCTAGAAATTGCGAGGTGTAGTTGAAATTTAACAGGCCCAGCAGGGTGGGGGCTACATCCATCTGGCTGGTCAGCCGCGCTACCTGCTGCGGGGCAATATGGTTCGGTGACCAGATGATCATCGGAATATGGTAGCCATCCACAGGTATCGCCGTCTTACCGGCGCTGGAGGCACAGTGATCGGCCACTATCACAAACAGGGTATCCTTGGCCCAGGTGTGGTTCTGGGCGCGGCGCAGGAAGTCGCCGATGGCCCAGTCTGTATATTTGACCGCACTCTCCCGACTACCCTGGGGGAGGTCAATACGATTCTCCGGGAAGGTGTAGGGTCTGTGATTGCTGGTGGTCATCAGGTGGGCAAAAAATGGACGTCCCATCTGTGCCTCCTTGTCAAATTCCCGCAGGGCCATGCTGTAGAGATCTTCATCGGCGACGCCCCAGATATTCTCCTGGGTGATCTGATCTTTTTTCAGTGCGGTCCGATCCAGGACCTGGTACCCATTGCCGCTGAAATAGCCATTCATATTGTCAAAGGTGCCATAACCGCCATACAGGAAGTGGCTCTGGTAGCCTTTGCTGCGAAAGACCGAACCCAGGGTGAACAGATTTTCGTTGTCCGGGCGGCGAACTATGGATTGTCCCGGGGTCGGCGGTACCGCCAGAGACAGTGCCTCCAGACCTCGAACGGTACGATTGCCGGTGGCATAGAGCTGGGTAAACAACATGCCCTGGCTGGCTAGCTTGTCGAGTTCAGGCGTCAGATTCTGGGTGTTGCCGAAGCTACCCAGATATTTGGCCGACAGGCTTTCGACGGTGATCAGCACTAGGTTCAGTCGTTTTTCAGGGCCTGAGTGCTGAATGCGGCGGCGCATATCCATAGGGTTGTTGCTTAAGAAAGTGGCATCCGGGGTGGCGAGCTGCTCGCGCACCCGGCGCGCCGCCTCTGTCATGGGCAGGGTGGCGTAGAAACGCTGATAGTCGAGCTGGTTATTGCGAAAGGCGCCAAACAGGCTGAACAGTCCATTGCCAGCCAGTTCATTGGCATATTGATTGCGGCGTTGGTTGATATCCTGGGCATTGAGGCCGACGCTGACCAGCAGGGCCATCAGTGTCGAACTGACCAGCATGGGCCAACGCTTGTTGTGGCCAAGCAGGTGCTGCACCTTGGGCTGCAGCATACGGTTGGTATTCGGATGTCCGGAGAGATAGACCCATAACAGGGCCATACCGCTGCACAGCGAGAGCCAGAGGCCGATCGGATAGGATTGGCGGATATTGCCGATCACTTCGTGGGTATAGACCAGATAATCGACGGCGATAAAGTTGAAGCGGCTGTCGAACTCTTCCCAGAAGACCCATTCACTGGCTACCTGAAACAGCAGGGCGAAGATGGTGAACAGGCGCACTATCCAGCCGGCTACACGCCAAATCCGATTGTTCCGCCAGGTCAAGGGGATCACGCTCAGCCAGAGGACAAAGGGCAGCACCAGATAGCAGAGACTTGCCAGGTCAAATATCGTACCTGCGCCGTAGGCATACAGCAGATCGGTTAGCGACAAGGCGCCCTTGTGCCAGCTCATCCAGGTCAGCCCTACGCGGCTGAGTAGATTCAACAGCAGGTAACTGGTCGCAAACCAGTAGATAAATGCAAAACGGTGTGGGGAATTGGGCACAAACTGCTCCGATCATAAAATCCAATGTCGGAATTATCGGTAGGCAAGCTTAAGTGGGCCTTAAGCGTGTGGATGGTCGAGCGAGGTGAAAATAGAACAACAGGCTGGCGGCACAGGATCATGCCGCCGCCATGGCTACATAGGTGACGGATCTCAGGCGTTGTATTCGTCGAAGTTCTCGATGTAGTCGTCGAGATTGTCCATGAGCAGTTGCCGGTACTGCTCGGTGAAGTAGGCTACTGCATCCTCCTTACCGCTTTGAATATCACCGGCACTCTGGGCGGTGGAAGCGATGAGAAAGGCGTTGAAACGGGCGGTGGCATACAGCAAGGAGGCGCTGACATCGTCACTGCTTTCGACGCTTTCACATTGCTGGTTAGCCAGATTGATGATCTCGTCGGCGCGTTGCCAGAAGGCATCATCCACTGCTTCAGTACTCATGGGGGTTCTCCTGCTGTGTTTCAGCATCTGATTTCAGGTTCGGTGGCTTGCCAGATTGTGCGTCAAGCCAGGGTGACTGGATATTAAAGCAATCGGCATCCGCTTCGCCAAGCCGATTTTCAACTTCATGGCATTTTCATTGGTCTAGCGATCGAGGCGAGTCATGTGGTGTATGGTCCCTCAGGTGACTATGCTCTTCGTGCGACACTCATCTATTTCCACTTGGCCATAGTCTTCGGCTCTGGTCGCGTACAGCATAAGGATTTCAGTAATGATGACGATGACAAAAATGACTCTGTTGGCCGCCATGATAGCGGGGATTGTCGGTTGCTCGACCCAACCGGATGAACCCCTGGATACCAAGGTCAACACGGCCGTGACCCAGGTGAAAGGTACCCCGGGTGGCATGGTCACTCAGACGCAAGTGCTGACGGCCTCTGTGGTCGAGATTGATCGGGAGAAACGGGAATTTGTACTCCAGGATGAGTCGGGCCATCGCCGCCATGTCATAGCACCGCCTGATATGGTGAACTTTCCTCAACTGGCGATTGGAGATACGGTAAAGGCGACCCTGTTGGTGGAAACCGTGGTCTATCTGCACGATGCGGACACGGTGAAGACGGATGAGACGACACTGCTGGCGGCTGCGGCTAACGAAGGTGAAAAACCCGGCATGCTGGTTGCCGGACGAACCCAGACTACGGCCAGGGTGACCGCTATTGATATTCTGGCTCGAACGGCGAGTCTGCAGTTTGAAGATGGTTCCAGCCGCGTGGTGCCAGCCCGGGACGATGTGGTCTTGACCCATGATCTGATTGGCAAGCAAGTGGTGATCATCATGACCACCGCAGTAGCTGCCGAGGTGATTAAACTTTAAGTAAGATCGGAGCCCGTCGTCGGCGGGCTCCGTATGAAGGAGGCCCTGTGTCGTCATCTGACGACAGAGATGGTAGTTGCGTGTCCCTTCTGCTTCCATCCTGATAGGGGCTATCGGGATCGGTCTCAATGGTTACAGCTCTTCGTGATACCCAACCATTCATTATCTTTTTAACATCAAAAAATTGATGCTAAAACCACTTAAAAGACATCTAGCATCAAAAAAATGATGCTTATGTTTTAATGTGGTTGCTATCAACTACAAGCATCAATATTCTATCGGTTATACTCAATTTGTGTCTTTAGCATCAAAAATATGATGCTTGTATGGTTGGTTATGGCGATGAATAACTGGTATGGCATGACAGATCAGGCGATTGCCCAAACTTTGGGCCAGCGCTTGGAGCAGCGACGGCTGGCAGCCAACAAACCGCAAAAGGAGTTGGCGCAAGAGCTGGGCATAGCCGAAGGCACTTACCGTAGCGCCATTCAGGGTAAAGCCAAGCTGGAGGTGCTGATTGGCATCATGCGTAGCTTGGAGTGTCTGGACGAGCTGGATAACTTCCTGCCGCCGCAGCCTTTTAGCCCGATAGCTTTGCTGAAACTCGAAGGCAAGAAGCGGCAGCGCGCCGGTAGTAAACGCCGGGCTGGCCCGAGGAGCACCACGGCTCAGGGTGAGGAAGAGGAGGGCGCATGGTGAGCCATCAGGTTGCGCGGGTCGAGATGTGGGGGCAGACCGTCGGGGCCCTCGCATATCAGCCCGAGAGTGGATTGTGTGCCTTCGAGTACGACCCGTCCTGGATCCGTACCGGTATCGAGATCAGTCCGATCCGGTTGCCGCTATCCACCCGTATCTATCAATTCCCGGCGCTACCCCGGCCGACGTATCGCGGTCTGCCGGGGGCTTTTGCCGATACATTGCCGGATGATTTCGGCAATGCAGTGATCGATGCCTGGCTGGCGCGCAGCGGTCGGGCGCGAGACTCCTTCACCGCTCTGGAGCGCCTGCTATATACCGGATCGCGAGGGATGGGGGCTCTGGAATATGCCCCCGCCATTGACCGCAGCCTGAATATGGCCAGCGTGCTGGAGCTGGATTCGCTGGTGGCCATGGCCCAATCGGTCCTGGATCAGCGTCGGCAGATGGATCAACGGCTGCAGGGGGCGGACAACGAGGCGCTCTCGGCAATCTTTCAAGTTGGTACCTCGGCGGGCGGTGCGCGGGCCAAGGCTGTGATTGGTATCAATGCTTCCCGCACCGAGATCCGCAGTGGCCAGGTGGCCTTGCCGGCCGGATTTGAACACTATCTGTTGAAGTTTGATGGGGTCGTCGAGCAGGCCCAGGGGCGGGAAACCTTCGGTGATCCCCAGGGGTTTGGCCGCATGGAGTATGCCTACTACCTGATGGCCAAGGCGGCGGGGATCCAGATCTCGCCCTGTGAACTGTTGCTGGAGGGGGAGCGGGCGCATTTCATGACCAAGCGCTTCGATCGGGAGGGCAACCAGAAAGTCCACTATCAATCCCTCTGCGCCATGGATCACGCTGATTATAAAACGCCAGGGAGTTATAGCTACGAGCAGCTGTTCAGCCTGATGCGAACCCTGCGGCTGAGCAAAAGCCAGGCTCTGGAGCTCTACCGGCGGATGGTGTTCAACATACTGGCGCGCAATCAGGATGACCATACCAAGAACTTTGGCTTCATCCTCCATGCTCAGCAGCGCTGGGAGCTGGCGCCGGCCTTTGATGTTGCCTTCAGCTACAAGCCTGGCTCGCCCTGGGTCAATGCCCACCAGCTCTCCCTCAATGGCAAACGGGATGACTTTACCCTGCAGGATCTGCTGAGCCCGGCGGCCAGCTTTCTCAAGGAAGCGCGGCAAATCATCGAGGAAGTTGTGACCATTGTTGCCCAATGGCCCCGCTACGCCCAAGAGGCAGGCGTCGCCCCGGAGTTTGCCCGCCACATTCAGCAATGCCATCGCTTGCAACTGAGCTAATGGCTCCCGTGTTCGTATGGCATGGCAGTCTCGCCACTAAGCGAGCGACAGGGTTTGCAACCAATCCAGCAGATGCTGGTGAAAGCCCTGGGGATTTCCGAAGAAGCTAGACGTAGCCAGCGGCATCAGTCGACCTGCTTGTTCAAGAGCCAGAGTCGGGTAGCCTTGTGCTCCCAGGCGTTGCAGCCAGCGCTGGCTCTCAGCCAGATGGCTGGTCAGCGCGACCGACTGATAACTCTGCTCGAAGCTCTGTTCCTCTATGCCCTGCTCGGCGGCCAGCGCCGCAAGCGTGTGCGGGTTACCGATCCAGATCCCGTCGCGATAATGGCTCTGCTGGATGCGTGTCAGCATCTGTAGACCATCCCCACCGGATGCCACCACCGCCAGAATGGCGCGGATCGGCGGCTCTGAGTCCAGTTGAAGACTTTGGTCGAGCAATAACTCGTGGAAGTAGCGATCGCCAAACGGTTGACCGGTGAGGGCCCGGATCCGCTCGTCATGAGGACGCACATAATCGCGCAAGGCTGTGCCCATGGCTTGACGACGGGAACCCAACCAGAGTCCTCCGGCGTGGAGCTCTATGGCTATGTCAGGGAGCTGGCTGGCCGCTTCCAGCAGTGGCGCGGCGCCGTAGCACCAGCCGCAGAGAGGGTCATAGATGTAATGTAATACCGTCTGGTTCATGGTGACCTCGGATCGTCAGGAAGAAGAACCGGGTCCGCTGACCCGGCTGTGTGCGCTCAACCGCTACGCTGATTACCACTTCATCTCGCCGGTGTTGACCTTGGCGCTGATGGCCATGCCATCATCGACCGGCAGGGCGGGGTAGGCGGCTTTGAGCTTCTGGATCAGCTCGCCTGAACTCTTGCTCTGGCTGAGCGCCTGTTCGTAGAACTTCAGGTAGTCGTGGGTAAAGGTGACGGCGGCATCACCCTTAGGTTCGGCACCCAGAAAGTGGCCCGGTACCACGCGCTGAGGATGCAGGGCGGCAAGACGCTCCAGCGCTGTCGCCCACTCCAATCGTGCGGCCGGAGTCTGGCTGTCCGCAGTCCACAGATGTTGTCCGGCACTCACCAGGACGCCCCCGAGAGCGGTTCGGATAGCGGGTGCCCACAGATAAGCCTGATGGGTATCCCGCTCGCGGATCTCGAGAGTTTCCCCTTCCAGCGTCAGGGTGTTGCTGCTGAGCAGGGTAGGGACTATCACTGTCTTGGGGGCTTGTGCGCCGAGGATCGGTCCCCAGTAGGCCAGCTTGGCATCTTTGGTGTGCAGGATATGGTCGATGACCTGTTGGGTTGCCACGATCTTGGCCTGAGGAAAGGCGGCCTGGATGGGCTCAAGACCAAAGTAGAAGTCCGGATCGCCACCACTGATAAACACTGTGGTCAGCGTTTTGCCACTGCGCTGGATCAGATCCACCAGTGCCTTGCCATCCGCCACGCTGAATTGGGCATCGATCAGAATGGCCTCTTTTTCGCCACTCACCAGTGAAGAGGAGACCGGGAAGATGGCGTTTGCGCCCGGGTTATAAACTGTCACGTCAAGGGGGGCGGCCAGGGTGTGGCCTGCTGTCAGGGTGGTGATCAGTGCCAAGCTACTCAGGCTCAGGGTATTCAGGGTGTTACTCATCTTCTGCTTCCTTCTCATCGGTGCCGGTAGTGGCGATGAGGGAAGTTTATTGGATCAATACGGTGGCATATACGGCATAATAGAGACATGACTGTTGCATATATCGAGCAAATAAATGGATCGATTAACCGCCCTGCGGGTTTTTGTGGCGATTGTAGAGCGCGGTAGTCTCAGCGCCGGTGCCGAGCAGCTGGAGATGTCCCGGGCCATGGCCTCGCGCTATCTGACCGAGCTGGAAACCTGGATGGGGGCGCGACTGCTGCACCGCACCACCCGGCGCCAAAGCCTTACCGCGCAAGGGGAGGAAGCGCTGCAAAAAGCCCGGGCCATGTTGGCGCTGGGTGAAGAGATGGAGCAGTTGGCGAGCTTGCAATAGGAGGCTCCCCGCGGGCAGCTGCGACTGACCTCTAGCTATTCCCTGGCGGATGCCTTTCTGGTCTCGGCGGCCAATGACTACTTACGTCGTTGGCCGGGAACTGCCATCGATATTCTGCTGGTGGATCGAACCGTGAACCTGGTCGAGGAGCGAATCGATCTGGCGCTGCGCATCAGTAACGAACTGGATCCCAATCTGGTGGCCCGACGGTTGGGAACCTGCCGCTCCGTGGTCTGTGCGACACCCGCCTATCTCGAGCGCTTCGGCACCCCGCAGCAGGTGCAGGATCTGGCGCACCATAACTGTCTGACCTACAGCTATTTCGGCAAGAGCCTATGGACTTTTGAGGGGCCCTTGGGGCCCGAATCTGTGCCAGTGAGTGGCAATTTCAGCGGCAATATCTCCAATCTGCTGCTCAGTGCCACCTTGCAGGATTGCGGTATCAGTTTGCAGCCGCGCTATTCAGTGGCGTCATTGCTGGAACGAGGCGAACTGGTTGCGCTGTTACCGGCGTGGGAGCCGCAAACTATGGGCATCCATGGGGTGTATGCCACCCGAAAACAGATGTCGCCGCTGTTGCGCAGCTTTCTGGATTTCTTGCTGACCCGTATGGCGCAGGATCCGCTCTGGCAGTAAGTCGGCGCTTATTCGGGCTCTGTTCTCCCCCTGGGAAAAGGCTCTGTGCCCGTTATGTGTTGAGATAGTCGGCTATAGGCCTGGAGTCTGATCGAACGCAGGCACGCCGTGAACCCTTCCATGGGGGCTCGACGGCGGCATCCCTGCCGCCAACGGCCCGCTTTTCGTCCAGAATCCAGTCCTCTTGATTTCCAACAGGTAATTGGGACAGAGCCCTGAAAAAGGGCCCATTGGGCCCTTCTGCGTGGGGGTTGCTGCAGCTTGAGCGAGATCGAAATCCCAATCAGGATTCAAATCCCAGACCCAGCTTGTCCATCAGGCGCAGGAAGCCGTTGCGCTTGCCCTGATTGTGATCGGCCCGATCCAGACACCACTGCATCAGACGAACCACCGGATAGGCGATGGGCTCCGGCGGGAACGGCAGCGCCCACTGGCGTACCATGCGCAGCCGGGTGCGCTCGGTATCCAGCCCATAGACCTTGTCCAGTAACACGTTGGCGGCAAAGCGGCTGGCTCCGACACCCAGACCGGTGAAACCGGCGGCATAAGCCACTCGGCCACCATGAGCATGGCCGAAAAAGGCACAGAATCGGGTCGAGGTGTCGATGGCTCCCCCCCACTGATGGGTAAATGTCAGTCCGGCTAGCTGCGGAAATGTGGTGAAGAAGTGGCTGGCCAGTCGCTCGAAGGAGGCTTGACGCGCATCGTATTCATGCTTCACCTGACCCCCCCGATAGTAGAGCGCATCGTAACCACCAAACAGGATGCGGTTATCCCGGGTGATGCGGTAGTAGTGGAACTGGTTGGCCGGATCGGCCAGCCCTTGGCGGTTCTGCCAGCCGATGGCTGCCAGTTGCTCGGCATTCAGCGGCTCCGTCATCAGTGCATAGTCATACACCGGCAGGGTATGCAGACGGTAGCGCTTGAGCAGGGAGGGAAAAACATTGGTGGCCAGGATCACTCGCGCTGCATCGACACGGCCGCCAGGTGTCACAAGGCGGGAGGTTTCTGCAGAGAGCTTGCGCAGGGTATCGACCGATGACTCTTCGTGGATGCGTACTCCCAACTCACTGGCGACCCGTGCCAGACCGACCACCAGTTTGGCTGGATTCAGCATGGCCGTGCCGTGACGATCCCAATTGCCTGACAAGAAGGTGGGCGAGTTCACTTCGGCACGCATCTGCTCCTGGGTGAGATAGCCTTCGCCTTGCAGATCGGCATCCTGATGGGGCTCGACCGCCACCACAATTTCACCGGTGCGCTCAAAGTCACAGTCGATGCCATAACGCTTCAGCGTCTCCTCCATCTCGTCCAGGTTAGTCAGCCCCATAGCCTCCAGGGTATCGAACTCTTCTGGCCAGCGACGGCGGCCATTTTTTTCGCCATGGGTCAGGCTGGCTTCACAAAAACCACCGTTGCGCCCGGAGGCGGCCCAGCCCAGTTGCCGGGCCTCCAGCAGCATGACATCCAGCTCGGGGTCACGCTCTTTGGCCAGCAGTGCCGTCCACAGTCCGACCAGGCCACCACCGACAATCACCAGTTCGGCATTGGTGCTGCCGCGCAGCGGCGGATAGCTGGGGCGCTCGCTCAGGGCATCCAGCCAGAAGGGGGCAAATCGGGTCTGCGCCAGGGAGGCTTGGATCACCTCGGGGCTGGGGGGCTGCCGTTCAAAAACTGTTTGTAACATCCGGTGCTCCTTGGACATTGAACTCTGTTCATATCTTGCGGTTGTGAATTATCTATCACCATCGACAGAGGTCGGGTGGCGCTAAACAGACCCTCTGCGCCATGGATGGCGCGGCGGAGCTCCCATGGATGGGTTCACGGCGTGTCTGTGTGCGTTACCCGGACTTAAGTCGGAGTACATGAATCGTCATCCGTCGATCATCCGTTATCTGCCGGTCATGACCTTGGTCCATTCCCGTGTGATGATGCGATTAATCTTCTGCGGCAGCATCTGTTGGGTGAACATCTTGGGCTTCATCTCGTCGGTGAAATAGATATTCGGATTGTTACGGATGGACTCGTCGACCAGGGGGAGGGCCGCCTGGTTGGCATTGGCATAGGAGACATAGTTGGTGATTTTGGCGATGACTTCGGGGCGCATCAGGTAGTTGATGAAGGTATGGGCCGCCTCCGGATTACGGGCATCCTTGGGGATGACCAGCATGTCATAGAAGACATCGCTGCCTTCCTGGGGGATCACGTAGTTGAGTTTGACGCCATTGTTGGCCTCTTCGGCGCGCAAACCGGCCTGCATCACATCCCCGGACCAGCCGATGGCGACACAAATATCCCCATTGGCCAGATCATTGATGTATTGGGAGGAGCTGAAATAGGTGATATAGGGCTGCAAGGTACTCAGCAACTTACTGGCGGCCGCATAATCGGCCGGGGTGGTCGAGTTCGTCTCCAGCCCCATGTAGCGCAGGGTGACGGCGAAGATGTCGGTTGGTGAGTTCAGAAAAGCCACCCCGCACTTATGTAACTTGGCCAGATTGGTCGGGTTGAGTACCGCGTCCCAGCTGTTCATCTTGAAGTCCGGGCCCATGATGGCCGCCACCTTGTCGACGTTGTAGCCGATCCCGGTAGTGCCGCCCAGATAGGGAACCGCGTGGGTATTATCCGGATCTTTGTCCTGCAGCAGTTTGAGCGTCGTCGAGTCCAGATTGGCCAGGTTAGGCAGCTTGCTCTTGTCCAGTGGCATGAAGGCACCCGCCTTCAGCTGGCGACCGAGAAAATCCGAGCTGGGTACCACCAGATCGAAGCCTGTGTTGCCGGAGAGCAGACGGGCTTCGAGGATCTCGTTGTTGTCGAAGACGTCATAGACCACCTTGATACCCGTCTCTTTTTCAAAGTTGGCTATGGTGTCCTCGGCGATATAGTCGCTCCAGTTATAGACGTGCAGCACTTGGTTTTCGGAGGCGAGGGAGCCAGTGCTCAGTGCCAGGCCCAGTAGCCATAAACCCGGTCGCCATAAAATAGGTAAAAACAGTCTCTTATCCATAGAGTCTTCTCCTGATGGGTTCGTCATACGTCGCAAAAGGGGGGCGGAACGCTGGCATGCCAGTGGTGTGGTCGTGACGGCTCATGGGTTGGCGTGTCGAACCGCAGATGAACTGGATCCAGCAGCTGTGGTGCAGGTTGTTCGACAACATATCCATACCGAATCAGTGGTCGCGGACCTGACTCGAGCAAGCTTTATGCCATATAAGGAAAAGAGTTACAGAGCCGTGATGAAACCGCTCCTCTCATGATGGGTAGGGGTTATCCGATGGCTCTGGTGTTATTCAGGCGTCGATCAGGCACTAAAAGTGACCAGCAGGCTGCCTCAATCTGGGGCGAGCCCGCTGGCCATCGGCTGTGCTGATGGTATCGGGTGACATGGCTAGTCATCAGGTGGTTGGTTGGGCCTCCTGATGCTCCAGCCACAATTGCAGCTGTGCGAGCCTTAGCTCTAGCTGCCGTGGATCGGTATCGCGCAGGGTCAGGTGTCCCACCTTGCGGCCTGGACGGGGCAACTTGCCATAGAGATGCACCTGGACTCCCGTTTCGGCCAGCATGGCCGCTTCTGTGGGCCACTGGCCGATGAGATTAAGCATGGCTGTCGGGGTCAGCAGGCCAGTATCACCCAGCGGCCAGCCACAGATGGCGCGCAGGTGATTGGCAAACTGACTGGTTTGCGCCCCCTCCAGCGTCCAGTGGCCGGAGTTGTGCACCCGGGGGGCCACCTCGTTGGCGATAAGGCGGCCATCGCAGACAAAAAATTCGATGGCCAGGGTACCCACATACTCCTCGGTTGCCAGCAACTGCCGGGCATATGCCTCGGCCTCGACCTGCAATACGTCATTTATTCGCGGAAGGGAGCGCAGCAATATGCCGTTGTGATGCAGGTTTTCGGTCAGAGGATAACAGCGGATCTCGCCTTGCCGGTTACGACTGGCGATCAGGGAGACTTCCCGCTCGAATGCTACGCCAGCCTCCAGAATGGCGGGCCGACCTTGGCTCTGTTGCCAGATGTCGGCCAAATCGCTGTCGGGCCCCAGTCGCCACTGTCCCTTGCCGTCGTAGCCTTGCTGACGCCATTTGAGAAAGGCGGGAGTGCCCAACGTCGCCACCGCTGCTTCCAGATCGTCCAGCGAGTTGATGGCGCTATAGGATGCCACCGGTATGCCCAGCGTGGTGAGCCACTGTTTTTCTAGCCAGCGATCCCCACTCTTGGCCAGTACCTGAGGGCTGGGGTAGATGGGGCAGCGTTGTGCCAGAGCCGTGAGAACCTGGCTGGGGACGGATTCCGACTCATAGGTAATGACGTCGGCCCAGTCGAGCAGATCGTGGCGCTCCAGCAGCGCCTCCCAAGGCAGTTGGTGCCAGGGGGTCAGCTCGGCGGCGCAGCTCTCGGGGGAGGGATCCACCAGTTGGCAGCGAATGCCTAACGGGGCGGCGGCCAGCACCAGCATACGGGCCAGTTGGCCACCTCCCAGGATCAGTAGCTTCATACTGGCACCCGGGGATCATCGGCTGCGAGCACGGCCTCGGTTTGCTGATGACGAAATGCGGCCAGCGCTTCCCGGATCTGTGGATACTGATTGCCCAGCATGCTGGCGGCCAGTAGGGCCGCATTGGCAGCGCCGGAAGCGCCGATGGCCAGTGTGCCCACCGGTATGCCCCTGGGCATCTGCACTATGGAGAGCAGGGAGTCCATCCCCTTGAGGGCGTGGGACTCTACGGGCACGCCCAGCACCGGCAGCAGTGTCTTGGCCGCCACCATGCCTGGCAGGTGTGCCGCGCCACCGGCACCGGCAATGATCAGCTGCAGGCCGCGGGCTTGGGCGCTGGCGGCGTAGTCGAACAGCCGATCCGGGGTGCGGTGAGCAGAAACCACCTTCACTTCATGGGCTATGCCCAATTGCTCGAGCATGTCGGCTGCGGCGTTTAAGGTGGTCCAGTCGGAACGGGATCCCATTATGATGCCAACCAAGGGTTGCATGTTGTCTCTCCAATTGCTGTGGCCCGCAGGCCGTGAGTCAGAACTTGTCACCGCGTCGGACTTTCACTTCGCAGCTGAACATCACCATGGCGAAGTTGTCGTAATAGTGCTGTTGCAGGTGATCCATGATGGCGTCGGCCACGTCCTCATCGCAGAGTACTTCCAGACGCAGGTTGCGGACCTCGTCCCAGCCGGCGTCCCGGATGCCGCGGCTGCCTTTGCCCCGCGCCTCTGTGATGGTGTAGCCGCGCGCGCCCAGACGCTCCAGTAGCCGGGTGAGCTCGCTCTCCAGTACCGCCTCTGTGATGATGGTAACCAGCTGTCGTATATGATTGGACATGGTGTGGCTCAGCCTCCTGTCTGGTGCAACCAGCGAGCCCACTGCAGGTAGAGTGGCACACCGATGAGCACATTGAAGGGGAAGGTGACGCCCAGGGACGCCGCCAGTGAGAGGGCCGGATTGGCTTCAGGTACGGCCATACGCATGGCCGCCGGTACGGCTATGTAGGAGGCGCTGGCAGCCAGCGTGGCCAGCAACATGGTTCCTCCCAGCGAGAATCCCAACTGCAAGGCCAGCAGCCCACCCAGGCCGGCGGATGCCAGCGGCGTGAGCACACCGAAGAGCAGCAGGAAGAGGCCATGCTTGCGCAGCATGCCCATCTGACTGGCAGTGATGAGCCCCATCTCCAGCAGGAACAGCGCCAGCACGCCTTTAAACAGATCGAAAAACAGTGGCTGTATGGGCTTGAGGGCTTCGGCACCGCAGGCCCAGCCGATCAGCAGACCGCCACTGAGCAGTACCATCCCCTTGCCACAGAAGATTTCGTGGGCCATGGCGCGCCACCGGGTCTCGGCGTTCAGCCCCCGGGCTAGCACTATGCCGACGACAATAGCCGGCATCTCCAGCAGCACCACAAACACCGGCATATAGGGCTCGTGGCTGACAGCTTGCTGCGCCAGATAGGCGACCGCAACCGCATAGGTACCCACGCTGACCGAGCCATAGTGCGCCGCCAACGAGGCGGCATCGGCTCGTTTGAGGCGACCGACCAGACGCAGTAGCGGGAAGAGCAGCAGGGGCAGCAGCAGACCGAGCAGTAGGGCACCGGCCAGTTGCGGTAGCAACTGCCACAGCGAGATCCGGGCTAGCTCTATGCCTCCTTTGAGGCCGATCGTCAGCAGCAACAGCATGGTCAGGAAGTCGTAGATCGCTGCGGGTAATCGCAACTCGGCGCGCAACAAACCGGCGACCATGCCCAGTAAGAAGAACAGCACTACAGGATCCAATGTCATCTCGTTGCTCTCCAACCCGAGATTGTCGAGTTGTTGTTTGTTCCGACTGGCGGCAGTCTACTTGGACTTTAGAATCAAGAATAATCGAATATAATGAGGGTATTGTTCGTTATAGGTTGATAAACAATGCTCAACTACCGGCAGCTTTACTACTTCTGGCAAGTGGCTCGGCAGGGTGGTATCACCCGGGCCGCCGAGCAGTTGCATCTGACGCCCCAGACCCTCAGTGGTCAGATCGCCGAACTGGAACGCACGCTGGGCACCGACCTGTTTCGTCGCCAGGGGCGGCGCCTGGTGTTATCACCCGCCGGGGAGTTGGCGCTGCCCCATGCCGAGCAGATCTTTATGCTGGGCAAGGAGCTGGAAGCCTTGCTGCATCAACCTGGCCGCCAGGGGGAGCTGACTCTGCGGGTGGGGCTCACCGATGCGGTACCCAAATCGGTTGCCTATCGCCTGCTGGCGCCAGCCCTGACGTTAGCGCAGCCGGTGCGGCTGGTTTGCCATGAGGAGAAGCCCGAGAAGTTGTTCGCCGAGCTTGCCTTGCATCATCTGGAGTTGGTGATCTCGGATCGGCCACTGCCTGCGTCTGTGGGGGTCAAGGGATATAACCACCTACTGGGCCATTCACCCCTGATCTGGGTCGGTACTCCGGCCCTGGCGGCCCGCTGCCGCGATGGATATCCGCACAGCCTGCAGCAGCTACCGCTATTGCTGCCGGGGGCCAATGCCGCCCAGAGCGCCCCGTTAGCGCGTTGGTTCAGCGAACAGAAACTGACGCCCCATGTGGTCGGGGAGTTTGATGACTCGGCGCTGATGAAGTCGTTTGGCGAAGCGGGTGTCGGTCTGTTTCCGGTCCCCGAGGTGGTGCTCGAGGAGGTGTGTCGTCACTACAGAGTGGAGGCTGCCGCCCGACTCGACGAGGTCTCTGTCAGCTACTATGCCATTTCCCTGGAGCGGCGTCTGACCCATCCGGCTGTGCTGGCTGTTACCGAGCGTGCCGCCGCAGTTCTGCCCGAGTGGCAGGCTGGATCCGGTGTGATTTAAGGTGTCGCCGCTCGTGTCTTTATTCTGACAATACCTCTTGTTTGTTGGACTCCTTCCCCTGTTTTTCGGAGCCAAGTCCCGTGATTACCAAGGGTTTGCCTCGGCACAGATCTTGATACCCGATGTTCTGTCATGCCAACGCAAGAGCATAGAGGAACTTTGATGATCAACGACAACACACTGGATGCCATTACAACGGCGGTGATCGAGGCCGGTTTTAGCCAGCAGGGGATTGCGACGGTAAAACAGGCATTTTCCGGGATGCGGCTTACTTATTGTCTACTCGATGATATGGAGGCCAAGCGGCCCTATCGGGAGTGTCCGGGATTTAGTCTGTTTCTGGTCGGTGCCAGCGACCATTGCCTGGGGCTCACCTACTCGATTGACCAGGCCGTTGGTGTGGTGATCGCCGAGGAGTAGCCGCGACTGTCGCTACTCCACCTAGAACGCCATGGCTTGGAACCTGATAGGTTGCTTTTTGCACGCTTAGCCATGCTCCCGGATTTGCAGGGCGCGGATGGGTGCCGCCTAACTCGCTGTCAGTACAGGACTTCGCAGCGCCTGACTTGTTGCGAATGAAGAAAGGATGGGGTTGATCATTTCAATAACTCTTGTAATATCGAAGCATGAATAAAGAGATCGCAACTCAAGTATTTGAATCCTTGGCCTCCGGCGTGCGGCTGGATGTCTACCGCTTGCTGGTGAAAGCCGGACTGGAG
Organism: Enterobacterales bacterium; assembly: GCA_038247115.1. Taxonomy (GTDB): domain Bacteria; phylum Pseudomonadota; class Gammaproteobacteria; order Enterobacterales; family Aeromonadaceae; genus Pseudaeromonas. Next base: position 14,255 of record JBBRVG010000045.1, on the reverse strand, counting down.
GGCATGGTGGCGGGGCAAATTGCTTCGACCCTGGCCATAGCCCCCAACAACCTGTCGTTTCATCTCAAGGCGATGACCCACGCCGGTCTGCTGTCGGTGGCGCAGGAAGGGCGCTTTCAACGTTATCGGGCCAATCTCCCCTTGATGCTGGAGCTGATTGCCTTTCTGACCGAGGAGTGTTGCTCCGGTCATCCGGAGCAGTGTGCATCACTTCGCACCGATTCCAGCTGTTCGCCTGCGGTACTACCCATGCTTAACTTACCAACCTCCTGTGACTGTAAGGATTAATCTGATGAACGTACTGTTTCTGTGCACCGGTAACTCGTGCCGCTCCATCCTGGGCGAGGCCACCTTTAATCATCTGGCCCCTGCGGGCTGGCGGGGCATGAGTGCTGGCAGCAAGCCGACCGGCCAGGTGCATCCGCGATCCTTGGCCCTGCTGGCGCGCGAAGGCATTGCCACCGAGGGCTATTTCAGCAAGTCCTGGGAAGATTTGCCTCAAGTGCCAGATATCGTCATCAGCGTCTGTGGCAATGCAGCCAATGAAACCTGCCCGGCTTATCTGGGACCTGTGCTGCGCACCCACTGGGGGGTTGAGGATCCGGCTCACGCCACCGGCAGCGATGCTGAGATCGACGCCGCTTTCATGACCGCCTATCGCATTCTGCGTGCCCGCATCGAAGCGTTCTTTGCGTTGCCGCTGGCCGAGTTACAGCAGGATCTTGCCCGGCTCAAGGCCGAGATGGACCGTATTGCCAGCGAAATTGTGTAAGGAAGCCGAATGATGACCAAGCCCTATCATGAATTGATTGCCGGACGTATCTACTGCGGTGGCGCCCAGGATATCCAGCAGATGGTGGATGAAGACCAGATCGCCGTGGTGGTGGATCTGCGGGCCGAGTCGACCGCCTGTGCTGCGGAACACTCTGAGCTGGTCTGGGTGCAGATCCCGCTGAGTGACCATGCCGAGCAACCCGAAGATGACCTGTTTCGGGAAGCTATTGTGGCCGTCGTCGAAGCCTACCGACTGGGCCAGAAGGTAGCCTTCCATTGTGGCGGCGGTAAGGGTCGCACCGGCACCGTCGCTACCGGTGTGCTGCTGGAGCTGGGCCTGTGCCAGACTCTGGTGGAGGCGGAAGCCATGGCCAAGTCCATTCGCCCTGTCATCAACATCAAGCCGGATCAGCGCCTCTCGTTGGCGCGCCTCTACCCGGCATGCTCCGCCACCAGTCCTGCTGGCTCGCTGTCATCAATGCACCTAGGAGTATAAGGATGTCGTCTCCCTGCGAAGTAACCGCTAAACAGGCGGCAGGCGCGCCCATGAGCTTTTTCGAGCGTTACCTGACGGCTTGGGTCGCGCTCTGTATCGTCATCGGCATTGCGCTGGGGCAGGGCATGCCCGGGGTGTTCAAGGCGATTGGCGGCATGGAAATCGCCAAGGTCAATCTGCCGGTCGGTCTGCTCATCTGGGTGATGATCATCCCCATGCTGCTGAAAATCGACTTCGCGGCGCTGCACCAGGTGAAAGCCCATGTGCGCGGTATCGGCGTCACCTTGTTTATTAACTGGTTGGTCAAACCCTTCTCCATGGCGTTTCTCGGCTGGCTGTTTATCCGGGTGCTGTTTGCCGACTGGCTGCCCGCCGATCAGCTCGACAGCTATATTGCCGGTTTGATCCTGCTGGCTGCCGCGCCCTGTACCGCCATGGTGTTTGTCTGGAGTCGGCTAACGAACGGCGACCCTTACTTCACCCTCTCCCAGGTGGCGGTGAATGATCTCATCATGGTATTTGCCTTCGCTCCGCTGGTCGCCCTGCTGCTGGGGGTCTCCAGTATTACCGTGCCCTGGGATACGCTGCTGACTTCTGTGGTGCTCTATATCGTCATTCCGGTGATCATCGCCCAGCTGATCCGTCGCGCCTTGCTGCGTAAAGGAGAGGCCAGCTTTGATGCCGCCATGCACAGGATCCAGCCCTGGTCTATCGCCGCCCTGCTGCTGACTCTGGTGCTGCTGTTTGCCTTCCAAGGTGATGCCATCATCCAGCAACCGCTGGTGATTGCTCTGCTGGCAGTGCCCATCCTGATCCAGGTGCTGTTCAACTCCGGCCTGGCTTACTGGCTCAACCGCAAAGTCGGTGAGAAGCACTCGGTGGCCTGTCCGTCGGCCTTGATTGGCGCCTCCAACTTCTTTGAGTTGGCGGTGGCGGCGGCCATCAGCCTATTTGGTTTCCACTCGGGTGCCGCGCTGGCCACCGTGGTGGGGGTGCTGATTGAAGTGCCAGTCATGTTGCTGGTGGTCAAGATCGTCAATCGCAGCAAAGGCTGGTACGAGCAGGGGCTGCCGCGGTCATGAAGACAGCGACCTCGATCCCGGCCTGTCTGCTGCGTGCCTGGCGCCAGCATCAAGGCGAGCTCCGTGGCTGGCTGAGCCAGCAACTGCGGGGGCCGGATCGGGTCGATGATGCGATGCAGGAGATCTTCATCAAGGCGATGAAGCAGGAGGAGCGTTTCTGCGCCATCGCCCAACCGCGCGCCTGGCTGTTCGAGGTGGCGCGGCATCACCTGATCGATGAACACCGCAAGCGGCGCGAACTGCTACCGCTGCCCGATGAGTTGCCCCAGGATGAACCGGAGCAGGCGGTGGTCGATCAGCTGACCGCCTGCCTGCCGCGCGTCCTGACGGAGCTCGATAGCGCCGATCGCGACATTCTGACCCGCTGCGATATCGAGGGGATGACCCAACAGGCGTACGCCAACCAGCAAGGGTTGAGTCTGCCGGCGGTCAAGTCTCGTCTGCTACGGGCCCGAACCCGCCTGAAAAACCAGCTGCACACCGCCTGCGCCGTGCAACTCGACGACCAGGGGCAGGTCTGCTGTTACACCCCACGCGCTCCCCTGCCAGAGCAGAAGTGATAACCACTGGCCATCTGCTCCCATCGCGGATCGGCCACCGGCTTGCGACATCGCGGCCCGACACCCAGGGGTAGCGGGAATCGCACTTTTTTTGGAAAAATCTGCATCCTTTGCCAATCGATGGCGTCTTCTTGAATAACAAAGACCGTTCGCTCATCCACTGACGATGAACAACGGCAGCTCTTGCAAACCACCCATTCAAGGAGAGGAAACTATGTTTGATTCGATTGGCATCATGGGCGCCGGAAGGATTGCCCACATACTGCTGGGTGGCTGGAAGCACACAGCAACGGCGCTGCCCCCTATCCGGGTCTACGATGTTTCGAGTGACGCCCTCAGCAAGCTGAAAGCAGCCTTTCCACAGGTGCACATCAGTACGCTGGAGGAGACATCCAATAGCGATTTGCTGCTGCTCGGCATCCACCCTCCCGTGTTAGCCGATCTGCTATCCCGGATCAGTCCGTTCCTGCGACCCGATGCCCTGGTCTGCTCCCTTGCTCCGAAACTGCGCCTTCTCCAGCTGCAAGCACAGCTCGGTGGCTTTAGTCGGTTGGCGCGCATGAACCCTAACGCAACGAGCATCATAGGTCAGGGATTTAACCCCTTGGCCTTCGCGGACCAGCTGCCGGAAGAGTCTCGGCAACAGCTCCGGACGCTGTTTGCTCCCCTGGGTCATCTGCCGGAAGTGGCCGATGAACAACTGGAAAGCTACGCCGTGATCAGCGCTATGGGCCCCACCTATTTTTGGTTCCAGTTCCACACGCTGGAGCAGCTCGCCGAGTCCTTTGGTCTCGCCCGTCACGAGGCCCGTCAGGCCATCGCCGCCATGCTGCATGGCGCCGTGGATACCCTGCTCGCCAGTGAGTTGCCTCCCGAGGTGGTCATGGATCTAGTACCGGTCCGGCCGCTGGCCGATGACGAGAAGACCATCACCACCCTACTGGCCACTCGCCTGCAGGCCATTCACGGCAAACTAAACGGCTAAATAAACCAGCACAGGGAGCTTCGCCAAGCTCCCTTCTTCGCCGTTTCGCTTTTCTCATTCTATTTTTTGCAAAATCAGCATCCTTTGGCCAATGACGACGTCTTCCTAGATAAGACACACCGAATGAGAAGCCACCATGCGACCACTGCAGTCGATGCAAACCTTTCCCCGCCAGCGGCCACTGCTATTTATCGTGACCGCAGTCCTACTGTGGCTGGGGTTGTATCAGTTGATCCTGCCGGCCTCGGAGCTATTGGTCGACTGGCTACCGGTTGAACGTCAGAGTCATCTGGGCGGAGCCTTGCAGTTCTTCCTCTACGACACCCCCAAGGTGCTATTGCTACTCACGGGTATCGTCTTCGTCATGGGGATGATCAACTCCTGGTTTACCCCGGAGCGCACTCGTGCCCTGCTGGCCAAACGCGGGGAGGGGGGCGCTAACGTGTTGGCTGCCCTGCTCGGCATAGTCACGCCCTTTTGCTCCTGCTCGGCCGTGCCGCTGTTTATTGGCTTTGTGCAGGCGGGGGTACCGCTGGGGGTGACCTTCTCGTTTTTAATCTCCGCTCCCATGGTCAATGAAGTGGCCCTGACCCTGCTGTTCGGCCTATTTGGCTGGAAAGTCGCGCTGCTCTATCTGGGGCTTGGGCTCAGTGTGGCCATGGTGGCGGGCTGGATCATCGGTCGGCTGAAGATGGAGGCCCATCTGGAGGAGTGGGTGCAACAGATGCCCAAGGTCAGTGCTGCTGATCCCTTGCAGAGCATGAGCCTGGCGGAGCGGGTGGATAGTGGTTTCAGTGCCGTGCGGCAGATAGTCGGCAAGGTGTGGCCCTACATATTGGCGGGGATCGCCATCGGTGCCGCTATTCATGGCTATGTGCCGGAATCCTTTATGGCGTCGTTCATGGGCAAAGAGGCCTGGTGGTCGGTGCCGTTGGCGGTACTGATGGGTGTGCCCATGTATACCAACGCCGCTGGCATCATTCCGATTGTGCAGGCCTTGCTGGCCAAAGGTGCAGCCTTGGGCACAGTGCTGGCCTTTATGATGGCGGTGATTGCCCTCTCTTTGCCCGAGATGATCATACTGCGCAAGGTGCTCAAACCCAGATTGATTGCCACCTTCATCGGTGTGGTATCTAGCGGCATTCTGCTGGTGGGTTACATCTTCAATGCGGTGTTATAGCCGCTATTCTTAAACCAGAGGTGACATGATGAAAAACATTAAAGTGCTGGGCTCGGGCTGCGCCAACTGCAAGACAGTGGCTAAATTGATTACCGCCGTGGCGGAGGAAAAGGGCATCGCCATCGAGCTGGAGAAGATCGAAGAGATCCGCGAGATCATGAGCTTCGGCATCCTCGCCACGCCAGGTGTGGTGGTGGATGGCCAAGTGGTGCACTCAGGTGGCATCCCCTCCCGTGACAAGATTGAACAATGGCTAACCGCCTGAACATGGATTTTTCAAGTCATGCAGCGCTCGATGCACATCACTAGCTCTTCATACTGAAGGACGAAATCACCATGCTCGATGAAGCCAAGGAAGTCTGCCCCACCACCACCCAGAGCCTGCTCAAACAGGGTTACACCCTGGTGGATGTACGGGAACGCGATGAGATTGCATTGCTCGCTTTTGACGTGCCCCAGCTCATCATCATGCCGCTGAGTGAATTGGAGCAACGTTATGCCGAGTTACCCACTGACCAGCCACTGATCCTGGCCTGTCGGCAGGGCGTGCGCAGTCTCAAGGCGACCTATTTTTTGATGAACAAGGGCTATACCAATGTCACCAATATGAAGTTCGGCATGAAGCGCTGGGTTGCCAAAGGCTTCCCTATCCAGGGCGATCCCGGCGCCTTGGCGACCATGCCCAGTTCCGGCTGCTGCGGCTGAGCCGATAGGCCTATCAGGAGACGCGATGCAAACCATACGGATTGTCTGGCAACGACTGCTCAGCTTACAGGGGCAGACCTGTGATCGCTGTGCTGCCACCGAACTCGCCTTGCAACAAGCTCTCGAGACCCTGCAGCAGGTGTTGGCACCGCTACAGATGTCGGTGGAATTCCACCGTCAGGCCATGACTCTGGAGCAGTTTAATCAGGATCCTGGCGCTTCCAACCGGATCTGGATCGCCGACAAACCGCTCGAGGCCTGGCTCGGCGCCAGCACCGGCTCAAGCCCCTGTTGTTCTGTGTGTGGGGATGCGGCGTGCCGCACGCTGGAATGTGGCAACCGAAGTTACGAGGCCATCCCCCCGCAGTTGATCATCAAAGCCGGGTTATTGGCCGCCGCCCAGCAGATGTTAGCGCCCTAAAACGGCCGTTAAGTCGGGGTGATGGCAACATGGAGTATGCCTCGTCTGGAATTGCCTCCATGCTTCTGTTTGCACCTTTCTTCTTGCTCAAGGCTGTTCCGTTAGAGCCGGAATTGGCCTACCAATTGATCGAGCTCGCTGGATAGCTGCTGCAGACCCTGGCTGGACGCTGTGAGTTGATGGGCTATGTCGGCGGTCTCCATAGTCAATAGATTAATATCCTCCACATTCCGGTTCAGCTCGCCGACCACACTGGATTGCTGCTCGGTGGCGGTGGCGACCTGGATATTCATATCGTTGATCTGGGTGATATGGGCTGTGATATTGCCCAGCGCGGCATTGGCCGCATCGGCCTGCGTGACCACCATCTCGCTCTGGCTACGGCCTTGAGCCATGGCGCTGACAGCGCGGCCACTCTGATCTTGCAAGCGGTTGATCATGCCCTGTATTTCGGCGGTGGAGGCGGCTGAGCGATTGGCGAGATTGCGCACCTCATCGGCGACTACCGCGAAACCGCGACCTTGCTCACCGGCTCGGGCCGCTTCAATGGCGGCATTGAGGGCCAGCAGGTTGGTCTGCTCCGAGATGCTGCGGATGGTCTCGAGTATGCTGCCAATGGAGTGGGTCTGCTCTGCCAAAGAGCCGATGACTCCGGCGACCTGTTCGAGTTCGCCGGCAAGACCGAACACGCCTTGACGCGCCTTGGCAACCAGATCAGCACCGGCATCGGCCTGTTCATTGGCTTGTTTGGCGACGTCGGCCGCCTGGGAGGCATTGCCTGCAATCTCGCTGACGGTGGCCCCCATCTGATGGATGGCGGTGGCAACCTGCACGGTGCGATCGCGCTGTGCGGTGCAATTTTTCTGGGTCAGCAGTGCCTTGCTGGCGACCTGTTCGGCCGTGGCAGCCAGTTGATGGGAGTTGGTGGCAACCTGCTGGATGGCACTCTGGATCTTGGCCACAAAGTGATTGAAGTTGGAGGTGATCTCCGCCAGCTCATCCCGGCCGCTGAGCCCAGCCCGGGAGTCCAGCGCCAGATGCTCGGCGGCGTAGCCGATGTGGTGCTGGAGAAAGCCGACCCGGCGCTTGAGGTTAACCAGGATCAGCAGCGAGACCACGAGCGAAATCAGGATGGCCACGGTAATGATAGTGATCATCTGCATGCGTCCGCTGGCATAGCTCTCTTCACCCCGTTGATGGCGCTGTTGGGCTTGCTGCATCAACTCGTCAAGCAGGGTATTGGCGCCCTTGCGCATGGTGCCGTAGGTCACTGTGTAGCGGTCACGATAGATGACTCTGGCGGCCTCCATGTCACCTTGCTCCAAGGCTTGCAGCAGCGGGTTCAGCTCGTTGCGCTCCATGCCTTCAAATTGATCCAGCAACTGCTGGGCATTCGACCGGGCTGCCGGGTCCGTCTGCGCGGTTACCGCCTGCTGCATGGCCTGGCGCATCTCGGGGATATCCTCCTGCCGGGCCTCTTTGACCCGGGTCAGGACGCCTTTGGCATCTTTAAGCGAGGTGTCCTGCAGCAGCATCATGTCGATGCCGACTCGCATTCGCGGGATCCGCGACACCACCTCGGCCATGGCGCGCATGGGGGTTGCCGTGTTGCGATACAGTTCGGTGGACTGCTGCTGTATGGTCCCCATGCTGTTGAGACTGGCACCGCCAACCAGAAGCAGGGCTATACAGGGAACCGTGACCGCCAGGATCAACTGCAATTTGAGTGTCATTTTACCTGCAAGCACTTTGTACTCCTTGGTTGAGCATGATGTGGCTTATATGGCGTGAGTTACCAGTTTAGTGTCTATAGTGCCGAAGCGAATCACGGGATCGGATATAAAAGCCGCCGGGCGAGGGCAGCCCCACATCTATAGCGGATATTCAGAACCACTTCATAAATCAGCATGGCGCCTGTGGGTGACGGTTGAATGGCGCCCAGCGACAAATAGCAGGATTTACCTATCGGGCTGGATATGACTGGTGAGTGAATGCCTGAGTTGGCACCTGCATAGGTTTTACCTTTCGAATCATGAATCAATGAAATTCTAATATTCGGTTTATATCTGGTTGTTTCATCGGTAATTCTACCATCTAAGTGGCTTGTTCATCTTTGGTTTAATTGTGTGCTGCTATAACTGGCGCCATGTTACGGGCGGATCCAATAAGGGGATAGCGGGATGCAGGAGATGCTGCTGGCCATCTGGCACCAGGATTTTGAGCAACTGTTGGTACTGGAGGCGGTGGGGCTCTTGATCGGCACCCTGGTGGTGATCCTGTTGCTGGAATCCAGCTTTGTGTTTATGCCTCTGCCCGGGGATGGCCTGGTGCTGCTGGCCGGAGGCCTGGTCGGCATGGGGGTGTTGGGGCCGGAGGTGACCTTGGTCTATCTGCCCCTGGCCGCGGGCGTCGGCAGCTTGCTGGCCTATCTGCAAGGTCGGGCGCTGCAAGGCTCGGCGGCTATGGACTATCTGCAGCGAGTCGTGCCGCCGCAAAGCCTGCCGCGAGCCGCGGATCTGCTGGCTCGGCATGGTTTTCTGGCCATGTTCTCCTCACGATTTCTGCCCTTTGTCCGGGTGTTGACTCCCATGCTGATGGGGATGGGCAAGTTGTCGCCCTTGCGCATGGCGATGGTCAGTTTCGGCAGTGCCTTCTTGTGGTGCCTGCTGCTGAGTCTGGTGGGTAAGGGGATGATGACGATCCCGCTGTTCATGCGCCATCAGCAGCAGATCACCCAGCTGCTGCTGATGAGTTCTGTGCTGCTGTTCCTCGTGGCCGTGGTGGCACTGGGGATGCGCTTGGCGCGCAGTGGCGTGCAACGACGTCGACTATGACCCGGATGATTCAATCCCGTCGATAGGGGCGCAATAGCGCGACCCCATCCAACGTTGATCCTTTGTGGGCGCCAGTACCGGCGTCTGATGAGTGACTGTTCTTGCTTACTGGGCAATGAGCATAGGTTTTCTGTTGCCAAAAATGGGGCTGTGCGCCCGGTTTGAACCCGCAACTGACACCCTGAGTGATGAATTTTTACTAGTTATTGTGATGAGGAAATCCTGATGAAACAGAACCATTCCCCCCCTTGGTACCGGCTGGATTGCCGCGAGATCCTGGGAAAACTACAGAGTACGGACCAGGGACTCACCGAGCGGCAAGCCACGGAGCGGCTAAATCAATATGGCGCCAATGAACTACCCAAAGCCGTCAGTAAACCGGCCTGGCTGCGCTTTGTGGCTCACTTCAACGATATATTGATTTATATACTCCTGGCCGCTGCTGTACTGACCTTTGTCATGGGCCACTGGGTCGATACCCTGATCATCACGCTGGTGGCGGTGGTGAATGCCCTCATCGGCTTTATGCAGGAAAACAGCGCGGAGAAGTCGTTGCGCGGCATTCAGGGCATGCTCTCGAGCCAGGCGACCGTGCTGCGGCAGGGTGGCGAGCGCAGTATAGCGGCGCGCGAGCTGGTACCGGGGGATCTCATCCGCCTGCGCGCCGGTGATCGGGTGCCGGCGGATCTGCGACTGCTGGAGGCCCACGCGCTGCGGGTGGAAGAGGCGATCCTGACGGGCGAGTCGACTGTGGTGGAAAAAAACACCCTGACCCTGGCCGGTGAGCTGGGGATCGGCGATCGGCTGAATATGCTGTTCTCCGGCACCACCATCAGCAGTGGCAGCGGCATTGGGATAGTGGTGGCCACCGGTCAGCAGACCGAGCTGGGCCATATCAACCAGATGATGGTCGAGGTCAAGGCGCAACTGACGCCGCTGATGCAGCAGATGGCGCGTTTGGGTAAGGGGATCTCCCTGCTGATCCTGGTCATGATGGCGCTGCTCTTTGGCCTGGGGCTGGTACTGCACCAGATGCCGGTACCTGAGTTGCTGCTGGCGCTGATCAGCCTGGCGGTGGCCTCGGTGCCTGAAGGCTTGCCTGCCATCATCTCCATCATTCTCTCCTTGGGGGTCCAGAGTATGGCCCGTCAGAAGGCCATCATCCGCCGTCTGCCGACGGTCGAGACACTGGGCGCCATGACGGTGGTCTGCTCCGACAAGACCGGCACCCTGACCATGAACGAGATGACGGTCAAAAGCGTGCTGCTGGCCGATGGCATCCTGAGCGTGGAAGGAGATAGCTATGAGCCGGTGGGGCGAATTCTGCGGCAGGGTGTGGCCGTCTCGCTGGAGCATGAGCCGGGGTTGTCACGCTTTCTCACCGCTGTGACCCTGTGCAATGACAGCCAGGTGCAGCAGGATGCAGACGGCCATTGGGTCATCACAGGTGGCCCGACTGAGGGCGCGCTGCGCGTGCTGGCCGGCAAGTCAGGGCAGCAGAGTGCGGGCGAATTGCTGGACAAGATCCCCTTTGATTCCAGCCATAAATATATGGCCACCCATCACCAGATCGGCGATGAGCAGCGGATCCTGGTCACAGGGGCACCGGATGTACTGTTTGCTCTCTGCTCCGGGCAGTGGGGCGAGCAGGGCCCAGAGCCGTTTGAACGGGCTAAGTGGGAGCGGCAGATGGCGCTGCAGGCCAGCCAGGGGTTGCGCATGGTGGCCGCTGCCGAGCGGATCTTTACGTCAGGTGAGGCGGCGCTTAGCCACGACAGTCTGCAAGGCTCGCTGGTCCTGCTGGGGATTGCCGGCATGATGGATCCACCGCGTCCCGAGGCGGTCACTGCTATCGCCCAGTGCCAGCAGGCCGGGATCCGCGTCAAGATGATCACCGGTGACCATCCGCAAACTGCCATGGCCATAGGTGCCATGTTGGGGATCGGCAATGGCCGAGATGCCATGACAGGGGCCGAGCTGGAGCGGCTGGATGATGAGGCGCTGATCCCGATTGCGGCTCGCTATGACATCTTCGCCCGTACCAGCCCGGAGCATAAGCTGCGTCTGGTGCGCGCTCTGCAGGCCCAGGGTGAGGTCGTTGGCATGACCGGCGACGGGGTCAACGATGCGCCGGCGCTCAAGCAGGCCGATGTGGGTATCGCCATGGGGATCAAGGGCACCGAGGTCACCAAGGAGGCGGCCGATATGGTGCTGACCGATGACAACTTTGCCACCCTGGCGACGGCAGTAGCGCAGGGGCGTCGGGTCTATGACAACCTGAAAAAGACCATTCTGTTTATTTTGCCAACCAACCTGGCCCAGGGGCTGCTGGTGCTGATTGCGATCTTGCTGGGCACCCTGATGCCGCTGACGCCTCTGCAGATCCTCTGGCTGAATATGGCCACCTCGACCACGCTGTCGTTCGGCCTGGCTCTGGAGCCTGCCGAGCGCGGGCTGATGCAGCGACCGCCGCGCAATGCCGGCAGTCATGTGCTGGACGCCCACGCCATCTGGCGCATCGGCTTTGTGGGGCTGTTGATTGCCGGGCTGACCTTTGCGCTGGAGTCCTGGCTGCTGGCGGCCGGTCATGGCGCCGAGTTTATCCGTACCGTGCTGTTGCAGGCGCTGGTGACAGCCCAGTGGGTCTACATGTTCAACTGTCGGGTGAGTGATGCCTTCCCGCTGGATCGCAACCTGTGGCGCAACAAGGGGTTGTGGTGGGCGACGCTGGCACTGCTGCTGTTGCAACTGGCGATCATCTACCTGCCGTTTATGAACAGCGCCTTTGGCACTGTGCCGCTACCGGCTTTTTACTGGCTGCTGACCTTGGCCGCAGGCGCGATCATCTTCTTGCTGGTCGAGGCCGAGAAGTGGTTGCTGCGCAGGCTGAGCGCTCGATCCGGCCATCCGCTGTAATGCCTTGAGGTGATGCTTCCTGTGCTAAATGGGGAGCATCACCGCACTATCTTTCCCCGGTTTTCGTCACATACCAGATGCTGAATCGCACCAGCTTCGTTTGATAACCTCACAATGTCAGCATGATTCAGCAAAATGATAACTGTTTGCATCTAGTTACTTAATATGTAGAATTCCTGCACTTTTATCTGCAGGGTTCGCATTATGTCGTTTGCTTCCTCCTCCGCTGCACTGGCTGTACGGCCGTCGCTGCCGTTTTCTCTGTCCGTTCTGGCCTTGTTCTGTTCGACCCCAACGTTCGCAGAACAGAGTGCAACCACAGCGCCTGTGATGGTGGTGGCGGATGCGGTCAAGCCATCGCAGGATGAGGCCAAAGGCTATCAGGCTCAGACGTCATCCCTGGCAACCCAGACCGATACGCCGCTGGTGGAGATCCCGCAAGCGGTGAGTGTGGTGACCGAGCAGCAGCTGGAGGATCGTCAGCCGCAGAGTCTGGACGAGGCTCTCTCCTCGGTGGCCGGTCTCAAGCAGAGCAACACCTTGGGCGGCACCCAGGATGCCATCATGAAGCGCGGCTTTGGCGGCAACCGGGACAACTCCATCATGCGTAACGGCCTGCAGTCGGTTCAGGCGCGCAACTTCACGCCGACCACTGAACGGGTCGAGGTGCTCAAGGGCCCGGCTTCACTGCTGTATGGTATCCAGGATCCTGGCGGCATCATCAATGTGGTGACCAAGAAGCCCCAGCACCAAGCCTATTATCAGGCCTCCAGCTACTACACCAGTTTTGGCGGCGGTGGCGTGCAGGCGGATTTGACCGGGCCGCTCAATGACGATGGGCTCTCGTACCGCCTGATTGCCGACAAGCAACAATATGATTACTGGCGTAATTTTGGCGAAATCGAGCAAGGGGTGGTCGCACCTTCGGTGGCGTGGGAGAACGAAACCACGGCCATACTGCTGGATTATGAACACATGGATTATGCGGTGCCCTTTGATCGGGGCACCTACATCGACACCAAGACCGGCAAGCCGTTGGCGATCCCCCGCGAGCGCCGCCTCGACGAGACCTATAACATCACCACGGGCCGCGCCGACACCGCCAATCTGAAGTTCTCCCATCAGTGGAATCCTCGCTGGTCGCTGCATGGCGGCTATGGCTACAGCCGTAACTACTACAACGATGATCAGATGCGGGTCATGTCGTTTGACTCCACCACCGGTGTGGTGACCCGTCGCGCCGATGCCACCAAGGATGCCTTGCAAGAGGCCCATACCGCGAGCCTCTACACCGTAGGGACCATCGATCAGGGCAGCACCCGCCATGAAGTAGTGACTGGGGTGCAGTACATGCACAACTACCGGACGCTGGGCGATCTCTACCGCGACAGCAGCAACAAGAACTTCAATATGTATGATCCCGTGTATGGCACCTCGCCCTACCCCAGTAAGGTGAGTGCCGCCGATAGCGATCAGACCGACAAGTTGCGCACTTCGGCTGTCTATCTGCAGGATGCCTGGACCCTGGATGAACACTGGATCCTGGTGCTGGGTGGCCGCTATGACCACTTCAACGAGCTGACCGGCAAGGGACGCCCGTTCAATACCAACAGTCATGTTAACGACAGCAAGTTTGTGCCCCGGGCCGGGGTCGTCTATCTGCTCGATCCGGACTGGTCGCTCTACTCCAGCTATACCGAGTCGTTCCGTCCCAATACCTCGATTGCCAACGCCATCGGCGATCTGCCGCCGGAAGAGGGCAAATCCTGGGAGCTGGGCACCAAGTGGCAGGGTAAGGGGCTGACCTCGACCCTGGCGCTGTTTGATATCGACAAGAAAAATGTGCTGACCAGCGAGACCGATACCACGACTGGCGACACCCTCTACCGGGTTGCCGGGCGAGTGCGCTCCCGCGGGCTGGAGGCCGAACTCAACGGGGATCTGGGCGAGAACTGGAGCGGCTATGGCAGTTACGCCTATACCGATGCCGAGGTGCTGGAAGATCCGTTACTGTCCGGTACTCCGGTGGATGGAGTGGCCAAACATATGGCATCCCTGGGGCTGATCCATCAGTGGAATCAGGTACTCGGCGGCAACCTGCGGGCCGGAGCCTACAGCCGGTATACCGGCACCTGGTACATAGGCAACACCAAGGGAACCATGTATGCGCTGCCTGCCAGCATGGTCTACGACAGCATGGTGGCCTATGACCGCAAGCTGGGTGCTTACGATCTCAAGGTACAATTCAATCTGAAGAATATGTTCGACAAAACCTACTACACCTCGGGAGTCAGCAATGCCA
>JBBRVG010000044.1:0-34540 GCA_038247115.1 Enterobacterales bacterium | reverse complement strand
GGAAAAGGCCTCCCCCTTGGCAATCCCGGGCCCGGGTTTTCGCCGACTGCCGGGAAGGCCCCGAGCTGCGGGCTGCCTCCACCGGCCGGGAGCCACACGCCATCCCTGGCGTGACGCTCCCTCTCCCGGTCATCCTGACCGCTCACCGGTTATGTGCATCCCTTCACTCGGCCCGGCAGACGGCCTCGGGCTTTGGCGATCAAGGGCAATAGTTCACGGCCAGCTGACCTTCACCCAATCTTCCGCTCGGAGCGGCACAGGACACGGTGAATGCCCCGGCCTAACGGTTACCACTTTCGCTGATGGGTGTAATGGGATATGTCACTCATCTTTACGGACGCTTATGGTTATATTTTTTTGTTTGAATTCAATTTCAAGGTTCGCCGTTAATTTATCGATTTTTATCAAAGACATTACGTCTTGGATATCTGCGTAGTCGACAGAACCATCCACAACAATAGTCGAGGTGTTCCAGCCTGCAGAGAAGTGAACGCTAATATCGCCGCAATACTCAAGATTCTTCTTGGCTTCATTAATGCAGCCGTGATTTATGAATATCAGATCGCCAACTTCACCAACTAAATTGGACCCTTGTTCGTGAGTCGGGCCACCACAACCAGATAATGATGCATTTACAGTTAATATGAAAAACAATTTAATGATTGCTTTCAAAATAACTCCTTTGAGGACTGAAATGTAAATTACTGTACGACGGGGGATGCTGGTTCGTCGCGCTCATAAAGTACACATTCGACATTAAAATTTTGTTAATCGCATATTATTCGCCATCATCCCATGCATTAAGATATTCGGCTAAAACATCACCATGACATGCTTCAGGCTTACAAAAACACCCGAGTCTCTTTCCTGCAAGTTTGTAGACTTCAGATTTTTCTTTGTTTGGGAATTTTTCATAATCGAAGTCATATTTAAATTTTCTAATTACGTCCTCTCGACTGTCACCATCTTCAAACATTGAATATGGATTTCCCCAATATGATCCACGTCCTATATATTCATATGTGTTTGTTGATTTTTCTTTTGTGAATTCCTTTTCTTTTTTTATATTAATCACACGAGTTATTTTTATCTTTATTCTTTTCGTTCGAATATGTTTTTTAATGAGTTCTTCATATTCTCTTGGGAATTCCTCACCGTCATCAAAAACAATAGCGTGAGTGATTTCATTAAAGTTCTTTATTTGTTCCATTTTTACATCAGGACAATGGATGCTAATATATTGACTTATGAAATTATTTGGGTCGCTTATGCAGCACATGATGTTCGGTTTTAAATTGGCAGTTATATTTTTCACTTTGCGCTCGAACTTTGTAAAGCATGTGAAAATGGCTGGGTATAAAATTAAAAGTCTCATG
Source organism: Enterobacterales bacterium (assembly GCA_038247115.1). GTDB lineage: Bacteria > Pseudomonadota > Gammaproteobacteria > Enterobacterales > Aeromonadaceae > Pseudaeromonas. The sequence goes on along the minus strand of JBBRVG010000044.1, from coordinate 33,164 downwards.
ATTTTAATATAGATGCTTGATGTTTATTTTAGTGCCCCAGCATTTATTAAGGTATTCGACAACAAGTCGTCGATGACAATGGTGGGGTTTGTGTTCGCTGCAAAGTAAGCAGCTGTTATTAAATATATTTTTATCAAATCTCTCGATATTTCTTTTTGCAATTAAATCTAGGAATTTTTCTTCATAATGCTCCCATGTGATTTCTCCTTTTTTATATGGACCTAAAATTTCTTTTGTAGGAGCAAGGTCTGGCATATGTATATAGTCTACATTGCATATTTTCTTGAGGAAAAATTTGAGGTCATCCTTCTTTGTAAATCCAGCTAATTGTGAAACATTATTTAATCTTACGTCGATTAACCGTGTTACTTGAGCTGTAGATATCAAATTAAAAAAAAGCTCTGCGTTTTTCTCAGTAAATCCAATTGTATATATATCCATATTTTACTCCTGAAAAATCGCTGCTGCCAGTTTATAATAATATCCATTCCATATTTCACCAAGGCTAACAGTGATATAGCACGGATTATCTATAATATACTCGCCATCACCTTTTGCAAGATAATTACGTTCGATGGCTGGATCGGTTACTGAGATTAAGTAAGTTATTTTATTATATTTGAATTTTGCTCTGACTTTCTTTTTGCCATTGTTGAATTCAGCTCCTTCGGTGCGGACAAGGATGCTAAGGTTTTCAGGTGCTATTAAATATATTGACTGAATGGGGTTTGTTATTGTATTCAGTCCTACTCTGTCATTTTGACCATAATAGCTGGAATCACCGCAATCCCATAATTTGTTGGGTGTGTCAATTAGACCTGATAAAGATTGTGTATATGAACCATCTTTAACCCAGTAATAACCATTATCAATCAAATGGTTTTCAATCTGAACTGGGTGGGCTGTTTTATTTTTAATTTCTAACGTTATTATATCTAAGGTCTGCGCTGTTGAGCCATTTTGATATTGTCTTTCATATTCAGATATTTCGTGTGTTGCTCTGTTACTAATAGGCCTAAACCAACCACCAAGGTTGTTATCAATAATTTCTTTACCTGCTAGACATCTTCCTGATGTTTTTCTGGAATTGGCAAGGCATATAAACTTTTTATTCATCGATATTTCCTATGTGTTTAATAATTACTATATTAAACGGAATTATTCCTTAATTTATAAAGTCACAATTCCATATTTTATTGGGCAACCAGCTTGGTTTATTGGATTCCATCAAGCCGTTAAGTTTTGGACTATCCAATCGGCTTGCATGATCGGTGGAAACGGACCGGCATATCCAACTTGCAGCTCCGATCGAGCTGATTGTTCCTGTGTTCTGTGGGCCTCGACGTTTCGAGCGATGACGCAGGCGATGATCATGGCTACCGCACGGGTTTAACGGCCACCCCAAGCCCTGCATCCGCTCTGTTTGACCTGACCCTCGCTAGCAGAGTATTGAAAATTTGCTGAAGGATTTGTGCGTTAAATCAAACAGCTCGGCATCAAAGTAACTTTTGGTGATTAAAACCTAATGCGGGGGCGAACGGCTTTTGCTTGTTGGTTTACCCACCGAATCTCAACGCCGTCTGTCGGGCCGAGGGGAGGGGGGATCGGAGGCGGTGAGCGGTCAGGATGACCGGGAGAGGGAGCGTCACGCCAGGGATGGCGTGTGGCTCCCGGCGGTGGAGAGCGGCCCGGAGCGAGGGGCTTTCCCGACAGTCGGCATAAACCTGGGCCCGGGATTGCCAAGGGGGAGGCCTTTTCCCCCTTGACCCGCCCCCGCCAACGGCAGGTTGGCAAATCGCCCCGGCGGATGGGGCGGAAACGGATCAATCAGAACCCTGATTCGAGACCCGAGACCCGAGGCCACCCCGTTGCTGGGTGGCCGAACGGCGGGGTGGCTGAGCCGGGCTCCGGCTCAGCACCCGAGAGGCGGCGGTGAGGCCGCCTAACCCTTACGTGGCGACCGTAAGTCCGGCAAAAACACAGTCACTATCCCCATCAACGGCAGCCAGGCACAGATCTCATACACGGTGCGGATGCCGTAGTGATCCGCCAGATTGCCCAGTATCGCGGCGCCGATGCCAGCGATGCCGAAGGCAAAGCCGAAGAACAGCCCCGAGATGGTGCCGACCTTGCCGGGGATCAGCTCCTGGGCATACACCAGGATGGCGGAAAACGCCGAGGCCAGGATAAAGCCGATGACAAAGGAGAGGACTGTGGTCCAGAACAGATCGGCATGGGGCAGCAGCAGAGTAAAGGGCGAGACCCCGAGGATGGAGAACCAGATCACCTGCTTGCGGCCGATGCGGTCGCCAATCGGGCCACCGAGCACGGTTCCGGCGGCGACGCCGAACAGGAACACAAACAGGTGCAACTGGGCCGAGCGGGCGCTGACGCTGAACTGCTCCATCAGATAGAAGGTGTAATAGCTGGTCAGGCTGGCCAGATAAAAATACTTGGAGGTGATGAGCAACAGCAGCACCCCTATGGTCGCCGCGATACGGCCGCGCGACAGCGGATTGATCGGCCGCGCTTGCCCCTTCGGCTGATTGCGTTGCTGGTGGCTATACCATTGCCCGACTTTATAGAGCACGCCCATGGCCAGCAGGGCCAGCACCGAGAACCAGGCCAGACTGCCCTGGCCCAGCGGCAGCACGATCAGCGCCGCCAGCAGTGGGCCCATGGCGGTGCCGCCGTTGCCGCCGACCTGGAAGATGGACTGCGCCAGACCATGACGGCCACCGGAGGCCATACGCGCTACGCGCGAGGACTCAGGGTGGAAAATCGACGAGCCGATGCCGACCACGGCCGCGCCTAGCAGCAGCAGCGGGAAGGTGGGGGCGCTGGAGAGCAACAACAGGCCCAGCAGGGTGCAGCCCATGCCGACCACCAGTGAATAGGGTTGCGGATGCTTGTCGGTGTAGAGGCCGACTAGCGGTTGCAGCAGCGAGGCCGTGGTCTGGTAGGTCAGGGTCAGCAGGCCGATCTGGGTGAAGTTCAGATCGTAGTTGCCCTTGAGCAAGGGATAGATGGCGATGATCAGCGACTGCAGCAGATCGTTGAGAAAATGCGACAGACTGATGGCGCCGAGTACCTTGTAGCGTGTATCGCCAACCGCCTGGGCGGGGGACGCGAGAGTCGATGACATGGGGAACCTCTGGTCACTGTGATCTCGAGCATGGTATCAGTTTCGGGATTGTCCTTCGTGCTACTATGCGGCAATCATCGTCGCAAAAAGGACAGAGTGATGCTGCCATCCGGAATTGCCCATCAGCAGGACGTTGGCCTGGCCCCCGTGGTCGCCCGTGCCTTCGATCGCGGGCCCGGGGCCGAGGCACCCCGGCATTGTCATCCCACGGCGCAGCTGCTGTATGCGGTGAAGGGGGTCATGCTGGTGGAGACCGACGCCGGGCAGTGGATAGTGCCGCCGACGCGGGGCATCTGGGTGCCGATTGGCGTCTGGCATCGCACCGTCATGCTCGGTGAGGTGTTGATGCGCACCGTCTATATCCGTGCCGAGAAGCTGGCGGGGCTGCCCGCCGAGTGCTGTGTGGTCGGCATATCGCCGCTGTTGCGCGAACTGATCCTGGCTGCCATCGCCTTACCTCTGGATTACGACGAACAGGGCCGTGACGGCCATCTGGTGCAGCTGCTGCTGGACGAGATACAGCGCATGCCGAGCCTGGCGCTGGCGTTGCCCGAGCCGAGTTCGGCTAACCTGCAGCGCTTGTGCCGTGCTCTGCGCGAGCAACCGGACGAGAGTCGGCCGCTGGCGGCCTGGGCCTCGGAGCTGGCGATGGATGTGCGCACCCTGCAGCGCCGTTTTATCCGCGAAACCGGGCTCACCGTCGGCCAATGGCGGCGGCAGTGTTGTCTGTTGCTGGCCTGTGAACATCTGGCGCGGGGCGAATCGGTGCTGGAGGTGGCGCTGGCACTCGGCTATGCCAGTCCGAGTGCCTTCAGTGCCATGTTCAAACGCGAGCTGGGCGTGGCACCGAGCCTCTTCTATCGCTGATCCTCTCAGCCGCTCTATGGGCCGGGTGACCGATCATCCGGCTGGATTGCAGTCGTGTGCAAATGGTCATGCTTCTGACATCTAGCTGTCATCTCACCTGCTTACGCTGGCGCCCGTCTTGATTGAACACGAGTGCAAGGATGACTATGAACCGCATGATTTCTGTTTCCGCCGTTGCTGCCGCTGTGGCACTGGCACTGCTCGCTGGCTGCAATTCTGATAGCCAGACCACGACCCACACGCCGACCACCCCGACTATCACCGAGTACCAGTACAGCACCAAGGCTGTGTATGCCGCCAAGCAGGATGCTGCCACCTATCAGGCGGCTCCGGCGGGTTTCACGCCTGTCTTCACCGAACTGGTAGCGCGCCACGGCTCGCGGTCACTCTCCAGCCCCAAGTATGACGTGCTGACCAAACTGGTATGGGAAGAGGCCGCCAGTCAAGGCGCCCTGACTCCGCTGGGCCAGACGCTGGGTCACAAGGTGGATCTGGTGACGGCAGCGAACGAGCTGTTGGGCTATGGCCTGCTGACAGTCATCGGCAAAGAAGAACATGCCCAGTTGGCGACCCGCCTGGCTAATCGTCTGCCAACCCTGCTGGAAGATAGCAGCCCCCACTGCATCAAGGTCGAAACCTCGGGTAAGGATCGCGCCAACGAGAGCGCCTTCTACTTCATGCAGAGCCTGAAGAACAAGGTCAACTATGTTGCCGACAGCACCGACTGCTATGTGACGCAGACCGATGCCTCGAAGATCGACAAGAAACTGGCCAACAAAAACGAGCTCTACTTCCATAAGACCGAGCCTGCCGACGCCAAGTATCTGCCCGCCTATCAGGCCTATCAGACCTTTATCGGCGACGAGGATAGCGGCGTGGCATCGGCCCCCGAACTCACAGCCGCTCAGGAGGCGTTGAAGAAGCTGCCGAAGACCAAAGTAATGGCGCGGCAGATGCTGGAGCGCATTTATAGCAAGGCGTTTGTGGACTATCTGGCCAGCGGCGTCGAGTTTGTGGCCATCAATCCGGAAGATGGCGGCAAGACCTATGTCCACGACGAGGTGGATGCCGCCCTGATGCTCTATAACCTGTTTATCATTGGCCCCGGCATGGTGCGGGAAGCCGAGGCGCAGGGCGATGAAGCCTGGGATCTGGAGAAGTACCTGACGCCAGAAGAGTCGGCTTGGTTCTCTTATCTCTCCGATGCCGAGGACTTCTACGACAAGGGACCTAGCTTTGCCAACAGCTCTGTCACCTATGACATAGCCCAGTCGCTGCTGGATGGCCTGTTCAACGAGGTGCAAGGCCAGGTGGTTGAGGGGCAGAAGGCCCATGTCGCCAAGCTGCGTTTTGCCCATGCCGAGACCATTATTCCGCTGGTGGCGCTGATGAAGCTTGAAGGCAGCCGTCAGGGCGCCGAAGTTGGCACCCTGTATAGCCAGGAGAACAACGAGTGGCGCGGCGGTTGGGTGTCACCCTATGCCGCTAACATCCAGTGGGATGTCTACCAGAACGCCGAGCAGCAGGTGCTGGTGAAGATGCTCTACAACGAGAAGGAAGTGGCGTTCAAGGCCGGATGTGAACCGGTCGCGGCTGGCAGCTTCTTCTATGACTTTGCCGAGCTCAAGCGCTGCTACGCCTACGCCGGTTAAGACCCGTCGCAACCTCCCATGCTGCTGGTTACGGACTCACCCTCACGGGTGGGTCCGTTTTTTATGGCGCTATCCTGGTGATGCGTTGCATGGACAAACTCGGGCATGGGCGTGGTGTTTGGCCGATCGCAGACACGTCGTGAAGAGATCCCTGCCGACTCGACGGCGGCATCCCTGCCGCCCACGGTCTGCTTTTCGCCCAGACTCCATTCCTCTTCATTTCCAACCGTAACCTGGATAGGCGCTGTGGATGGGGACTCGTCATGGGCGTTGAATCCGCTGTGCGGCGTCGGGCAAACCTGACGCCGACTCGCCGTGAATCCATCCATGGAGGCTCAAAGGCATCTTCCCTGATGCCCATGGTCGGCTTTCACGTTATCCCGCCACCGCATCATACCCAGTCTTATGACCAACCCGGATCCGGAGTCGAGCCAATAAAAACGGGAGCCCATATGGGCTCCCGTTGTCGGTGGTGATGGTTGTGGTGACTGGTGTCGTGATCGGGTTAGCTGGCGTTTTTGCCGTCGATCCGCAGCTGGACACCGGTTGCGGTATAGAGGGGGGTGACCTGATAACCGTTGGCGGTGACTGTGCTGAAGGTGCCATGGCGCTGAGCGCTTTGCAGTAGTTGCAGGGTGTCGCCGACGGCCGGTTGGTAGCCGCTGCTGAACTGCACCTCGAGGGTTCCGGCCAGCGTGGCTTTACCCTGGAGGGTGAGGCGTCCGGCACTGGCGCTGCCCAGTTGCAACTGCAGGGTGCTGCCGCCTTGCTGGGTATAGTTGCCCGTCAGATGCAAGGGGCTGGTGACCGCCAAGGTGCCGCCTTGCTGGTAGACATCACCGGTTCCCAGCGCCGTGGTGGAGGCTGCGGTCAGGGTGCCTTCGAGCAGCAAGGTGCCACCGCTCCAGCTGTTGGCGCCGCTCAGGGTCAGATTGCCGGATCCGGATTTGCTCAGCAGACCAGCGCCTGTGATGTCGTTTTTCCAGCTATCGGCGGCATGGAAGCCGCCCTGGGCCGCGTCCATCAGCACGCTGACATCTCCATTGAAAGCGCCATAACCATCGGCGGCGGCAAACAGGTTCAGGCGTCCCCACCCTTCGGCGTCATCCAGCAGCGGATAGCCGGATGGCAGGGCCGTGGTCTTCAGCACCACCCGGCGTTGTTCGGCGGTCAAGTAGGGCAGACGGGTTTCCAGCAGCACTTCGGCACCCTTGGGCACCACGGCTTCCGCTGTGGTGGCGGCAATCGGCGTGAAGCCGAACGTCAGACGGCGCAGGTAATCGATCTTGTTGCTGGCGTAGTTGCTGAATCGATCATCGTTGCCGGAGTGGGCATAGGTATAGAGGGCGCTGGCATCGCTGGCCCCCACTTCACCCTGCAGCCAGCTCTGGGCCTGGGCGTAGGCACTGGCCTTGAGGCTCAGGTTGTCACTCTTGTTCAGGTTGTAGGCCAGCACGGCGGTACCCTGAATGCGGCCACCCATTACATCCAGTGGCGAGTGCATACCGGCCAGAATGCGGTTTTCACCCAGCTCCAGACCGCGTGCCAACATCTCCTGGAAGCGCTCGGGCACCAGATAGGCCATGGCCAGACTGTCGCGTACCGCCTCGGCACTGTGGCCGCTAAGGAAGCCGCTGTCGGTGGTCGGGGTCGAGCTCTTGGCGGGCTCCAGGGCCGGAACCACGCTCACCTGGCTGCTCCAGCGCCAGGGGCGGGCGTACTTGTAGAAGCGTTTGGCGGGTTCGGTAGAACCATCGCCACTCATGGCACCGATGAAATCGACGGCCAGACCCAGATCCGGGTTGCTGTCGCTGCCAACGCCGCGGTTGTTGCCCTTGTCGTCATATTTGACCGTGGTGGCATCGGCGGCGATCTCGGTGATGGTGGTGAACTGCTGGGAACCGGCGCGCCAGGCGCTGGTCAGAGGGCCCATGCCATCGGAGATGCTGAAGTTCTTGCCACGGCGATCATCCAGATAGGCGGCCAGCTCCTGGGTACTGGTCCGGGCGGCGGTCAGGGTCTCGACATAACGGATGTTGGCGGCATGAACCTCGGCATTGAGCACAGTGCCATCGGTGGCGCTGCCGGGAATACCATCCCAATCCGAGGCGGTGACGGCGGCGCAGGTACCGTCTGCGGCGGCGGTCTGCCCGGCATCCACCAACTGGGAGCGGGGTTGCCAGATCTTGAGGAATTCGGCGGCGACGCGGACCCCGGCATTGGTCTCCAGCGTCGCCATACAGGCCTTACCGCGCTGGTTGCTGGCTCCGGCGTCCACATAGGCGGTGACATTGCTGGCCGGATCGGCAGTCTCTTCATAGCCAACGCCCACGGGCGCGGTCGGGGCTACATAGCTGATTTCGCTATCGGAGTCGTTACAGGCCACCAGTCCCAGCGCCGACAGCACCAGGGCGGCGGTCAGGGTGCGGGAAAAGGGCGTGGCAGGAGTGTGCGAGAATAGATGCATGGGGAAGTCAGTCCTTGTCAGCATAGAGAGTCGTGAGAATGCGGCCCGCTCCCGGGGGTGGCCGGGATGGCGGGTGACACAATTGGTGGCTGGCGGTGTCTGGTGATGGGATGTCCAGAACGATGTCTGGAGTCAAAACTCAGGGTAATCGATTCCACCGAGGGCCGAGTCTGAGCAATGGCTGTGTCGATTTGGTGACGGCTGTGTGTCGGAATGATGAAAGGGTGGTAGTGGCAGGCTCAGTCTTGGGTGGTGCGGGCGCCATAGGTGCGGCGCCTGGAAGGACGAACAAACAGGTTGCCGCGCCAAGCGCTCCCGCCCGGGACGCCATGAGCGCTGCAACCTGTTCGGCAGCTTAGAACACCTGTTTACCCATCACATAGGTGGCCTGCACGTTCCGATCATCCCCCTGCATCATCAGGGCAAACAAGCGATCATCCAGGCTGGTGGCATTTTCCATGCGCAGTTGCTGCAGCGGTGTGGCAGCCCAGTTCAGCACCACGAAGTCCGCCTCCTTGCCGGGCAGGAAATTCCCCAGCTTATCCTCCAGTTGCAGCGCCCGGGCGCCGCCCAGCGTGGCCTGATACAAGCCTTCCTGCGCCGAGAGTTTTTCCCCTTGCAGTTGCTGCACCTTGTAGCCTTCGTTCAGGGTCTGCAGCATGGAGAAGCTGGTGCCAGCGCCCACATCGGTACCCATGCCGACCTTGATGCCAGCCTGTTTCAGCGGATGGAGCCGGAACAGACCACTCCCGAGGAACAGGTTGGAGGTGGGACAGAAGGCGAGAGCCGAGTGGCTGTGGGCCAGGGTATCGATCTCGTCCTGCTCCAGATGGATGCCGTGGGCAAATACCGAGCGGGGGCCGGTCAGACCGTAGTGGGCATAGACATCCAGATAGTTTTTGCGCTCCGGGAACAGGGACTTGACCCAGGCGATCTCGTTCTTGTTTTCGCTCAGATGAGTGTGCAGATAGAGATCCGGGTACTTGGCCAGCAGCTTGCCGGCCAGCGCCAACTGCTCGGGGGTGGAGGTCGGCGCAAAGCGCGGCGTCACGGCGTAGAGCAGGCGATCCTTGTGGTGCCATTTCTTGATCAGCGCCTCGCTCTGGTCATAGCCGGTTTGCGCCGTGTCTTGCAGATAGTCCGGGGCATTGCGATCCATCAGCACCTTGCCGGCGATCAGCCGCATCTCCTTTTGTTGGGCGGCCGCAAACAGCGCATCCACCGATTGGGGATGCACGGTGGCAAACACCAGCGCCGTGGTGGTGCCGTTACGCAAGAGTTCGTTGATAAAGAAATCGGCGCGCTTGCGGGCATAATCGGCATCGGCAAATTTCCGCTCGGTGGGGAAGGTGTAGGTGTTGAGCCACTCCAGCAGTTGTTCGCCGTAAGAGGCGATCATCTCGGTCTGGGGAAAGTGGATATGGGTATCGATAAAGCCGGGGAGCAGCAACTTGCCCCGATAATCGACCAGGGTCAGCTGCTGGCGACGTTCGGCACTCAGTGCCGCGTAGTCCAGGGTTTCGACCACTTTGCCATTCTCGACAATCAGCACCCCATCTTCCAGATAGCGGGCGGCCTGTTTTTCACTGTGCGGATCGGCGACAAAATCCAGCAAGCTGGCGCGGTAGGCATAGGTAGTAGCATGAGTGTGCATAGAGACCCCCAGACAGAGCAGGGCAAAAAGAGAGGTAACAATCCTGTTCATAGACATATATCCATCAGAGTTTATGGTTCATAAATAAAGTCTGATTTTTGATAGCGCAGGCGGGATTAACAAGGCGCTATCGTCAAGAGGAGTATTCATCCGCCCATGGTTGCTTATATGTATCAGCAAGGTGCAAGCACCTACCACGAGTGACTGAAAATCAGCAAAAGCACATTGAAATTAAAATATTAAAGCCGAATTAGTCAATCAAATATTTCAATATAAACAATATGTTAATATTTATTTTGAGGTGCAATAATTCGACATCGCCCGATAAGGGAAATGGCTTGAATTAATCACTCATAGTTGCCGATATAACCATCTGGTTATTCATCGCATCTGCCAATATTTAGCAGAATATAATTTTTGAATTATTGAATAATAAATAAGGCTCCTGGCTGATTATTTATATTCCCCCTATTCCATGCCATGGAATAGGGGGGGAAGTTTCTTAACTAGCTCCAAATAGCAGGCCACTCCGATTGCGACCCGGTGGCGCTAAGCTGACCCTCGGCGCCAGGGATGGCGCCGTGGAGCCCCCGAGCAGGAATCACCACTTCACCATGACATGGCGGGCACAGGTGTACTCTTCCAGCCCGTACATCGACATATCCTTGCCATAGCCGGACTGCTTCATGCCGCCGTGGGGCATCTCCGTGGTCAGCATGAAGTGGGTGTTGATCCAGGTGCAGCCATACTGCAGGGCGGCTGCACCGGCCATCGCCTTGCTGACATCCTGAGTCCAGATGGAGGAGGCGAGGCCATACTCGGAGTCGTTGGCAAAGGCGATGGCCTGCTCGAAATCATCGACCGGGGTGATGGAAACCACGGGTCCAAACAGCTCTTTTTGCACGATTTCATCGCTCTGCCGGGCACCGGCGATCAACGTCGGCTCATAGAAGTAGCCGGGGCCTGCTCCCAGCTTGCCGCCGGTGACGATCTCGATATGGGATTGCGCCCGGGCGCGGTCGACAAAATCGGCGACCCGATCCCGGTGCGCGCCATAAATCAGCGGCCCCAGCTCTGTGGTCGGGTCATCCTGCAGACCCATCTTCAGGGTGCTGACGGCGCTGCCCAGATCGGCCACCAGCTTGTCGTAGATCCCCTTCTGGGCGTAGATGCGGCAGGCGGCGGTGCAATCTTGCCCGGCGTTGTAGAAGCCGAAGGTGCGAATGCCGGCGACCACTTCGTCGAGGTTGGCATCATTCAGCACTATGACCGGCGCCTTGCCGCCCAACTCCATATGGGTGCGCTTCATGGTCTGGGAGGCAATCTCGACCAGCTTCTTACCGGTGGCAATGGAGCCGGTGAGGGAGACCATGCGTACGCGCGGATGGCTGACCAGCGGCATGCCCACCTCGCCGCCGCGGCCATGGACTATATTGACTACTCCCGGTGGCAGCAGCTCGGCCAGCAGCTCGCCCAGTGCCAGCGTGGTGAGCGGGGTGATTTCCGACGGTTTGATCACCACTGTATTCCCGGCGGCCAGCGCCGGCCCCAGCTTCCAGGCCGCCATCATCAGCGGGTAGTTCCAGGGCGCTATGGAGGCGATTACCCCCAGCGGGTCGCGGCGGATCATCGAGGTGAAGCCGGGCAGATACTCACCGGCAGCCGAGCCGCCGAGGCAGCGGCAGGCACCGGCGAAGAAGCGGAAGGTGTCGGCGATGGCCGGGATCTCGTCATTCAGCGCGGCGCTGAACGGCTTGCCGCAGTTGAGGGACTCCAGACGGGCAAACTGTTCGCCCTTGGCCTCGATGGCATCGGCGATCGCCAGCAGCCGGGCGGCACGCTCACGGGGCGGGGTCGCGGCCCAGGCGGGGAAGGCGGCATCGGCGGCCGCCACGGCGGCCAGCACCTGCTCCGGGCTGGCTTCGGCGATGGCGATGAGCTCGCCGCCGGTCGAGGGGTTCATCACCGGCAGCGGAGTGCCCGCGCCCGGAATCAGTTGGCCGTTTATCAGTAGGTTGGTCTGCATGGTATCGCTCCTGCTCTGCAAAGGTCGAGGTGGCTGGCGTGCATCCAGAGGCGGTTACTTGCCGCTGCCCGCCACCGAGTCGGTATCTTTCGTTAAATAATAGGCGCCTAAAATCGGTAGCACGGTCGCCAGCATCACCAAGAGCGCCACCACGTTGGTCACTGGTACATCCCGGGGCCGCGTCAGCTGTCCCAGCAACCAGATCGGCAGTGTCTTCTCGTGCCCGGCGGTGAAGGTGGTGACAATGATTTCGTCAAACGACAGGGCGAAGGCCAGCATGCCGCCCGCCAGCAGAGCGGTGGCAATGTTCGGCAGGACCAGATAGCGGAAGGTCTGCCAGCCATCGGCCCCCAAGTCCATCGAGGCTTCGATCAGGGTCAGGCTGGTGCGGCGGAAGCGGGCTATGACATTGTTGAACACCACCACCACGCAGAAGGTGGCGTGGCTGACCACCAGCGTCAGCATGCCGGGCTCGATCCCCAGCTGCTTGAAACTGGCCAGCAGCGCCAGCCCTGTGATGATGCCGGGCAGGGCTATGGGCAGTACCAGCAGCATGGAGATGCCGTCGCGACCGAAGAAGCTATGCCGCCAGATGGCCAGTGCCGCCAGCGTGCCCAGGATCATCGCCAGCAGGGTGGCCAGAGCCGCGACCTGCAAGGAGAGGCCGATGGCGGCCAGCACATCGGGGCGGCTCAGCGCCATGCCGAACCATTGCAAGGTGAAGCCCTGCAGTGGAAAGCTGAACGCCGCGCTCTCGGTATTGAAGGCATACAGGGCTATGACCAGTAGCGGCAGATGCAGCAGGGCCAAGCCGCACCAGGCCAGCAGTTTCAACAGGGGTGAGGCGCCGTTGTTAGAGTGCATTGAAGGCCCCCAGTCGTTTGGCAAACCACAGATAGAGCATGATGATCAGCAAGGGCACCAGGGTGAAAGCCGCTGCCAGCGGCATATTGCCGACCGCGCCCTGCTGGGTGTAGACCATGGTGCCGATGAAGAGTCCGGAAGGGCCTATGAGCGTGGGGATGATGTAATCCCCCAGCGTCAGGCAGAAGGTGAAGATGGAGCCTGCCACCACACCGGGAAACGCCAGCGGCAGCAGAACTGTCGTCAGCACCTGGCGGGGACGGGCCCCCAAGTCGCTGGCCGCTTGCATCAGGCTGGGAGAGATGCGCTCCAGCGCCGCCTGGATCGGCAGTATCATGAACGGCAGCCAGATGTAGCTGAACACTAAAAAGCGCCCGAGGTGCGAGGTGGCCAGGGTATTGCCGCCGATGGGCGTGGTCAGCAGTAGATCCAGCAGCGGTTGCAGGCTGACCGCCTGCAACAGCCACTGCAGCAGACCGCCCTTGGCCAGGATCACGCTCCAGGCGTAGGCCTTGACGATATAGCTGGCCCACATCGGCAGCATGACGCCGATATAGAACAGCGCCTTGATGCGCGGTGAGGCATACAGCGCCATATACAGGGCTATGGGGAAGGCCATCAGGGCATCGGCGACCGTTACCGCCGCCGCCATGGTCACGGTGCGCACCACTATGTCCACATTGCCGGGGTTGAGCAGCTGCCGGTAGTTGTCGAGGGTCCAGTCGGGGAGTACCGACATGGTGAAGTCATCGAAGGTGTAGAAGCTCTGCGCCAGCAGGGTGGCCAGCGAGCCCAGATAGAGGACCCCGAACCAGCCGAGGGGCAGTGCCAGCCAGAGCAAGAGCGTGGCTCTGGGGTGCAGATAGCACCAACTGGCGGCCCGGCGCATCAGGCCGGGGGATGGCAGGGCGGCGGCTGTCATGGCTGGACCCCGTCTGCGCTCTGGGTGGCTATATCGGCCGCAAGCGGCACCATGGCACTGCGCGACCAGCCCGCCCCCAACCGGGTGCCGATCTCCGGGAACTCGGACTCTTCGCCTTCCCGATGGGGCAGGTGGATCGCCAACTGTTGTCCCTGGCCCAGATCCAGCTCGAAGCGACTGTAGGCACCGTGATAGTGAATATGTCGGAGCTTGCCCTCGACCTGAACTTCGTGACTGCCCCAGGCCGGTATAAGCTGCACATGCTCCGGTCGGATCGCAAACGGTACGGTATCACCGGAGAGCTTGGTGGCCAGCTCGCCTTCGATGACGTTGGAGGAGCCGACGAAGCGGGCGACAAACGGCGTCTGCGGGCGGGAGTAGAGTTGACGGGGCGAGTCGAGTTGCTCGATCCGTCCCTTGTTGAATACCGCCACCCGATCCGACATCGACAGGGCTTCACTCTGATCGTGGGTCACATAGACGAAGGTGATGCCCAGATGACGGTGCAGGCGTTTGAGTTCGGACTGCATCTGCTCCCGCAGCTTCAGATCCAGCGCGCCCAGTGGTTCATCCAGCAGCAACACCTTGGGTTTATTGACCAGGGCGCGCGCCAGTGCCACCCGTTGCCGTTGGCCGCCGGAGAGCTGGGATGGCTTGCGTTGACCCAAGCCTCCCAGCGCCACCAGCTCCAGCGCCTCCTCGGCGCGGGCCATGCGATCGCCACGCCCAACGCCCTTCACCTTGAGGCCATAGGCGATGTTCTCCCAGACATTCAGGTGCGGGAACAGGGCGTAATCCTGAAACACGGTATTCACATCCCGCTGATAGGGCGGCAAGCCGCTGGCGTCGATGCCACCGAGGTAGACAGCGCCCAGATCCGGTTGTTCAAACCCCGCCATCAGCCGCAGGCAGCTGGTTTTGCCGGAGCCTGACGGCCCCAGCATGGAGAAAAACTCACCCGGCTCGATGCGCAACGAGACCTGATCCACGGCCTTGACCGAGCCATAGATACGGCTGACGGCGGAGAATTCAACGGCAAAACTCATAACGCCTCCTCGGATCAACGACCGCCCATGATGGCGATGTAATCCTGCACCCAGCGGCTATAAGGCACACAGCTGCCTTGGGCACATTTGGCTTGCGGTGTCTTCCAGAAGGCGATCTTGTCGAAGTTATCCAGACCGTTGGTCTTGCACCCCTCGGCACCCAACAGGCTGGAAGCGCTGCAAGCCGCGGGCACGGAAGGCACAGAGCCGAACCAGGCAGCGACATCGCCTTGCACCTTGGGTGTCAGCGACCAGTTCAGCCATTGGTAAGCACAGACCGGATGAGCCGCCTCGGCATGGAGCATGGTGCTATCGGCCCAGCCGGTGGCGCCTTCTACCGGTATGGTGGAGGCGATGGGTTGCTTCTCGGCTTGCAGGGCATTGACCTGGAAGGGCCAGGCACCGGAGGCGACCACCCCTTCGTTCTTGAAGTCGCTCATCTGCACGTTGTAGTCGTGCCAGTAGCGGTGGATCAAGGGATGTTGGCCACGCACCACTTCCAGCACGGCCGCGTACTGGGCTTCATTCAGTTCATAGGGGTCTGTGATGCCCAGTTCGGGTTTGGCGTGTTTCAGGTAGAGAGCCGCATCGGCCAGATAGATGGCACCATCATAAGCCTGGACCCGGCCCTGGTTCGGTTTGCCATCCGGCAGGTTCTGGGCGGAGAAGAGCACGCCCCAGCTGGTGGGCGCTTCCTTGAAGACGTTGGTGTTGTACATCAGCACGTTGGGTCCCCACTGGTAGGGGGCGCCATAGTGCTCACCCTTGACCGTATGCCAAGGGGCATCCAGCAGGCGAGGATCGATATTCTTCCAGTTCGGGATCAGGGCGGTGTTGATCGCTTGCACCCGCTTGCCATAGATGAGACGCAAGGAGGCATCGCCGGAGGCGGTGACCAGGTCGTAACCGCCTTTGGCCATCAGGGCCACCATCTCATCGGAGGTGGCGGCTGTCTTCACCCGCACCTCACAGCCGCTCTCCTTCTCGAATTGCGTGACCCAGTCGTACTGCTTGTCGCTCTCGCCGCGCTCTATATAGCCGGGCCAGGCGATGATATCGACCACACCTTCCGATTTGCCGAGGCTTTGCAGCGGCGCTGCGCTGGCCGAGGTGGCGGCGACAATGGCCAGCGCCAGCAGGGAGTGGGTAACAGCAGACGGTAGGGTAGAAGGTGTCATAGCGTACTCTCCGAAAGGGGCCGGATACTCCGGCGTGCCACGCTCATCCTGAGCGGGTATCGAATAGAGCTATACAAGGGCTGTGCCAGTCCGGCGTGACGGGGTAGAAGTCAGCAACCATGGGCTTTGCACCGGATTGGGGCTGAGGAGGAGGGCGCACTAAAATGGCGCAATCGGTGGTGAACGGGGAGTCATTGTGGCGCTGGCGGGGTCTGGAAGTAGAACAAGAAAAAAGCCAGTCCGCGAAGGGACTGGCTTGAGATGGGCGAGTCGATCAATTAATGGTCGACCAGCGCCTTGTGGGGCAGGGTTTCATCGAACTCTTCGAGCGGTTTGTGATTCTCACCCAGATAGGTGTAGATCACCGGCAGCACGAACAGGGTGAACAGGGTGCCGATGGAGAGACCGGCAACTATCACCAGACCAATGCCGAAACGGCTGATGGCACCGGCTCCGGTTGCACCCATCAGCGGGATGAGGCCCGCGACCATGGCCGCTGTGGTCATCAGGATCGGCCGCAGACGGATGCGGGTCGCATGTTTCACCGCTTCCATCTTGGAGAGGCCGCGCTTGAGCTGCTCCTCCTTGGTCACCTCACAGATCAGGATCCCGTGTTTGGTAATCAGACCTACCAGCGTGATGAGGCCGACCTGGGTGTAGATGTTCATGGTGGAGAGACCCCAGGCCATGGCGATCAAGGCACCACAGATGGCCAGCGGCACCGACACCAGGATCACCAGCGGGTCGCGCACACTCTCGAACTGCGAGGCCAGCACCAGGAAGATGACGAACAACGCCAGAACGAAGGTGCCCAGCAAGGCATTCCCTTCGGTCACGTATTGTCGTGCTTCACCCATATAGTTGTGCTGGTAACCCAGGGGCAGCTGCGGCGTGATCTCCTGCTCGAAGAAGTTCACCGCATCGCCCATGGTCACGCCCGGTGTGGGAACCACACCGATAGTGGCCGAGTTCAGCTGGCTGAAAGTGGGCAGCGAACGGGGTTCGGTGACCAGCTCGACATTGACCAGGTTACCCAGAGGTACTGCGGTACCGTCGGCGGCACGCACATAGTAACGCTTGAGCGACTCGGGGTTGAGGCGGTACTTACGCTCTACCTGCGGGATAACCTCGTAGCTACGACCGTTCAAGTCGATACGGTTGACATAGCCATCGCTCATGAAGGTACTGAGTGTGACGCCGATATCCTGCATAGTGATGCCATAGGCACCCGCTTTGTCCCGATTCACGGTAATCCGCATGGTGGCGGAGTCGTAGGCCAGATCCAGCTCCGAATAGATAAACTTCGGATTGGCTTTGACCTTCTGCAACATCTCGTCGGCGACCTGGAACAGGCTCTCGAAGTTGTTCGGCGTCGTGATGACATATTGCAGTGGCAGACCACCACCGGCACCCGGCAGCTCCGGGAACTGGAAGGAGCTGACCGTCATCTCCGGGATATCCTGCATCTGGGCGTTGGTGCGTTCCATCACCTGCTTGAGTGGCGGACGCTGGCTCCAGGGTTTCATGACCGCTATGCCCATACCCAGATTTGAGCTCGGGATACCGGCAAATGACAAGCTGGTGGCCATGGCCGGATCCTTACTCAAGCGGGTGGTGATCTCGCTCATGCTGTTCTGGATGTAGTCCAGGTTTGCCGTGTTGGGTGCTCTGGCCATCATCATGTAGGCACCCTTATCTTCAGAGGGTGCCAGCTCGGCCGGAATAAACTTGAACAGCACCGGCAAGGAGGCGAAGACGATGATCGCAAACACGATCACCACAGGTCTGCGCTCCATCACCGCATCCAGTGCCCGGGAGTAGGCATTGGTGAGCCGCTCGAAGGTGTTTTCCACGCCGCGCTCGAAGGCATTCGGGTTGGTGTGGGCCTTGAGCATCTTGGAGCACATCATGGGCGACAGGGTCAGGGCGACGACCCCGGAGACGAATACCGCACCCGCCAGGGTGAGGGCAAACTCCTTGAACAAGGAGCCGGTTACCCCGCCCATCAGGGCAATAGGTGCATACACGGCCGCCAGTGTGATGGTCATCGAAATAACCGGCAGCGCTATTTCCCGGGTACCTATGATGGCCGCCCGGAACGGCTCTTCACCGGCCTTGATATGCCGATCGACGTTTTCTACCACGACTATGGCGTCATCCACCACCAGACCTATGGCCAATACCATGGCCAGCAGTGTCATCAGGTTGATGGTGAAACCGAACATCTGCATCAGCATCACAACGCCAATCAGCGACAGCGGTATTGTAATGATGGGGATCACGACGGCACGGAAGGAGCCGAGGAACAGGGTGATGACGATGAGAACTATCACCCCGGCTTCGGCTATGGTCTTCACCACCTCGTCGATGGATTCGTTGATCGCCTCGGTGGAGTCGTAGAGCATCTCCATCTTGATGGTAGAGGGCAGATTGCGCTGCAACTCCGGCATTAATTTGAGCACGCTGGCGGCAATCTCCAGCGGGTTGGCGGTGGGTGAGGGATCCAGACCAACGACGACCGCTTCCTTGCCATTCGCCATGGCGCGGTAGACATCGTGGTTTTTCTCCAGGCTGACCTTGGCGATATCCCGCAGGCGAACCACGGCCCCTTCCCGGCTGGCGACGATCAGCTTCTCCAGGTCGGCGACGTTGTCGACCTGGGTATTGGCATCGGCGTTATACAGCATGTAATAGCCAGTGACCTGACCCGGCGAGGATTGGTAGTTGTTGGACTGCAACACCGACATCACTTCGCTGGCGGTCAGGTTGTAGGCCGCCATCCGCTCCGGATCCAGCCAGATGCGCAGGGCAAACTCGGTCCCGCCATAGAGATTGACCTTGGCCACACCACCCACGGTGAAAAGCTGGGGTTTGATAACCCGCTCCAGATAGTCGGTGATCTGGGAGGCATTCAACTCATCACTGGAGAAGGATATATACATGATCGAGGTGCTGGAGCCGGTGGACATATCCAGGCTCGGATCTTCCGACTCTTTGGGCAGCTGGGATCGCACCGAGTTGACCTTGGCCAACACATCGGACAGGGCCGCGTTCGGATCAGTGTTGAGCTTCATGTTCACCGTGATGGTGGAGGAGCCCAACTGACTCTTGGAGGTCATGTAGTCAATGTTATCGGCCTGGGCAATCGCCTGCTCCAGGGGCTGGGTGATAAAGCCCTGGATCAGGTTGGCACTGGCCCCGTAGTAACTAGTCGTTACCGTGATCACCGTATTGGTGATCTTCGGGTATTCCCGTACTTGCATCCCCTTCAGTGCCTGCAGACCGAGTAATACGATCAGCAGGCTGATGGAGAGGGCAAGGACGGGGCGACGAATGAAAATATCAGTAAATTTCATGGCCTGCTCCGTTACAGCATCGGGGTCGTATCCGGCTTATTCAGCAGCGAATCTTCAATAATTTTCACATGGCTGTCATTGGAAAGGCGGACTTGACCGGCAGTGACCACCTGGTCACCGGCCTTGAGGCCGTCCAGAATGTGGGCCACCTCTTCCTTGCGCTCGCCGACCTTGACGACTACCTGCTTGGCGACCAGAACCGGCTTGCCTTCGGCATCCACGAGGGCTTGATCCTTGTCATCCTTACCCGGCTCCACCACAAAGACGGTCTGGCCGTACAGGGTGAAGTTGATGGCGGTTTGCGGAATGGCAATCTGCGCCGGTTCAACCGGCAACTGCACCTGGACCTTGGCAAACATACCGGAGCGCAGCAGGCTGTCGGAATTCGGGATTGAGGCTTGTACCTGAACTACACCAGACTGGGCGCTGACTGCAGGCTCGATGGCATTGATAGCACCCTGGAACGGCTGTTGCGGATAGGCATCCACATAGATATGCAGGGTTTGGCCGATTTTCAGCTTGGAGATATCGGTCTGCGGTATGGTGAAGCGGATCTTCATCACGCTGGTATCTTCCAGACGGACGATTTTTGAGCCGGCTTCCAGATATTGCCCCAGATAGGCATTGCGGATACCGACCTGACCGGAGAAGGGCGCCCGGATATACATGCGATCTATGGTCGCTTGCAGGGATTCAATCTGTCCGGCGAGCTGCAGGTAATTTGCTTCGGCGTCATCCAGATTGCCTTTGGAGACAGTCCCCTTGGCATACAGGCTGCGCATCCGGTCCAGATTCGCCTTGGTGGCGGGCATACGGCCTTGGGATGCCTTGAGGTTAGCCTCTTCGACGGACGCATCCAGACTGATCAGCAGATCGCCACTCTTGACCTGTTGGCCGGATTCGAACTTGATGGCTTTTACCTTGCCCGCGGTTTCATTGCTGATATCCAGCCCCTGGTTGGGCTCCACGAAACCGATCGCCTCTATGGTCGGAGTCCAGTCTACCGGTTTCACCGGCTGTACCGAGACCGGGAAGGTCGGGATCGGCATATTTGCAAAATATTGCGCCATCATGTGATTCTTAAACAAGTTGAAGCCAATCACGCTACCGAATATCAGCAGGGCAATCAGCAGCATCACGGCTGTCCACTTTTTCATTCTTTGCTCCCAGGTTGGTCCAATGGTTCGGCCAGGATGGCTTTCCAACTCGCCGCGGCCATTTGCTCTTTTAATACATCGGTTAATTCAAAATCGTAAAACTTGTGTTCATGCATGGCACACTGCACCGTCGCCAGACTCAATGCGGCCAACAGACAGGTAGGAATAGCACGAAACAGGCCACTGTCGATGCCGGATTGATAAAAATCATCCAACGGTTGCCAGCGGGCCTGAGCCCATACCTTGTCTTCTGCCGTCAGAAACGGGGACCTTTCATAAAGATCCTTGAACAGAATGACATCATTATGACTCTGGATACCTGAACTGGCGTTCAACCACAGGCGGCGATAAGTGCCGAAATTGACCTCGGTCAGCTGTACACCATGGAATAACTTTTCAACCATCATCTCGACCGACATCCGGTAGATCTGATGGATCAGTTGCTCCTTGCCCTGAAAATAACGATAGAGAGAACCTGCCGCTATGCCCACCCGCTCGGCGATCATATGAACCGAGGTGCCGTGGAACCCCTGTTCGATAAAAAGCTCCAGTGCGCCCTGCATGATCTGTTCACGCTTGCTCATGATAACGAGAGTCCCTGCAATCAAGGATGAACCTTTGCTGAACTAAGTTCACATTTAATGAATGAACGTTCATTCACGCTCTCATTCTAGATTTCATCCTCGCGGAGTCAATCTGTTCGCCGACTATATTTTAGTTGTGATAAGCGGTTATCTGCCGCTTCCCGCCCTTGGTTTGGCAGAAAGATGTTGGATTTTCACCCGCTTCAATCAAAAAATCGCCGAAAAGAGTTTTTTTTTGAAAAACGCTGGACAACCCAGGACCTGATTCGTACTATCCCACCCGTTCCAATGACGAGCGCCCGTAGCTCAGCTGGATAGAGCGCTGCCCTCCGGAGGCAGAGGCCACAGGTTCGAATCCTGTCGGGCGCACCATGTTGTGTTCGCAGTGATCATTCACTACGGGATGCAGACATTGGACAGCAATGGTGGCTGTAGCTCAGTTGGTAGAGTCCAGGATTGTGATTCCTGTTGTCGTGGGTTCGAGCCCCATCAGCCACCCCACTTCACTCAGTGTAAAGAGTATTATGTGCGAAGGTGGCGGAATTGGTAGACGCGCTAGCTTCAGGTGTTAGTGCCTTCGGGTGTGAGGGTTCGAGTCCCTCCTTTCGCACCAAGTTAAACGTGAGTTGATGTTTGTCGACTGACGAAAAGAAAACGGTGATTAGCGCAGTCCGGTAGCGCATCTGGTTTGGGACCAGAGGGTCAGAGGTTCGAATCCTCTATCACCGACCATCTTAAGAAAACCCCGCTTCGGCGGGGTTTTTGCTTTGGGCGGAAAACAGATTTGCCGCTGTGATGCGGCTCGCGGCCACCCACTCAGCCCGCAACGACGAACGCCCAAAAACAAGGGGCTGTCCACTGGACAGCCCCTTGGCTTGTTCATCGATCCTGTTATTCCGCTTGCCAGCCACCGCCGACCGCCTTGAACAGACTGATCTGGTTATTCAGCTGTGCCAGTCGGGTGGAAACCAACACCTGTTGGGCACTGAACAAGGAGCGCTGGGCATCCAGCCGGGTCAGGTAGCTATCGACGCCTTGAGCATAGCGATGTTCGGCCAGCTCAAAGTAACGTTGGTTCGCCTTCACCAATTCCCGCTGGGCTTCCCACTGTTGCTGATAGAACTCCTGAGTACCCAGGGTATCGGCTACTTCCTTGAACGCGGTCTGGATACTCTTCTCGTAGGTTGCGACCGCCTGTTTCTCGCCGACCTCTGCGACATCCAGATCCGCTACCCGCTTGCCACCATCGAACAACGGCAGATTCAGTTGTGGAATAAACGACCAGGTCCCTGTGCCGCCATCAAACAGATGCCCCAACTCGTTGCTCGCCGTACCAGCCGTAGCGGTCAGGGTGATGCTCGGAAAGAAGGCGGCTCTGGCGGCGCCAATGTTGGCATTCGCCGCTTTCAGACTGTGCTCCGCAGCCAGGATATCCGGCCTTTGCTGCAGCAGGCTGGAGGGGGCGCCAACCGGTATGGCGGCAAACTGCATCGCCGCCAAGGTGGTGGGCAAGTTCAGGTTACTGGGCAGGCCGGTGCCGAGCAGTAGAGTCAGGGCGTTGCGATCCTGCAGTACCTGCCGTTGGTACTGGGCGGTACTGACGCGGGCACTTTCCAGCGTGGTCCGGCTTTGCGCCAACTCCATGTCGGAGGAGGCACCGAGCTCGAACTTCTTCTGGGTCAGCTGATAGCTTTCTTGCTCGGTATCGAGCGTGGATTGGCTCAGCGTCAGTAACTCCTGATCGGCCACCAGGGTCAGATAGGCGGATGCGACGGAGGACACCAGAGCAATCTGGGTGCTGCGCTGGGTTTCGATTTGAGCCAGATAGGTTTCCAGGGCCTGATCTTTCAGGCTTTGCACTCGCCCGAACAGATCCAGCTCGTAAGCGGTGATCCCCACCTCGGCACTGTGCTGGGAGCTGATCTGCTCCGTGCCGGTGCCATTCAGGTCGCCGGAGGTTTGTTGGCGGCTGCTACTGGCGCCAACCGCCAGCGTCGGCAACTGGGCCGCACGCTGGATGCGGTACCGAGCCTCGTAACTCTGCACATTCAGCGCCGCCAGTCGCAGATCGCGGTTGTTCTCCAGCGCGCTGCGGATCAGGCTCTGCAGTGTGGGATCGCTGAATTGCTGCTGCCAACCGAGGTTGGTTTTGGCGTCACTGCTGACCTGCCAGGAGGCGCCTTGCGGCACCTCGGGTCTCTGATAGTCCGGCGCCATCGAGCAACCGGCGAGAAACAAGCCAATGGTGATGGCCAGAAACGACTTAGTCATGGCGAGTCTCCTCTGCAGCCAGGGCATCACGTTCATGACGTGGTCGGTACTTGGTGAAATAACGCATGATCAACACGAAGAAGAGTGGCACGAAGAAGATCGCCAGAATGGTGGCACTGATCATGCCGCCGATTACCCCGGTACCGATAGCCACCCGGCTGCTGGCGCCGGCGCCGGTACTGATGGCCAGGGGTAACACGCCGAGGATGAAGGCCAGCGAGGTCATCAGGATCGGGCGCAGACGCAGGCGGGCGGCCTCGATTACCGACTCGCTCAAGCCCTTGCCCTGGTCATAGAGCTCCTTGGCAAATTCGACGATTAGGATGGCGTTCTTCGCCGAGAGCCCTATGGTGGTCAGCAGGCCGACCTGGAAGTAGACGTCGTTCTCCAGTCCGCGCATTGTGGCCGCAAGAATGGCGCCCAGCACCCCGAGCGGCACGACCAGCATGACTGAGAAGGGGACGCTCCAGCTTTCATACAGAGCAGCCAGGGAGAGGAACACCACCAGCAAGGAGATGGCGTACAGTGCGGGCGCTTGCGAGCCCGCTTGTCGCTCCTGGAACGACAGCCCGGTCCACTCGATACCAATACCGTCCGGCAGTTGCTTGACGATCTCTTCGATAGCGGCCATGGCATCACCGGTACTCTTACCGGGTGCGGCTTCACCGACGACCTCCATGGCCGGAACGCCGTTATAACGCTCCAGGCGAGGTGAGCCGAAACTCCACTCGGTGCTGGCGAAGGCCGAGAAGGGCACCATGTTCCCCGCACTGTTACGCACATACCAGAGATTCAGATCTTCCGGATTCATACGGAAGGGGGCATCGGCTTGCAGGTAGACCTTCTTGACCCGGTTCCGGTCGACGAAATCATCGACGTAGGAGGAGCCCCAGGCGGTGGAAAGCGTGCTATTGATATCACTGACGCTCAGGCCCTGGGCCATGGCCTTGTCGTAGTCAATCTTGACGTC
Source organism: Enterobacterales bacterium (assembly GCA_038247115.1). GTDB lineage: Bacteria > Pseudomonadota > Gammaproteobacteria > Enterobacterales > Aeromonadaceae > Pseudaeromonas. The sequence continues at coordinate 9,005 of JBBRVG010000044.1, read as the reverse complement.
AAACTGCGGCGCATCTTCCATGCCGTTCGGGCGCACCCGCACCAGATTCGGATTTTGTGCTGCCATGCCCAGCAACTGGTTACGAGCTTCCATCAATTTCTCGTGACCGACGCCACCCCGATCCTGCAGGTAGAAGTCGAAACCTGTGGCAGTCCCGAGTTCGGGGATCGACGGCAGGTTGAAGGCGAAGACCTGAGCTTCCTTGATGCTGAACAGGAAACCCATGGCGCGACCTATAATGGCGTTGGCGCTGCGCTCCGGGGTGTTCCGCTCATCCCAGCTCTTCAACTTCAGAAACGCCATACCACTATTCTGACCGCGGCCGGCGAAGCTGAAGCCGGAAACCGTCAGCACAGAATCGACATTATCTTTTTCGTTCTGCAGGAAGTAGTCGCGCATTTGCCCCAGTACTTGCTCGGTCCGCTGCTTGGTCGCGCCGACCGGGAGTTGCACCATGGACATGATGACCCCCTGATCCTCTTCCGGCAGGAATGAGGTGGGCAGACGCATGAACAGCACCGCCAGCACAGCCAGCATGGCCACATAGATGATGCTGTAGCGAGCCCCTTGACGAACAACCTTGCCAACCCGGCTCTGATAGCGATTGGCGCTGCTATCGAACATGCGGTTGAACCAGCCGAAGAAGCCACGCTTGGCACCAAACTCACCATGTTTGACAGGCTTGAGCAGGGTGGCGCACAGGGCTGGTGTCAGGATCAAGGCCACCAGTACCGACAACACCATGGCCGAGACTATGGTCAGCGAGAACTGACGATAGATGGCGCCGGTGGAGCCGCCGAAGAACGCCATGGGCACAAACACCGCCGACAACACCAGGGCAATACCCACCAGAGCGCCAGTGATTTGAGTCATTGACTTGCGAGTGGCCTCCAGCGGCGACAGGTCCTCTTCGCTCATCAGACGCTCGACGTTTTCCACCACTACGATGGCGTCATCCACCAGCAAACCGATGGCCAGCACCAGGCCGAACATGGTCAGGGTGTTGATGGAGAAGCCGAAGGCCGCCATGACCCCGAAGGTACCGAGCAACACTACCGGCACGGCGATGGTCGGGATCAGGGTGGCGCGGAAGTTCTGCAAGAACAGATACATGACGCAGAACACCAGTATGATGGCTTCGAACAGCGTCTGGGCAACTTCCTCGATCGAGATCTTGACGAAGGGCGTGGTGTCGTAGGGATAGACGACCTCCATGTTGTCCGGGAAGTAGGGCTTCAGCTCATCAATTTTGGCGCGGATTTTTTCCGCCGTATCCAGAGCATTGGCACCCGTGGCCAGCTTGACTGCGAATGCCGCTGTGGCCTGGCCGTTGTAGCTGGCTTCGGCATCAAAACTTTCGCCCGCCAATTCGATGCGCGCTACGTCCTTGAGCCGGACCTTGGAGCCATCTTGCTTCACGCGCAACAAGACGTTGCCGAACTGCTCCGGAGTGGAGAGGCGGCTTTGCCCCATGATGGTGGCGGTGAACTGTTGATCGCTGACCGCCGGGGTTCCCCCCAGTTTGCCAAGGGCGATCTGGGCGTTCTGGGCTGTGATGGCGCTTTGGATATCGGAAGGGGTCAGCTGGTAGCTGTTGAGCTTGTGCGGATCCAGCCAGACGCGCATGGCGTATTGGCTACCGAACAACTGGATTTCCCCGACACCATCGAGACGACTCACCGGCTCCTTGATGTTGGAGACCACGTAGTCGGCCAGGTCGTCGTTGCCCATCTTGCCATCGGTAGAGATGAAGCCGACCACCATCAGGAAGCTACTACTGGTCTTCTGCACCTTGATCCCCTGCTGCTGCACAATTTGTGGCAGCTGGGTGGTGGCTTGTTGAAGCTTGTTCTGCACCTGGACCTGGGCAATATCCGGATCCGTGCCCGGCATGAAGGTCAGAGTGATCGATACATTTCCGGACGAGTCACTCTGCGCCGACATATAGAGCAGGTGATCCAGACCTGTCATGTTCTGTTCTATGACCTGGGTGACAGAATCTTCGACCGTTTTGGCCGAGGCACCTGGATAGGAAGCCGAAATACCGACGGCGGGTGGCGCTATGGTCGGGTACTGGGCGATCGGCAGCTTCATGATGGACAAGCCACCGGCGAGCATGATCACCAAGGCGATTACCCAGGCAAAAATGGGTCTATCTATGAAAAAACGGGCCATGAGGCGACTACTCCATCCTACTTAGTGGCTTGGGGGGTGGGGGCGATTTCTTTCGGCGCCACTTCGGCACCGGCGCGGACTTTCTGCAATCCGGCCACGATCACGCGCTCACCGGCTTTGAGTCCGGACTCGACGACCCAGTTGCCCTGTTGTGACTGGCTGACCTGGATATCCCGTTGCACCACCTTGTTCTGGGCATCCACCACCAGTACGCTGGCGCCACCTCGTGGCGTGCGGGCGACCGCTGCTTGCGGCACCAGCAACCCATCCTGACGCTCACCCTGTTGCAGGGTGGCGCGCATGAACATGCCGGGCAGCAGCAGTTTGTCCGGGTTCGGCACCAGGGCGCGCAGTGTCACCATGCCGGTGGTCTCGTCGACCGTGACATCGGAAAACTGCAATTCGCCACTGTGCGGATAGGCGCTACCATCTTCCAGCTGGAATTGAACGGTTGCGGCACCATTTTTGGCGGCTGCCAGCTTACCGCTCGCAATCTGTTGCTTCAGACGCAGCAGCTCTGTGGTGGATTGGGTGACATCCACATACAGCGGATCCAGCTGCTGGATAGTGGTCAGGCTGGTGGCCTGCTGCGCGGTCACCAGGGCGCCTTCGGTGACGGCGGATTTACCGATACGGCCTGAAATGGGTGCTGTGACCCGGGTATAGGCGAGGTTGATCTTGGCGCTTTTCAGGGTGGCTTTGGCCGCCGCTATCTCGGCGACTTGCTGTTTCCAACTGGCTTGCGCATCGTCATAATCCTGACGACTGATCGCTTTGACCTTGACCAATTCGGCATAGCGTTGTGCCTTCAGGCGCGCGCTCTGTTCGTTGGCTTGTGCCTTGGCCAGAGCAGCTTCGGCACTGTCAGCCGTGGCGTCATAGGTTGCAGGATCGATCTGGTACAGCAGTTGTCCGGCTTTGACATCACTGCCTTCGGTAAAGTAGCGCTTGAGGATGATGCCACTGACCTGAGGACGCACTTCGGCAATACGTCGGGCAGCGGTGCGGCCGGTGAGTTCTGTGGTGAGTTTGATGGGGGCTGATTGTAGCGTGACGACATCGACAGCCGTTGGCGGCATGGCTCCGGGAGCTGCCTGCTGGGCCTCACCACAACCGCTAAGCAGGGCAGTCGCCAACAAGGCAACACCGATGGAGCTCGCGAGAATATTTTTATGCATAGGAACCAGAACCTCTGTCTGCTAACGGGCTATCTATCATTCAAGTTGTGATCGTTGAAATTGGCGGAATGCCAAAACCATGGCAATATACATACAGAAGTGAATGTATGTAAGTGGTTTTTACTCAAATTTAACTAGTTGGAATTTCGGTATGGCTCGGCGAACCAAAGAAGAAGCACAAGAGACGCGTAGCACCATCATGACGGAGGCGCTGGGTCTGTTTTGTCAGCAAGGCGTGGCGACGACGAGCCTGAGTGATATTGCCCGGGCTGCAGGGGTGACGCGTGGGGCCATCTATTGGCATTTCAAGGATAAAGAGGAGCTATTTCTGGCCTTGTGGCATGAGATGTGTGCCCCCTTATCCCATCTGCTAAATGCCAGTATCGATGTGGATGAGCCGGATCCACTCGGCAAATTCACCACCTTTCTGATTGAAGTGTTACGCACAGTGGCATCATGCCCGGCCCATCAACAGATGTTTCGTATCATGTTCAAGATGATGCTGCCGGATAGCGAGTCAACGTCCATCTGCACACTAATCCGGGATGAAATACAGCAACATACGCAAAACATGCGTTGCTCGTTGGCCAATGCCGTGCGTCGCGGTCAATTGCCCTCGACCCTCTCCGTAGAGCGAGCGGCGATTTTATTGCACTGCAGCGTGGATGGTCTGATCATCAACTGGTTGAATCAGCATGAGCAGTTTGATTTGGCGACTGACGCCGAAGCTCTGGTTCAGGGATTAATTTTCACCCTGCAACATAATCTGGGTCAGCCCTGACTGAGGGTCGGATGATAGAGCAAAAAAGCCGCCTCGATATCGGGCGGCTTTTTTCTGGCTGCTCTTACCGTAGCTTGAAGTGACTGACAATGTCGCTGAGCTGGCGGTAGGTCTCACCCATGCTGGCGGTACTGTGGATGGTTTCCTCACCGTTGACTTGCAGGCTATGGATGACATCCTTGATGGCATTCATATTGCGACTGATCTCTTCGGTGACGGCACGTTGCTCTTCGGCGGCCGTCGCCATCAGGGTGCTGAGATCATTGATGTCGACGATATGGGTCGACATTTCATCCAGCGCCGTCGTGACCCGGCTGGTATTGTCGGCCGTCCGCAGACAGCTCTGTTTGGTGCTGTCGATGGATTGCACCACCATCTGGGTGCCATGTTGCAGTTTGCCGAGCATCTCCTTGATTTCCCGGGTACTGCTTTGGGTTCTGGCGGCCAGGGCCCGGACTTCATCGGCGACCACGGCAAAACCGCGCCCCTGTTCACCGGCCCGTGCCGCCTCGATAGCGGCATTGAGTGCCAGCAGGTTGGTCTGTTCGGCGATGCTGCCAATCACGCCCAGAACCGAGCTGATTTGCTCGGCATCCTGTTGCATGGTTTGTATCGAGCCGGCTGTCGTTTCTACCTCGTCCACCAGTGTGGTGACGCTGGTAATGGCGGTATTCACCACCAGCCGCGAGGCATTGGCCTGCTCGTTGGTCTCCTGAGTCAGCTGGGCTGCGGCGGCCGCATTTTCCGCAACCGAGCTGGCTGTGCTGCTCATCTCGGTAATGGCGGTGACGGCTTGATGGGTCTCTTGTACATGACTGTCGATGAGTCGTTTGTTGGCTTCGGTTTGGTGGGTTAACTGCTGGATACCATGGCTCAGACGGGCGGTAGCGCTATCCACTTCCAACATCATCTCCTGCAGACTCTGGATGAAGCGGTTGATGCCCGCGGATATCTGCCCCAAATCATCCTGCCCGGTCACCACCAGGCGACGAGTCAGGTCGCCATTGCCTTGGGAGAGTTCCGCGACCAGCTCGCGCAGCGATATGATGGGGCGATAAGCCACCCGGGTCGCGGCGACCGAGAGCAGCATGATCAGGATGCCGGCTACCAGCAGAGCGAGAGTAATGGTGCGGTTCAATTGATCGGTAATGCCTTGAATATAATCGGTATCCACGAAGCCGGTCAGAACCCAGGTCTTGCCTTTGACGTCCAGCTTGTGAGCCAGCGGGATCAGCTGACCATCGGGCTTTTCACTGAACAGCATGGTTCCTGCGCTGTCTTTAAGCTCAAAATGGCTGCCACCCTGGCTGGCTTTGTGCAGTAGCGTCTGCAACGGCGTCAGGTCCAGATAGAAGAAATAGGCCGAGTCCGCACCGCGAGGCACCAGAATGCGGACCAGCGGCTTTTTGTTCTCAAATAGTATGGGGCTGACTTGTACCTGATTGTTGGCCGGGCCGATCAGGGCGCGTAGTTCATTCACCCGGGCGGCATCCTCGATGACACCACCGCTGTCGAAGGCCATATCGCCAATCACCTTGACGATATTGTGAAAGCCGGTCTCTTCCAGAGTTTTCTTGACGTTGGTAACCCCGAAGTTGAGGTTGGAGGCCAGCAGGATCTTTTGGTGTATGTCGCCAATCAACTTGTCTTTCACCAGCGCAATTTGCTGGTTGATGCTGGCAGTTTGCGAGTCACGAATGTAATGGCTGACCACATAATTAACGCTGAAATAGGAGGTCAGCACAGTAATAAAAATCACAGAGCAGAACAGAACATAAATCTTGGTTTTGAAAGGCATGACTTTCATAGACGGAATCTCTTGCGCAAGAAAGGGACTGGTTTGTTCTAGGTATAGCCGCTAAACCCCCGCCGATGCCCTAACCCGGGTATAAATTGTGGTCAGGCTCGACTTTGTGAAGAACCAGGGCCGGAATCAACCGGCCCTGCTGATATCTCCCTGTTGTGGCTCGGGATTATTTCTTCTTGGCGTATTTGAGCGAGTCGAGAGCCACTGCCAGTATGATGATGGCGCCCTTGATGATGAACTGCCAATAGGGGCTGACACCTATATAGGTCAGACCATAGTTGATCAGGGTGAAGATGATGACCCCGGTGACGACTCCGGCAACTGTTCCCACACCACCGGCAAACGAGACCCCGCCGACTACGCAGGCCGCGATCGCATCGAGTTCGTACATGAAGCCAAGGTTATTGGTCGCGCTGCCGATCCGGCCTGCTTCCAGCATACCGCCAAAGGCATAGAAGACCCCGGCCAGCGCGTAGATCATGACCAGATTGACGGCCACGTTAACACCCGAGACTTTTGCCGCTTCCGGGTTGCCACCAATAGCGAAGATGTTTTTGCCGAAGCGGGTCTTGTTCCACAGCACCCAGACAAAGGCGACAGCCGCAGCCGCGTAGAAGGTGAGGTACGACAGCTTGAAGCCCCCGATCTTGATAAAGCCCTGGGCAAAACTGGAGTAACGCGGGTCAAAGCCAGCCACCGGTGAGGCACCGACATAATCAAAGTACAGCGAGTTGATGCCGTAGACGATGATCATGGTGCCCAAGGTAGTAATGAAGGGGGTCACATTCAGATAGGCGACGATCAGACCGTTAATGAGGCCAATCAGAGCGCCCACCACGCAGACGATGAGGATCACGGCCGGGATCGGTATTTCGCCCAGACTGGGGAATACCTTGTTCACATTGGTCAGCGATTGCAGCAGGGTCGCCGCAATCAAGGCTGCTAACCCCACCTGACGACCGGCTGACAAGTCGGTCCCCTGGGTGATGATGAGTCCTGCGACCCCGAGTGCAATGATGATGCGCACTGAGGATTGGGTCAGGATGTTACTGAAATTGGTCAGACTCAGGAAGGAGGGTTCCTTGACCACTATGATTAGCAACAAAATCAGTAATACAGCATAGATGCCGCTCTCCTTGAAGATGCGCATCAGATTTGATTTATTAGCCCACTCCATATGTATCTTCCTGTCTAGAGGTACAGAGATGCCAGGCGCAGTATCTCGCTCTGGTCGGTTTCTTTGGTGTTGACGATACCGGCGACGCGGCCGTTGCTCATGACCAGAATGCGGTCTGTGATCCCCAGCAATTCAGGCATTTCCGATGAAATAATGATGATGCCCTTGTCCTTCTTCGCCAGCTCGAGGATGAGTTGGTAGATTTCAAACTTGGCGCCGACATCAATGCCGCGAGTCGGCTCATCGAGCATCAGAATTTCCGGCTGGGTCAGCAGCCAGCGACCGATAATGACCTTTTGCTGATTGCCTCCGGACAGCGAACCAATGCTGGTTTGCTGAGTGGGCGTCTTGACTCGCATGGCATCGATCACCCATTGGGTGTCGCTCTTCATCTTCTTGTTGCTTAGCAGTCCCAGGCCGATTTTGTACTGGTCCATGTTGGCAATCAGGGAGTTGAAGGCGATATCCAGCTGGGCGTAGATCCCGGTGGAACGACGCTCTTCGGTGACCAGGGCAAAGCCATTTTGAATCGCCTCATGGGCATTCTGGTTTTCTACCTCATGGCCATGAAGACGGATGCTGCCCTGACTGCGATCGCGAATACCGAACAGAGTCTCGACGATATCAGTTCGTTTGGCGCCGACTAAGCCGGCGATGCCGAGAATTTCCCCCTTGTGCAGGTTGAAACTGACATCCTTGATGGAGGGTTGGTTCTTGGCCGTGAGGTGTTCGATCTCGAGGATCACTTCCTTGGGCTGGTTGGTTTTTTCCGGGAAACGCTGGGTTAATGCGCGGCCGACCATCATGCCGATGATCTGATCCATGGTCATGCCTTCGAGTGGCTGGGTGGCGATCCACTGGCCATCGCGCAGGATAGTTATTTCGTCACACAGCTGGAAAATCTCTTCCATCTTGTGGGAGATATAGACGATGCCGCAGCCTTTCTTTTTCAGCTTGTTGATGATTTTGAAGAGGTGGTTGACCTCTTTTTCAGTCAGGGACGAGGTGGGCTCATCCATGATGACAATCTTGGCATCATAGGAGAACGCCTTGGCGATCTCGATCATCTGCATCTGGGAAACCGAGAGGGTTGCCACTTTGACGCGGGGATCTATGTCGATATCCAGTTCATCGAAGATGCGTTTGGTATCGGTGAACATCTTGCTGTGATCGACGAAAATCCCCTTGGTGGGATAGCGACCGAGCCACATGTTATCCATGACGGTCCGTTGCAATACCAGGTTCAACTCCTGGTGCACCATGGAGACGCCGTTTTCCAATGCTTCCTTGGACGAGGTGAAATTGACCTCTCGCCCCTGGAAAAAAATTTTGCCCTGATCCTTCTCGTAGATGCCGAACAGGCACTTGAGCAGCGTGGATTTACCCGCGCCGTTCTCGCCCATCAACGCATGCACAGAATGAGGACGGACCCGTAAATTGACATTATCGAGTGCTTTGACGCCAGGGAAACTCTTACTGACGTCAATCATCTCCAACAGCCATTCTGATTGTTGCTGTGTTGTCATATCAGCCATCACATCTTGTGGTCAGAAGAGGCAAGGAGGTCTCCCTCCTTGCCGGTGCGGTGGGTTATTCGAACTGCGCCAGGTTGTCCTTGTCGACGCCGACATAAGGAACGCGGACTACCTTGTTGACGATGTTCCACTGGGTGCCTTCACCAGCAGCCTTGCCTTCTGCCAGGTTCTTGGTCAGGTCAAAGGTAGCCTTGGCCTGGTTGCTGGCATCATTCAGCACGGTTCCTGCCATGGCGCCGCTCTTGACCAGGGCCAGAGCTTCGGCCAGTGCATCGACCCCGAATACCGGCGTTGCCGTCTTGCCCTGAGCCTTCAGTGACTCGACCGCACCCATGGCCATACCGTCGTTGTT
>JBBRVG010000043.1:0-34842 GCA_038247115.1 Enterobacterales bacterium | reverse complement strand
AGGGGCGGACTTGGCCATTCACAAGATCAGCGCCACCGCTCATGAGGTGCAGTTGTAAGCGCCAATGGCGGGCAACCGACCGACAAACAAACGGCTCCTGTTCGGAGCCGTTTTTTATGCTGATTCCCCAGCGGGAGCCATGGCCAAGCGCTGGTGTGCCCGGTTATTGATTCACCCGGGCCCAAGCCAGCTTGCCCTTGCCACTCAGGGTGTAGCTTGTGCCGCCGGCAGGCAGCAGCAGGGCATCGGCGGGACCTAGCGACCAGGTTTCACCGTCCGCAGCCGTGAGTGTCATATGACCGCGCAAACCGTACAGCAGCTCGACTTCCCCCTGCCCACCGATCGAAAAAGGATGTTGACTATCCGGGCGGAGGAAACTGAGACGAAAATCCGCCACCGGTATCGGGATCACCTGCTCTATGCCGATATAATCCGGTCGCAGCACCTCGGGATACATGATGGCAAACTCCACCGTCGCCAACAGCTCCGGCTTATCCATATGCTTGTCGGTCAGCCCGGCACGCAGCACATTATCCGAACAGGCCATTACCTCGACGCCGGTACCCCGCAAATAGGCATGGGGGGTCCGCGCCGGCAGGAACAGAGATTCGCCGGGATTCAGATAGACCAGATTCAGCAGCAAGGGCGCAAAAGCACCGCTGTCGCCGGGATAAGCCCGTGCCAAGCGCGCCATCTCCAGCAAGGCCGGTTGCTTGTGATATTTGATGCTCGGCGCCGCGGCGGCTAGGGTGCGTCGCACCTCATCGGCCGGCAACTCCAGTACCCATTGGTAGAAGGGCTCCAGCGCCTCCAGCCCCCGCGCCTCCAACTCCAGGATCCAGCTGTTGAACAACTTGACCCCCAGCAGTTGCAGCAGGCGGATCATTTCGCTGATCGGCCGGAATCCGACCATAGCCGCGAAGGGAGTCAGGGCCGAGATCAACTCGGGCTTGTGATTCGGGTCCTTGTAGTTGCGATGCCCCGCCGCCAACGGAATGCCCGCCAGCTCCTCCCGCAGGAATCCCTGTTGTGCCTGCAGCCGGTTCGGGTGCACCTGGATCGACAAGGGCGAACCCGCCGACAGTATCTTGAACAGGAACGGCAGCTCATGGCCAAAATGAGCCACCACCGAGGGTCCAAGCAACAGGTGCGGCTCGGCCTGGATCACCCGATCCAGAGGCACGCTGCCACTGGGCAAATTCACCCAGGAGGGTGCCTTGGGATGGGCGCCGACCCAAATCTCGGCCTGGGGCTGGCCAGTGGGATTGGCCACTCCCAGTAACCAGGGCAGGACATCGGTAGTGCCCCAGGCATAGGGTTGGACACTATTTTGTAACTTCAGCGGGCGCTGCAGTTGTTGCACGGATAGGCCGGGAACCCGCTCTGGAGCCGCAGGTTCAACCTCAACCGGGGATCCGGTTAATTCTGGCGCGAGTGGTAATAATGACAACATGGTTAACCCTCCTGACGCAACAGCGTCAACACTTCATGGGTCTTGTGATCCATCAAGTGGATATCGGCTCGGGACTCGACGTTCAGACGCACTACAGGCTCGGTATTCGAGCTGCGCAGATTGAAGCGCCAAGCCTCAAATTCCAGACTGATGCCATCTGTGTGGTCAATCAGGGTGGCGTGAGGTTGATAATGGGCCAGAACCCGGGCAATAGCGGCCTGCGGATCGGGCAACACACTGTTGATCTCCCCGGACGAGGGGTAAGCGGCGATGCGCTCCGCCACCAGTGCCGAGAGCGGCTGACGGCGCCGGGAGAGCAGCTCGATCACCAGCAACCAGGGGATCATGCCGCTGTCGCAATAGGCAAAATCCCGGAAATAATGGTGAGCACTCATCTCGCCGCCATACAGGGCATCTTCGGCGCGCATCCGCTCCTTGATAAAGGCATGGCCCGTCTTGGACTGCACCGCGACACCGCCACTTTGGCTGACAATACTCTGGGTATTCCACACCAGTCGCGGGTCATGAATGATGCGGCTGCCGGGTTGCTTGACCAGGAAGGACTCCGCCAGCAGACCGACTATGTAGTAGCCCTCGATGAAGGCGCCCTTCTCGTCAAACAGGAAGCAGCGATCGAAATCCCCATCCCAGGCAATCCCCAGATCGGCGCCATAAGCCTTCACCGCGGCCGTGGTATCTTCACGACACTCGGGCAGCAAGGGATTGGGAATGCCATGGGGGAAATGACCGTCCGGTTCATGATGCAGCTTGATGAAACTGACCGGCACCCCGAGTTGCTTGAAGCGTTTCTCCAGCGCATCGATGACATGGCCGGCGGCGCCATTGCCCACATTGGTCACCAGTTTGAGTGGGCGCAACTGAGCCAAATCCAGATAGGTCAGCAGATGGGCAATATAGGCCTCTTCCACGCTCTGCTGCATATAATGGCCCGGCAGTTTGGCCTCGGGACCATAATCCCGGGTTTCCGCCAGCCGCTTGATCTCGTTCAGACCGGTATCGCCACTGATCGGCTTGCTGCCTTCGCGCACCAGTTTCAGGCCGTTGTAATCGGCCGGATTATGGGAAGCCGTCACCTCGATGCCGCCATCGACCCCCAGATGCCAGGTCGCAAAGTAGATCTCCTCGGTACCGGTCAAGCCCAGATCGATAACATCGGCACCGCTATCCATCAGTCCGCGCGCCAGTGCCTGTTTCAGAGCCGGAGTCGACAACCGCACATCGCCACCGATCACCACCCGCTTGGCCCCCAGATAGCAGGCAAACGCGCGGCCAATCCGGTAGGCGATCTCCTCGTTCAACTCATCACCCAGTCGGCCTCGAATGTCATAAGCCTTGAAGCAGCTCAGTTGTTCCATCTCCAGATCCCTCTTGTGCTGTGTTGATTAGTTAGCCGGCAGAATACGAATACCGGAGGCCATCAGCAGATTGCTGGCTGGCAAGGGGTCATGGGGATCGACCCGGCCATACACATCGGCCACTCGCTCGATATCTTCGTCACCGAGGAAGGTTCCGGTCTGTACTTCGATGATTTCCAGCGGCACCTTGCCCGGATTGGCCAGGCGGTGAAATTCACCTTGGGGAATATAGGTGGACTGATTTTCGGTGATCAGGAAGGACTGCTCACCAATGGTGACCTCACCGACGCCATGTACCACCACCCAGTGTTCGGCGCGATGCAGATGCCGATGCAAGGAGAGGCTTTGCCCCGGTTGCACCGTGATGTGCTTGACCCCGAAGCGCTGCCCCTGATCGATGGCGTCATAGCTGCCCCAGGGACGGTAGACCTCGCGATGATGTTGCGCCTCTTGCCGACCGGCCTGTTCCAGTTTCTTCACCACGTTCTTGACGTCCTGAACCTGGTCCAGATCCGCCACCAGCACAGCATCCTTGGTCTCGATGACGACGGTATTCTTCATGCCGATCAGACTGACCATGCGGTGGGTGGTGTGAACGTAGCAATTCTCGCTCTGTTGAATTTCAACATTGCCCTTGAGGAAGTTCTGCTGTTCGTCTTTTTCTTGCTCTTCCCACAACGCCGACCAACTGCCGACATCGCTCCAGCCCGCCTGCAACGGCACCAGCACGGCATCCTGAGTCCGCTCCATGATGGCGTAATCGATGGAATCGTCCGGGCAGAAGGCAAAGCTGTCGGCATCCAGGCGCCAGAAGTCCAGATCCCGGTACTTGCGCTCCAGCGACAACTGGCAGGTATCGTAGATATCCGGCTGCAGGGCTTTTACCTCTTCCAGAAAGCGGCTGGCCTTGAACATGAACATGCCGCTGTTCCAGAAGTAATCGCCACTGGCCAGAAAGCTCATCGCCGTCTGCTGATCCGGTTTCTCGACAAAGCGCTCCACCGGCACCGCCTCCAGACCGTTGACCTGGGAACTCTTCACATAGCCATACCCGGTTTCCGGCGCTGTCGGCACAATCCCGAACAGTACCAACTTGCCCTTTTCGGCCTCCACCCGCGCTCGCTCCAGGGCGGCATGGAAGGCAGGGACGTCGCGGATCACATGGTCGGCGGGCAACACCAGCATCAGATCATCAACGGCTTCTTCTTCCTGGATCAGCATGGCCGCCAAGGTCACCGCCGGGGCTGTGTTGCGACCAAAGGGCTCCAGCAGCACGTTGCAGGGCTCGCGCTTGATCTCCTGCAACTGCTCCCGCACCACGAAACGGTGCAGGTGGTTGCAGACCAGAAAGGGTTTACCGAACGGTTTTTCCGGCAACCGCAATACCGTTTGCTGTAACAAGGTGTGCTCACCCAGCAGATTCAGGAACTGCTTCGGGTGTTGTTTGCGGGACAGAGGCCAGAGGCGAGAGCCGCTGCCACCAGAGAGAATGACTGGAATCATGGGAACACTCCTTGTACCGGGTCTATTTGATCTCGCGCCGGTCGGGATAAATTTCCGGCCGGTCGCGAAGGTAGATAAAACTTTGATCGCCGCCCAGGGAGCTGCTCTTGAGCGGCACCAGGCGCTTGATCAGTGGTAATAACGCTGGGTCTTTGACAATCGATTCATAGGGAGCCAGCCACGCCAGGCGCCCACCCTCCTCAAAATCCACATCAGCTTGTTCGGCACCGGCAATCTCTTCGATAGATTCTGGATCCTCCAGATTGACCAGCACCACAGCCGCCAGGCGTTGCAACGCCTGGCGCTCGAGCAGCAAGGGCGACTGATGATTGGCTTGGGCAAACGCCGCCATGGTACTCAGAGGCAACAGGGCAAAATTGTGATAGGCCAGCGCCCGGGTTTTCCGCCGCAGCTCGTTGGGCAGATATCCATCTTCCGTCACCTGACGCATGGCCATCTGATAGACCCCATAGGACCAATCAAACAGATCCTGGCGCTGCAGCACCACAGCCGTCACCATCACACTCCAGGCCGCCCAGTAATCGTGGTTATTCGCCTTATCGGGACCCCGCCCCTGGTAGTCCTGCTGCACCTGGGTGGCCAGCGCCGCGAGCCAACCTTCGAGCAACTGCTGGTCAGCGGCAGAAAGATTGGCTCCCAGATTCAGTTTCAGCTTCAGATAGTTGGTGGCAAATGAGGCCAGAGACCATTTGCGTACCGCATTGCCAACATGGTTACTGGGTTTGCCGAGCAGAGCCTTCTGGCTGGCCCAGGCCCGCCAATGGGTGAGCAGACACTCCAGGTCCGTGCTGTTGCCCCGGCCCTTGAACAACCGGTCACTCACCTTTGCGGAGAACTGCTGCAAATCCTTCATGGGTTTGGTCCGGCTTTCATACTCCTTAATGGCATCGGGGTTCACATCATCACGGGAAGAATCATCCCCCTCATATTTGCTTGGAAAATTCAGCGCCCCGCCGAACACCTGAACCGGAGGGCAACGGACGCTCTGACCACCATGGCGCAGGACCAGACCCGGGCGATAAAAGCCCGGCGCAGGACGTAACTCCGCAGCCAGAGCAGCAGACATTTCCAACATCCCGGCGAGTACCAGTAACCATGCGACCCTATTCATTGCTATCTCCTGGCTGTTTGCGGTAATGGTGGCTTGCCATCCAGTTCACAGACTTTCACCGCCACATCGACCTCGGGTTGTGTGGAGCCCACCTGATTGAGATCGAGGGATATAAAATTCTCGTTGCGCAGCACTTCATCCTGCGCCAGCGAGAATACGAAACGCCCTCCGGTGTTAGCGCGCTGGTTTTGACGGACGGTGAAATGTTCATCGGCACCGTTGCCATACCAGGCGGTCACATTCAGGTCGTGAACTGTGGGATCGTTCAGTTGCAGCTCCATGACCAGATCGCCAGCATCCCGCTTCAACAGCTCGGTGCTAAACACCAGTTCGTTGTGACCCGTTGCTGGACGGATCTTCTGGGTGCTGCTCAACAGCGACTTCTTGCCCTCACAGCCGTTATTGACCAGAGGAATCAGCTGTCGAAACAGTGATTTATCCTTCATCAGATAGTGAGCTGGCAGCTCCCAGAGGAGCATCTTCGGCGGTTTGTCCTGGAACACGCCCGAGGGCAGATACTCCAGCCAGGCACCACTCTCCTCTCCACCCGACAGCGCCATATTCAGGATATCCTTGCCCAGATACTGACGCAGAAAGCCCTCAAAATTGGATCTTTGGTTGACGCTGGCACTGAAGCTGGTACCAATCAGCACCAGCTCGGGTGCCACTTCGGCCTCCAGCAAGTCACTGTCCGGCGTGGTCTGATATTCATTGGTGTACTGGAGCGGGTAGTTCTGCTGGCACAGATCGCCAATGGCGCGCTGCCAGTTACCGTTGACCGCGGTATAACCACTGGCCTCGGTCTGGTACACCTCGCTGGGCAGGCTGTCATAGAAGGGATAATGACTGACCGTTTTGGCAACGACCCGGGCCGTTGCCTCGGCGCCAGTCGGGCTCCAGTGCAAGTCACGTTTCAGGTAAAAATCACCCTGCACCTGGTCCACCAGCTGATCCAGCGGGGCCGCAGCCACGCCGATATCCCGAAAGCGTTGCAGAGCAGCACGGTAATTTGCCAGCGCCAGCTCCTTGTCAAACGGCTGCAGGCTCTGGTTCTCATGCATCAGACCACGGCTGGGCAGATAGACCACCATCAGCTGGGTGCCGCGCTTTTTCAGCGCCTGAGAGAACTGCTTGAGCATGGCCATCGACTCGGGGCTGGGGCCAAACTCGGTGGCGAAATCGGTTCGAGCCCGAAACACCCAGCCGTTCTTGCCGGCCACCAGCGGCCACAGGGTCGACAGCACATCGCCCTTGTAATTCTCTTTTACCAACGCCGCAGGACAGAGATTGCAGCAGGGTTCAGCCTGATAGACAGGTGCCGCCGCAGCCGTGGGCAGCGGAGCTTGAGCCTGTGGGGCACTTTGCGCTTGCACACCACCGGCCAAGACACTGCCTATCAGCATGGAGAGCGCCCGGGCCTTCATTGCACGGACTCCACAACGGCGATATGAGGCTGACCACCGACGTTGAGCACGAACAGGCTGGTCACCTGACCCCGCTTGAGGATCATCGCCGGAGTCGTAGCCAGCAGTTTGCTTTCCTCACCAACACCGAACGATGCCCGTACCGCATTGACTTCCCGCAGCGCCGAGGCGCCACTGTCAATCGGGCCCAGAATCGATTTGCCTTGTTTGGTGAGCAGGGAAATTTTGGTATCCAGCAGGTTATAAAAAGCCACTCGCGCCCGTGACTTATCCTTGAATGGCGTCTCACTGATCACCTTGACCTTGCCATCCTGCCACAGCAGGGTCTGCTGGGTTCCTTGAACCAGTTTTAGTGGCTGACTCTGACCATTCAGCGTCACTGTATAATCGCCTTCCACGGCGAAGGCATAGGGGCTGCATTGACTCACAGCCAGATTGAGTGTCTTACCCTTGAAGCCCACACTCACAGGACCACCACTGGCATTCATCACCCGGAAAAACCCGGCATTCGCCGGAGCTATAGCTCCGTATAAGGCCGCATCTCCCGCCCATAGCGGCGCCGCGAGCAGCGAGGCGATCATCAGTACTACGCATTTCATCCATTGCTTCATCTCTACATCTCCTGGGTGGTAACAAACGTCAGCCAGCGTGGCTGTGAGTTAATTGCAAGAAACATCAGCCTGCCGTCGGCAATGGCTGCACCAGATAACGAACCGGAATTTCCCAGATCACCTGGCGAATGTCGGTTTTTGGTAACTGGCTATCCGCCAGCCAGCTACGCATCGGCTGGAACGGCCCCTTGCCCTGTTCGGCATAGTTGACCAGATCGGCTCCTGTGGCCTGCTTGATCGCCCCGGCAAAGTTCCAATCCTCGTTGGCGCTGTAACTGGTCCCGATCAGCAGTCGGGTAATGGCGGGCGTCTCGGCCAGCAGGTCGTCTCCGCTGCCGTTATCCACCGTCACCGGGGTCACCAGCAGATCCGCCTCCGGACCCCAGTCGGCAAAATACGGCGCTACCGGAATGTAGTTGAGCAGATCGCCGCGGTAAGGCTTGGCTTCGCCCGGCTCTGTACTGAAGCGCTGACCATCCCCCTCATGACCCAGCTGTTGTGCCGCCCACTGCGCCACCTTACTGGCACCAAACGGTGTCCAGTGGGTATCGCTTTTCAGGAACACATCCTGCTGTTTGGCGGCACGCCACAGTAATGGCCGCAAATCGGCAACCGCCACTCCGCGACTGGCCAGTCCGTGCAGAGCCTGCTCATACAAGCGCACCTGCAGTTGCGGATTAGCCTGCAGCAGTTGCTCGCTGTAGATCTCGCTCTTGGCCGGCAACAACACCGGCAACAACTGGATATTGGCCGCCGAGAATTGACGCGCCACAGTGGCGATTTCATCCAGTGCCGCCTGCAGATGAGCCGCTTCCCGGGGGGACCAGACAAACTCTTCCTTGCTGAACAACCAGCCCTGCTTGCCGACGACCACACCCGTACGGCCTTCGTTAAACAGCAGATAATCAAAGGCCGCCCAGGCGTTGGTAGCCCAGTCCTTCATCACGAATTTTTCGTCATACAAACTTTCAATCTGCCGGGCATTGCGGCCGTCCAGCCAGGCGCGACCACTATCTGACGGCCAACTGAGCTCCTTCCAGGAGAGCAGAGCCAGCGGCACCATCAGCACCAGCCAGAGGCCTCCATTGATGTAGCGGATCTGTTTTCTCATGTTTAACACCTCAGAATTGGAAATAGAGGAATGGGGAGTAGCTGGATGCCACCAGCTTCACCAGCGCCAGGGCAAACAGGGGCACCTGGACCGCCAGTTGCAAGGCCATGGCATGCCGTAGCACCGCTTGCCGCAACAAGGACGGCACCCGATTCGGCAGCAGACTCCACAGCACCACCACTATGCCAACTACCAGCAACGCCAGAGACATACGAGTGATGGAGAATGACAGGTCCGGACTCAACGCCAGACTGGGCCAGGAGAACATGGCCTCATACATGACGAAGGCTTCACCCACGCTGTGGGCACGAAACATAACCCAGCCAACCATCACCAACAGTAGGGTGAACAGCCAGCTCAGGGGGTGGAAGCTAGTGTGCTTGCCCCAGCCCAGCGCCCGCTCTATGGCCAGCCACAAGCCATGCCAGCCCCCCCACAACACAAAGGTCCAGTTGGCACCGTGCCACAATCCACCCAACAGCATGGTCAATAGCAGGTTGCGATAGGTCATCCAGGTACCGCCGCGGCTACCACCAAGCGGGATATAGAGATAGTCCCGCAGCCAGGTCGACAGACTGATATGCCAGCGGCGCCAGAATTCGGTGATGCTCTGGCTGATATAGGGGTGGTTGAAGTTCTCATTGAGCCGGAAGCCAATCATCATCCCCAGACCAATCGCCATATCGCTGTAGCCGGAGAAATCGAAGTACAGCTGTATGGTGTAGGCCAGAATGCCCAACCAGGCATCAGCAAAGGTTGGATCACTCAGGGCAAAGGACGCATCGGCTATGGTGGCCACCGAGTCGGCAATCACCACCTTCTTGATAAAACCCTGCATGAAACGGGCAACCCCGGCCGCAAACAGCTGCGGCGTATGTTCCCGATGGGCAAACTGCGCCGCCAGATCGCGGAAGCGGATCACGGGCCCGGCAATCAGGTGGGGGTAGAGCGCCAGAAATGCCGCGAAATCATCCAGACGCCGGGTGGCCGGTATCTCCTTGCGGTAGATATCCGCCAGATAGCTGATGGACTCAAAGACATAGAAGGAAATACCGATCGGCAACAGCAGATGCAGCAGTGGCAGCGGCTCACTACCGACCGAGGTCAGCAGGCTGTTCAGCGAACCTATACCGAAGTCGGCGTATTTAAAATAGGCCAGTACCGCCAGATCGACGCCGATCCCCAAGGCCAACCAGCGTTTGGCCTGCGGGGTGCCGAGCGCCGACTCCAGGCGAATACCCACCCAGTAGTTCCATAGCGTCGCCGCGATAAACAGGCCGAGGAAGTCGACCCGCCACCAGGCATAGAAGGCATAGCTGCCCAGCAATATAACCATGGAGCGGCCACGGAATGGCGTCAGGTAGTAGATCGCCAGAAACAGTGGCAGAAACACCAGCAGAAAAAAGGTCGATGAAAAAACCATGGCTAATGTCCTCCCCTCAGTTAGTGACTACGGCAGTTTTCGCTTGAGGCGCCCAACGCACCCACTGCTCACCCTGCGTCGCTTGCAAGATATCGGCAGAGAGTGGCGTCAGATCGCCCCGTAGCGGCCGGTTGCCGCCGCCGTTGGCTTCCAGCAACAGATTGCTGAACATCAGCTGTTCGGTCGCTTCGGCGTAGACGGCACCACTGCGATTGAAGCCGATGACACCACCACTCAGCAGCGCCGAAGAGCGGGCCTCATAGGGGTCAAGAGCCAGATCGCGATAGGATTGATAGGAGAGGTCCTTGATATGGCCATAGACACCATAACGGCCATTTTTCAGGATCATGTTGTCGACAATGCGAATATCCAGGCTGTTGCGGAAGCGGATACCGTGGTGCGCATTCTGGTACACCTGATTGGCATAGAGCAGGTTATGGTGACTCTCGTACATGGCGATGCCATCACTGCCATTGCCATAGGTGGTGTTGTAAGCCACCAGGTTATGATTGCTCAACCGATCCAGCATGATCCCCGCCAGACGGTTGTTAAAGCTGATATTGCGGAAGATGAAGCTGTCATTGACTTCGCGCGAGCCGATGATGCCGTGGCGCACCTTGGTACCCCAGACTCGGTTTTCGGCAATGATCAGGCGACGGGAGCGATCGTGGGGGTCAATCCCGTAGTAGTAGTTGTCTTCGTAGCGATTGCGCAGTATCACCACATCGTCGGCTTCGTAGGAGTAGAAACCGTAGAACATGTCGTAGAACAGGTTATCCACCAGCCAGCCGGTGGGACGACGGCTGATATCGACATCGGCCGGAGCATAGACACTATCGTCTTTACTGAAGGCCGAAAGGGATACCCCGTATGCCTTGGTGGTGGCGGAGCCCAGATGGGAGATCTCGCTGCCGTACATATAAGTTTCAGATCCACTCCAAGCCGTGTAGAAAGGGCGGAATTTTTTCTTATCGCCACTGAAAGTAGCCGGCACCTGCTCTTTCTCGCGCCAAGCCAACAGCTTGCTGTTAAGCAGGAAGAAGCGACCGGCATTGACCAGGAAGGCGCCCCTGTCTTCGGCCAGACGCAAAGTCTGCCCATCATCAATCAGCAGAGCGGCGTCGGCGGAAACCACCAATGGCATCCGCGCCAGAAAGACACCCGGCAGTTGCTGCACCAGAGCTTCCGGAAACTGCTTGGCCAGTGCATCCAGACGCACCAGGCCACCGCGGACAAACAGGATGCGCGGGAAACGCCCTTGCCGCTCGGCCCAGATGTTCAGTCGACCGCCCAGAAAAAACTTGCGGGTCTCGACGCTGCCACTCATCCGCTCTTCACTACCATGGCCCGTTTTTCCCAACCAGGGCTTGAGCTTGTCGCGGATAGCCGCTTCGGTATAACCGCTGACATCCGGCAGCACCACCTGCGGGGCCGTCGGGATTTCTGATGGCGCAGACAGTTGATACTCCGGTGTGGCCGATACAGCACCACTCCATATCAACAGGACTATCCACCACGTTCTGAGTCCTTGTGCCATGGCATTCCCCATCCCTAGAAGTTGAGCATCAGATCAAGCACCCAGCGATGCTCCCACTGACCATCGTCAGCAAAAGCCGCACCGGTTTCGAAGACGGAGCCACGCAAACGAACGCGCCCCTCCTGCGGGTTATCCAGCAGCGAATGGAAGTACCAACTCGCGACCATATCCGCACCTTGGCCAATATCATTGCTGCCATTGAGCGTCACTGGCAGCGGAGTACCCAGGCTATACACCGGCAACGCCGCATCATTGCGACGCAACCAGGAGAACGCAGCCCCCAGCTCCAAATCCGTCATCGGTTCAGCGCCAACAAATAATGACCATTGCTGTAAATTACTCAGGTCCGCCCGCAGCACATCATTCAGACGGTAGAGTGACTGCCGATTGCCGAGGAAGCGCTGCCGATTGCTGTTCAATCCGGTCTGCACAAATACATCGGAACTATCGGCATCCGCACCGCCACTGCCGTAGGCATACTGCAACCCCACCGCCAGCCGTTGCGGCAGATAGAAGTCGTAGCGCACCCCGGCATCCAGAGCCGAGGCGTTCAGATCATAATTACGGCTACCGGCACCAGACGAGGGCAGAAAATCTGCCTCCCCTTGCAGCCAAGTCCACTCCAGGTGGTAGGCCCACGGCTGCGCAGTCTGGCGACGATTGAACCATTCCGAGGTTGCACCCACGCCCAGCCACAGCCAGTTGCCATTCACCCCCTGCGGATCGCCGGTACTAAAATCTTCCACGTCCTGACCACTTTGGGTGGCATACATGAAGCGCCCGGTCAGCGCCTGGTAGGGACGCCAGTCCTGCAGCAACTCGCCAAAAACCCGTAATTTGTGGTCATCATAGGGATCCAGTTCGCTATCGTCGGTGCGGTAGGTATCCAAGCGCTCACCGACCGCCAACGAGGCCTTGGTGGTCGAGGTTTGCAGACGCCAGCCCAGAGACTCCAGATTGGCATCCCACCAGTTACTGTCCTCACTCTGCTGGCGTTGCAATCCCACCGTCAGCGACTCGCCAGGAAATCCGGTCCAGTTGAGCGGCTGATAGCGCCACCACAACTGGCGCAGGGCCAGATACTTATCGGATTGACTGCCCGCCGAGCGACCAACCTCTTCGTCGCGTAGCGCCGTTTCCTCGTTGGAAAGAAAAGCCCGCACATCCAGATAACTGCTCTGTTCGAGGTTCCATTGCTCGCTCCAGCGCAGTTGACCTTCCACCGACAGTGCATCAACGCCCTGTTTCGGATGGGTCACATCACTGCGTTGGCTGTCACCGCTGAAGATAAGCCCCGGCTCCACGGCCGCCTGCGTACTCTGTGCCCCGGCCATCCAGCCCAGCAGCACCAGAACTATCGGATTTAGTTTCATCCCTGCTCCTCATTTTCGGCAGCGGCAACTTTTGTCATTTGCATGGCAGGACCATCCTGCGCAGACAGACTGCGATAATGGATCTCTTGCTGTAGTAGCTGTTGCGCCTGCTGTTGCTCCGCCGGCGTCAGGGTCAATCCGGCGCGGATGCGCTTGATGCCTGCTGACTCGGAACGGCTCAACACCAACTCGGAAAAAACATACCCATACACAGGATTGCGCTTCACGCCGGCTCCGGTGGCAAACAGCTCGGCCAGATAGTTATCCGCCGGTCGGTAACCGCCGCGAGCCGCGGTAATCAACAGAGTGACACCACGATTCACCCGTTCCGCCGTCGCCTCACCCAGTTGACCACTCAAATTCATCCGGCCCAGCCAATAGGCACCTTCCGGATCAGCAACCCCCTGTTGCAAAAAGGTCTGCGCCTTGACCAGATCCGGGGTGCGTCGCGGGCTCTGGGTGTAGAGGCGACCCAGCAGCACATAGGCCCGGATCTCGCCCTTCTGCCCCAACTCCAGGAGATGACGCTCCATGTCCGCCGTTTCAGATTCCTGACCCGGTTGATCGAGCAGCAAGTCATACAAGCGCAAGGCAATAGCCGGTTGTTCAATAGCCAGACGTCCCAACTCGGTGGCAACCGGGAGCTGCGGCCCATTGGGCCGCGAGCTAACCAGATCGTCGATCAGGCTGCTCAGCTCGACGACAGTCAGCTGACCTTGCTGATAGCCGTCGCTGACCGCCTGTTTCCAGGTCTCCATATCGTTGACCCCACCACTCTTACCGCGCCGCAACCAGTCCAGCTGCACCTCGAAGCAGTGCAACAAGGGTTCACCGCTCGGCGTCACGGCACAGGCTTGTTGCAGATCGGCCGACTCTGCCGACTCCTGCAATACCGGCAGCCGTAATTGGGCCCTTAACCAGAGGTCGGCTGACAGGAGATCATCCCGGTTGAGTTGCTTGAATTCAGGCGCCAGAACCTTGGCATCCAACCGGGTCGGATGCTGGGCGTATAGCTTCATTTGCAACTCAAAAACATCCTGCTGTTGTTGTTGCCGCAAGCGCAGCCGTTGTTCGGCCTCCGGGATCCAGTCCGGCACCCAGACGGTGGCGGGAACCAGCCAGCGCAGATAGCGCAGCTCCGCATTCCCGTCACGGGCGGGTAATTCCGCTGGCTGCAGTTGTGTTTTTACCTGCGCCAGACCCTGCAGATCGCCTTGGCTGCCACGCCATTGCGCCAACGCCAGTGTTGCATCCTGATAGCCGCGGGTGGATAAGGTGGTCAGATCCGCCTCCGCCTGAGCCACCTGAACGCTATCGCCACTGGCGAGCTGTTGGCGCGCCAAATTCACATCCATGACACTGCAACCGGCCAACATCCCCGTCAGCAGCAGCATGGCCTTCCGTGCCGGACTGCTCATGTGCGTATGCTCCTACCAGGTCCACTCTGCGGGCCATTTCCAGCCGCCCACCCCATCAATCGAGACTTCGACCGGCTGATTCAGCCAGCTCTCCGCCAGCGGAGCATCGGGACGAATCGTAGCCAGCAAGCCACCCTGGGTCAGCAGATTGCCGTCCGACAAGTCACCGACTACGTTCAGCTGCTGGATGACACCGGAAACGGCGGCCCCAGTTCCCGGTAATTGCAATGTCACCGGCTGACCGATCTGTAATTTGTCATCGACCTGATAATCAAAACGAGCCAGGACTTCGGGTTGGCTGCCAACGGGCACCAGAGTCAATAACGGCTCGCCCTTGTTGGTAAACAGGCCATCGGCAACTGCCAGACTCTGCACCCGACAATCGCAAGGGCTATTCAGCACCTGGGTCAAATCAGCCTCTAGCAAACTCTTGAGCTGGGTGGCATCCATCTGGGTTTTGCTCAACATGCCGGGCAACAGATTGGCCAAGGGTGAGGTAATCTTGGCCAACGGGGCGTTCCGTTTGACCATGTCACCCGGCTTCACCAGATAGCTCAAGGTGCCTTCACTCACCGCAGGCAGCGTCACCGAGGGCTGCGACACAACGGCACTGCGCGCTACGGTGACGAAGTAGGTCTGGTACAGCTGGAAGAGGATGTAACTAAACGCACTCAGGCCAATGGCCAGAGAAATCAGACTCACAGTCACGGCCCGGATCCGCTGCCAACCGGCCAAACCGGCACTGTTCTGCACCTTGCGCGGTTTGGTGAAGTTGTCCCGGTTCATGGTCGACAAGACATCTGCCACCTGGGTGATTTCCCCACCGAGGAACTTGGTGATCAGCAAGCGCAGGGTCGATATCTCGTGGCTACCCAGATCATGGAATTCGCAGCCAAAGCGCTGCTGATCCGCCATGTAATTCGCCACTTGGAACTGCACATTGAGCACAAATTCCACGGCGTCGAAATTGAACAACAAGCGCCCCTGATAGAGCCCTTCAACTTTCAGCAATGATTTGGTATCCACCACGCTGAAGCCACTGGCTGACAGGTCGTTCACCTCCAGAGCAAACTGGGCTCCGTGACCATCGTTGACGATAATCCGCGCCGGCATCCGGACTCGGGCATGGCGTCGTTGCGCCTCGTTTTCATGAACCAGATTCAAATTGGGAGTTGCCATTTTGTTTGTCCTTCCTTAGTCGGAATCATTCCCGCCAGAGTGCCTGGAGGCTGCCATGCAGCCCCCGGGACCCACTCCTTTTGTTCACACCATGTGCAGCACGACCGCTATAAATACGCTGACCGCCGAGAAGGTCATCGCGTAGGTCGACCAGCGATTAAACCAGGCCTGGAAAACGCCGTGGTCATGGCTGAGCTTGGTGCTCTGCCGTGTCCAGGACTGCCGATCCAGTCGAAACACCACATAAATCTTCACCATGGAGCCGACGATCTGGTTGAAGTAGAGCATCAGTGGAAATGCCGGACCGATGCGATGACCTGAGGCCAGCAGCATCAGGGTGACCAGGGTGCGCGTCAGGCCAATCCACAACAGATAAATCGCCAGATAGATGGGGGAGTATTTCAGGCTGGCAATCACAGCAGCCGTCAGCCCCAACACGCTAGTCCACATCGATATCCGCTGATCCAGTAGTACGTAGTAGGTAAAGGCTCCCAAGCGCCCGAGCCCCAACCGCGTGGCCCGGGAGTTCTGCCGCAGCGAGTTGCCATACCAGCGGAACATCAACTGCCGGGCAGCACGGAAGAAGTTGCGATCTGGCGGATGCTCCACCGTGGTGATCGCCGCATCCGGTACGTAGTAGGTATCCCAGCCTTGGCGCATCAAACTGAACCAACTGGACTTGTCATCCCCGGTCAGAAACTTGAAGCGACCCAGGCGCCAATGATCCAGGTGGTCGTTTTCCACATCGTCGATAAACGCCGCTGAGGTCACGACACTGGCCCGAAATACCGACATACGACCGGTCAGCGTCAAAACACGCTTGGACAACGCCATCGAGCACATGTTGATGTGCCGCTGGGCGAAGCGCAGCTTGTGCCATTCGCTCATCCAGTAACTACCCAGCACATCGCAATACTCGTTGGTGGTCAGAGCACCCACCTGGGGGAACAGTGAAAAATAGGGCACCGTCAGACCTATAATCCCGGGCTCCAGTACCGTATCGCCATCGACTACGGCCACCAGTGCTCGGTCGTCTGGCAGGTCGCGGGCTATGGCCCGAAACCCGTTGGCCAAACCATCTCGCTTGCCCGTGCCGGGAATGCGCACAAAGGTCAGTTGTACCCGGTCGTCCGGCGGCATAGCCTGCTGCCATAACGCCTTGACCAGCAATTCGTCAGAGAGCTCGACGATGGAGGCCACGACAGTGGCGGGATACCCGCAGTCGATGGCTTCCCGGATCACCGACTGATACACCATGGCGGTCGTCAACGCATCAATCCGGAAACTGGTCACCATCAGGTAGATGTGAGATGGAGGTTGCTCCTGTAGCGCGACCAGTGCCTGCCGCTTGTGACGCGGAAAGACCACATAGCGAAACCAGAGGCCGCGCACGTAGTGGGTCAGCCCGACGCTGTAACGCCAGAGACCGACAGCACCCACCAACAGGAGAAATTGGGCATGATGTGAATCAAACACCTGAGGTGGGACTAGCAAGGCTAGTCCCATCAAGGCACCGATCAGCAACATCCAGCCATTGAACCGTTGCATCCATGTCATAGGGCACCTCGCTTACCAGCAAATACCCTGTTTGTTTGCATCGGACGGATGGGTCATGAAACCGGTCAGGTCAACCAGGAACTTGTCATCCGGCCAGGACTCCAGCATCGACAGGAACGACTTGTCCTGATTGCCCAACACCAGCACATCGGACTGAGCCATCAGTTGGTGTTCATCCTCTGCCAGCAAGGAAGAGACGTGAGGGATCTTGCCGTGGATATACTCCTTGTTCGCGCCATGAACGCTGGCAAAGGAGACGTTACGGTCATAGATCGACAGCTTGTAGCCTTTGCCAATCAGCATCTCGGCCAGCTCGACCAAGGGGCTTTCCCGCAGATCATCGGTTTCAGCCTTGAAGCTCAAACCCAGCATGCCGATGTTGCGTTTGCCCAGGCCTTCGATGATATCGAACGCGCGGCGCACCTGATTTTCGTTACTCGGCATAATGGCGGAGATCAGCGGTGTCTTGACATCCAGCTTGCCCGCCCGGTAGTTCAGCGCACGCACATCCTTGGGCAGACAGGAACCGCCGAAGGCAAAACCGGGTTTCATGTAGTAGCGGGAGAGGTTGAGCTTGTGATCCTGACAGACCACGTCCATCACCTCACGGCCATCGACCCCCACCGCCTTGGCGATGCTGCCGATTTCATTGGCAAAAGCGACCTTGGTGGCATGCCAGACGTTGCAGGTGTATTTGATCATCTCGGCAATTTCGATGGGCTTGCAGATAAACGGCGCACTGAGGTCGCTGTAGAGCTGGGCCATGATGCGAGCAGTCTCGTCATCGAAGGCACCGACCACTGTCATCGGTGGCTCGTCGTAATCGCGGATCGCCGTACTTTCGCGCAAAAATTCCGGGTTGATACCGAGACCGAAATCGACACCCGCTTTCTTCTGTGAGCAATCTTCGAGGATAGGTTTGACCACCTTGAGCACGGTCCCCGGCAGCACTGTGCTACGCACAATCACGGTATGACGCTCTTTCTTGTCCCGCAGGGCATAACCGATTTCCCGGGACACAGCCTCGATATAATCCAGGCTCAAATCACCGTTTTTCAGGCTCGGTGTGGGCACGGCGATAAAGGTGATGTCACTGTTGTAGATGGCATCCATGTAGTTGGTGGTGGCCGAAATGCGGCCGGCAGCTTTGCCGGCAGCCAGTAACTCTTCCAGTCCTGGCTCGACGATCGGGGATTTGCCGGCATTGACCATGGCAACCTTCTCTTGCGAGACGTCAACGCCGATAATGGTGTGGCCCCGTTGAGCCATGCAGGCGGCACATACGGCACCGACATAACCCATACCAAAAATACTAATCCGCATGATGCTTCTCCTTAGCCTCTTCGAACGAAAGACAGCGAAAAATGTTAATTCCAAGTATTCGCCGTCATGATCTGGAACCGGGCTAACCGCTGCCCACCCCTGTTATGAAGCAATAAAGTGACCAATTTGTGATCCATTCACAAACAAATAATTTCGAATTGCTTATTTGCTGGCCATTTTCGAGCATCGAGAGGTTAAATGTTTGTTAACGAATTGTATTTGGTGGGATTTTTTTTGACGCGCCGAGCGGGGCTGAAACACTGACTTTTTAGCAACAGTTCTATTTTTTCCGATTGACTTGTCGGTTTACCCGCAAAGTAAGGGCAAGCGAAACAAGCATTCAAAAGGCACCATCGTTCGAACAAAGATTTTATTTTCCGAATGATTAAATAATGTGCACTAAAGTTGTGCCAGTGCACCAGTTTGACAATGGACAAGCCGAGGCAGAAGGAGAGAAAGAGGGCGCTAAGCTCATCTGGGTCGCCAGAAAATACTAGGGCCCCAGCGCTAAAATCAGCCGCTGGAGCCCTGGTTCAGAAACATATTACTGATCAAATAGAGCTAATTCGAGCCATCTATCAGCCCGCTAGAAGCTCACCATTGACGGTGACTTGCACCTCGATATTGCCACGAACGGCATTGGAATAGGGACAAACCTGATGGGCGGCAGCAACTAATGCCTGCGCCGATTCCTGGGGTAAATCCAGCGTCACAGCGAGCTTGACGCTCAAGGCAAAGCCGCTGGCGCCCTGATGCAAACCGACCTCGGCTGCCACGGGCGCCGCACTCAACTCCAGTTTCTGTTGCTTGGCGACAAACAGAATGGCGTTGGAAAAACAGGCCGCATAGCCCCCTGCGAACATCTGTTCCGGGTTGGTTGCCAAGCCGCTTCCCCCTAACTCTTTGGGGTATCCCAACTCCAGGGAGAGCAAACCGTCGGAGCTCTCGACATGGCCATTACGACCAGATGTGGCAGTAGCGCGGGCAGTATAAAGTGCAGTCATGGGGGTCTTCCTCTACGAATATGATGGTTTGATTGCGCAATTCAATTGCGTGCAATTTATTTCCTTTTCTTTGTACACCTGAGCTACAATGAACGCAACTAAATTGTGTGCAATATTATTTCCCGGAGTTTCCATGTCGAATAGCCCCCAGCAGTTACGGCTGGAAAAACAGCTCTGCTTTGCGCTGTATAGCGCGACCAACGCCATGATCCGCGCCTATCGCCCCTGGTTGGAGCAACTGGATCTGACCTACCCACAATACTTGGCGCTGCTGGTGCTATGGCAAGAGGATGGGGTGAGCGTCAAGCAACTGGGCGAACAGTTGCATCTGGACTCCGGCACCCTGACCCCCCTGCTCAAACGCTTGGAAAATAAAGGCTTGGTGAGCCGAGGCCGCCGGGAAAACGATGAGCGCGTCCGTGTGTTAGTGCTCACAGAGGCTGGACGAGCGCTACGACAACAGGCCGAAGGGATCCCGGAGGCGATGCGCTGCCAGCTCAGTCTGACGGATGATGCCTTACTACAGCTCAAACTCGGTTGTGAGACCCTGAGTCGGGAGCTTGGCCGCTCCTGAGCGGGTATGAAAAAGGCGACGCATTGCGTCGCCTGGTTAAAGCCTCATCCCACTCTCAGAACTTGTACAGCAGACCGGCACTGACCCGGGTCAGGTCGCTGTCGAAGAAGTCGACATTGGCATCCGATTCACCATAGCTGGCAGAAAATAGTGCGCTGAGCTTGTCGATGCCAGCCAACTTGTTCCAGAAAAAGTTGGCATTCAGGCCCCATTCGGTGGCATCAACCTTCTCGCCAAACACAGGATTGACCTCATCGTACTGCAGCTGATTCACCACCAGGTTGGTGATCAGGCTGTATTTCGGCTGCATCCACGCATAAGAAAGCTGGCCACTGAAACGGTCATAGCTGGCAGCACCACCATCGGCATTATTGCGAGTGTAGGTTACCGAGGGAGACAAGATTCCGCCCTGCTTACCCATCCAGTAGTAGGAAAGGTAGAGGGCCTGAGTTTCGCCATTCCGGTCCAGTAGCGCTTGTTCCGCCAGGCTCAACGTAGGAACTCCGGCGCCACTCTGTTCGTTCTCGATATCAACCTTGCGATAGGTATAGTTAGCGGCAAACTTGGTTCCCCAGATCTCGTCCCAGCCCAGACGCACACCTTGCGAATCCCGATCTGTCTCTTCACGATTAGTGCCCGTCTGGTAAGGGTCACTCCATACCTGACCCGGAATGCCGGAGAATACATAGGCGATGGAGCCAATGCCCTTGTCCGCCATCTCGGTACGAACTCCCAATTGCTGGGTAAAATCCAGAGTAACCGCATCCTGGATCAGGTTACCCAGATAGACTTGGGTACGACTGTCGGCGAAGGTGTAACGCAGGTCCAGATTCAAATCCAGACCCGTTCCATCACTACTGGCCTGAGAATCCAGAGAACTCAGACGCTGGCTCTCGCTCTTTTTCGGCCCCACCAGCATATTGGAATTCACTTCGCTATAGCTGCCACCTAACAAGCCATAACCAGAGAAACCGCTCTCTTTGGGGATCGGATTAAACTCAGCATGGGCGTGACAGCCCAGCAGGGCGAGCACAAGGGCAAGGGTGGATCGGTTCATAAATTATCAACTCCTCGGAAACAGAATGATCAGGTGTTATTTACTCCACACGGGAGGGGCGCGGATCATAACAGCCTGATGGCTCACGTCAGCCAGTAATGAACTCTTCATTAGGTTGCAGTTAAGCTAAGTCCGCAGCTGGGGCATTGACGCTCAACTACAGGCATATTGGCTCAGTTGACGCTAATCAGCAAAATAAAAAGAGGCCCGCAGGCCTCTTCCGTATTCGCGGTCCACCTTGCCTTACGGGGCCAGAAATAGCCGATACGCCGGGTCGGCAGACACGTCGTGCCAGACATAGCCCAACTCCTGCAGATGCTGGTGAAATTCCGGCAAATGCTGGTCGGTCAGCTCGAAGGCACAGAGCACACGGCCATAATCAGCACCATGATTGCGATAGTGGAACAGGGTGATGTTCCAATGGCTGCCTAAAGTCTCCAGAAAACGCATCAGCGCACCGGGTTGTTCGGGAAACTCAAAGCTCAGTAGATGCTCGGTCAGAGTCGCACAGGGCCGGCCCCCGACCATATAGCGCACATGGTTCTTGGCCAGATCGTTATCGGTCATATTGATGACCGGATAGGCGGCGCCCTGCAACTCATCGATGATCTGTTTGAGCTCTTCACTGCCACGGGAGAGACGAACTCCGACGAACAATGTCGCCTTGTCG
Source organism: Enterobacterales bacterium (assembly GCA_038247115.1). GTDB lineage: Bacteria > Pseudomonadota > Gammaproteobacteria > Enterobacterales > Aeromonadaceae > Pseudaeromonas. The sequence goes on along the minus strand of JBBRVG010000043.1, from coordinate 13,117 downwards.
CTAGAGGAGTAGCGATAGTTGAACTCGGTGACCACCCGCTTGCCCAGACGCTGGCAAAACTCGAGGAATGCGCCTTTGCGCTCCGGGATTGTCACGGCCAGCATGCCCTCGCGTTTTTCCCCCACCTCGCACCGTTCGGAAACATAGCGCAGGCTGTGGAAGTTGACGTTGGCCCCGGAGAGGATGGCCGCCATACGCCCCCCCACTACCTGGCGCTCCTCGGCGAACTTTTTCAACCCAGCCAACGATAGCGCGCCAGAGGGTTCGGCAATGGCGCGGGTATCCTCGAAGATATCCTTGAGCGCAGCACAGATCTCGTCGTTACTGACGGTGATCACCTCATCCAGATAGTCCCGGCACAGGCGGAAGGTCTCTTCGCCGATACGTTTGACGGCAACACCATCGGCAAACAGCGAGACGCGCTCCAGATTCACCGGTGTATCCGCCGCCAATGCCGCCACCAGACAGGCCGAGCCCTCTGCTTCGACGCCGATCACCTTGACCCCAGGCAACAGTTGCTTGATATAGACAGCGACTCCCGCCGCCAAGCCACCACCACCCACCGGCACGAAGACATGGGTCAAACGGGTATCCTGCTCCAGCAGTTCTCGGCCAATGGTGCCTTGGCCAGCAATGACATCGGCGTCATCGAACGGCGGGATCAGGGTATAACTGTGCAGCTCGGCCAACCGACGGCTCTCGGCATAGGCCTCGTCAAAGCTGTTGCCAAACAGCAACACATTGCCGCCCATGCGCCGCACCGCATCGATCTTGATATCCGGCGTAGTCGTCGGCATGACGATAATCGCCTTGATATTCAACTTGGCACCGGAGAGCGCGACCCCCTGGGCGTGATTACCGGCCGAGGCGGCAATTACCCCTCGGGCTCGCTGCTCTTCATTCAGCCCGGCGATCTTGTTATAAGCCCCGCGCAGCTTGAACGAGTGCACTGGCTGCAGATCCTCGCGCTTGAGCACCACATGGTTACCCAGGCGGTCAGAGAGCTTCTTCAGCACCTGTAACGGGGTGACTTTCGCCACCTCGTAGACAGGAGACAACAGGATCTTGCGCAGATATTCACCGGCATCCGGTTGGGAACTGGACATCATTACTCCTCCAGCTTACTTCGATCCCGCACCGCACCCTTGTCGGCACTGGTCGCCAGCATGGCATACGCCTTCAAGGCATAAGAAACCGCACGCTCACGGGACAGTGGCTTCCAGGCAGCTTTGCCCTTGGCCTGCATGGCCGCACGGCGGCTCGCCAGCTCGGCATCGGCAATGGCCACTTCGATACGACGCTCGGGAATATGGATATGGATGAGATCACCGTTCTCCACCAGCCCGATGTTGCCACCTGCCGCCGCTTCCGGCGAAACGTGACCAATCGACAGACCTGAGGTGCCACCGGAGAAACGACCATCGGTGATCAAGGCGCAGGCCTTGCCCAGACCCATGGACTTCAGATAGGAGGTCGGATAGAGCATTTCCTGCATCCCAGGTCCACCCTTGGGACCTTCGTAGCGGATCACCACCACATCACCGGCCTTGACCTCACCACCGAGGATCCCGGCAACGGCATCATCCTGACTCTCGTACACCCGGGCCGGGCCGGAGAAAATCAGATTGGACTCATCCACCCCGGCAGTTTTGACGATACAACCATTCAACGCCAGATTGCCGGAGAGCACCGCCAGACCACCATCCTGACTGTAGGCGTGGGCCTTGGAGCGGATGCAGCCTTCCTGACGATCCACATCCAGATCCGGCCAGCGACAATCCTGGCTAAAGGCTTTGGTGGTACGGACGCCCGCAGGGCCAGCACGATAGAAGTCCTTCACCAGCACCGAAGCACCACGGGTCACATCATAAGCTTCCAGCAGCTCGGCCAGGCTCAGGCCCAGCACGTTGCGCACCTCGGTATGCAGCAGACCGGCCCGCTCAAGCTCACCGAGAATACTCACAACACCACCGGCGCGATGCACATCTTCCATATGGTACTTCTGGGTCGAAGGCGCCACCTTGCACAGGTGTGGAACCCGACGCGACAGCCGGTCGATATCTTCCATGGTGAAGTCAATACCGCCTTCCTGAGCGGAGGCCAGCAAGTGCAGCACTGTATTGGTCGAGCCGCCCATGGCGATATCCAGGGTCATGGCATTTTCAAACGCCTGCTTGTTGGCGATGGCCCGTGGCAACACAGAGGCATCATCCTGTTCATAGTAACGCTTGGCCAGATCGACGATACGGCGACCCGCACTCTTGAACAGTTGTTCCCGATCGGCATGGGTTGCCAGCAAGGAGCCATTACCCGGTTGGGAAAGCCCCAAGGCCTCGGTCAGACAGTTCATGGAGTTGGCAGTGAACATGCCGGAGCAGGAGCCACAGGTCGGGCAGGCGCTGCGCTCGACGGCAGCTGTGTCTTCATCACTGACCTTGCTGTCAGCGGCCATCACCATGGCGTCCACCAGATCCAGCTTGATCAGTTGATCGGACAGCTTGGTCTTGCCCGCTTCCATCGGACCACCGGAGACGAAGATTGCCGGTATGTTCAACCGCATGGCGGCCATCATCATTCCGGGGGTGATCTTGTCGCAGTTGGAGATACAAACCAGGGCATCGGCGCAGTGGGCGTTGGCCATGTACTCGACAGAGTCGGCGATCAGTTCACGGCTCGGCAGGGAGTAGAGCATGCCACCATGACCCATGGCGATACCGTCATCCACGGCAATGGTGTTGAATTCCTTGGCAACCCCACCGGCCGCCTCGATCTCCCGCGCCACCAGCTGCCCCAAATCCTTGAGGTGTACGTGACCGGGCACGAACTGGGTGAAGGAGTTAACCACAGCGATGATTGGCTTGTTGAAGTCATCATCGGTCATGCCGGTGGCACGCCACAGGGCGCGGGCTCCGGCCATGTTACGGCCTTGGGTGGTAGTAGCGGAACGGTACTTAGGCATGAAACTCTCCCTGAATGCGGCAATGTGATCCATAAAAGCGGCTCGAAAAACTGGCCTCTGCGTGCTCCCTGCAACGGGAAAACGAAGAGAGTTTATGGAGACACTCTCGAACAACAAAAATAATGGAGGCGCCAGGCGCCTCCACACGGATTAATCGTGAACCGGGGTCAACCAACCCCATTTGTCAGCCGTCTCGCCATTGAACAGACCGAAGAAGGCGTTCTGCAACTGCTCAGTGATCGGGCCCCGGCAACCGGCGCCGACCTGGATCTTGTCGACGGAGCGCACCGGCGTCACTTCGGCAGCGGTGCCGGTCATGAAGATCTCGTCGGCCAGATAGAGCGCCTCGCGAGGCAGCGCCTCTTCCTTGACCGTATATCCCAGTTCGCGAGCCAGGGTGATGATGGTATCGCGAGTGATGCCCGGCAGTATGGCCGACGTAGCTGGCGTGGTATGAACGATGCCATTTTTGATGAGGAACAGATTTTCGCCCGCACCCTCACTCAGGTAACCATTCACATCCAGGGCAATCCCTTCGGCATAACCGTGACGCTTGGCTTCACGGGAGATGAGTTGGGAGGAGAGGTAGTTACCGCCCGCCTTGGCGCCGGTCGGAATGGTATTCGGGGCCAGTCGATTCCAGGACGAAACCGCGACATCGACGCCGTTCTTCAACCCCTCTTCGCCCAGATAGGCACCCCAAGGCAGAGCGCCGATCATCACATCAGTATGGGCATCCTTAGGTGGATGCAGACCCAGCCCCACGTTGCCAACGAAAGCCAGCGGACGCAGATAGCCGGATTTCAGGCCGTTGGCCCGCACGATCTCGCGGCACGCCTCGCAGATGGCATCCTTGCTATAGGGCATATCCATCCAGTAGATCTTGGCCGAATCAAACAGCCGTTGAATGTGCTCTTGCAGGCGAAAAATAGCCGGGCCATTCGGCGTATCGTAGGCACGGATGCCTTCGAACACGGAAGAGCCGTAGTGCAATGCATGCGTCATGACGTGAACTTGAGCCTTGTCCCATTCAACCAGCTCGCCGTTAAACCAGATATATTTAGTGGTCTGTGCCATTGCTATGTATTCCTTCCATTAAGCCCGGATCTGAAAAGCTTCCTGCGGCGCTACATCCAGCGCCTGAGTATCAACCTGCAAGACATCGATCAACTTGGCCAGTTGCGACTGCAACAGCTGGATCGGTCGTTCGCTTGCGACAGTAACCGTTATCCGCAGCTCTTGGCAATCGGGCTGCGGCGCCATATTGATGGCCGACAACTGGAAGCCACGATGCCGCACCACTCGCAACACGCGCTCCAGCAACTCGGGACGCGGCTGGGCAAAAATAGTGACTTGGTGCTGCTTCATGGTTTGGCCTCCAACATGTGTTCGTTTGCGACCCCGGGCGGTACCAGAGGCCAGACATTGTCATCTGCAGAAATCGAGACGTGCAACAGATAGGCGGTAGGGCTAGCCAGCAGACGCGCCAGCGCCGGTGCTACCTCTTCCTTGCGGCTGATGGTTTCTCCGGGAATGCCGAAAGCCGAGGCCATGCAGACAAAATCCGGATTATCGGTGAGTATGGTTTCGCTGAAACGGCCGTCGAAGAACAACTCCTGCCACTGACGGACCATCCCCAGACGCTGATTATCGAGCAGCACCATCTTCACCGGTAACTGGGCGCGACGTAAGGTACCCAGCTCCTGCACATTCATCATGAAGGAGCCATCTCCGCTCACCAGTACCACCTCATCCTGCGGACGAGCCACCTTGGCCCCCACAGCAGCAGGCAAGCCGAAGCCCATGGTGCCCAGACCCGAACTGGAGATGTGGTTGCGAGGGCTGTCGAACTGCATATGCTGGGCGACCCACATCTGATGCTGCCCCACATCACTGGTAACCACGGTGTTTTCCGGCAAGCTATCACTCAACTGTTTGAGCAGTAACGGTGCATAGATGGTGTCGCCGGGATGGTCATAGCGCCAGGCAAACTGCTGGCGCATGGTCAGGCAGTGATCCTGCCACGCCGCCACCTGCAGAGGCATAGCCAGTGCCGGCAACACTTGCTTGAAGTCTGCCTGCAGGCTCACTTGCACGGCTCGACGCTTACCCAGCTCGGCGGCATCAACATCCAGGTGGATGACCTTGGCATGGGGAGCAAACGCCGACAGCTTGCCGGTTACCCGATCATCGAAGCGAGCGCCGACCACCAGCAACAGATCCGACTCCTGTACGGCCAGATTCGCCGCCTTGGTGCCATGCATACCCAGCATCCCCAGGAATCCAGGACTATCCGGATCCAGAGTACCTATCCCCTTCAAGGTCGTAACAGAGGGCATACCCGTAATCGCGGCAAATGAGCGCAGTTCATCCACTGCATCGGCCAGCACCACACCACCGCCCACATACAACACAGGCTTACTGGCAGCCGCCAGCAAACGACGAGCCTCGGCCAGAGCCAAATCACATAAGGGAGCTGTTTCATCCACCAGATGCATCACCGGCTTCGCCTCGACCAGCGCCATCTGCACATCCTTGGGCACATCGATGAGCACAGGTCCCGGCCGACCGGAGCGAGCGATCTGGAACGCCTCGGCGATCACCGCACCTAGTTCATCGGGATCTGTGACCATGAAGGAGTGCTTGGTGCAAGAGAGGGACATACCCAGCACATCAATCTCCTGAAACGCATCGGTACCGATAAAGTCACGGCCGACCTGACCGGTGATAGCCACAACCGGTACCGAATCCAGCATGGCATCCGCCAGACCGGTGATCAGATTAGTCGCTCCCGGCCCTGAGGTGGCGATACAGACGCCAACCTGACGGGTACTGCGGGCATATCCGATAGCCGCCATGGCCGCGCCCTGTTCATGACGACACAACAGATGCGGAATACCACCATCGTACAGGGCATCGTACACCGGCATAATGGCACCACCCGGATACCCGAATACCTGGGTGACTCCCTGCTGGTGCAATGCGTTGACTATGTACTGAGCCCCATTCATCGTTTACGTCCTTGTGCTGAGCGCCATCGCGTGGCTGAAAAAAAACCCCCGAGCTTTTGAGCCTCGGGGGTCGTTTGCTGCGTTTCTGGATGTCTGGAACCTACCTGACGTCAGCCAATCTCGCCCCGAGCGGTGGAATAATCACCACCACTAGGTCCACGATAATAATGCTGACGACGACGATAAAGCTGCGCATGAGATATCCAAAAACCTTGATTCTTGCCGCTCCCAGCGGCATCCGGCCTCTACAACTAGCACATGATTTTTTTTAACACAACTTTTTTTGCTGTGACATACCACTGAAAACCGCCAGCTGACAGCCACCAAACCAACACTAAACTCCATATATAAATGACCTGTCAGAATTTTGTTTCAAGGAGTGGTCAATTCATGTCATTAGCTGTTGTTTTTAGCCGTGCCAGCCTAGGCATCCAGGCGCCCCTAGTCAGCGTCGAAGTTCATATCAGTAATGGCCTGCCAGCCCTGAGTATCGTCGGGCTCCCCGAAACATCGGTGAAAGAGGCCAGGGACCGGGTACGCAGCGCCATCATCAATGGCAACTTCACCTTCCCGGCTGCCCATATCACTGTGAACCTGGCTCCCGCCGATCTCCCCAAGGAGGGGGGGCGTTTCGATCTGGCGATTGCGATCGGTATTCTGGTGGCCTCCGGCCAACTGCCAGGACAGAAGCTCGCTGGCTGCGAATTTCTCGGTGAATTGGCACTCACTGGTGCCGTCCGTCCGGTTCTCGGTGCTATCCCAGCCATTCTTGCCGCCCAGCGCGCCCATCGCATGCTGGTGCTGCCTACCGCCAATAGCCAGGAGGCGGGGCTCATCACCTCGGCCCAGGTTTACACCTGTGACAGCTTGCTGCATCTGAGCGCCTGGCTCGCCGGTCAGACCGAGCTACCAGTGGCACAGATATCCGAAGTCAGTCACACAGAGGCATACTGTGCCGATTTGCAAGATGTGATCGGCCAGCAGACCGGTAAGCGGGCATTGGAAATTGCCGCCAGCGGTCAACATCACCTGCTGTTTCTCGGCCCGCCAGGAACCGGCAAGAGCATGCTGGCCAGTCGACTACCCGGCATTCTGCCGCCGTTGGCCGATGAGGAGGCACAGCAAACCGCGGCCATTCACTCCATCGGTGGCTTGGCTCGCGGTTGTCAGGATTGGCGAACCCGGCCATTTCGCTCACCGCACCACAGTGCATCGGCGGTGGCGCTGGTGGGAGGAGGCAGCCAACCTAGGCCCGGTGAAATATCCCTCGCCCATAACGGGGTGCTGTTTTTGGATGAGCTGCCGGAATTTGATCGCCGTGTATTGGACTCGTTACGCGAGCCGCTGGAAACCGGCTCTATCAGTATCTGTCGGGCCGCTCGTCAGGTCGACTATCCGGCTCGTTTCCAGCTGATTGGAGCTATGAACCCCAGCCCCTGCGGCCATGTCAACGATACGCAGCAGCGCTCCAGCCCCCAGCAGGTATTGCGCTATCTGGGTAAATTATCCGGTCCCTTCCTCGACCGCTTCGATTTGACCGTCGAGATCCCTCTGCTCCCCAAAGGCGCCCTGAGTAACCCCAGCGAGCGCGGTGAGAGCAGCGAATCGATCCGGCAACGGGTGGTTGATACCCGTCACCTGCAACTGCAGCGGGCCGGTAAGCTCAATGCTCTGCTCGATAGTCGGGAGATAGAGCAATACTGCGCACTCAGCGGCCAGGATGCCCATTTTCTCGAAGATGTGATCCATCAACTCGGCCTCTCCCTGCGGGCGTGGCACAAGATACTACGAGTCGCCAGAACCCTGGCTGATATGGCTCAGGATACCGATATCCAGCGCCACCACCTCGCTGAAGCGTTGGGATATAGAGCCATGGACCGCTTACTCAAACGCTTACGCACCCCGTGAAAAATAGCCAACCGGCCCGGCGACAGCGACTAGGCTACTCGACTGAAGATGACGCCCCCTGACTTAGCAGGGTTTGCACATGCGCAATAAACTCCGGAACTTGCAACTCCGAGAAAACACGGATCCCGTGCTGACGGAGTAAGGCCGCCGCCAGCCCCTCACCTGCCACCAGAGTGCCATCAAAGCGGCCACTGTAGATGTGCTGACTACCGCACGAAGGGCTACGCTCTTTGAGCAGCGCACAACGCACATCATGCCGTAAGCACAATGCCAGAGCTGCTTCAGCCCCTCGGGTAAACGCCGCTGTCACATCCTCACCGTCTGCGGTGCAGATGGCACCATCCGGTTGCCGCTCCGCTGCCCGACGAGGAACCGGCAGACCACCGGCGACCTCGGGGCAGCAGCCGATAATCAACCCCTGCTGCATCCAGATCGTCAATTGAGCCAACTCAAGCGCTTGCGCTTGACCATCATAGCGAACCCGTTCCCCCAATAAGCAGGCACTGACCAACAGCTTCATCCTATGCTCCCTACCCTCGCCTGCGAGTTTGCCACCAATGAAAAAGGGAGCCTCAGCTCCCTCTCCCGGACATCAACACTCAGTCTTTCTTGTTCAGCAGAAACTGCACCAGCGCCTTGTATTCATCCGCGCTTTTCACCGACTCGGTCTTGAGCAGGTAACGGCCATTGACCACAGTGGCTGGCACGCCACGGATTTGCATTTCGGTGGTGTTGCGATCATATTGCGACACCATACCGGTAACCGCAAAGCTATCTACAGCCCCTTCATATTCGTTACCCGCCACACCAATACTTTCAAACAGCGCCTTGATGTCGGCACGGCTTTGCGGCGGCTTACGGTCGACCTGGATCTGTTTGAAGGCCACCGGACTGAACTTGGTTTCAACATCGAGCAGAGTGGCAACCGCATAGGCACGTTGTAACTCGGGACCCATCTCGCGGCCGAGGAATGCAACTGGATTACGTTTGAATTCCACACCTTGCGGCAGGCTCTTCTTTACTTCGGCCATAATCGGTTCAAAGGAATAGCAATGGGGACAGAAGTAGGAGAAAAACTCCAGTACCTCCGGCTTGGTGGTGGCGGCCTGCTTGACCACATCGTAATGTACCCCTTCCTTGAACAGAGGTGCAGCCTGAACCAGAGAGGTCATCATCAGACCCGCCAACAGCATAATGATCTTTTTCATGAAATTTCCTGTCGTTGATGTTGTTCAGGGTCAGCATGACCCCCTATCCGCAGCACAGACTATTCACTCAATGGAACGGCGTCAATGCCAGGGGCGGTGCTTTGAGTCGCACCAACTGCTGCCCAAGCTGCTGACGTTGACTCAACCAGAATTCCTCTTCTGCAAACCAGGGAAACGCCTTGGGAAACGCAGGATCGGGCCAGCGTCGATTGAGCCATGCCAGATGATGAATCATACGCGCCGTACGCAATGGCTCGATGAGCCGCAACTGACTGAGATCGAAAGCACAAAACTCTTCGTACCCACTCAACAAAGCATCCAGCTGCATCCGCTGCTCCGCCTCATCACCGGATAATAACATCCAGAGATCCTGGATCGCGGGCCCCATCAGACAATCATCCAGATCCACCAACATGGGTCCATCGCGCCATAGAATGTTGCCGATATGACAGTCACCGTGTAGTGGAATGTGAGGGCAAGCGAACGTCAGCGGCGACAATAATGCCGCCGACAGCTTTGTTAGCAACTCGGTGAACTCAGGGTTCAGCTTCCGGGGCCAAGGGGAATGCAGAAGCAATTGTTCTAGAGGTTCAGCCACAAAACGCTCATGGCTGTATGTGCCGCGCGCCGACAAGGGCATTGCCGGGCTCAAGCTGTGCCACAACCCGAGCTGATGGCCCACCATCTCCAGCTGATCCAGATTATCCGGCTCCAGATGCCGGCCTCCGACGCTGGGCCAAACCGCAAACAAGTAGCCAGCATGCGCATGTAAGGTGGTCCCGCCGAGCTCCAAAGGTGGCGCCACGTTGACTTCATTATCACTCAAATAATGAGTCAGGCGGTGCTCCTCGAGGATCTGCTGCGTACTCCAGCGTTCGGGGCGATAAAACTTGACCACATAACGTCGCCGATCTTCACACAAAAACTGGTAGACCCGGTTTTCATAGCTATTCAATGGCGTCAATCCCGATTCGAGATAGAGGCCCACTGACGCCAAAGCATCCAGGATCAGGTCGGGGGACAGGTTGGCAAAATGAAATGCGCTCATCAGGGAGCTCCTTGTTCAGAATCCGGCAGCTGCCGAAGCATCTTGCAGCGCTGATGCAGATACAGCGGATCCGCCAACACAGAATGTGTTGCCATCATAAGGGGAAACGGTCCTGAGAACACCGCAAGAATGCAGGACTCGCTTAATCCAGGGAGAGCCGTTGGCGAACAAGGCATTAAAAGGCGTTTCTCCATCGCTGATAACAGAGAAACGCAAAAGCTAGCTTAGGTGAGCAAGTTGCGGCTATTTGGTGATGCCACGAGCTCGCAGCAAGGCTTCCTTAAAATCAGGGACACAATCCTTGGCCAAGCCAGGAATCATCTCCTGCTGGCTCTTATCGCGCATCTTGAGCTGATAAATCAGCATATCGTCACTCAGCTCGGTCAATGGCCCGGTAAATCCCGCCTCCTCGGCTATCTTGCTCACGAATTGAACCAGACTCAGATCCTGGTCCGCCAGCCAAGCGGCTTGTAACAACTCCAGCAGCTCTTCAATACGATGACATTGCATGCTCACTACTCCTACTTATTAATCCGCAATTTCAATACGATTCCGACCATTTTTCTTGGCGCGATACAGGGCGACATCGGCCATTTCAATCAATTCACTGCTCACCATATCCGGCTGCGGGATGAGACAAGCACAACCCTGGCTACAGGTCACCCGCTCCGCAACCAAGGAGTGATGATGGGGGATAGCCAATTGCCGCAATTGCTGACTGGCCGCCTCGGCAATCGTTTTGGCACCCGCCACATCGGTAAATGGCAACAGCAGCACAAACTCTTCACCACCATAGCGGGCCGCCAAGTCATCATCTCGCCGCAACACGTTACGCAATAGTAGCGCCAGTTGTTTCAGACAATCATCACCCGCCTGGTGCCCATAACGATCATTGAACTGTTTGAAGTAATCCACATCCAGCAGGATCAGCGCCAATGGTGCCGCGGCCCGGCTGCAGCGTCGCCACTGAGCTTCCAACTGCTCATCAAACTTGCCGCGATTGGCAATTGCAGTCAATCCATCCTGCTGAGAAGCAACGCGCAGTGACTCAGTACGCTTGCGCAGCTGCTTGGCCATATCGGCGCTCAAAAATCGGTTATACAGTCCCGCTGTTTGCCAGCGTAGGATTTGCCGACGGGTCAGTTCGGAAAATAGCACGCTGAATAACACCACCAGAATAATCACATTACTAATAGCATCATCACGGGCAAGCAACTCCAGACACAGGGCTGCACTCACTGGGATAATAGACCCATAGAAACAACGGACGCTGTTCAGTAGCAACACCGAACAGGCCGCCATATAAAGGCATGAGAGTAGAACCAGTAACATTCGCTGGGTTTCTGGCAAATAACTCATGAAGAACAGCAACCCCATGGCCCACATAATTGCACTGCAGGTGGAACCGATAAAATATTCATATTCAAGCCGTAACCGCGAGGCGGATCTATGGTAGCGCCGCCAGTAAAGATGGAGGCTTCGCCATATCAGAGTCGCCGAACTCCCCAGCAACCAGCTCCACCATAATGCAACGGGGGTATAAGGATGCACGAGCCAGGCAATAAACGACATCACGGCGGCCTGTGCAGGAAGGGCATATGAGCCACTAGCGTACAGGAAACCAATCAGCTCCCGCTTGACTCGGTAATTGAGCCGCTCGCTAACCATGATACCTCCCTCGCAGCAAAGATAATCTCACTGCCAAGCCGAAACACGCTGATGGAGTTCGTTAACATCCCGATGCGTAATCGGCAATCGGCGACCCAGCCCGCGGAAATAAGCCCGCAACAAGACATTGCTCCACCCGGCGAGTCGGCAAATCAGAATGACGCCCTTGACTTGACGCCGTGAAATCTTGACTGGGGCTGCCTCGCTAGATAGTGAATGAGTGTGCACGCGTTGCAGAGTCAAAATAGCCATGCCGATAGCCCACAAACAAAACTGCCGAATACCAGACTCTTGCTTTGGCAGCTTCAATGTAAACTGCACTGCATCCTGCAAATGACCATGGGCCATCGCAATATAGTCGGTAATCCGTTGCCGATCATTGTGAATAGAGCATTCAGCAGCGGCCTGAGGTAGGCCAGGCAACCAACAAACGCCCCTAGCCGCATCCTCTTGAATATCTTTGAGAATATTGGTCAGTTGCAAGCCCTCCCCGAAGGAGACAGCCAAAGGAAGCAGTACAGACTTTTGTTGTCCGATAGCCGGGGTATAGACACTGAAGAGTTCGGTCAGTAATTCACCGACGACCCCAGCAACATGGTAACAATATTGGTCAAGCGCATTGCCATCCGAGATGCTGGACTGCTGCTGCTGAGCCGACATGCCACGACTCATAATGGAAACCCCTCGCACCAGGATCTGCTGAACAGCGGCAGGAAAGGAGAATAAGCGAGCCAGCACCGCAGGGATATCATCGATCAACGCCAGTTCGCCCGACGGAGTATTGGCACTCAAGGCTCCCGCCAGTTGACGGCTCCAGTTTTCCACGCTGTCACAGCCCTGCAATGATGCAAGAAACAAATCCATATGCTGCTGTTTGATGGCACAAGGCAATAAAGGATCGTCCTCGATCGTATCGACAATACGGCACAATAAATAGGCATTACCGACCCAATCAGCCAGGGGCAAAGGGAGCAACGGTATAGTTAGTGCAAATGTGCGGGATACTCGTTGTAGATGAACCGCTTGCTGCTCAAGCGTTAACATGCAGCCAGGCCTCGGCAATAGGAATGAACTCGCAGTCTAGCATCCTCAAACGAGCTGGCATAATCGAGACAATAAAAGCGAGGTAAAACAACATGGATCCGAGTCCAACGTCAAGCAATGGAAAAACTCCAAAAACAAAAAAGCCCAGACAATAGTCTGGGCTTTTCGATAGTGGCGGAGTGGACGGGACTTGAACCCGCGACCCCCGACGTGACAGGCCGGTATTCTAACCAACTGAACTACCACTCCGCATGTACTTCGCGCTTTCTGT
>JBBRVG010000042.1:0-35502 GCA_038247115.1 Enterobacterales bacterium | reverse complement strand
CGACCGTCCACAAGGCGAACGCTCCTCACGTCCTTATGGTGACCGTCCGCAAGGCGAGCGTTCCGCGCGTCCTTATGGCGATCGTCCGCAAGGTGACCGTGGCCCACGCCGTGATGGCGACCGCCCACAAGGCGAACGCTCCTCACGTCCTTATGGTGACCGTCCGCAAGGCGAGCGTTCCTCGCGTCCTTATGGCGACCGTCCGCAAGGTGACCGTGGTCCACGCCGTGATGGTGACCGCCCACAAGGCGAGCGCAGCTCACGCCCTTATGGCGATCGTCCGCAAGGCGAACGCTCCTCACGCCCCTATGGCGACCGTCCGCAAGGCGAGCGCAGCTCACGCCCTTATGGCGACCGTCCGCAAGGCGAACGCCCCTCACGCCCTTATGGTGACCGTCCGCAGGGCGAGCGTCCTGCCCGCCCCTATGGCGACCGTCCCAGTGATCGCGGTGCACGCCCCCAGGGTGAGCGGATCTTCCGCAATGACAACGACCCGGTACAACGGGAACGTGCGCTACAACAACAAGAAGGGCAACGTCGCCAAGGTGGTGACCGTGGTGAACAGCTGCCGCGTTCAGGCGAGCGCCAGCATGGCCGCGATCATCAACATAGCCGCCCGCAAAGCTCGCACCATGCAGGTGCCGCTCGACCCAGCAAACCCAGCACGGGCACATCCCCTTGGGGTACCCCAAAAAAGAAAAAGGAACAGGATGCCGAGTAAGTCGGCAACCTGGACAGTGGATAGCAAATGGCTCTGAAAATTAAATACCACTTCAATGGCAAACCGCGTCTGATCCAATTTGCCAATGATAAATATCACGACATCTATGAAGCGATGGCGGCGGCCGAAGGGATCGACTTGCGGCATTTTCTGATGATGGAAAAACAGATAGCCGCGCTGACTCGCGATAAGAGCACGAGCAAAGATTATCGGGATAACGAATTTCTACGCTTCGGTTTCAGTCATATTGAAGTGATTAAAGAGTGATGTTCGACATCTTCTACAAAGGCCACCGTTTGGTGGCCTTTGTTTTTTTGTGCAGCAATGATCCGCGTCCCGACACCCCCGCACACCCCCGCACACCCATGAGCCGTACCTGATTAGCAGCGAAGACTCAGTGGCGGTTTCGCCAGGGTCAGATCACTGCGCGCCCTGGCGCAACAGGTCAGGATCAAGCCATCTTCACGCTGCGTGGCACTGAGCCCAGGCACCTGAGGCTGTTCGACCTCTCCGGCAACCAGCAACTGCTTGCAACGCCCACAGATACCCGCCCGGCAGGCATGGGGCAATTGGACTCCAGCCTCCTCCGCCTGAATCAACAAGGGCCGCTCGGGATCCGCCTGAAAAGCAGCATCACCTTCCCCGGTGGATACCAGCACCGTAAACCGTGCTGACACCGACCGAGCCGGCGCCTCATCTTCCTGAACCAGAGGCCGAATGGGCGCTGCGACCTGCTCAACGGGCAATCGGGGACGCACAGGATAAGGAATGGCGGTCTGCGTCTCCAAGACTTCCACCGGATCGCTGACACTCACCCAGCCTTCATTCAGCGGGATCAGGTTCTGGCCCAAATAGATCTCGCCATCCTCCGCCAGGCGGTAGGTTGCCAGAGTCGCCAGAGGCTCCCGCTGCGGGTGATAGCGTCCGGATATGGCATCCAGTGTGGTCATCACGCATCGGCTACAGGGCTTGGCCACCAGAAACTCTACCTCGCCAATGCGGATCCGGCGCCAGCCATCTTCGGCAAATGGCTCAGTCCCGCTCACCACCAGATTGGGACGAAATTGCTCCATACGCTGTGGAGTCGGCGAACGCCGATTGAGATCATCCAGGGAGGCTTGAGAGATGAGCAGCAGCGGATAACCATCGGCGAAACTGACATGCTGCTGCAATTTGGCGCGATAACGAGGCGATGATTCCCCCAGCCAGAGTAGACGGGCCGACTCCCCCAGCAACTGGCTGAACCAGGCATCCGCTTCCATCCGGGTCGTACGAGCAGTAAAGGAGTCACTCCAGACGCCGGTGGCCACCGGCTCCTGGTCAAATTGCGCGGGTAATAGCTCCAGATCGGCAAGCCCAGGCGCGCGCAGACAGATCCCGGCCTCCAACCACAGCACTCGCACCTGCTGCAGCAACGGATGGGTTCGGGCTGTGATAAAACTCCCGTCCGGGCGGATGACCATATAACGGCGGTCGCCGACCAGGCCCTCAGTGCCGACCCACAGGCGCGACTCATCGAGCCCTCGACAAGACTTCACCGGATAACGGAATAACCCACTCAGCTCGACCATAACCCGGCCCTTCATCAACTCAAGAGGGGCACTAAGGTAACGCTCTGCCTTGATAGGCTCAAGGTGGTTTTTATCAGACGCAGAGGGATACGCTCAGACGTGCAGCATAAAGCGTTCAATGACGTGGGCCACGCCATCCTCTTCGTTGCTATGGGTGACAAAATCCGCCATCGCCTTGATCTCGTCGGTGGCATTGCCCATGGCCACACCGAGCCCGGCATAACTCAGCATGTGGGCGTCATTGCCGGCATCGCCGACACAGATGATCGCCTCGGGGCTGATCTCCAGATGCGCCGCCAGAGCCGCAACCCCGGCCCCCTTGTTGCTATCCGGATGCAGGAACTCCAGAAAATAGGGGGTACTTTGTACCACGGTGAAACGCTGATACACCTCGGCAGGCAGAGCGGCCACAGCTTGGGCCAGGATCTCCGGCTCATCCACCATCATCACCTTGAGGATGGCTTCATCCTCCGGCAGCAGGGCAAAATCCAGCTCGGTGAGCAACAGATCATTGTGGCTGCGCTCCAACTCGGTATAGCGACTGTTCCGCGGCGCGATCAATCCTTGCTGACGGGAGAAAGCATGAATATTCACTCCCAACTGCTGGCTGATGGCAAACAGGTCGCGCACATCCTGACCCTTCAGCAGGCGGCTGGCCAACACGGCACCAGTCCCCACATTCTGCACCAGGGAGCCGTTGTAGCTGAGGACATAGTCCTCGTGACTGGTCAGCGCTAACTGCTGCAGGAATTTTTCCATGCCGGCAATCGGGCGTCCTGAGGCCAGCACGACTGTGATGCCTTTCGCCTTGGCCGCCGCAATCGCCTGTTGCGTCCGTGCGGAGATGGAGCCATCGTCCCGCAACAAGGTTCCATCCATATCCAGCGCGATCAGTTTATACATAACACCCTCGAAATCCGTCAAAGCAACCGGTTGCATTGTGCGAGCAAGTGCGCCAAAAAACAAGGGAGCCCAAGCTCCCTTGCCATCTCCCTCTTCAGAGCCAAATCAGGCAAGCCAGGGCAAGGCCAGAAACAGCTTGATGATCACCGCATTGAGAATGTCGATGAAGAAGGCCCCCACCATGGGCACCACCAGAAAGGCCAAATGGGAAGGTCCAAAGCGCTGGGTGATGGCCTGCATATTGGCAATCGCAGTGGGTGTTGCCCCCAGACCAAAGCCACAATGTCCCGCCGCCAAGACAGCCGCATCATAGTTGCGCCCCATCACCCGGAACGTGACGAAGTAGGCGTACAACGCCATGGCCAGGGTCTGGGCGGAGAGCAAGACGATCATGGGTAAGGCCAGCGAGGCCAACTGCCACAGTTTCAACGACATCAGCGCTATGGCTAAAAACAGCGACAGGCTGACATTACCCAGCAGCGAGACCTCTCGCTCCCCGACCTCATGCCAACGCAGTAACCCCAGCACGTTGCGTAACAGCACCCCGACAAACAAGACGCAGACAAAGGTCGGCAGTTCACAGGCGGTCCCCTGCAGCAACAGGGCAAACTGGGTTCCGGCCATCAGGCTCACAGAGATCAGGGCCAGGGTCTCGATCATGGAAAATGCCGTGATCGGG
Organism: Enterobacterales bacterium; assembly: GCA_038247115.1. Taxonomy (GTDB): domain Bacteria; phylum Pseudomonadota; class Gammaproteobacteria; order Enterobacterales; family Aeromonadaceae; genus Pseudaeromonas. The sequence continues at coordinate 31,628 of JBBRVG010000042.1, read as the reverse complement.
CGTTCACGCTCCGGCAACTCAAATCCCAGCGGTGACGAATCGGCATTTTCATTTTCGCCGGGAACCGTCACCTGTTTCACCAGCTTGCGCGCCACAGGGCCGCCAATCAGGCCGCCGAGGATCAGACCGAAAGTGGCGCAGGCAATCGCCAGCTCCGGCGCCGACTCTAGCCCGTATTTTTCAGCGAAGGTGGCACTCCAGGCCGCCCCTGTGCCATGACCACCGGAAAGAGTAATAGACCCGGCCAGTAACCCCATGCGCGGATCCAGTCCGAGTAGGGAAGCCAGGGTGATCCCCAGTGTGTTCTGCATCACCAGCAGACCGGTCACCACCAGTAAGAAGACGGCAACCGCCCGGCCACCCCGGCGCAGACTGGCAAAATCGGCATTCAGACCTATAGTGGCAAAAAACGCCAGCATCAACGGCGTCTGCAAAGCCGGATCAAACTGGACTGATTGTCCGGTAGTGCAGTAAATCACCAGTTGGATCAAGGCGACCAGCAATCCACCGGCAACAGGCTTGGGAATATTGTAAGTCCGCAAAAAAGGGATGCGGTTGACCAAGGAGCGACCGAGCAGCAAAACCAGCGATGCCGCCACCAAGGTGCCGTAAAAGTCGAGTTGAATCATCCATCCTCCCTATTGATGGTCATAAAGCATTGGAAACAACCAATGCAGGGATTGTGCGTGCAAAATACGCATTCAGTTTGCGTGTTGCACCCAAGTCTAGTCATCCTGAGTGCAACGGATCGAAGCGATGCGGGTGAAAGCCTCTAACGAAAGGCTCGGTTCACCCTGAGGATCTTGTGATGAGGCTTGTCGCGAACAAAACAGTGACAAGCAATAGTGAAAAACAACAACCAACTAGTTATTGTGCAGCGATAAACCTAAACAAAAACTAAACGCGCAGATGTATATCATTGGATATGACGCGCATTGCAACATTAAATATTACAAACCCTGCATTCCTGGAGATTCGAGCTACTTCAGATATGAACGCAGAACCTTGATGAGCCCTTCCGTCGCCTCGGGCTCATCATCGCCGGTCAGGGGCTGCATATGCTCCCGGATGTGGCCTTCCAGCACCTGCCCCATCAGACCGTTCACAGCGCCGCGCACCGCCGAAATCTGCTGCAGTATGTCATAACATCCCAGCCCTTCATCCAGAGAGCGCTCCAGACCATCGAGCTGACCCCGGAGTCGACGAACACGATTAAGCAGGGCTTTTTTCTCTTTTTGGGTATGGCTCATCTTGATTCCTCGGCAAGTTCCGCCCGCATTATCCATGACAACCGGCTTGCTGAAATATACTGGGGGGGGGTATATTGGATTCACACTATGACAAAGAGATGCCGGCATGTCCATATCACATACTGCGGCTCCCGTGCCGCCACAGAGAACAACACTGACCTGTATCCAGGCTCAGGCGTTTCATCGCCCCATGCTGGGCAGTGAACGCAAAATAGCCTGGGTCGTGGCACTGACGGTGACCATGATGGTGATCGAAATACTCGCCGGTTGGCAGTTCCACTCCATGGCCCTGCTGGCCGATGGCTGGCATATGAGCACCCATGCCCTGGCTCTGGGTATTTCACTGCTGGCGTATGCCTTGTCCCGACGTTTTGCCGGCGATCATCGCTTCGCCTTCGGGACCTGGAAAATCGAGATCCTCGGCGCTTATACCAGCGCGCTGATCCTGGCGGCCGTAGCCTGCTCCATGCTGTGGGAATCTTCGCTGCGGCTGTTCAATCCCGGAACCATTCACTATGGCGAATCCATGCTGGTTGCCATGGTTGGACTGGCGGTGAATCTGCTCAGTGCCTGGCTGCTGGGAGATCAGGGACATAGTCATGGGCCTGGGCATCATCATGGTCACGGACATTCGGGCCACAGCCACGCCCATGTTCAACGGGATCATGATCATGACCATCATGACCATCATGACCATCATGACCATCATGACCATCATGACCATCATGACCATCATGACCATCATGACCATCATGACCATCATGACCACCATGACCATCATGACCACCATGACCACCATGACCACCATGACCACCATGACCACCATGACCACCATGACCATGAGCATGAACATGACCATGACCATGATGACCAGCAGCATGGACATCAGGATCTGAATAAAAAAGCGGCCTACATCCATGTGCTCACCGATGCGGCCACCTCGGTACTGGCTATTGTCGCACTCGCGGGGGGCATGCTGTGGGGCGCAGCCTGGCTGGATCCTGTGATGGGGCTGGTGGGCGGCGTGGTGATCCTCTACTGGGCCAAAGGCTTGCTGAGCGAAACCACTCGCATCCTGATCGATGCCGAGAGTCATGGCCCCGTCAGTGAACAGATCCGCGACACTGTCATCCGCCACCACAGCTCGCTCCTGGATCTGCATGTCTGGCGCATTGGCGAGACTCGCTATGCCGCTATTGTCGGCTTGCCTGCGGTGACAGAGCCGCAGTTGAATCACTTACGGCATCATCTGGAACAGATCCCGAATCTGGCTCACCTGACGCTGGAAACCCACCCTCATTAGGCAAGAAAGCCATGAGACAACAGAGGCGCCATCAGGCGCCTCTGTTGCAAACTATCTATACCCACCAAGGTTCAGGAGGCCAATAAGGGTTGTACTCGTGGCAGCATCAACAATTCATGGAATCGTTCAATCGCATGATGAGAGGTCACGGGTTGAGACTCACGGCGCAGATTAAACCAACAGGTTTCCATCCCCACACCCGCGGCACCGGCAACATCCGTCTGCGGATTGTCGCCCACCATCAACACATCGGCAGGCTGCACGGACACCATGCGCGCCAGCGCGGCTTCAAAAATCCGCGGATCGGGTTTGTTCACGCCTAACTCTTCGGAAACCAGCATAAAATCAAAACAATCCGCTAACCCACTCTGGTTGAGACGCGCGTGTTGGATATCCGCAAAACCATTGGTAATGATCCCCATCCCGACCTTGCCATGCAATTGGCGCAGCGTCTGCTCGACCCCTGGCAACGGCTGGCTGCGTTGCAAAATGGCCTGTAGAAAGGTGTTATTCAGCTCGAGCGGCGAAACACCCGATTGCGGAGCCAAGTCGCGAAAACGGGCTTGTTTCAAGGTTTCAACATCCAGCTGGCCCGCATTGTATTGCTCCCATAGCGCCTTGTTCAGCGCCTGGTAATCCGCCAGCATCTCGGCCGTCAGGGTCACCGAATAGTGAGCCAGCGCCGCATCTAATGCCTCAGCGGCCGGAAAATCAAACAGGGTATCGTCCAGATCAAACAGGATCCACTGATAAGCCATAATTCAGGTCTGCCCTTGTCATGAAGAGCGGAAATGCTATCACAAGCTAATCGAAGAGCGTGACATCATCGGCATAGAGCTTGGCAATCAACTCTCGCAAATCGAGTCCGGGAGACAAGCGCTGGAGCAAGGGACGAACATCAGATACCTGAGTGAGCAGATGCCGCTCGGAGTGACGAGCCACGCCTCGCATCATGAGATCGAGCATATGGGGATGAAGCGTGGCCATAGAAACCAGATTGACGCTGTGTTGCAGCCCATGCAGCTCACACCAGCACATGAGTTCATGTAAGGGAGGTATTACCTCGGGCCCCCCCAAGGCCCAAGCGCGTATATCGGTGACCCGGATCCAGGGACCGGTTGGCAACTGGCGGGCGGCGGCTATGATGGTATCGCGATAGCGACAGGCAAACTCGTAGTTAATACCACCAGAGACGCGGATCCAGAGCAAGGAACCGACGGCTTGATAGCTAAAAACACCATGACAATCCACGAAGTTGTCCTCAATGACCACTTAACAGGGGTGCCCCAGAATTTGAGAATGGCAAAACGGCATCGATTCGTCCATGCATCGATGGACAATGTCATCAGCGAGGGGGACAACTAGACTCGGTAGCCTGCAAAGTGCGATTTTCGGACAATAAAAAACCCGACGTCAGGTCGGGTTTTTTCAAGGCAAGGGGAAGATTACTTCACCGCATCCTTCAGAGCCTTTCCGGCAACGAAAGCTGGCACATTGGAAGGCGCTATGGTGATTTCAGCGCCAGTCTGCGGGTTACGACCCGTACGGCCAGCACGGTGATTAACCTTGAAAGTACCAAACCCGACCAACTGAACTTGATCGCCCTCTTTAAGGCTCTGAGTGATGCTGTTCAGAATTTCTTCCAGTGCAACTTTGGCCTGGGCTTTGCTCATATCAGCCTTTGCTGCAATCGCATCGACAAGCTCAGTTTTGTTCATAGAGAGTCCTTTTTTTATTCCGGCGCAATTAAAAATCAGCGACCAATCTAGTCAAAAAAACAGCCTCAAGCAAAGGCTTTATCCCGCACCACGCGGTGATCGGCCAGCTTTTCGGCAAGAAGTGCCATCCTCTTCACACTTATCCCACATATACCGCCAATTGTGCGCAGTTATCTAGCCGATAGCCCTTGGCGAAAGCGCTATCATCATTAATAAGCGACGCAACCCAGCAGAGTCTCCGCCATCTCCGATAGAAGGACTATGGAGCCGGAAAGCCATCACTAGGGTTGTCGATGCGTATACCGGGGTTCAGGAAATCGCCCAGATAAAGGGTTTGCGGGAAACCCGACTCGGGCTGGAGAACATCGAAAAAGATTGCTGCAGTCGACAGCCAGACACCGGCACCTCGACTGGGGAAACAACACATCCATCACAACCAAGATTGACGACCACCAGGGCTGACTGTTGGCCGTCATGATGAACCTCGCGCTTACTCCAGGGAAATCCCCAGGTTGGAGACACCATCCTGAGCGGCTAGGGAGCGAATGGCAAAGATTTGCTGCGGATCCCGGGGTCTGGACACCTGACTCAGCAGCTCCACCTGAAATGCCATTTCCTGTTCCATCAAAGGCTGTTCATACAGCTCCTCTTCGGTCAGCTCCCGCTCTTCAAGCATTTCGATAAAACCGGCCACAGAACCAATCGACGCGCCACTCGCCTCCATCGGCTCCTCACCAATCCGGCAGATCACCGAGTTGTAAGCACACCCCAGAGCGACACAGGCATCCAGCGCTGGATAAGCACCATAGCTCTCTTCGTGGGTCGGGTCGGGAATGAATGCTTCGAAGGACTCCAGAATGGCCGACAGATTGACGCGCGACCCCTTCTCCGTCAGATAAAGCCACAGACTATCCAGAGCCGCGCGAAACTCAGTCGCATTGCCTTTGCCGGTACTCTCGGCGTAGAGATGATAATTGGGATACATGCGTTCGGCCAAAGCCAATGCAAATACACTCTGCTGCCAGGGTTCCAGATCCCCCAGACGTTTATAAAATTTATCGCCGAACACGCGGTTACTCCCTCGCTATGAATGCACTCATTGTATGCCGATGGCCACGCTATTGCACTCTCACCTTGACGCACTAACACACTGGCGCACTATCACCCTGATGCGATCTCATCCAGAGGGCAACGAGCTCGAATCCTGAGATGCCCTGCGCTACCATCAAAGAAATCAGGAGATCCTCATCATGACCCATCACACCCTGTTACTGCTGAGTCGCGACAACCGCAGCTACCAGCAATTATTGCTCCAACAGGCGCTGCCAAACCTGACACTGCTCGTTGCCGATGACGAATCACAAGCACAACACCTGGCCCCGCAAGCGGATATCTTGCTGGGAGAACCCACGGCCATCGCTAGCGTATTATCCTTGGCCACCCGGTTACAGTGGGCCCAGTCCACCTACGCAGGTGTCGATGCGCTACTACAACCCGGCCTACGGCAGGATTATCAACTGACCAATATTCGCGGTGTCTTCGGCCCCTTGATGAGCGAATACGTCTTTGCTCATCTACTCAGCCTGACCCGCCACTTGCCGGTCTATCGCGAACAGCAGAAAAATCGCCACTGGCAAGCCCTGCCGTATCGCCCTTTGAGTGAACGGCGCCTGTTGATTCTAGGCACCGGCAGCATAGGCCAACATCTGGCGATGACGGCACATCAATTCGGCATGGAAGTGTGGGGCGTCAACCGCCAGGGACACGAAGTAGCCGGATTTGATGACATATTTCAACCCTCGGCACTACCGCACCTGTTACCGCAAGTCGATGTCATCGTCAGTGCCTTGCCTTCCACCCGTGAGACCCGTCATCTGTTCAACCGCGAGCTACTCGCCTGCTGTAAACCAACGGCCATACTGTTCAATGTGGGTCGGGGCGATGCCATCCAGAGCGAACATCTGCTTGAAGCCCTGCGAGCCGGACGCCCGGGAGTGGCCATCCTGGATGTATTTGAAGAAGAGCCGCTGCCGTCCCATGATCCGCTGTGGCAACTGCCAAATATTCTCATCACACCGCACAATTCCGCCTGGAGTCATCCCGAACAGGTAGCCCGGATCTTCGAACGGAACTACCTGCGCTACCTGGAACAAACACAGCTCGAATTTGCTATCGATTTTCAACGGGGTTATTAGGCACTGGTCATGCGCCTGATGCCGCCTCTTGACCGGGAAACAATCGGCTGCTTGCCTCAGGCTGACGCCCCATCTTGGCTCATTCTGTTACACTGGCTCCCACTACAAGGCCCCTGATCCACTGATCACCTCGATCAAGACCTCAATCGACACTCGATTGGACACCCTAGAAACGGTACATTCTTTGCTTATGAAAAAGAGCTTGGCAATGCGGAACCAGATCAACAGATCGTCGTTTGATCCGATCAGCGCCATGAGAGCCGGGCTAATGACCTATGCCTCAGGAAGCAGGAACCTCCGCGGTGTCGGATAAAAAAGCAGCATGTAACCGTTACACAGGTCCTGCAGGGCGCAAAAATCTTGGTTAGTGACCACTATCCGTGATACAAATCCGGTTTTGAAAGTGTCAGGCGCGCCTCTGCTTCGCCCCTGCGTTTCGTGATGATATAAATCATCGGTTTTCTATGTATCCAGTTTCGATAAAGCAAGGACACAGGATGAAACGGTTTTTAGCTCCAATGAGCAGAATCGCCGAGTGGGAGCCTCCCATTCCCCGGCAACACCTGTACGCCATCTTGATGTTGGCGGGATTTTCTGTTGCCAGCGTAACTCTGCTGCCTTCCCCGAATGAGCTGCTTGCGAATAACCCCATCACGGTGCAAGCCGAAGATCTCTCTACTGAAGCTAACATTTCCGGCTCCCAGGCCGCAGATACCGAATTTTTAACCATCCCTGATCACGAAGTGGTCGGTGATGAAGCGTCTCCCGTCGATGGTCTTGAAGCAGATTCAGCTCCAGACCCCGAGTGGCTTGACTATAAGGTGAAGGGTGATGACAACTTGTCGGTGATATTCAACACCCTCAACTTGCCCGCCAAAACCTTGCACAAATTGCTGGAAGTTGACATCCAGAACTCCCTGATCCGGCTCAAGATCAACCAAAAACTCTCTTTCATGGTCGACACCAACAACGTTTTACAACAGTTGGCTATCCCACTGGATGGAGAACGTCGCGTCTTGTTCGAGCGCCAGGGGGACAACTACGTTTCCCGAGTTGAGCCCGTGAGTGGTGACGCCGCCAAATTTGTCAGCAACGCTCGGGATGATGACGAAGCCGAAACTGCCAAACCACAAACCAAAATTGCAGCCAAGGCGGACACCAAAGCCGATCTCAAGACGGCGAAAACGGACCAGAAAAAGGAAGTAGCTGCCGCCCGCCCGAGTCGGGTCATTAAAGGCAGTATCAGTGGTGCCTTTGTTACCAGCGCCCGTAACGCGGGACTGACCAATAACCAGATCCACAAAGTTGCCAATATGTTCCGCGGCCGCATCGATTTTCGTCGTGACCTCCATCGCGGTGATACCTTCAAGGTGTTGTTTGATAAGGCTCACAGTGACAACGCCAAAATCCTTGCCGTTGCCTTTACGATTAATGGCCGTAATTTGAGCGCCTTCCGTAACACGGATGGAAATTTCTACGATGAAAGCGCCTCCAGTTTCAGCAGTGCCGGCACTTTCATGCGCTACCCGATCCCTGGCCAGCGTCATGTGAGTTCCGGTTTTAGTCCCAGTCGCCGTAATCCGGTGACCGGGCGAGTGCAACCCCACAATGGTACGGACTTTTCGGTCCGCGTCGGGACGCCGGTTTTGACGACCGGTGAGGGCATCGTCATCAAAGCTACCAGCCACAGAGATATGGGACGCTACGTGGTGGTTCGTCATGGCGGTAAATACACCACTGTATATATGCATCTGAGCAAGTTGCTGGTGAAACCCGGGCAAAAAATCAAACAAGGCCAGAAGATTGGCCTGTCAGGAAATACCGGACGTTCGACAGGACCTCACTTGCATTATGAGTTCCGCATCAATAACCGCCCGGTCAATGCGATGCGGGTCGACTTGCCGATGAATGAAAGCATGGGCGGCAAGAGTAAGCGCCAATATCTGGCCAAGGTTCGGGAATACAAGCGCTTGATGAATCGAGACTAGCGTTTTAGATATCTTGACCGCAGAGAGATACAAATAAGGCCGACAGAGATGTCGGCCTTATTGTTATGACAATTGATGCCAGACAAGGCACCCGTCATCACCGCAGATGGTATGAACGAGACAGGCGGTGCACAGCGTCGACAAAATGCGAGGGCTGCGCCGGATCCACATCCTGAGCGATCCCATGGCCCAGATTGAACACATGGCCACTCCCTGGGCCAAATTCCGCCAGAATGCGCGCTACTTCCTGCTCAATTCCGGATGCCGGGGCATACAGCATAGCCGGGTCCATATTGCCCTGCAGCGCCACCCGATGACCCACTCGACGCCGGGCATCGGCCATATCTACCGTCCAGTCCAGACCAATCGCATCACAGCCAGTGTCCGCAATCGCCTCCAGCCACTGACCACCATTCTTGGTGAACAGGGTGACGGGGACTGGACGGCCTTCAGACTCCCGGGTAAGCCCGGCAACAATCCGCGCCATATAATCCAGGGAGAAGGCCCGATACGCCGGAGTAGAGAGCACACCACCCCAGGTATCAAATAACATCAACGATTGAGCACCAGCCGCTACCTGGGCATTCAGATACAAGCAAACACTATCGGCCAGCTTGGCCAGCAAGGCGTGCAGGATTTCCGGCTCGCGTACCATCATCTGCTTGATGCGGGTAAAGGTTTTAGAACTGCCCCCCTCCACCATATAGGTGGCCAGTGTCCAGGGGCTGCCCGCAAAGCCAATCAGCGGAACCTTACCCTGTAATGCACCGCGAATAGTCCGGACCGCGTCCATCACGTAGCGCAACTCATCTTCCGGATCCGGAGTCGGCAGTTGCTGCACATCGCGCAAACACGTCACGGGACGAGCAAAGCGTGGGCCTTCGCCCTGACCAAAGGTCAATCCCAAGCCCATCGCATCCGGTATGGTCAAGATATCGGAAAACAGAATGGCGGCATCCAGCGCATAACGGCGCAACGGCTGCAAGGTGACTTCACACGCCAACTCGGGATTCCGACACAACGACATGAAATCACCAGCCTGCGCCCGCACCTCTCGATATTCCGGCAGATAACGCCCGGCTTGCCGCATCATCCAGACCGGCGTTTCATCGACAGGTTGCCGCAGCAAGGCTCGTAAGTAACGATCATTCACCAAGGGTTGCATACTCTTTCCATTTCCTCGGACCATTGAGAATGACGATTGTAACATTCTGGCCTGTAACCGGAAGCTCACTGGACGATAGCCTTTTGCTAACAAATCATGTCCGAGTTAACAGAGCGCAAAGAAAGGCGGCCGGGCTATTGACCTGATCTGAAATAAATCCGTTTAATGGCAGTAACAAAAGCGTTACAACAAGTTAGATGGGGAGGCTCTATGCTCACTCGGATCGATAAAACCCGCCAGCTACTGGCCGGTAAAAATGAGTCGATTGATGCGCTACTGGATGCGCGGCATGAATTGCTGGTGCAGTTTGTCGGTCTGTTAAGCCACAAGAATAATCGCAAGAAATGTCTGCCCTCCTGCACCCAGGTCCAGGATTTTTGTCAGCATCTGGTGGACTATATATCCGCTGGGCATTTCGAGATTTATCAGCACGTTATCAGTGCCATCGAGAAGGCAAGCGGGCGTCGCCTGTCCATTGTGAACCGGATATTGCCGAAAATAGAGGCTACCACTGAATTTGCCCTCAGCTTCAACGACAAATACGGGGATGGTCTGGACGACGATAAACTGCTGGAGCTGGATACCGACCTGAATGAGCTCGGCCCTCTGCTCGAGGAGCGTTTCCGCCTGGAGGATCGACTGGTCAAAACCTTGCAGATCCTGGATGAAATTATCACTGCCTGATGATTTACCCCGTGCCTGAGCCACATTATTCAAGCATGGGGCTTACCCTGGTCAGCCAGATCCGCCTACACTAAAAACGACGAGTTCAGGAGGACACCATGATTGAGCGCCGCCGTTTTTTCCGCGTTATATTTTCTACTCCAGCACAGTTATGTCAGGGCGAGCGCTGCTGGCAGGTCAAGTTGCTGGATTTATCCTTACAAGGGGCGCTGGTTGAACAACCGGAGGGCTGGCCCGAGACAGTGAGCGGTCGTTTTGAACTCAGCTTCGCACTGGCGGGATCAGATATCGAGATCCGTATGGAAGTCGAACCCAGTCATGCCGGGAAAAATCGCCTCGGCCTCTATTGCCACCATATCGATATCGACAGCGTCTCCCATCTCAAGCGCCTGATTGAGCTGAATGTCGGCAATGCCGACATGCTGCAGCGCGAGTTGGCTCATCTGCTGGAAGAACATATCGAGCATGAGCAATCCAACACCGAGGAGTAGGATTTAGTCCTACGGAATCCCCCATCAAGGCCACCATAAGGTGGCCTCATTCGTGAGGAAAAAAACACTAAAGCAGCTCCAAGGCTTCGGCCAGAGTACTGACCGCTAGTATCTCCATCCCCGGGATCGGTTGTTTGGGCATATTGCCCTTGGGAATGATCGCCTTGCGGAAGCCATGCTTGACCGCCTCTTGCAACCGCTCCTGACCCGAGGGCACAGGACGAATTTCCCCCGACAGGCCCACTTCACCAAAGCTGATGAGATCCTGGGCCACAGGCCGATCGCGGAAACTGGAGACCATAGCCAGGATCAGTGGGAGATCCGCGCTGGTCTCTTCCACCTTGACCCCTCCGACCACATTGATAAACACATCCTGATCCGACATCTGCACACCACCATGGCGATGCAAGACAGCCAGCAGCAAGGCCAGACGGTTGTGTTCGGTCCCGACCGCCAACCGGCGCGGATTGGAGAGCTGGGAGTAATCCACCAGAGCCTGCAGCTCGACCAACAGAGGGCGGGTGCCCTCCCAGATCGCCATTACCACAGAGCCCGGGCTTTCCGCTTCACCACGATTGAGGAAGATGGCCGAAGGGTTACTGACCTCCTTCATCCCCTGGGCCGTCATGGCAAAAACGCCCAACTCGTTGACGGCGCCGAAGCGGTTCTTCTGACACCGCAGGGTACGGTAACGGGAATCGCCATCCCCCTCCAGCAGCACAGAGCAATCCACACAGTGCTCCAGCACTTTGGGACCCGCCAAGGTGCCATCCTTGGTCACATGACCCACCATGAAGATGGCGACCTGATGCTGCTTGGCAAAACGAGTCAACTGGGCAGCGCCCTCCCGCACCTGGGAGACTGAACCGGGTGCCGAACTGACATCGGCCACATGCATCACTTGAATGGAGTCGATGACCATGATGGCCGGCTTTTCCTGTTGCGCCAGATTACAGATCTGCTCGACGCTGGTTTCCGAGACAATCCGTAATTTATCGGTGGGCAAATTCAAGCGTCCGGCACGCATGGCCACCTGTTGCAACGACTCTTCGCCGGTGACGTACAGGGTCGGCATCCGCGCCGCCAACTGGCACATGGTCTGCAACAGCAAGGTACTCTTGCCCGCTCCGGGATGGCCACCGATGAGAATGGCGGAGCCCGGAACTATGCCACCGCCCAGCACTCGATCCAGCTCGCGGAATCCGGAGCTGAAACGGGGGATCTCGGTCAAGGCAACATCGGCCAGGGTTTGCACCTTGCCACTGAGCTCACCGGCGTAACCGCTCAAGCGCGAGCCGGTCTTGCTGACAGCTGTGCTCATCCGAATCTCGGAGATGGTGTTCCATTCGTGACACTCGCCGCACTGCCCCTGCCAACGGGGAAATTCGGCGCCACATTCACTGCAAACAAACGCAACTTTGCTTCGGGCCATCACACAAACTCATTAAGAAAACAAAGACATGGTCGATATAGTAAAATACATTTAGCCAACAAAGCTTGTTGTCATGGAACGGACTTACCCGGTTATGGATTCAGAAAGGCCTCATCCGCTGCTCGAACAGCTATTGCCGCTGATCCGAGAACCCGACTTTGATGAAATATTCAGCCGCCTGACCCATGGTGAGAACAACAATACCCGTTTTTTGCTAAAAATGGAGCTCAAGCGCAAATCCACCCCCTCAGTACGGAGTATTGACCTGCGGGCCCGGAATAGTGCCGTGCCCTTTGTCTATGCCGGGATCCAGCACTTTATGACCCCGGAAGATATCGAAGTATTCCAGGCCACGATTCCCATCTACCACGGTAAATACACGGTCGGGGTCTACGAGGCGGTACTGGCCGCACAAAAAGAGCGGCTGAAAAAAGACTCCCAGCTCGGGGAGGATCCATCCCATGATCCCCATCGCTTCGAGATCGACTCGGTGCACTTTGCCAGTTACTACCACAGACGCGAAGAGCGTATGCATTTCAGCTCGCCGGTAGTCCTCAAGCTCGGCTCTCAACCGGCGCTACAGGCCAAGACCTCGGATATTTCTCCTGGTGGCTTGCGGCTATTACTGACAGCCCCCATCGCCTTCGAAGTGGGTGAGCTGTGTCATGTCACCTTCACCGGTTTGCAAAAAGAATCTCCTGCGCCCCTGATCAACGAACCTGTCTGCTACCAGATCCTTGGCGAGGAGCTGCGGGAAAACCGCTTCTGGCTCAAGCTGCTGCGCGCTGATTCCGATCCCGAGCTGGATCGTTACCTGCACAACTTCATAGATACCAATAAAGTTCGTTACCGGGTCAGCATCGATTATCTGCTCTCCTCGGTCGAGGTGAAGGGCTACGAACAGTACTATCTGCCGCGCATGACCGGCTTGCCGTTGTTCTTTGACAAGGGGGCCACCCCGCAACTGGTGCATGTGCTCAAGAGTGAAAACAACCAGGCGGTGCTGGAATACTGGCGGGATGAGCGCAATAGCGACAAGCTCGGGGGGCTCTTCACCCCGCTGCGGATGCAACGCTTGCTCAGCCAGCCCCTGCCTCACAAGCAGTGCTGGATCTACTGTTTCACCCACACCATACGCAGTCATATCTATTTCTTCTCCGCAACCCAGGATGAACTTGAAGAGAGCGGGTTACGGGATCTGTTCTTCACCGTGGGAGCCCGCCGGCCGAGCTGGCGGGTCTTCAAACTGGATCTGGAAGCCGTCCAGCTCAACAGCCAGGGCCTCAAGAGCCTAATCAATATCGATGGCCTGCCACCGGCTCACGTTGCCACTGTGGAACAGCAACTGGAGCAACTTGGTTATGTCGGCCAGCTCATCGCCGTCGATGATGATGCCCAGCGCATCGACTATCTGACCGATGCCCTGGAGGAGTTCCAGGCCAATCAGTTGCAGATCTTTGCCAATCCCATTGAGGTGCCCGCATTCGATCTGGAGCTGCTGCATTACGTGCAACTGCGCAAGGAGCTGCGTTACATGCACAAGACAGCCGTGGCGGTGAAACATGGTGTCAACACTGTGGTCGGTTGGACCCGCGACATTTCCACTCACGGGTTACAAGTCGAGCTGGAACACCCCCTACCCTGTGAACGGGGCGATGTCATAGGGCTAACGCTGCCCAAGCTGCAAGCCCTGACCCGGGATATGAAATTGCAGAATCTGGCGTATAAGGTGGTGAATGCCAATCCGGCCCATACAGTGCTGAACCTGTGCATCGAAGGACTGGCGGATACTCATATCGGCCGATTGTTCTTCCAGCGTCTGATCGACAGTAACCCGGACAAGCTCAAAACCGCTCGTGAGCTCAAACGCATGAGCGGTATGGCCCGGGCTCTGCGCAATCTGTATACCTATCACCTGTTCAATACCCCCTTGTATTTGAGCAAGGCCAAGCCCAATCGACTGGGCGCCATCGGTACCATCGACAAACCCCGGCCGCTGCAAGGCTTGCTGACCGAGTGCTGCGTGGAGAAACCCTTTAACCTGCTGCCACTATTCCAGGGAGCACTGCTCAAGCATCTCATCCTGTTGCCGCTGCGTAAGCTACGTCGGGAGGATGCCCCCTATAGTTGCGAGATCTTCATCAGCCGCCAGTTCGACAGGCAGGGCGATCTCTGCTACGACAGCCGCCTGGAAGATGAATTCACCAGTACCGAAGATAAACGCCACTTCGTGCGCAATGCTCTCAAGCGCGGCAACTTCTCCTCGGTGCGGCTGTTTCTCTCCCGCACCGGACGCCCGGATGTGGACTTCATCGCCGGTGAGCTGGATTACGTCGCCAAATATGCCATCCATAAGGCGCGGCAATTGGAAGAAACCCTGTGGAGCGTGGCCGGTATCTGCGACTTGATGGATACCACAGCCGCCACCCTGTACCGTTTGAAAATCAAACGCTAGTCGCCACTCAGGGCAACAATCACCATGAAAAAGGGAGCCGTTATGGCTCCCTTCTTATTTCGGTCGGCACGAATCTCAGCGCAGTGCCGCCACCCGGGCCCCGGCGTGCAGCAAGCAGAGCACGGCTTCCAGATCCAGCTGGCGAATGGCCACCTGCGCCTGTTCACGGACAATGGGCTTGGCATGGATAGCCACACCCAGTCCCGCCGCCTTGAGCATCGGCAAGTCATTGGCACCATCCCCGATGGCCACCGTCTGCGCGCTGCCGATGCCGTAGCGGGTCTGCAGCAGTTGCAGGGTCTCGGCCTTGACCTTGGCATCGACGATGCGCCCCAGCACCTGACCGGTCAGAACCTCACCGTCCGTTTCCAGATTGTTGGCTTCGATATGATCCAGCCCCAGATCCTGCTGCAACTTGCCGGCAAAGCGGGTGAAACCGCCGGAGGCAATGGCCACCTTCCAGCCGGCCGCCTTGGCGCCATCCACCAGCAGCGTCAGACCCGGCATCAGCGGCATATTCGCCGCTACCGCATCCAGGATCGAGATGGGGGCATCCTTGAGCAGCGCCACCCGGTTGCGCAGGCTATCGGCGAATTCCAGCTTGCCCTGCATGGCCGCGGCGGTCACCGCCGACACCTGTTCGCCGACACCGGCCAGACGGGCAATTTCATCGATACACTCGATCTGGATGGCGGTGGAGTCCATATCCATCAGGATGAGGCCCGGCTCAGCGAAGTTGGGCAATTCAGCGACATGGGCGGCATCCAACGGCCACTCCTGGGCCTTGAGCCAGAGCGCCAGCTCGGCATCATAGCGATCCAGCGCCAACACCAGCACCTGCACTTCCGCCAGCACAAACGGTGGCACCAGCGCCCACTCGATATGACGACTCTGCAGCTGGGCAACCACAACCGCCAGTTGCTCGCGGCTGAGAAACTCGCCCATCAGCACCAGATAGCCACCTTGAACCGGCAAGTGTTCGCGGGGCTGCAAGGTATCGGCCTGAGCAACATAGACGGGGGCAGCAGCCAGGACCGAAGACCAGGCGGCGACATCATGGGGCAAGTGTGAGAATGGCATCTGGCGTAAGGCTCCCTGCTGAACGCAAAAATGAGGGCTCAGGGTAGCGATCCGGCCGACAACAGGCAAGGTTTTGCACCCATAAAAAAGGGGACGCGCAACGCGTCCCCCTAATGGCATATCACCCAGGCTGTGCAGGGGTGTCATTCCAAGCAGCAGGCCCTCAGGCCGCTTGATCGGCCAGCAGCACCGAGTCCAGCGCGATGAGGATCATCTCGTTGAAAGTCAGCTGACGCTCTTCGGAGCTGGTCTGCTCATGGCGCTTGATGTGATCGGAGACGGTACAGATGGTCAATGCCTTGGCACCGAATTCGGCCGCCACACCATAGATACCGGCCGCTTCCATCTCGACGCCCAGGATGCCGTATTTCTCCATCACATCGAACATGGCCACATCCGGGTTGTAGAACAGATCGGCGGAGAACAGGTTCCCGACCTTGACGGCGATACCCCGGGCTTTGGCGGCATCCACGGCGTGGCGCACCAGATCAAAATCGGCCAGCGCAGCAAAGTCATGATCCTTGAACCGCATGCGGTTCACCTTGGAGTCGGTACTGGCGCCCATGCCGATGACCACATCGCGCAAGTTGACATCATCCCGTACCGCGCCGCAGGAGCCGACCCGGATCAGAGTGGTCACCCCATATTCGGTGATCAGCTCCTTGGTATAGATGGAGCAGGAGGGGATCCCCATGCCATGACCCATGACCGAGATGCGGCGACCCTTGTAAGTCCCGGTGTAGCCATACATGTTGCGGACATCGGTCACCAGCTCGGCATTGTCGAGAAAGGTCTCGGCAATGTATTTGGCGCGCAGCGGATCGCCCGGCATCAAGACAACATCAGCAAAGGCACCCTCTTTGGCATTGATATGAGGAGTTGGCATCGTTTGGTTCCTTATATAGTTCCTGGTAGCACTGTCTTATTCAGAACCGCGGGTCGGGCTCGCGGTCCGGTTCATCATTCAATAAAGCTGGTCCCGTAATCGAGCGCTGGCAAGCCGTGATAGCGGGCTATGCTCTGGCCGATATCGGCGAACGTCTCGCGACGGCCCAGATCTTGTGCCGCCACCGGAGGGCCACAGAAGATCATCGGCACATACTCGCGGGTATGATCGGTTCCGGTCCAAGTCGGGTCGCAGCCATGGTCGGCGGTCAGCACCACCAGATCGCCATCCCCCAGCTGTTCCATCAGCTCCGGCAAGCGCCGATCAAAATACTCCAGAGCCCGGGCATAGCCCGCCACATCGCGACGGTGACCATAGGAGGAGTCAAAATCGACGAAGTTGGTGAAGATGATGCTGTGATCCCCGGCTGCTTTCAGTTGCTGCAGGGTGACATTCCACAACTCCTCAAGACCGGTCGCCTTGAGCTTCTGGGTGATACCGCAGCCGGCGTAGATATCGGAGATCTTGCCGATGGCAATCACCTCGCCACCGGACGCCTTCATCTTGTCCAGCAGGGTCGGCATGGGTGGCTCGACCGCATAATCATGACGGTTACCGGTGCGCTGGAATTCACCGGGTTTGTTCCCGATGAAGGGCCGCGCAATCACCCGGCCTATGTTATAGCCACCGCGCGTCAGCTCTTCGCGCGCCAGTTCACACAGGGCGTACAAGGCATCGAAGCCATAGGTCTCTTCATGGCAGGCAATCTGGAACACCGAATCGGCCGAGGTGTAAAAAATCGGCTTGCCGGTGCGCATATGCTCTTCGCCCAGCTCATCGAGGATCACGGTACCGGAGGAGTGACAATTACCCAGATATCCAGGTAGTTTGCCCTTGGTCACCAGCGTCTCCAGCAAGGCAGGCGGAAAGCTCTGCTCCTTGTCGCTAAAGTAGCCCCAGTCGAACAGCACCGGCGAACCCGCCATCTCCCAGTGACCGGAGGGCGTATCCTTGCCCGAAGAGATCTCCTGGGCGTAGCCATAGGCCGCTTGCGGCACTTGGCTCTCATCCAAACCGGCCGGAAACTCACCGCTAGCCCCGGCACAGGCATGAGCCAACCCCAGACGGGTCAGATTTGGGATCTGCAGCGGCCCCTGACGGTCGATATCAGCCCGACCTGCCGCACACTCGGCGGCAATATGACCGAGGGTGTTAGCGCCGGTATCGTTAAAACGGGCGGCGTCAGCGGCCGCGCCAATTCCCAGCGAGTCCATCATCAGAATAAAGGTACGTTTCATGGCTATAGCTCCTTCACATCGCTGGCCGTGATGCGTTGATAAACCTCGGGTAACGCCTCGGGACTAGTATCCCCGATGACGATGGCCTGCCGCAGGGCCTGGGCCGCCTCCTGATAATCCGCTTCGCTACGGGCATGGATCAGGGCTAGCGGTTGGTCGATGGCTACCGCCTGACCCAAGCAACAGAAGTCACTGAAGCCGACACGGTAGTCGATGGTATCACTGGCCCGACGGCGACCGCCGCCCATGGCCACCACCGCCATACCGATGGCGCGGGTGTCCATGCGCTGGACGAATCCGCCACGCTCGGCCAGCAGCGGCCGGATCACGGGCGCGTTGGGCAGGTACTCATCATAACGACTCATAAAATCAGCCGGACCGCCCAAAGCCGCGACCATGCGACCGAAGCGTTCGGCGGCAGCACCGTTATCCAGCACCGCCTGTAACTTGGCATGGGCCTGGCCCTCATCCGCCGCTAAACCGGCGGCCACCAGCATATCGCTACACAGCGCCATGGTCACGGCATGCAGCCGTGGGTTGCGGTACTCACCGAGCAGATAGCGCACCGCTTCGCGCACTTCCAGGGCATTCCCGGCACTGGAAGCCAGCAACTGGCTCATATCGGTGAGCAAGGCCGAGGTCTTGCAACCGGCACCATTGGCCACCGCCACTATGCTGCGCGCCAACTCGGCCGATTTCTCGAAGCTGGGCATAAAGGCACCGGATCCCACCTTCACATCCATCACCAGCGCCTGCAGACCTGCGGCCAGCTTCTTGGAAAGGATGGACGCAGTGATGAGCGGAATGGCCTCCACCGTGGCAGTGACATCGCGGGTGGCATAGAAGCGCTTGTCGGCGGGCGCCAGATCACCGGTCTGACCTATGATGGCGACCCCGACCTCCTTCACCACGCGGCGTAACAGCTCGGTGCTGGGCGCCGTCTGGTAGCCGGGAATGGCATCGAGTTTATCCAGGGTACCGCCGGTATGGCCCAGGCCACGGCCGGAGATCATCGGCACAAAGCCGCCACAGGCAGCCACCATGGGCCCCAGCATCAGCGAGGTCACATCCCCCACCCCGCCGGTGGAGTGCTTGTCGACAATCGGACCATCCAGCTTCAGCGATGTCCAGTCGAGGACCGAGCCGGAGTCGCGCATGGCGCAGGTCAGTGCGATGCGCTCGTTCATGGTCATGTCATTGAAATAGATCGCCATCGCCAGGGCGGCAATCTGCCCCTCGCTGACGCTGTCGTTGGCGACCCCCTGAATAAAAAAGCGGATCTCGTCGGCGGAAAGCTCGCGGCCGTCGCGTTTGTTGCGAATGATCTCCTGGGGAAGAAACATTGCACACCTCTGGGGTTGATTCCGTAGTCTTGTTGATGCAAGCCAGGTGCGGGCCATGCCTCGTCATCACCGGCTTGTCGTTGTTATCAGGCTCCAACTCCAACCGAGTAGCGGAGCCGGTCGTTATCACCTTAAGCCAACCGTTGGCGGCATGGATGCCGCCGTCGAGCCCCCATGGATGGGTTCACGGCGCGTTGGCGTCAGGTGATAGCGAGTGGCAAATACCACACTGGGTCGAAACCTCGGATCGCTATCCGTTAGTAACCGCTATTGGCTGCGGGCGCCGGGCCATGACCCAAAGTTGCCAACAGACTGGCCAGCAGGCTCGAAGCACCGAAGCGGAAGGTGCGCGGGCTGACCCAGTTATCCCCGAGGATAGAAGCAGCCAGATCCAGATATTCCGCCGCCTTGGCGGCATCCTTGACGCCACCGGCCGGCTTGAAGCCTACCGCCGGATTGCGCGCCAGGATCACTTCCATCATGATGCGCGCCGCTTCCAGAGTGGCATTCACCGCCACCTTGCCGGTCGAGGTCTTGATAAAATCGGCACCAGCATCAATCGCCAGCTCCGAGGCGCGACGGATCAGGGCTTCGCTCTTGAGCTCGCCGGTCTCAATAATTACCTTGAGCAGCACCTGGTCGCCACAGGCGGCCTTACAGGCCTTGACCAGCTCGAAGCCGACCTGTTCGTTACCGGCCATCAATGCCCGGTAGGGAAACACCACATCCACCTCATCGGCGCCATAGGCCACGGCGGCACGGGTCTCGGCTACGGCGATCTCGATATCATCATTGCCGTGGGGGAAGTTGGTCACGGTAGCAATCCGTACCGCCTCGGCACCAATCTCGCGCAAGGTCTTGCGGGCAATCGGGATAAAGCGCGGGTAAATACAGACCGCGGCGGTCAGCCCGGCCGGGCTCTTGGCCTGATGGCACAAAGCGATCACCTTGGCATCGGTATCGTCATCATTCAGGGTGGTCAAATCCATCAGGTTCAGCGCGCGCTGGGCGGCTTGTTGCAAATCGCTCATCGAAAACTCCAATGCAAAATTAAAAGCTGCAGTGATAACCCTGACCTCGCTAGGAGGCCAAGCTCGTCAACTGTCGGCGGCGGTGGCAAGCACCATCAACCGACAGGAGCGGACTTGATTCCGTGAAGAGCGCACGCGACCCGATCCCGGGTGACGGCTTCAATTCCATTTGACCGCAGACCCACCAACTGGCAGGTCATCTGTGTGGAAGCGACTCCATGCCGCTCCCGACGCGCATTTTTCAGGAAAAAAAGCGCGCCAACAACCAATAGTAAGCCTGAGCGCCGAGATAAACCCCGACGATACCCATGATACCGGACAGCACGGGCGGAGCCGGGATCGGCAACTTCAAGAACGCAAACAATAACCCGACTGCACCACCCGCCAACAAGGAGAGCACAACTTCGTTCATCTCATACCTCTATACCCAGCATATCAATCACCCAGGCTCCGGATCTGGCGACGCAAACGCTTTTCAGGAGCCTAAAACATCAACGCCACAGCAAGGCTGTGGCGTGGTCCAGCCCGGTTTCCCGGGAAGTGGCTTCGTGGACAGGCTCATACTACCCAAGCCCGGATCCGGCGACTGAGAGAGCAAACGCTTTTGCGCAAACCGTCTGGCAACAGAGCCTCGAAAGCCCGGCATTCATCCCCGCCATCACTACCGTTTTGCAACGGCGGTTCGCCACCAAACGCCAATACTCAGGGAAAAGAAGCTCAACGCGGCGGAAAAAACAGCGCCTCCACATTGGCCTCTAACTGCGGCATCAGCACCTCGGCTGGTTGCTGGCGCAATTGCGCCAAGATCGCCAGCACCTCGCTCACCCGCCAAGGTTCGTTACGCTCCCCCTGGGCACCCGCCAGCGGCATGCTCGGACCATCGGTCTCCAGCAGTAACGCCTGAACCGGTAACTGGGCCAGGGCGCGCCGAGTCTTCTGGGCGCGCTCATAGCTGATGACGCCACCGACGCCTAAGCGAAAACCCAGGGCCCACAGCTGCTCCCCTTGTTGGCGCGAACCGGCAAAGCCGTGTAATACGCCGCCTGCAGGTGGACGATAGCGACTGAGTAGCGCCAGCACCTCGTTGTAGCAGCGGCGGCAATGCACAATCAGCGGCAGCTTCAGCTCGCAGGCCAGTTGAACGTGCCGCTCAAACCAGGGCAACTGCTCGGCCAGCGGCAGGGCAATGGCGCCATCCAGACCGCATTCCCCTATCGCCACTAGCCCCTCGGGTCGCGCCGCCAGTCTGCAGGCTAACGCCTCCATCGCCTGGGGCGACTCCTCGGCCAGAAACCAGGGATGCAAGCCGAGGGCGTAAAAGATCCCCGGCTGCGCCGCGTGCAGTGCCGCCAGTCGATCCCAGTGACGGGAGGCAATCGCGGGTACTATCCAGCGCCCCACCCCGATCGCCCGACTTCGGGCCAGCACGGCGGGTAGATCCTCGGCAAACTCATCCAGATCCAAGTGGACATGGCTATCCGTCAGCGCACAGCTATCGGTAAAGGCACGGCTATCGGTCAACATGAGATGGAGTCCATCACAACAGGGCTATCCCCAGAGGCTAATCACTCCGTCGTCACTTGTCAGCCTCAACCTTGCCCCCCCATGAAACATCGGGATTTCCAACGACAAAAGGGCCTCCGTCACCGGAAGCCCTTGGGGAATAGCTCATCGCTTAGAGCATGACACCGGTCACCACGGCCGAGAGCAAGCTCACCAGCGTCGAGCCGTACACCAGTTTCAGGCCGAAGCGCGACACCATGTTGCCCTTCTCTTCATTCAGCGCCTTCACAGCACCGGCGATGATGCCGATGGAGCTGAAGTTGGCAAACGAGACCAGGAATACCGACAGCATGCCCAGAGTGCGCGGTGACAGACCGGCCGCCATCTTGCCCAGGTCCATCATGGCCACAAACTCGTTGGTCACCAGCTTGGTGGCCATGATGCTGCCTGCTTGCATGGCCTCACCACCGGGGATGCCCAGCACCCAGGCAATCGGGAAGAACAGATAACCCAGCACCTGTTGGAAGCTCATCCCAAAGGCGGCATCAAACAGGTAGTTGATCATGGCGATCAGCGCGATAAAGCCGACCAGCATGGCCGCCACAATCACCGCCACGGTAAAACCCGCCATTATGTATTCGGCCAGCATCTCGAAGAAGTTCTCGCGCTTGGGGGTATGGTGAGCATCCCCTTGCGCCAGCTTGACCGCATCGGTGGCACTATTGTCCGGCTCGTAGGGGTTGATGATCGACAAGACGATGAAGGTACTGAACATGTTGAGCACCAGAGCCGCCACCACATAACGGGGCTCAATCATCTGCATGTAGGCACCGACGATGGACATGGAGACGGTCGACATCGCCGTGGCCGCCAGTGTGTACATCTGCTTCTGGTTGATATGGGGCAGTATGTTCTTGATGGCGATGAAGTTCTCGGATTGACCGACAATCATGGAGCTGATGGCGTTGAATGACTCCAGCTTGCCCATGCCGTTGATTTTGGCCAGCACGGTACCAATACCCCGGATGACCAGGGGCAGCAGACGTATGTACTGCAGGATACCGATCAATACCGAGATAAAGACGATGGGCATCAGCACCTTGAGGAAGAAGGTAAAGGCGCCCTCATTCATCAGGCCACCGAACACGAAGTTGGTGCCTTCGGCGGCAAAATCCATCAGTTTATTGAAGGCAGCAGCAAAGCCACCGATCACCGCCAGACCAACCTGGGAGTTGAGCATGAACCAGGCCAGCGCCAGTTCGACCACCAGCAGTTGCACCACGAAGCGCAACTTGATCTTGCGCCACTCTTTAGGGTTGGCCGCTAGGGCTAACCCCAGAACCATGATGAGCCCGAGAACAAAATGTAAATATGCCATTTCCGTAGACCTGTTTTAATAAATGGGGAGGACGGGGCTCATAGTAATTAACAGCCGAATTAAAAATTGACCAGCCATCACATTGTTTCATCATGAATAAATTATTCAGACCAGAAAAACGTTTTATTTCTAACTCTATTTTTTCCCGCAAGCGAAATAAGGATTCATTCGATAGCTGGATGAGAAAAAACCAGTCACGGTGCGACATATCAGTAGCAAGTGATTGTTATACCTGTAAAACGTTTATATCCGACTCAGCGTCCGATAATAAATCATATCAAAAAGCAGAGAAAAACGATTGTATCTAAGTGTGTCGGAATTATATCCATAACAAGCAAACGTTTTTATTTGCCACCCATATTCAATAATAGGAAGGTTAAATGCAAAATAATGAATCCGTATTTATAAAAATAATAATCGCCATCTCATTATTGATCGCCAATAGAGCCCGATCTCGGATACAAAAAGGCTCTATCCCGGTAAGCTGTTGTGGATCAAGATGAATGGAGTCTGGACGAAAAGCAGACCGTTGGCGGCAGGGATGCCGCCGTCGAGCCTACACGGATGTATTCACGGCGAGTCTGCGTTTGTCCTGACTCCTGAATACGGGCTTGATGTCGGGTTTTGATCCCAGTTGCCCATAACCGAGACAGCACCTACAAAAAGGGCTGCCGGATGGCAGCCCTTTTTTGCACAGCGAGTGCTTAGTGTTCCCGGGTCTTGTGGAATACCACATCCGGATAGCGCTCCATGGTCAGATTGAGATTGACCATGGTCGGGGCTATATAAGCCAGGTTGTCACCACCATCCAGCGCCAGATTCATAGCGCATTTGCGCTCGAACTCATCCAGCTTCTTGCCATCCTTACATTCGACCCAACGGGCGGTACTAACGTTGATAGTTTCATACAGCGCCTCGACGCCATATTCACTCTTCAAGCGCGACACCACCACATCAAACTGCAGCACACCGACGGCACCGACGATGAGATCGTTGTTCTCGATGGGGCGGAATACCTGCACAGCACCCTCTTCGGAGAGCTGCACCAGCCCCTTGAGCAGTTGCTTCTGCTTGAGCGGATCCCGCAGCCGAATGCGACGGAACAGCTCAGGGGCAAAGTTCGGAATACCGGTAAAGCGGATGTCCTCACCCTGGGTGAAGGTATCGCCTATCTGTATGGTGCCGTGGTTGTGCAGACCAATGATATCGCCCGGGTAAGCCTCTTCGGCCTGCTCCCGATCGCCGGCCATAAAGGTCACGGCATCGGAGATATTCACATCCTTGCCGATACGCACGTGGCGCATCTTCATGCCCTTCTCGTACTTGCCGGAGACCACGCGCATAAAGGCGATACGGTCCCGGTGCTTGGGATCCATATTCGCCTGGATCTTGAACACGAAGCCGGAGAACTTCTCCTCGCTGGCCTCGACGGTCCGCTTGTCGGTTTCCCGCGGCATAGGCGCAGGCGCCCACTCGGTCAGACCATCGAGCATATGATCCACGCCGAAGTTACCCAGCGCAGTCCCGAAGAACACAGGAGTCATCTCGCCATTGCGGAACGCTTCCAGATCGAACTGGTGGGAGGCGCCCTGCACCAGCTCCAGCTCCTCGCGCAACTGATCGATCAGATCCTCGCCTACCGCCTGATCCAGCGCCGGGTTATCCAGCCCCTTGATGACACGCTTCTCCTGGATGGTGTGCCCCTGGCCGGACTGGTACAGATAGATCTCGTCCTTGTAGAGGTGATAGACCCCCTTGAACTGCTTGCCACAACCAATCGGCCAGGTGATGGGGGCGCACAGGATCTTGAGCTCGTTCTCGACCTCATCCAGCACTTCCATGGGGTCGCGCACTTCGCGGTCCAGCTTGTTCATGAAGGTGAGGATCGGGGTGTCGCGCAAGCGGGTGACTTCCATCAGCTTGCGGGTTCTATCTTCAACGCCCTTGGCGGCATCGATGACCATCAGACAGCAATCCACCGCCGTCAGGGTGCGATAGGTATCTTCCGAGAAGTCTTCGTGACCCGGGGTATCCAGCAGATTGACCAGACACTCGTTGTAAGGGAACTGCATCACAGAGGTGGTGACCGAGATGCCCCGCTCCTTTTCCATCTCCATCCAGTCAGATTTGGCATGCTGACCCGAGCCGCGACCCTTGACGGTACCGGCGCGCTGAATAGCGTTCCCGAACAGCAACACCTTCTCGGTGATGGTGGTCTTACCCGCATCGGGGTGGGAGATGATGGCGAAGGTGCGGCGTTTGCCCACCTCGTTCAGGAACTCAGACATGAACACGTCCCGTAAACTGACTATGACGAATTTGGCCGCGGATTATAAACCCAAGGGTAGTTTTTACCCAAACAATTGCGCATGACCACGGCAGACAAGTCATGGGTCGAACGATACACTTCTTTTATGATCCATGGGTTTGCTGCCCTTTTGTCGGAGTCGCCATGCTATCTCGTCTGTGCCTGTGCATTCTTGGCCTGGTCGTCATGCAGATGAATGGGCTGGCCATGGCCGCCAGCGCCGGTCATCTGCACATCGGCGTCAGCTTTTCCATCCCGCCCTATGTGATTCAGGAAGAGGATCGCGGCATTGAGGTCGATCTGCTCCGCGCCACCCTGCAAGCGCCCGAATATGACCTGCACATTCACTACCTGCCGCTGGCGCGCAGCTTCCAGATGCTGGAAAGCGGTGAGCTCGATGGCATGATCAACGTGCGCCCCGGCATGGTCGACGCCAGCCGGATCCAGGAGGTCTATTACAGCCAGCCGGTGATCAGCTTCCACAACCAGCTCATCACGCTGAGCGGTCGCTGGCCCGAGGGCAGTCTGACCCGGATGGCACAGCTATCCACACTCAAGCTGCTGGCCTTTCAACGGGCGACCCAGATTCTGGGCCAGGAATTTGCTACCGCAGTGGCGCAATCCCCCTATTACGCCGAGACCGCCAAACAACCCCTGCAGGTACGCCAACTGCTACGCGGTCGTATCGATGGTGCCGTGATGGAGGCTCGGGTCTTCAATTACTATCTGCGCCAAGCCCAGAAGAGTGGACAATTTCTGGATCATGAACTGGCCCAGCCGGTGACCCACCACCCACTCTTCCCGCCAACCATCTATCACTTCGCCTTTCGCGATGCCATGGTCCGCGACCACTTCAACCAGCGTCTCGGTGAATTACAGCGCAATGGCGGCTATCAGAAAATCCTGGCGCGCTATGGCGCTAACGACGAATAACCGCCACAGTCCAAGCATTAGTCCAAACCGTTAGCCCAAGCCGATGACAGAACCAGAATCCGGGCGTTAATGACCTCGGCTGCTGCCCCAATCATTATGGGTTGAACATCAGGTATTGAAACGCCCGACCAATTCACTCAGCCGGGATGAAAGCGCCTGTAAGCGCTCGGTTTCGCTGGATGCCAGGGAGGTATGCTGTTCGCCGGTTTGCGACAAGGCATGGATCTCGATCACATTGGCCTCGATGTCTTTGACCGTGCTCTGCTGCTGACTCAAGGCGCTGGTGATCTGGGCATGCATAGTCTGCACATCGCTGACCAACTGGTGAATTTGTTCGATCTCGGCGGCAGTCTGATGCACCAGGCCAATGCTGCTTTCCGCATTGACGTGTGCCGCTGTGACATGGGTCACCGACTGCTCGGCTGCTGTGCGCAACAGCTCCATTTTCTTCTGGATCTCCACGGTCGAGCTCTGTGTCCGGGAGGAGAGCGAGCGAACCTCATCGGCCACCACCGCGAACCCTCTTCCCATCTCACCGGCCCGAGCCGCCTCAATCGCCGCATTCAAAGCCAGCAAACTGGTCTGTGAGGCGATGCCATTGATGACCTCCAGCACTGTGCTGATATCCTGAATTTGCTGGCTGAGATAGGACATGGACTCTGCAGAGTACTTGGTGCCCTGGGCTAATTTATCAATCTCGCTGGCAGATCGCTGCGCATTGTCGGTACCGGAGACCGTCACCTGATCGGCTAACGTCATGGCGTTGAAGGTGTCATGGCTGTTGCGAGCCACCTCATCAATCGAAGCGGCAAACTCGGTCATGGCACTGGCAATGGTTTGGGATTTGGCCCTCTGCTCCGACATACCGTGCAGGGTCTGGTCCATCTGATGGCGCAGGGTGAGAGCCACCTGACTCAACTCGCTGGCCGAAGAAGATACTTCCATCACTATGTCGCGGATATTGCGGATAAAGGCGTTGAAGGCGACAGAAAGCTCGCCGATCTCATCATCGCGCTGGGCACTGGCCAATTGCACCTGGAGATTCCCTTGCCCTTGCGCCAACTCCTGGAAAGATTGCACCAGCTCGTGCAGCGGGTTGATCAGCATCCGGGCGATCGTCAGGCCAACCCCGGCCGCAATCAGGGTGACCACCACCAGAATAATCAGGGTATTTTGCGTGATGGAAGCAATGATGACGGCAACGGCAGCAAAGGCTTCGTCCTGATCCATCTGCGAGAAAATGACCCACTTCTGCCCCAGAACATTGACCGGTGCATAGGCAATGATGGCATCACGCCCCAAGTAATCTTTTTCCTGCAAGATACCCGATGTGCCCTGCAAGGCTTGCGGCAATGCCGCCGACTGGATTTTCAGATAGCCGCTGGAGGCTTGTCGCAGCTTGATGGCCGCCAGTGCCTTATCGGACTGCAAGCCGGTCTCCGCAATTTTTTGCAAAAAGGTTTCTGGAGCATCCAGTAATAAACGGCTTTCGGAACGGGTCAGGCCATCGGGCCCCACCAACAATGACTCTCCCGTGTCACCAAGCCCTATGTTGGTCCACCGCTTGTTACTGGTCATCAGTTTATTCAACTGCTCCTGGGAAATCTGCACCACCAGGGTTCCAATGCGTTGTTCTCCGTCAAACACAGGTGCCGACATAAACGCTGCAGGCGCGCCATAGGAAGGGATATAGGCGGCGAAATCAGTCAAGGCGACCTGCCCCTTAGCGACCTGGGTTGCCGCCTGCCAAGCCTTTGCCAGACCTGAGCCAGCTAACCCCCCTTTCGTCAGCGATGCCGCATAATCGGTTTCCTTGAATACCGTGTAGACAACCCGGCCGTCGTTGTTGATTAAAAACAGGTCATAAAAGCCAAACTCGGCCTGCTCTTTGCGAAAAGCCGGATGGTAAGTGGCATGGTATCTGTCATAGCGGGAGGCAAACTTCCCTTTGCTGGCCGCCTGATCCAGCAACTGCTTCGACCCCACCGGGTTCGGGTTACTCGAGATATAGCGCGCTTGGTAAAAGAGGGTCGACTGATCCGACTTATCAACGAGACCCTTGATGTCGCTGTCGCGAACCGCCGGATCCAATTTTTTGTACTGCGTTAAAAAGTCCTGCTGGTAATAGCTCTGGATCGACTGCAAGTCAGCCGCATCCGGCTCGGCCGAAGGATCAAAACCATTGGAGAAATCCCGAACGGCAGCGGCGGTATTACCACTATTGGCCATGCTGGCCACTATGGTTTTCAGCTGGGTAAAGTAATCTCCGATCTGTTCCCGGCGCATTTCACGCACAGCGGTCAGTTTTTCCGAGGCCTGCTTGTACAAGGCATCATTGATTTGCTCAGAAATGGAGTAACTGATGACACTGACAGCACCAATAAGGGGCAAAATGCCAATCCCCAGGATAGCCAACAGCAACTTGTTTTTTATTTTCATCGTTATTCCCGTTCTAGGCTCATCGATGGCGACAAGGTGAGTTACAGCACTAAAGTAAGAGTTCAAGCAAGAAATAAGCCAGCGTCATGGCAGAACAATCGAGTCCATGCCATTAAGTAGTAGTCGAAGCAGAGGAAAATGGAAAAATAGCTTAGGAGGCAACCGGGCTGTAGCGACCCGGTTTATGGTTCAGGGTTAACACCAGATTGATGATAACGGAAGCGACCACCGAGACCAGCAGCGTCAAACCATCCGCTGCTATCGACGAGCCCAGAACGACACAGCAATCCAGCAGCATCTGGGTTTTACCGATCGGATACTGGTAACGCTCCTGCAGCCAGAGGCAGAGGATGTTGAATCCCCCCATGCTCGCTTTGTGGCGAAACAGGATCATCAAACCGATACCGATGAGCAGGCCACCGACCACAGCCGCATACCCAGGCTCCAGCTTCGAAAACACCAGCAAGCGGTCCATGTGATCGCCACAGAGAGCGACACTGCCGACCACCAGCATGGTTTTCAACACGAAGCTCTTGCTCATATTGCGCAAGGCCATGAGATAGAAAGGGATATTCACCACGAAGAACCAGGTGCCAAACGACCAATCCGTGACCTTCTGCAGCAGCAGCGCCAATCCCACTGTGCCACCCACTACTATGCCGGCCTGCTTGAAGAGGACAATTCCCAGCGATATCAGCGCTACTGAGGAAATCAGCGCAAACAGATCTTCGTGCCAGACATGAGACGGTTGCATCACAGACTCCATATCTTCAGAAACCGATGTTCAGAGGCGGGGATGGTAACAATCCAGCGGCGACATCTGAATTCTGCGGCACTCACCACGCCGGGAGTCGGCTGTAAAGAAAAGCTGACGCGGATGTCAAGAAGTGGGCATTTCGTACGGATAACAAACGGCCCGAGCCATAAGCCCGGGCCGCAGCACGCTACAAGGGCCGCCAAGCGCCTGGAAGAGGGTTAGATCACCTCGGCCAGATTGCCCTTCTCTTCCAGCCATTCCCGGCGATCCGGTGCCCGCTTCTTGGCAAGCAACATATCCATCAGTTGCATGGTGTCATCGCCCTCGTCCAGCGTCAGCTGCACCAGACGCCGAGTATTGGGATCCATGGTGGTTTCCCGCAGCTGTTTGGGGTTCATCTCACCCAGACCTTTGAATCGGGTCACCTGGATAGTGCCGCGCTTCTTCTCGGCCCGTAGCCGCTCCAAGACGCCCTCTTTCTCACTCTCGTCCAGGGCGTAATAGACCTCCTTGCCCAGGTCGATACGATACAAAGGCGGCATGGCCACGTAGACGTGGCCGCGCAACACCAGAGTCCGGAAGTGCTTCAAAAACAGGGCACACAAGAGGGTGGCTATGTGCAAACCATCCGAATCCGCATCGGCTAGGATACAGACCTTGCCGTAGCGCAATTCGGAGATATCCTCGGAGTCCGGATCCAGACCTATGGCGATGGAGATGTTGTGAACTTCATCGGAGGCCAGCACCTCGGAGGCGTCCACTTCCCAGGTATTCAGGATCTTGCCGCGCAGCGGCATTATGGCCTGGAACTCTCGATCCCGGGCCTGCTTGGCACTACCACCTGCCGAATCCCCTTCCACCAGAAACAGCTCGCCCCGCATCGGGTCGGAGCAGGCACAGTCGGTGAGTTTGCCAGGCAATGCGGGGCCCTGAGTGACTTTCTTGCGCACCACGGTTTTGGCCGCCCGCAGACGTTTCTGCGCACTGCTGATGCACATCTCGGCCAACTGACTGCCCAGCTCGATATTGACGTTGAGCCACAGACTGAAGGCATCCTTCACCACACCGGAGACAAACGCCACACACTGGCGGGAGGAGAGTCGCTCCTTGGTTTGCCCCGCGAATTGCGGATCCTGGATCTTCACCGACAGTATGTAGGCGCAGCGATCCCAGATATCTTCCGGCGTCAGCTTGATGCCCCGGGGCAGCAGGTTACGCAGTTCGCAGAAGTCGCGCATGGCATCCAGCAGGCCCTGACGCAAGCCGTTTACATGAGTGCCGCCCTGCACCGTCGGGATCAGATTGACGTAGGACTCAGCCAAACTATCGCCGCCTTCCGGCAACCAGCACAGCGCCCAATCGATGGCCGACTGCTCGGTACTCAGGGAGCCAGTGAAGGGTTGCTCCGGTAAACAGATCGATTCCTTGACGGTGTCGATGAGATAATCGCGCAGCCCATCCTGATAGCACCACTCCTGACGCTCACCGCTCTGCTTATCCTCGAAGCTGATGGTGAGGCCAGGGCAGAGCACTGCCTTGGCCTTAAGCAGATGCATCAGGCGGGAGACGGAAAACTTCGGCGAATCGAAATAACTGACAACCGGCCAGAAACGCACTCGGGTCCCACTGGCGCGACGGCCACAGGTACCCGTTATTGCCAGCTCGACGGCCTTGTCACCATTAGCAAACGCCATCTCGTAGACCTGACCATCCCGCTTGACGGTGACTTCGACCCGGGTGGACAGGGCGTTAACCACCGAAATCCCCACCCCATGCAGACCCCCGGAGAATTGGTAATTCTTGCCGGAAAATTTCCCGCCAGCGTGGAGCTTGCAAAAGATGAGCTCTATGGCCGGGACCCCCTCTTCGGGGTGAATATCCACCGGCATACCCCGACCGTCGTCGATGACTTCCAACGACTGATCCTCATGCAGGGTCACCTGAATCGAGCGGGCATGACCGGCCAGCGCCTCATCCACACTGTTATCGAT
>JBBRVG010000041.1:0-36959 GCA_038247115.1 Enterobacterales bacterium | reverse complement strand
GCCCGCCAACTCCGCAACCTGGGTGAAGAGTTCAGCCTGCTGGTGGATGTTATCAACCAGCAATCAAACAAGATCAATATGCTGCTCAGTTTCTTGCTATCGCAACTGGACGATGCCGCCCGACGGTTCCAGACGGTCAGCATTGGCGGCAGTCAGTTGAGTTTTTTGTGCCATCTGCCGTTACATCTTGATCAACAGTTGCGGCTTAAATTATTCCTGCACGAGGAAGCATCGGCCATTTATTGCTATGGCAAGATCACCGGGCTGGAACAAAAACCCGGTGGTACCCTGGTTCATGTCAGTTACAGCCGGATCCGCACCGAGGATCAGGAGGCGCTGGTTCGGGCCAGCCTGCATATCCAGTCCCGTCAGCTCAAACAACGCGCCGAGCAGCGCGCCAATCAACCCAAATAAGTCTTTGCCATGACCCCTTTGTTCTCTCTGGCTCCACTCATCAAGTCAGGCTCCCGGCAGACCCTCGGTCAACTCGAAGGCAGTGGCCTGGCGCTGGCCGTGGCCGAACTGGTAGCTGGCCATGACCACCCGGTGGTACTGCTGGTTGCCGATACGCCCAGTGCCTTGCGTCTGGAGCAGGAGGTGCAGTTTTTGCTGCGCAACCAGCCCAAACCGCGCCCTGTGTTGCTGTTCCCCGATTGGGAAACCTTGCCTTACGACAGTTTTTCGCCCCATCAGGACATCATCTCCCAGCGCCTGGAAACCCTTTACCACCTGCCGCGCATGCTGCAAGGCTTGTTGATTATTCCCGTCGCCACCCTGATGTTGCGCACACCGCCCCAGAGTTTTATCGATCGGTTCAGCCTGCTGGTGAAAACCGGTGATAAGCTGGATCTGCATGGTTTGCGCCGTCGATTGGAACAGGCGGGTTACAACGCTGTGGAGCAGGTGCTGGAACATGGCGAATTTGCCGCTCGCGGCTCCTTGCTGGATCTCTTCCCCATGGGTTCGAAAGAACCCTATCGTATCGACTTCTTCGATGATGAAGTCGATACCATCCGCGCCTTCGATCCGGACAGCCAGCGCTCCAGCGAACCGGTCAATGCCGTTCGTCTGTTGCCCGCCCATGAATTTCCGACCGATAAAGAAGCCATAGAGCTGTTCCGTCAGCGCTACCGGGAGCGATTCGAGATCAGTCGCGCACCAGAGTGCGTCTACCAACAAGTCAGTAAGGGATTATGGCCTGCTGGCATCGAGTACTATCTGCCGCTGTTTTTCGAACACAGCAGCACACTGCTCGACTATTTACCTGCCGAGAGCCTGCTGCTGACCCTCGGCGACATTCACGCCGCAGGTGAACTGTTCTGGCAGGATGTGGAACGTCGTTATGAGGATCGGCGCTACGATCTGAATCGTCCCTTACTGCCGCCGCCGACTCTGTATCAGCCGGTCGATGAACTGTTTGCCGCCCTCAAAGGCTACACTCAGTTCACACTCCAGCCCCTGCCCGCTGAAGAGAAAGCCGGTCGCTACAACCTCAGTATTCACCGTCTGCCCGAGCTGACCGTGGATGCCCAGCGCAGTGATCCGCTGAGCTTATTGCGGAATTTCCTCGGCAATTATCAGGGCCGGGTGCTGTTTTGTACCGAGTCGGAAGGCCGCCGTGAATCCCTGCGCGAACTGCTAGCGCCCCTGGATCTGCGATTGGCAGAGTTTTCCAGTCTGGATGACTTCCTCACCGCCAAACCCCGTTGCGGTATTTTGGTAGCCCCCCTGGAAAAGGGCTGTCTGCTCGCCGAACAGGGGCTAGCACTCATCTGCGAAGGTGAATTGCTCGGCCAGCGCATTGTGCAACGTCGCCGTCGCGATAAACAAAAAGCCAGCACCAATAATGATGCCATCATTCGCAATCTGGCGGAGTTAACCCTGGGTCAGCCCGTGGTGCATCTGGATCACGGAGTAGGACGCTATCTTGGCTTGCAGACCATAGATGCAGGTGGCATCGCCACCGAATATCTGACGCTGGAATATGCCGGTAATGACAAGCTCTATGTGCCGGTAACCTCCCTGCATCTCATCAGTCGCTACAGCGGCAGCGAGAATCCCCCCCTGCATAAGCTGGGGAGTGAAAGCTGGCTCAAGAGCCGCCGTAAAGCCGCGGAGAAAGTCCGTGATGTGGCAGCTGAATTGCTGGATGTCTATGCCAAACGCGCTGCTCGCCCCGGTCTGGCGTTCCGCCACGACAAGCAGGCTTATGCCAGTTTTGCCGCCGGATTCCCCTTCGAGGAGACCCCGGATCAGCTCAATGCCATCAACGCTGTGTTAGGCGACATGTGTCAGGCCAAGGCCATGGACCGACTGGTGTGTGGCGATGTCGGCTTTGGTAAAACCGAAGTTGCCATGCGCGCCGCTTTTGTCGCCGTGCATGGCGGCAAACAGGTCGCCGTATTGGTACCAACAACGCTGCTGGCACAACAGCATTACGATAATTTCCGCGACCGCTTCGCCAACTGGCCGGTCAACATCGAGGTCATGAGCCGCTTCAAGAGTGCCAAGGAGCAAAAAGCAGCTCTGGGCCAACTCACCGAGGGGAAGATTGACATCATCATCGGCACTCACAAGTTGCTTTCCGAAGAGGTGAAGTTCAAGGATCTGGGCCTGCTGGTGGTGGATGAAGAGCACCGATTCGGCGTGCGGCAAAAAGAAAAGATCAAGGCGTTGCGCGCCGATGTCGACATCCTGACCCTGACCGCGACACCGATCCCCCGTACCCTGAACATGGCCATGTCCGGTATGCGCGATCTATCCATTATTGCCACACCTCCAGCCAAGCGTTTGGCCATCAAGACATTCGTACGCGAGCATGACAAGGCTGTGGTCCGCGAGGCCGTGTTACGAGAGCTCAAACGGGGTGGACAAGTCTACTACCTGCACAACAACGTCGAGAGTATTGAAAAGTGTGCAGCCGAGCTTGAAGCCCTGATCCCCGAGGCACGTTTGTGCATCGCTCACGGCCAGATGCGCGAGCGGGATCTGGAGAAGGTGATGGGCGATTTCTATCACCAACGGTACAACCTGCTGGTCTGTACCACGATTATCGAGACCGGCATCGATGTGCCCAGTGCCAACACCATCATCATGGATCGGGCCGATCATCTGGGTCTGGCGCAGCTGCATCAACTGCGGGGTCGCGTCGGCCGCTCCCACCATCAGGCTTATGCCTACCTGCTGACACCGCATCCAAAGCAGATGACCAAGGATGCCATCAAACGTCTGGAAGCCATCGAATCGCTGGAGGATCTGGGTGCCGGTTTCGTTCTGGCCACTCATGATCTGGAGATCCGGGGTGCCGGTGAGTTGCTGGGCGATGAACAAAGCGGGCAGATTGAATCCATCGGCTTCACGTTATACATGGAGATGCTGGAGCAGGCGGTAAAAGCGTTGCGCGAAGGCAAGGAGCCATCGCTGGATCAGCTGCTCGGTGAACATACCGACATAGAACTGCGGTTACCAACCCTGCTGCCAGAAGATTATATTCCGGACGTCAACATGCGGCTGTCGATCTACAAACGGATTGCCAGTACCGCCAGCGCCGATGAACTGGAAGATCTGCGCATCGAGCTCATCGACCGCTTCGGACTGTTACCCGCTGCGGCGCAAAACCTGATGCAGGTGGCCGGATACCGGCAACAGGCTACGCACCTCGGCATCAAGCGCATTGAGGTCACAGAGCGGGGCGGCTATATTGATTTCGCCGAGCAGACCCGGGTCAGCCCGGCTTATCTAGTTTCGCTGTTACAGAGCCAACCGCGGATCTATCGAATGGAAGGGCCAACCCGGTTACGCTTCCAGATCCCGAGCCCGGATGCAGCCGCACGGTTGCAGCTGGTTGCCAATTTACTCAACGAATTGACGGCGCACCAACTCTAAGGAGCATATGTTGAAACACCTGTTTTCTCTGCTATTGGCCCTGATGCTGAGCCTGCCGGTACAAGCCGCAGATCCCGTGTATGAAGTCGAGATCATTGCCTTTGCCCGTACTGCGGACCCAGCCCTATCCGGTGGCGAAGATGCCAGTCTGTCCACCCATAGACCCGATCTGGACAGCGGTTTTAATCTGGACATGCTGGGCGGTTTGCCGATTGATAATCTGCAACTGGGCAACGTGGTCGCTCGGCTGAAAGCCGATGGCAATTACCAGGTATTGTTGCATCAAGCCTGGCGTCAACCGGTCGGCACTTCGGCCACAGCCCCCTGGTTGCATCTGAGTGCCGGCAGTGTTGCCGATGCATCCGGTAGCCAGCCGGAATTTGATGGGTTGGTGAAACTGTATCGCAACCCGCATCTGTTTATGGATGCTGACTTGTTGTTTCGCCGCCTGGGTATGAAAAAAGTCATGCTGCCATCCAGCACCCAGTACGCAGGCAGCAGCGAGGCTGTCCCGGTAGAGCCAGCGCCCACCACCGCGACTCCTGAGCTCAAGGAGTATCCACTGGTCAGCAGCAATCGAGTCATGGAAGGGCAAATCACCTATTTCGACGGCCCCATGCTCGGTTTGCTGGTTCAGGCCCGCCCCGTCAAATGATGAAGCTCCGGGGATGAAGGTCGCGCCATTCAAACATCTGGATCTGGAAGGACGCCGGCCGCTGCCATTCTCCTTGCAATTGTGTCTGTGGGCTCTGATGCGTGGCTATATTCTGTTGCTGCTGGCGCTGGCCAGCCAGCAACAGAGCCAAACCCTGTTGGCGCTGTTTTACCCGGATCCGCAGCAACTCTATCTGGCATTGGCGTTAGGACTACCCGCCGCGATCACCTGGCTGGCTTCCGGCTATCGACAACGCGCTGGCCATCCACTCTATCACCGCATCTGGCGGTTAGGGCGCGGATTATGCCTCATCTCGGCAGCCGGTGAGTTGCTGCTGCAACTGTGGCAACTGCAGCGCCATGGCTGGCATTTCAGCTGGCCACAAGCAGCTTCGCTGGCCATCGGCATCTGGTGTTTGAGCTACCTGCTGCTGGCCAAGGGGCTGACACAAGCCTTTACGCCACATCCACCCGAAATCAACAACGTCGCTGGATCGGCAGGCTCCTGAATAAGCAGGTTCCCACTGATCGACCCATAAAAAAACCGCCGGTTTCAACGGCGGTTTTTTTGTATCCAAAGTACAAACGAATGATCAATGCAGTTTCAGACGTGGACGCAAAATGCGGTTGATTTGACCCACCAGCATCATCAGACCCGTTTTGATATAACCATGCAATGCGACCTGATGCATCCGGTACAAGGAGATATAAACGAAACGGGCAATGCGCCCTTCCACCATCATGGAGCCGCGCATCAGGTTGCCCATCAGGCTGCCGACGGTGCTGAAGCGGCTCATGGAAACCAGAGAGCCATAATCCATGTAGGAATAAGCTTTCAGCTCCTTGCCTTGCATCATGGCCAAGATATTGGCCAGAGCGCGATCCGCCATCTGGTGCGCCGACTGGGCCCGTGGCGGCACCATCTTACCGTCTTCCATGGCGCAAGCCGCGCAATCACCGATCACGAAAATATGCTCGTCACGGGTAGTCTGCAGAGTATTTTTAACCACCAACTGATTGATGCGATTGGTCTCCAGGCCGCCGATCTCTTTCATGAAATCCGGAGCCTTGATACCCGCCGCCCACACCATAAGGTTCGCCTCAATCAACTCGCCATCTTTGGTCTTGAGACCTTCCGATGTGGCTTCGCTGACAAAGGTGGCGGTGCGTACATCCACACCCAGATTGCTCAGCTCCTGATGGGCAGCCGCCGAGATACGTTCTGGCAGTGCCGGCAGAATGCGCGGGCCCGCCTCGACAACCGTCACTTTCAAGCTGTCTCGAGACAGGTTCTTGTAGCCGTAAGACGCGAGCTCTTCGACCGCATTGTACAGTTCAGCAGAGAGTTCGACCCCGGTAGCACCGGCGCCGACAATCGCAATCTTCACCTTTTCGCTCGGCTTGCAGTTGTCATCACCCGGCTTGCAATCGGATGCAAACTGCAGGAACTGATTCATCAACAATCCATGAAAGCGGAATGCCTGATCCGGGCTATCGAGGAAGATGCAGTTATCACGCACGCCCGGCGTATTGAAGTCGTTGGACACAGATCCAATGGCCATCACCAGATAGTCGTAAGCCACTTCACGCTCACCCAGCACCACTTCGCCTTTCTCGCCCAGGATCGGCGCCAGAACAATTCGCTTTTCTTCGCGATTGATATTGGTGAGAGTGCCCAGTTGAAATTCAAAGCCATGATTACGAGCATGGGACTGATAGCTCAGTGCATCGATCCCCGCATCCAGTGAACCCGCAGCAACTTCATGCAATAGCGGCTTCCACAGGTGAGTACGGTTCCGATCCACCAGCGTGATCTGGGCCTTGCCAGAACGCCCCAGCTTACGCCCTAATTTAGTGGCCAGCTCCAGGCCACCGGCACCACCGCCGACTACAACAATCTTGGTCATCAGTACCTTCCGTCCATAAAACAAAGGGAGCTCGACTGAGCTCCCTGAAATCGCAATTCAAAACCGATCAGGCAAGCTTGAAAGCTTTGATCGCCTGGAGGTGCGCGGAGATATTTTTGAACTTATGACTCTCGCGTTCGTCCCAGACAATGTTGTAATAATCCTTCAGCTCACGCTCTGTGGACCTATTATCTATCACTTCATCGTTAACAGAAAGGATACAAATACAATTACCTGCATTTTTTTTACGAAACTCAGTTACACATTTGGTCGAGATATCCGTGTATTCTTCCGGTCGCTCGATGCGCCCCGTCATGGTCACTTCCGGATGCAGGTTTGGGTTAAACATGACCTGCTTGATCCCGCATAAAAAACCGATCCGCTCACTCCAGTAAGCCCCTAAACCCACGCCACAGATCAGTGGTTTGGTATCATTGCTCATCGCCAGTTGCTTATGCACTTCTTTGAGCAGGTGGCTCATGTCATGACGCGGATGCACTGTGCTGTAGTGGACAAAGCGCACATCATCATCAATAAACTGCAGCTGCAGGATTTTTTCATGATTTCCCGGGCTGGTAGCGTCAAAACCGTGCAAATAGATAATCATACTGTTCCCTCATCCCCTGCGGATTACGATGACCATATCAGGATTACGCGCCTCGACCAAACGCAACCGATTGAAGCTTGTGACGGATCAAATTCTGTCTCATCCAATTAGCTAATTGCGGCTTAAAGCCTCGAGGTCGGCCGCCAGTTCACTGAGTTTACGCCGTAAATATTGCCGTTGGTCGGGGCTCAGACTCGCCGACAAGGCGGTAAACCACTGGATAGAGCGTTGACGGGAATCCGCCACATACTGCTTGAAGCGTCCGTCACCCACTTCATCCCCCTTGACCACCACAGCGACTAATCCCGATTCAAAACTGGGCTGCCCGCGCTGGGCCAACGTCTGCTCCAGGGCTTTTAGCCAGACCTCCTGGTAGTCCAGCCAGGTCCCGTAATATTGACGTTGCCACTGGGATGACTGCTCAATCAGCGGCTGTTGCGCCGGTTCGACATCGCCAAGCCATTGATCCAGATTCTTCTCCAACTTGCGTTGAAAACTGGCGTAGACCTTGTTGCCATGTTCCTGGGCAAACTCCTTACGTTGTTCTTGCTGCTTTTTCCACCGCTCGGCCATGAATCGGCGCACCTGCTCATCGCTCAGGGTCACCGCAAAGCGATTGGCGGGTCCTTGGACGCCTTGCGCTAACTGCCGCATCAGACGCTCGAAGGTTTGCAAATGACCGGCGACTTCCGCTTCCGTCAGCGGTCGGCGCAAATCGAAGCTCAGACTCCGCAAAGCCAGGACATAACCAGGTAAGGCCTCACGGCGGTGCCATTGCAAAATCTGCGCAACCTGGCGATCCAGCTCCGAGGACTGTTGACTACTGAGCTCAAAATAATCATCCAGCTTCCAGGCAATGGCCCAGTCCAGCCAGTTATAGAGCATGCGTACCGCGCAACCGGTCAGGAGCAGCGGAACCAGCAACAACACAATGACGATGCGACGGGGGATCATGATGACAATCCCTCTACCAGACACAGCTGGTTCAGTTGCAACTCAAACAGGTCGCGATACCGGACATCGTGGCTGTGCTCCCAGAATACATTGGCCCACAGTAACGCCACAAAATCCGCCACCGTCAGCATCTCTGCGACCCGTGACCAGGGGCAACAACCCCCCGCTTGCTGGTATAACTCCAGCAGCTGTCGAGCCTCATCATCATCGAGGGCAAAAGAGCGGATGAGGCACGCCAGATCAAACGCCGGATCGCCAATACCTGCATACTCCCAATCGACCAGAAGCATCGACTCACCCAGCACATTGGCCGGGCTGATGTCGTTGTGACAAAACACCGGGGCAATCCTTGGTAACCCCTGCAGCCGGGCAACCATGCGGTGGAACAGTCGGGTAACACGGGGATCGCGATGGCAGATGCGTGCCAGATAAAAACGCAAGTGAGCTTCCAGAGCCAGAGTCAGGGCTGGCGCAGGGGTAGCATGCACCCGCGCAACCAAGCTCGCTAACCGTCCGAGCGCGGCAGATGCATGCCAATCAGGCGTCGACATCGCAGGTTCGACCCAATCGGTAATCATCAATCCCAATTCGGCATCGACATATTGCAACCGCGGAGCCAGTCCCTGCTCGGCAGCCAGTTTATGCAACACCAATTCACGTCCGCGCTGAATACCCAGTCGGGACGCAAAAGGAGTGCTGACCCGCAAGAAGTAATCACCATGGGGCAAGGTCAAGCGGTAGCTGGTATTGGTCAGTCCACCCAACAACAGCGTGTGTTGGCCTCCCCTGAACGGCCCCGGAAGCTCTATTACCATCCCAATGTTTTCTTCTTGCTCTGCTTACGGATTTCTTGTTGGTCGGCCCAGACCAACTCGCCACTCTTGAGATCCATCAGATTCATGGTCAATTGGTAGAACACGTCCTTCACCTTGCCGTTATCTTTCACAATGCTGGCCAAGTTGCCATATAACATGTACTGGGCTCCGGTTTGTTTGCCCATGCGCACCATGGAAGCCGGATCCACCATGCCCGCCGCTTGTTGATACTCGAGCTGTTCCTTCACGGCTGCGACCTTACTCATATCGACGAAGCGAACCTTGCCGGAGCGCAATAACTGGGTGCGCATGGTATCGGTCAGCGCTTCGGTATCGATATGCTCGGATGTTTTGTTGCGGATGCTATCGACAAACAGCACAGGGCGACCACTGCCACTGATCTCGGTCATCACCGGGTTATCGATCAACGACTGCACCATCTTGCCGGACATGGATTGCAAATCGGTCGAACCGTAATCCACAGTGACAGTTTCTGTGGCCTTGGCATCACCATACGACACTTCAGTCGAACAACCGGAAACCAGCGCTGCGGCCAGAAGACTCATTCCCACGGCTTGATTAAATTTCATCGTTAATCCTTCACTACATCACGAACAGAAAAATAGAAGGCTGCTGCCTGCGGCAACAGAGCAGAAACTTGAATGACTCGTTGCTCACCGCCATGCAGAGTCAGCGGTTGCCAACTGGTGCTATCCGGCTCAACCGGCATGCCCGCCGCATCGAACCAGGTCACACGGTATTGCAGGCTCTGGTCATAGGCAATATGGCTCTTGAGACGTACCGCAATCTGTAACCGGCCATCACCCGCACTTCTTTGCTGCTGAACCAGGTTCAACTCCAGCCGCTGCTTCAGGCCAGCGTTGTCAACTTGTAGCTGGGACTCCTGCCCTTCGGCACCACTCAAGGCAATACCATTGGTGGAGGAACAAGCCACCAAACCACAGAATAACAGGACTAACACTATTGATTTCATCATGGGATCTCGTTGTTACCACGACCTTCAGGATATCATTTTTACCATGCTGACTATATTGGCACCCAGCTGATTTACCCAAACCAGAGTGACCTTACCTTTGACCACGGGAACCGATAATTGTTGCATAGCGGTGCCCTGCCCGACCGTTATGGCGTGATTACCTGCGGGGACCGAGCGACGCCAGATACTGACTCCTGCCGGCAGAGTTGACCAGGAGCGGGTATCCGCATGTTCGGAGAAGGTGTTATAGAGCCCGACCAGGATATTACCTAAATCGCCACCTTGCGCACTGGCCTGATGGCGCAAGGCTTCTTTGCTGGCCAAACGGAGCAACTGCCGCATCATCAAGCCAGGTAGCCGCTCCTGCAACGATTGACTCGCTAACCCCTGCAACGAGACTAGGGGTTCAGTTCGAGTGCTTTGACCATCGAGTAAAAATTGGCCCGCCACGACCGGAAGCTGAGTCGAACCATACCAAGGAAACGCCACGGTAAAGGTACGAAAATCTCCGGCAGAGGTTGCTATCGGCAACGGCAAGAAAAACTCCTGCAACGGCTCCAGCATCCCCTCTTCATACAACACCAGGACCTGGCCCTGATCGGTGGCGGGCGACCCGCTAGTTGCGGTTGCCGTCGATGGTCGGCCAAAACGCCTCTGATATGCGACATACTCACTCTTCAACCCCAGCCGGGCGGTGACTCGCAACAGATCGTCCTGCAATACCGGGTTTTCCGGCGCAACTTCCAGAGCTCTTTGGTAGTCGATGTAGGCGTCATTCAGCGCTCCAGTCGCCTCATACAAGAGTGCCGACACATAGAAGGTATAACCGCTCTGGAATCGCCCCTTGAGGCTACCCGGCGTAACGGGTAAGTCCGGCAAGCCCTGCTGCGCCAACGCCAGCTCCTGGCTCAGACCGGCTCGCTGGATCTCCTCCTGGGCCGCCTGTATGTCTCGCTCCCGAGTCACCAAAGCCCGCTCCTGGACCTGATTGGCTTTGCGAATTTCTACCAGCGCATCCTGAGTCTGTCCTAAAAACAGATAATTCAAGGCCTGATAATGATGAAGCAAAGTCTGCTCATAATCCGCAGCTTGATAGGCGATCGCCTGATCATTGCTCACCAGTGAACCGGCTTGCTGCAGGCCGTGGCTGATTCGATATTCGGCTTGTTGATCCAGCCACGCCAGTTGGGTTGCAGCAGCATCCAACTGTTGTTTGCTGGCATGCCAGTCTCGAAGCAAAAATGCAATGCGACCCTGCTGCAGCCGATCCAGCACAAAATTATTGTCATCCGGCTCAGACGCCGGGATCGCCGCCATCGCCTCGGGCCACTGCCCCAACTGCAGCTGGGTCCGCACCGGTTGTAGAACAGTGCTGTAACTGAGGAATAAATCACTCAGTCCCATAGTGGCACACCCAGACAGCAAGGCACTGGCCACCAGCAAGGTGGCTTGTCGCCAGCGCCGAATCATTATTGTCGGCATGAAATCACTCAGCCAGCAGAGGGCCGAGAGGCTTTCCACCCACCAGATGCATGTGCAGGTGGTACACCTCTTGGCCACCGTGCCGATTGCAATTGACGATCAAACGATAGCCATCCTCGGCAATCCCTTCTTCTTCCGCTAACTGCCGCGCCACAGTAAATAGACGTCCCATCGCTTGCTCATCCTCGCGGGTGACCTGATTCACAGTCGGAATTAATTTATTTGGTACAATCAGGATGTGAGTCGGCGCCTTAGGCCCGATATCACGAAATGCAGTCACCAGTTCGTCTTGGTATAACAATTTGGCCGGGATCTCCTGGCGGATGATCTTGCTAAAAATAGTCTCTTCTGACATGACAAAATCCTTAAAAACAACGGTATGCAAGAAAAAAAGGAGCGAACTGACAGTCCAGGACATCATTGAGTCTGCGGCCAGGAGGGTGAGTGTGATTCAGCTCCGGCTTTACCTGCACCAGCTCGAAAAAGAGTTAAATATTTGACAGCTTTTACAGAAGATATACAAGTTCGGACGCTTAAAGACGTCTAGCGAACTGCAGTCAACTTGGCGGGTGTTAATACAATGAAAATTAAAATAGCGGATCTATCGATTCTGCATCGAGTTTATCTCAGCTTTGCCGTGCTTATCGGTGTGCTGATTGCAGGCTCCATGCTCAATTATTCCAGTCAAAACCAGCTTAACTCAGCCTTGGTCTCAGTGACCGAAGAAGCAGCGCCAATTGTCTTGCTGGCCAATAAGCTGGAAGTAAGCCTTCTGTCCACCAACAAGCGTCTGACCGATGTATTGTCGGAGAAGGATCCCCAACAATTACTCGAGCTGACCAAGGAATTGGAAACGTCGCGGAAATTGTTCGTCCAGTCGCTGGATAACTTCAAACAGGAAGCCGACAAGCTGCCGTTGGTGAAGACCTATATTCCCACGCTGGAAAAAGCGTCCAAGAGCTATCTGGGCGAGACCGCCGACTTGGCGACGCAACGGGCGCAATTGCTGACCCTGCTACGCCAGACCAACAAGGCCAAGAGTGAATTCCAGGCCATAATGCCGCTGTTCAAACAAGAACTCTCCGACATGCTGACCAAGATTGATGACAGCTATGTGCAGGGCGTGTTCCGCTCCATGCAGGCCAAGCAAGCGCCAATTGAAGTCACCACCTTTGATGCTCTGAACCAGAGCAGTCCAACCCTGGTTGCGGCGGCGTTGGAGCGAAATCGCAAACAAATCGCCGATTACGACAAGGCGGTGGCCGATCTCAAACTGGAAATGCCTAGCCTGGAAAACGATATTGGCTTGTATATCAAAGGCTTTACCCTCAATACCACCCAGGATAAGGGGCTGCTGGCTCGCTACCTGGAGCTGGTTAAGACCCAGGTCGCACTGGAAAAGAAAGCCAAGGATGCCAGTTTGCAGGTGGTCGCCGTCCAGGCTGAACTCGGCCGTCTGCAACAAGTAGCGCAAGGGGTGATGAACCAGAGCATAGAGAACGCCAACAGCACCCTGGCGACAGGTCGTATGCAATTGCTCGGTACCGTTGTTCTGGCGATTGCTTTTGCCTTCGGCGTGGCCATGCAACTGGCCAAGAGCATCCGGAATCCGGTGCGCCAACTGATCGACGTTCTACACGCCGCCACGCAAGGCGATATGACCCGTCGGGTTGGCTATCGCAATCAGAATGAATTCGGCCGTTTGGGCACCCAGGTCAATACCCTGGTGGAACAGATGGGTGATGTGTTGAAGAAGCTGTCTCTGGCATCCAGCCAGCTCAACCAGGCCGCACACGACAACCGCACCACCGCCGAGCGCTCCAGCAAAGAGCTGAATCTGCAGCGTCAGGAAACCGCCAGCGTCGCCGCCGCCATGACCGAAATGGAAGCCTCGGTCCGTGAAGTGGCCCAGGCCGCCAACCAGACACTGGATCAGGTCATGGCCGTCGAAAAAGCCTCCG
Source organism: Enterobacterales bacterium (assembly GCA_038247115.1). Taxonomy (GTDB): domain Bacteria; phylum Pseudomonadota; class Gammaproteobacteria; order Enterobacterales; family Aeromonadaceae; genus Pseudaeromonas. The sequence continues at coordinate 23,697 of JBBRVG010000041.1, read as the reverse complement.
AAGCCGGACGCAGCATCATGGCAACCAACATCTCGACCACCCATCAGTTGGCCAACAAGCTGACCGAAACCGGCAAAGTGATTGGTGATGTCAATAACATGAGCAGCAACATCGGCAACATCCTCGATGTGATCCGCAGCATTGCCGAACAGACTAACTTGCTGGCGCTGAACGCGGCGATTGAAGCTGCCCGTGCTGGTGAACATGGTCGTGGCTTTGCCGTGGTCGCCGATGAGGTCCGCACTCTGGCCCGCCGGACCGCAGACTCCACCTCGGAGATCCGCTCCATGATTGAGGGGCTGCAGCAAGCCGTGCAACGAGCAGTGCGGGTGATGAACGAGTGCAGTGGCGAAATGGAATCTAGTGTCCAACAGAGCTCCAACGCCAACAGCTCGATGGAAGAGATCCAGGCCATCATCACCATGATCAGCGATATGTCGAGCCAGATCGCCTCGGCTGCCGAGCAACAACAGGCGACCAGTGCTGAAATATCGTCGAACATTAACCGGATCTCGGAGATCTCTGATTCCAACTACGAAGGCATTCAAGAAGTTGCCAAGACCAGCTTGATCCTCGATGAACTGGCGGTGCAACAGCAAGAACTGGTGCGCAGGTTCCAGCTGTAACGCAGCCATGCCCACAACCAACAGGGGAGCCCATGGCTCCCCTGTTTACGTCTGGTTATTCAGTTCAGCTGAATGTTCCGCGCAATTTACAACTCGGCTATTGCGCCCTTCCCTACTCCCTCATATGCCACCACTCTGAGCGTTTGCCGGGAAAATCTGGGCTTGAGCTGCTGGGCAATATAGTGGGCGAGCAGCTCCACTGTGGTATCCGTATCCACGAGCTCAGTTTCTGCTGCCGCAATCGCCAACTGAAAATCACCTTGCGGCGCCTGATAACGAAATCCCAGATGTTGGTTACCCAGGTATTCGCCCGCCAGCGGGCTCAGTTGCAATTCTTCCAGTGCCACCACATCCTCTTGGGAGCCCAGATAGATATCCGCCCAGCGCGTGGCCCACTCTTGCTCCAGCGCCAGATCCCGCTGTTCATCAACCCACAGTTCGATCATGGAACGATGACCATGGGCGATGCGCTGACAATTGCCATCATGCTTTTTCAAGCCATGACTGTAATGATAAAAAGCGGTTGGAATTGCTTCCGGCCGTAAGCGAATGGTCAAACCATCAATATTGGTCGGTAACCGATCCCGGATCAGCTGATGCAGGTAGCGGGTCACACTCTCGAGAGTGATGCTCTCCTCGGGAATGAACGCAAAAGCTTCCGACGGTGCGCGCAGGTGCAGACTCTTGCCCGCGCGGAGGAAGTCCACGAAGTGGTAACCACTCTCGGCTTTAGCCACATGGCAACAAGGAGCACTAACCGGCACTAGCAGTCGATGATCAACCTCGGCATCAATGATGGCCTTGAGTTGTTTTTTCACCCGGGCGAAATCCAGCAGCATGCTCATTTCATTGAGGGTGCCGGTCAATTCGATATCCACCAACCAGCTCTCGCCCACCATGCCGCGTTCGGCGCTCAAATAGGAGGCGTCAATCACCGTCAAATCACGGACAAACAATTTCATTCTGCTTCAAAACCTCGACGGTATGGGATTGGCTATTATAACCAGCAACTGGAGTCATGGCTGTATTGTTCCAGCGTCATCCAGCATGGCATCAGAAAACTTGTCTATCAGGCTGGGAGGTCCCATCCATCAAGCGCCTTGTTCATGCACACCAGTGCCCCTCCAGCGTGGAATAGCAGGTAAAAAATAGCCCGGCAAGTGACCTTTACCTATTGATTGCACAGATATTCAGCGAATAAGCAGCAGGGCTGATTGAAGTGGTTGACAGCCAGAGAGCAGATCCCTAGACTCTGCCCCCGTTGCCACGCTTCTTAAGCGGAACAACTCTCGGCGCGTAGCGCAGCCAGGTAGCGCACTGTCATGGGGTGTCAGGGGTCGGAGGTTCAAATCCTCTCGCGCCGACCATACAACCCTCGGAAAAGCCTCACTTTTTAGTGAGGCTTTTTTGTTTCTGGATGTTGCCGCGGGTAAAACATGGGTAAAACTCGGGTAAAACACTCTCCCTACCGTGTGCCGCGCATAGTGAAAAACAGACCCGCGAGAAACAAATCCTCTTAAAATGAAAAACCGCCCTTTTCTGGCGGTTTTCTCTGGCGTATCGGCTCTGGGGTCAGGCATCAGGGATAGCGACGACCACCATACTCAACCCAGCCAGTCACCATGTCACCATGCGGATCCGGATAGTGAACATGCAACTCACCGCCACTCTGGCTCCAGACATAGGAGCCCGATACCGTCGCTTGACTGCCATAGGCAAGGTCATGGATGACACCTGCCACCTTGCTATCATGGACCACCTGTAACGTCATGCCATTGCCAATTTCGATGGTAAAACGTTGTGCTGCATCATCAGGGCTGTTCGCTGGCAACACCTGAATGATGCGGCCGGAAACCGTAACCTGCACATCACCTTGTCGTTGCTGATAAGCCTTGGCCACCAGGGACTCGTCCCGCTTTGCTGCCTGACGCCATGATTCTCCGGCCGACGCCTGCACCATCTGCGCTCGCAGCGACTTGATGCCGACATAGCCCAAGAGGCAGATGACCAGAATGCCCAATATCACTATAGAGTTGCGCTGCATTGGCTCTCCTCACTCCGAAACAGCAATACCACTGCGGCATCATACACAGCCGACAATAATTTTCATCGGGCTTGCTGCATCGGCTCGGCGTTTGGGTGACGAAAGGTGAAGATGTGACCGTCGCCACTTTCGGGGAATTCTCTGGCTATTGGGGTGCGCATTTTGTGACAACCCCGCTTTTAGCAACGAAGGCGAACTCATACGATGCCCTGGTACCGGTTTCATGCCTATTTATTGTTCGGGGTGCCTATGTCATTGTTCAAGCCTGCGTTAGCGGCCTATTTTGAAAAGTGCGGAGTGGACGCAGCAGACGCCAAACGAGTACAAGCTCGGTTTGGTCAAAACTACAGCGCCATGGTGCAGCAAATGGAAATCATGGGCTCCAAGGGCGACAGTAAAGCACTGGCTGCAGTCCAGATCGCCGACGACGCATTTTTCACGCCGAGCCATTATCCAGATGGCCCACACTGGGGCTATATCGAGTCGGAAGATGATATTTATCAGCTGATCGATACCATCCGTGCCGCGGGAGTTTGCAGTATTGCTATTTATAATCACGCTTTCGGCCAGGATGTGGTCCATGACTATGCAGACGTATTTAACCGCTTCCTGCTCGAGGCGCAACAGCAGGCACAACGCCGCTCCATGCGAATTGACATCTCGCCCTTGCTTGCCCGTTTCCTGCAGGATGCGCAGCAACTCAAAGCACCACGAACCAGCAAGGGACTAACAGCGCTGTTCAGCTAACTCGAGCGCCCTGTCATGTGGCCCCTCGGTGGTGAAACACAGAGCACGCTCCGGACACACATCACAGCTGGGAGCCCGACAGACATAGCTTCCCGCTTGCTCGCACAGCTGACGATAGAAAAATTTTTTCCAGCGCATATCGTGCTGATTAAGCGCCACCAACTGCGGAAAACAATCCTGCATCAGGTTTCGCAACTGACCCCGGGAATCCAGACCCAAATCTTCCCACAGATGCTTGAAGCCCATGCTGGCGGTGGCCAGTATGAGACTCAGCTCCGGGGATAGTGCGACCAGATAACCGCTAAGCCAGTTGGCCAGATCGTCCCGCTCCTGACGACGAGGTTGCAATAACTCCGCCACCAAGAGCTGGCGTGGCAGCAACTCAGGCGCCACATGGGCTGGACCACCAAACGCCTCGTTCAAACGGGAAAACTGTTGCTCTCCTAATCCCATAGCCGGTGGCAACAGGGATTGTCCCGCCATGAAACGTTGATACAGCTGATCCAACCAGTAGTGACAGGCCACATAGTGCTGGTAGGCCTGAGTGACCCGCGCCGCCTGCTGCAGGCTGTGCGGGCAAGAATGGACACCCGGGTCCAGCGCTACTTCTCCACCTTGCATAACTTCACCACCTTGCATATAGCCCCCTCCACCGGACAGATGAGTTGACACCGGGGGCCGGGTTTGTTCTCCCGGCATTCATTGCAGCGTTTCACCCGAATGGCAAAGTGGCCCGCCTCTTCGACAATGGCGCCTCGCGGACAGACCTCCAGGCAGTTGTAGCAACCGATACACAATGCCGTGATCTGGCAAGTCATCAGGCAACTCCTTGCTGACGCCGACCCTGGTTTTTCCGGGCAGCATCCCCGGCTTGGCCGCGGATTTCCCACCATTGTTGCAAGGCCTCGCGGATCGGCTGCCAAGCGTAGTCGACGACCGGGGCAATTCCGGCCTCTTCCAGCTGTTGCCAGGGTGCCATACCAACGCGGGCACAAAACACCGCATCCACATCGGTCAACAGATCCAGCACTGTATGGAAGGTAGCCAGTTGCGCATCGGTGTCACAATCACTCTCGCCCTGGCAGTAGAGCGGAACATGACGCTCACCCACCCGGACGGCTCCTTCACTGGAAACCGCGTAGATCTGAAAACGCTGGGCGTGACCAAAATGCTGATCGATCACTTCACCATTCTGGCTGGCGACCGCCACCAGGCAGGCATCATCATCTTCCGATGCCCCCTGGGTGGACAGCGCGGCCTGGATCCGGGTCCGGCGCTGCATCACACTGGCGTAAGGCTCGGATTCGGCCGCCAGTTGTTCGAGGGTAAATTCCTGACTGCGGTCTTCACCCAGCATGCCGACGGCATCGGCTCGACACTGCTGGCAGTGGCTCATCTGCGGCATGGCACCGCCACACAGCTCGCGTGCCTGGTCAACTTCATAGGGCAAGGGCTCACGCTGACCATTCAGACCAAAGTAGGTACCGTGCTCCGGCTTGGAAATCAGCGGCATTATGTTGTGCAAGAAAGCCCCCATATCCCGGATCACCTCGCTCACCTCGGGCAGATGCACATCATTAACACCGGGGATCAGCACAGAGTTCACCTTGACCAGCACACCGCGCTCGATCAGTTTCTGCATGCCTTCCAGCTGACGGTCGATCAGCGCCTGGGCACCCTCTCGTCCGCGCAACCGCTGGCCATCCAGATAGACCCAGTCGTAGATACCGGCACTGACATGGGCATCGATGGCATTCATGGTAATAGTCACATGATCCACCCCCAACTCGACCAGATGATCCACTGCAGCCGGCAAGGCCAAGCCATTGGTGGAGATACACAACTTCACATCCGGCAGGGCGCTGCGCAGCCCTTCGAGGGTGTCAAAGGTGCGACTGGCATTGGCCAGGGGATCGCCTGGGCCAGCAATACCGATCACCGAGAGTTGCGGGATAGCCGCCGCCACCGCCTTGGCCTTGCGGATCGCCTGCTGCGGAGTCAACAGCTCGGAAACCACCCCCGGCCGCGATTCATTGGCGCAATCGTACTTACGATTGCAATAATTGCACTGCACATTACAGGCAGGCGCGACGGCCAGATGCATCCGGGCATAGCGATGATGAGCCGTGGGCGAGTAGCAAGGGTGCTGAGCGACCTTGTCGATCACCGCACGGGACAGACCCCCGCGGGAGACGGAAGAGGTCTTGCTGCCACACCCACCGGCAGATGCATTGTCACTGCCACAGCGCTGTTGAGAAGAAGATGATGTATTCATATCTGGCTATCCTTGCACGGTAAGAGCGAGTCCAGGCGACTGTATTCTTGTAGTGCAAAGAGCAAGCCGTTGTTGATAATCAGGCTATCTAACTGAATTTAAACAAATTATATAAATTATGGTGGCTGTATAATGGCAAGCTTGTGGTGCCATAATCCGACATTGTGGCAAAACATACAGAAAAAAACGGCGGGTTACATCGCAAGGAACCTTGACCTATCGGCCGCGTTCTTTCTCGTGACCAGCTCCACGAGCCAACTCTGCCGATCAGTATCAGAAGTCAGTTGCCTGAATAGAGACAGGTAAACGTTTTTGCAAAGATCGAGTCTGGAGACACGAAAAAGTGACACCGCTTAAATTTTTGCTGAAAATATGGGCAACTCCGCCGATGGGGTCGCAGCAAAATTGTTCAGATAATGAACTTTTCCGTCTTAACCCTGAGCTAGCGCAAGAAAAATGAAGAAATTACATAATGAAACGCTTTTCCTGCCTCACCACTTTTCAGCAATCCCTGTAGAATGCGCCCAAGAAAATTTTGAAATCATAAAATCACTATTAATCGGAGACCCTGTCGATGAAAAAGACCAAAATCGTCTGCACCATCGGTCCTAAGACCGAATCCAAGGAAATGCTGACCAAAATGCTGGATGCTGGCATGAACGTCATGCGTCTGAACTTCTCCCACGGTGATTTCCAGGAACATGGCAATCGCATCAAGAACGTGCGTGAAGTGTGTGCAGAATCTGGCAAGCAATGCGCCATTCTGCTGGACACCAAGGGTCCGGAAATCCGTACTATCAAGCTGGAAGGCGGTAACGACGTCGATCTGGTTGCCGGTCAAGTCTTCACCTTCACCACCGACAAGACTGTCGTGGGTAACAAGGATCGCGTCGCTGTGACCTACCCAGGTCTGGCTGCTGACCTGAAGCCAGGCAACATTGTTCTGGTTGACGATGGTCTGATCGGTCTGGAAGTGACCTCTGTCACCGCGACTGAAGTGATCTGTAAGGTTCTGAACAACGGCGCCCTGGGCGAGAACAAGGGTGTGAACCTGCCGAACGTCAAGACCTCCCTGCCAGCTCTGGCTGAAAAGGACAAGGCTGACCTGATCTTCGGTTGCGAGCAAGGCGTTGACTTCGTTGCTGCGTCCTTCATCCGTAAGAAGGAAGACGTGATCTCCATGCGTGAGCACCTGAACGCTCACGGCGGTCAGAACATCCAGATCATCTCCAAGATTGAAAACCAGGAAGGCCTGGACAACTTCGACGAAATCCTCGAAGTGTCTGACGGTATCATGGTTGCCCGTGGTGACCTGGGTGTTGAAATCCCGGTTGAAGAAGTTATCTTCGCCCAGAAGATGATGATCGAGAAGTGTAACAAGGCACGTAAGGTTGTTATCACTGCAACCCAGATGCTGGATTCCATGATCAAGAACCCGCGTCCGACTCGCGCCGAAGCCGGTGACGTTGCCAACGCCGTTCTGGATGGTACCGATGCAGTCATGCTGTCTGGCGAATCCGCCAAGGGTAAGTATCCGCTGGAAGCTGTGACCATCATGGCCACCATCTGCCAACGTACTGATGGCGTTATGCCGTCGAACCTGGACATCGCTAACGACAACGGCAAGCTGCGTATCACCGAAGCCGTCTGTAAGGGTGCTGTTGAAACCACCGAGAAGCTGGACGCCCCGCTGATCGTGGTTGCGACCGAAGGCGGCAAGTCTGCCAAGGCTATCCGCAAGTACTTCCCGACTGCTTTCATCCTGGCTCTGACCACCAACACCAAGACTGCCCAACAGCTGCTGCTGACCAAGGGTGTGGTTCCGGTTGTGGTTGACAAGATTGCCTCTACCGATGACTTCTACCACCTGGGTAAGGAACTGGCTCTGAAGTCAGGTCTGGCTGCCAAGGGTGATACAGTGGTTATGGTTTCTGGTGCCCTGGTTCCGAGCGGTACCACCAACACCTCTTCCGTACACGTACTGTAAGCCTACCCGCGAGCCATGCGCTCGCCTGGGTAACCAAGAAGACGGCTCTTTTGAGCCGTCTTTTTTTATGCCCGTCGTCAATATCTGGTGCTAGAATGCGGCCAAATTGTGAGATGGCTTACACAAGTGGCCGCTCTTGGTGCTAACCCACTGGATAACCCATGCTGAACCGACACAGACCCCATCATTCTGCAACGGCAGGCTTCCGCGCTTGTCTGCTGCTGCTGGTCACACTGCTGCTGCCAAGCTTAGCGGCGGCAGCCATCAACAACCTACCTGATCTGCCCAGCCGCAGCACAGTCGAGAGTCAACTGACCACACTGAGCAAGCGGGACGCCCTGACGGTTAACGAGAAGAAACAACAGGAAGATCTGGAAAAGACCCTGTCGTTACTCGATGCCATCGATAAAGAAAACGAAAAGAGCAAAGCCCAGCAGAAGCGTCTGGCCGCCGCACCGCAAAAACTCCAACAATACAGCAGCCAGCTGGAAAACATGAAGGCGGTGCCCGAGGACGCCAAGCTCTCCAAACAGTTGGATGCCCTCAGCCTTACCCAACTGGAAAAACGCATGGCCGATGCCATGAGCGAACTGCAGCAGGCTCAGGAAGAGCTGGCCATTAGCAGTAGCCAACTGACCAACCTGCAGACCCTGCCGGAACGTGCCCAGTTGGCCATGAGTCAGGCTTATCAACGCAGCCAGGATATTCGCAATCAGCTCAACCAGGTCGGCAGTAAGAACGAGATCAGCAGCAGCCAGCGTCTGGCACTGGCTACCGAGTTGAATCTGCTGGCCCTGCAGCTGGATCAACAGCAAAAGGATCTGGACAACAATACCAAGCTGCAGGATTTGGCACTTAAACGCCAGACCTTGGCAGCAACCCAGATAGCCCGTCTGGAACATCTGGTTCAGTTGCTACAAAACAGCATCAATGCCAAGCGGATGGACAAGACAGAACAGACCGCAGGCGACATCAATGCCGGGTCGCAGGATCTCAGCTCACTGGATCCCTTGTTGCAAAAAGAGCTGAAGACCAACCAGCAACTGAGCCAGCGTCTGGTCAGCACCACCGAGCAGATCAACGAGATGGTGCAGGAGAACATCAAGATCAAGACCTGGCTGGACCGAGTCACCCAGACCGAGCGCAACCTGAACGAACAGATCTCGGTGCTCAAGGGCAGTCTGCTGTTATCGCGCATCCTCTATCAGCAACGCCAGATGCTGCCCGACCCGAAAATCACCCTGAATCTGGATGAACAGATCGCCGATCTGCGGCTGGCACAGTTTGACCTCAACCAGCAACGTGACCAACTGTTCCAGCGTAATCAGTATCTGGACAAGCTGCTGGCTGACGCCACGGATCCGGTGACGCCGGAAGAGCGCGAGCAGCTCGGCGAGCTGCTCGATAGTCGCAAGAACTTGCTGGATCAGCTCAATACCCAGCTCGGCAGCCAGCTCAATCTGGCCATCAACATCAAGCTGAATCAACAACAGCTCGAGCGGGTCAATAAATCCCTGCAGTCAACCTTGCAGCAGCAGATCTTCTGGGTCAGCAGCAACAAGCCACTGGATTGGGCCTGGTTGGTCGGTCTACCCAGTGCCATGCTGTCGCAATTGCAAGCGGCCAGTATCAACGTCAACCTCAGTGACTGGAGTCAGAAGACACTGCCGCTGCTGTTGTTGGTGATCCCTATGATCATGCTGGGCATCGCCTTGCGCTGGAAGCGGCAACTGCTGCGCGACAAGGTCAAACAGCTGAGCAAGGATATTGGTCGCCTGAACCGGGACAGCCACCTGCATACCCCCAAGGCCCTGCTGTTTACCGGTCTGGAAGTGCTGCCGGGAGCCTTGCTCATCATGGCGCTGGGCTTTTTATTCCTGTTCAGCGGCCTGAGTGAACCCAAGGTCATCTGGTTCCTGTCGCTGCGTCTGACCGCGGCCTATATGGCGTTTGCCATGTTGCTGAGGATCCTGCGACCGGGTGGCATGGCCGAGAGTCACTTTGGCCAGAGCCCGACCGAGGTGGCCCACAAGTATCGCTCCTTGAAATACGTGTGGCGCTCCCTGATCCCGTTGATTGTGATTGCCACCCTGGGCGAGCTGGATCCCTCCCGCCTGGCGGATGATGCCATCGGTCAGGTGATTACCCTGACCATGCTGCTGGTAACCCTGTTCCTGGTCTATCCACTGTTCCGTAACCGCGCCCATCACGGCGAACAGGGTGACTGGTTGCACTGGTTCAATGTGGCGGCGCTGACCCTGGCCCCCATAGCCCTGATAGTGCTGATGGTGCTGGGCTATTACTACACGGCACTGAAACTGACCAACCGCTTTATCGACACCTTCTACCTGTTTATGGCCTGGAGCATAGTCCAGCAGACGGCAATCCGCGGCCTGGCCGTTGCCGCCCGTCGTCTGGCCCATCGTCGCGCCGTGGCACGCCGCGAGCAGCTCAAACAGCAGGAGGATGTCGATACCACAGAGCTCATCGAAGACAAGGTGATGGCGCTGGACGAGATCAACCATCAGTCCCTGCGTTTGACCAAGATAGTGCTGTTCATGATCTTTGCTGGCTGCTTCTACTGGCTGTGGTCCGATCTGGTGGCCGTACTCTCCTACCTGGACAGTATTGCTCTCTGGCATCAGAGCGTCGGCACCGCTGGCAATGAAGTGCTTCAACCGATCAGTCTGCGGGATGTGTTGATGGCAGCCACCTTCGCCGTGGTAGCCTGGGTGTTGACCAAGAACTTGCCTGGCCTGCTGGAAGTGCTGGTGCTATCGCGACTGCAACTGGGTCAGGGCACCAATTACACCATCACCACCATGCTCTCCTATGCCATCACCAGCATCGGGGTGCTGGCCACCCTCTCGACCCTGGGCATGTCCTGGGACAAGCTGCAGTGGCTGGTCGCCGCCTTGTCATTGGGGATCGGTTTTGGTCTGCAGGAGATCTTCGCCAACTTTGTCTCGGGTCTCATCATACTGTTCGAACGCCCGGTACGGATTGGCGATGTCATCACCTTGGGCAACTTCTCGGGCTCGGTGAGCAAGATCCGCATCCGCGCCACTACGGTCACCGACTTTGACCGCAAGGAGATCATAGTTCCCAACAAGATGTTCATCACCACCCAGCTCACCAACTGGTCGCTGTCGGATACCACCACCCGGGTGATACTGCGCATCGGCGTGGCCTATGGTTCGGATCTGGACAAGACCAAGGCCCTGCTGCTACAAGCTGCACGGGAAAATAGCCGGGTGATGAAGGATCCAGAGCCCGTGGTTTACTTCCTCAATTTCGGCGCCAGTACCCTGGATCACGAGATGCGGATGTTTGTGAAGGAGTTGGGGGATCGCAATCCAGCCGTCGACGAGATCAACCGTCGCATCGACAAGTTGTTCCGCGAAAATGGTATCGAGATCGCCTTCAATCAGGTGGATGTCTATGTCAAAAACATAGCCACGGATCAGGAACTCAAACTCGAGTCCAACCCCACTGTGATTGCCGCCGCTGCGGCAGCCGGCAAGCCAGCCGACCCGCTGCCACCTGCGGTCTGACATCATACCCAGCGGCCGGATTTACCGGCTAGCCATAAAGCAAAGAGGACGCCCTGGCGTCCTCTTTGCTTTTCTATTGGCATGAATGAATGGCGCTCAATAACCATTCCTAATAGCCGATACTCACCATAAGCGACTGGGTAGCGCTAAGCTGACCCTCCGCGCCAGGGACGGCGCGGTGGAGCCCCCATGGAAGGGTTTACGGCGTGTCAGCGTGTGCTTCCCTGTCGATACAGCATGATTCGGATCGACTCATTAGATACGGCGCATATTGATATTCATGATCTGGATCCGGTAGGCGATTTGCCGTGGCGTCATCCCCAACATGCGGGCCGCCTTGGCCTGCACCCAGCCACATTTTTCCAGTGCCGCTATCAACCGCTGACGCTCATCCAGATCCGACTCTTCTCCTTCCGGCAACATAGGCAGGGCCGTAGGCAACAACCCCGGCTTCTGGTGTTCCTGATTGTTGAACAGCACCACATCCCGATCGATAAGGCCTGTCTCCGACATGATGGCGGCCCGCTCCAGACAGTTTTCCAACTCGCGGACGTTGCCGGGCCAGCTATGGCCCACCAGCATACGGACGGCCCCATCACTGATCTTCAACTCGCGGCCCTGCTTTTGCGACAGCTTCTGTAACAGGAAACGCGCCAGATCCGGAATATCTTCCAATCGTTCACGCAAGGCCGGCAACTGGATAGGCATCACATTCAGGCGGTAGTAGAGATCCTCACGGAAGCTGCCTTTGCGCACCTCATCTTCCAGATTCCGGTTGGTGGCGGCCACGATCCGCACATCCACAGAAATAGTCTCGCTACCGCCCACCCGCTCCATCTCTCCCTCTTGCAGGATCCGCAACAGTTTGGCCTGGAACGAGGCACTAACCTCGCCGATTTCATCCAGAAACAGGGTGCCACCATCGGCCAGCTCGAAACGCCCCTTGCGCAGTTTCACCGCCCCAGTGAAGGCGCCTTTCTCATGGCCGAACAGTTCGCTCTCCAGCAAGCTGTCGGGCAAAGCCGCACAGTTGAGTTTGACGAAGGGACCACTGGCCCGTGGCGAGTTGTAGTGAATGGCGTTGGCGATCAACTCCTTACCGGTACCACTCTCGCCGCGGACCAGAACCGTAGTATCCCACTTGGCCACCTGGCGGATCGAATCGAAGATCTGTCGCATCGAGGGGGTCTGCCCCACCATGTTGTCGAAACCATATTGATGACGTACCTTGCGGCGCAGACTGTCGCGCTCGCTACGCAGCGCCTCGCTCTCTCTATGGGCCTGGCCGACCAGCCGCACCGTCTGGGCGATAAGATTGGCCAGCATCTCCATGAAGCGGGTGCGCGCTGGCAGGCTCTCTTCATCCGGACTCAGGGGTTGAGCCGCCAGCACGCCGATCGGCGTGCTATCCACCCCGGGGATCGGCACACAAATAAAGGGCAGGCCATATTCAAACACGTTCAGTCGATCCAGAAAGCGCGGATCATCGGCGACTTTCGGGATCACCAGCGAGTGGCCCTGATGCATCACGGTGCCGAGAATGCCCTCGCCCATGCGGTAACGGACGCTCTTCACATCCTTGATCACCTCAGGGTCGACGCCATGCATCGCCTGAATAAACAGGGCACTGCGATTGTGATCGAACAAGGAGACCAGCCCATGTTGCATCTGCGCCTGCTCATGCAGGCTTTGCAACATAGCCGCCAGCGTCTGCTCCAGATCCAGCGAACGGCTCAACACCACGCTGATCTGGTGCAGGGCGTTGAGTTGCTGCTGCATACTCAGGCCGCGCACTGCCGTCGATGTGGAAGTGTGGGTGCTCATGATGACCTCCTGTCGTCGAGCGTTAAGGGAAATTCCAGCAACACCAAGCAGCCACCCAGCTCACTCGCCGTTACCGACAGTACGCCATTGTGATCATTGACGATGCCCTGAACCAGTGACAGGGCTATCCCGGTACTGCTTTCTTCCTGCACCAGACAATTGAAGGGCAACACGCGACCCGGGAGTAACTCCTCCGGCAGGTAACCATTATCTTCCAGTTGCAGTTGTACGCTTTGCTCCGCCTGGCGAACACTCAGCCGGATGAGGCCTTCGCTATCCGGTAACCGCTGACGCGCCAGTGTGATGAGTTGCTGCAACGCCATCATCAGGCGCAGACGCTGCCCTTCAACCTGCAGCGGCTGCGCGGGCCAGCTCACCTGGCATACCGCATCCTCATGCTGGGAATTGAGGGCTTGCAGATCGCTCAGCAGCTGACTCAAATCAAAACGACTGGGGGTTTCCTTGAACTGACTGGGTCTAGCATCCTGCAGCCACAGCAAGGCACGATCCCCCTCGGTGAGGGCGGCACTGATGGCGCGATGGCCACTACCCTCCGGCTCCAGGCGCTGGGCGGCCTGCAACAGGTTCAGCGGCCCCTGCAGCTGTAACGAGGCGGCGTCCAGTGCCTCGTGGATCGCCGCAATCAGCCGCTGCTCTTCCAGCTGTAATCGCAGTTGCTCGAGTCGATCCAGCTCCTGCTGCTGGTGGCGCTCGGTCTGATCCTGGATCAACAACAAGGTATAGGCGCGCTTGCCCTGGCCAAAATAGTTGGCGGCTTCCTCGTTCAGGCTCTCCATCGGCTGCCGGGTGCGACTAAACCAGCGGGTCTGGCCACGGATCGTCAGTGCCACCAGCGGCGGCGCCATGGACTCCTCAGCCTCGGCCAGCTCCAGCACGCTTAAGGGTTCAGCTCCCTGCAAATCGCTGCGCAAGGTTTTGTAGGCCAGGTTATCCAGCAAGATATGGTGTTGATCATCCAGCACAGCTACCGCCATGGGCGCGGCGTTGAGCACCGACTCCAGCAACGCCTTCTGATTTTTCAGCCGCTGCTCCAGGGCATAGTGCTCGCTGATATCCCTATGCATGCCCAGGTAATAAGCCACCTGATGCAGTTCATTCAGCACGGGGGTCACCGTCACCTCCGCCAGATATAAGGAGCCATCCTTGCGGCGATTGATCAGGCGACCACTCCAGTGGCGCTTGCTACTCAAGGCGCCCCACATGGCCTGATATCGGCTCTTGGGGGTTTGCTGGCTGGCCAACAGGTTGTGATTACTGCCCTTGAGCTCATTACGGCTATAACCGGTCAACGCCGAGAAAGCCGGGTTGCTATAGATGATATGGGCTTCCAGATCGGTAACCGAAATGGCGACCGGTGCTTGCTCGACCACCTCCAGAAACAGTGTCGGAGGCAACTGCGACAAGACACCTTGCAACATCTGATTTTCCAGTGGCAACTCTGGTCGGGCTACGACTCCCTCCTCCACTCCGTTGATCGAGGGAAATGTCATCCAGTTCATAGGGCTCCTCCCTGGTACAGCTGTGTACGCAATGCCACAAATTGTCGGGCTACGTCGCGGCAATGGCATATCTCTCCGCGCTATGCCACGGAGAATGCAATTCCCAAGCCGAAATCGATACGTTTCGAGTCTCAAGCCCCAGACTGTCCTTTTTGCAACAAAACCATAGTCTTGATGGGGCTATTTTGTGGCACCTCCGCCAGCTCAAGGGGGAAAGCCGACAGATTTCGGCCTGCTATGGTGCAGTCTCATCCCTGATTTGGTGCGCCTCGGGCATCAGGCTGCGAGCTGGCACAGCTTTCGCAAAGCAGCTTGCAAGCAACAATTCATCACGCATGAGGCGACCGGGTATGAAGGAGCTGTTTTTGATGGTGCTGGCCAATGGGCTGGTGAATAACGTAGTGCTCTCGCGCTTTTTGGGGCTCTGCTCCTTTATGGGAGTCTCCAACAAGATTGAGTCGGCGATGGGGATGGCCATGGCCACCACCTTTGTACTGACCATGTCTACCTGCGTGGGCTGGCTGATCGAACATCTGATCCTGCAGCCCCTGGGGCTGGAATATCTGCGCCTGCTGGCATTCATCATGGTGATCGCCTCGCTGGTGCAGTTGACCGAACTGTTTATTGCCAAACAGAGCCCCGAGCTACACCGCACTCTGGGGATCTTCCTGCCGCTCATCACCACCAACTGTGCCGTGCTGGGGATAGCCCTGCTGACCGTGCAGGAGAAGCTCACCTTTCTGGAAACCCTGGTCTACGGCCTGAGTTCAGCCTTGGGTTTCTCGTTGGTGATTGTGCTGTTTGCCGGTATGCGCGAACGCATGGAGCAAACCAGCCAACCGGCGCTGTTTCGCGGTGCCCCGATCGGCTTTATTACGGCCGGAATTCTGGCCATGGCCTTTGCCGGTTTTGCCGGGCTGGCGGGTTAAGACAAGGAGTCCATGATGCTGACACTCATCTCACTACTGTCCATTCCACTACTGGCCGCCGCCATCGGCTATGCCCTGGGCATTGCCGCCCTGCGGCTGAAGGTTGAAGGCAATCCTCTGGTCGAACAGATCAGCGAACTGTTACCTAGCGGCCAATGTGGTCAATGCGGTTTCCCCGGTTGCGGCCAAGCGGCGCAAGCCATAGTCGATGGCAAGGCAGCTCCCGACTGCTGCCCGCCCGGTGGCAATAGTCTGGCCCAAAAGATTGCCGCCCTCTTGGGCGTGTCCCTGGAAGCCTCGGTGGGCAAGGGTCCGCTGCTGGCCGCCATCGATATGAGCGAATGCGACGGTTGTGGCCGTTGCTTCAAGAAATGTCCGTTTGACGCCATTGTCGGTGCGCCGCGCCAACTTCACGGCGTCATCGCCGATGCCTGTACCGGCTGCGGCCTGTGTAGCAATGTCTGCCCCCATGGCGGCATCAACCTTTATCCGGATCCGCTGTTTGCGGCCCCACTCACCAAACCCGTAAGCGGAGGGGCTCACCATGCTTAAGGCTCGCCTCAAACCCCATGGCGGCATTCATCCGGACAGCCACAAGCAGCTGACCAGTGACAAGCCGATCAAGACCCTGGATACCCCCTGGCGCCTGCTGCTGCCGCTGAAACAACATGCCGGAGCCCCGGCACTGCCGGTGGTTGCCGTCGGCGAGCAGGTGCTGGCTAACCAGTTGCTAGCCAAGGGCAATGGTCGCTTCTCCATGCCGATCCACAGCCCGCTGGCGGCCACCGTCACCGCCATCGATGGCAGCCAGATCACCCTGCGGGTGGCATCTGAGGCGCAACGCAGCGTGCCGCCGCTGGCCCGAGATGGCGAACTATCGGAGCGAGAGCAGATGATTGCTCTGGTCGAACAGGCCGGAATTGTCGGCATGGGCGGAGCCATGTTCCCGACCGCCGATAAACTACGGCTCTCCCTACGCCATTCCATCGATACCCTGATCATCAATGGCAGCGAGTGTGAACCCTATTTGACCTGCGATGATCGCCTGATGCAGGAACAAGGGGTGCAGATACTGGGCGGGATCCGCTATCTGATGCAGATCACCCAAGCCAGCCGCTGCTTCATCGGGATCGAATCCAACAAGCCGGATGCTATCGAGGCCATGGAGAGTGTCTGTCGGGATGAGGCCGGGATCGATATCGTCGCCCTGCCCGCTCTCTATCCCATGGGATCGGAAAAACAGTTGATCGAAGCGGTCACCGGTATCCAGGTGCCCAGCGGCAAACTCTCGGCCGATGTGGGTGTGCTGGTACAGAACGTCGCCACCTGCATCGCCGTATTCCACGCCCTGCGCTTTGGTCGACCACTGACCCATCGCGTCATCACCCTGAGCGGCGATGCGCTGGAGGAGCCAACGAATGTCTACGCCCCCATCGGCATGCCAATCAGTGAAATCATCAGCCAGTGTGGCGGCTTGAAAAGTACCCCGGAGCGGATCGTCCTTGGTGGCCCCATGATGGGCAAGGCGATCCAGAATATCCATGCCCCGGTCACCAAAGGGACCAGCGGTATCCTGCTGCTGACCCGCCAGGAAGTGCCCCATCCCAAGGCCAGTGCCTGTGTCCGCTGTGGCCGCTGTGTCGCCGCCTGCCCTATGAGCCTGACCCCGCTGGATCTGGTCGGCGTCCTCAAGCAGGACAAGCTGGATGAAGCCAGCTCGCTAGGGCTCGCCGACTGTCTGCTGTGTGGCTCCTGTGCCTATGTCTGCCCGGCGGCTATTCCGCTGACCGAGTATTTCGACTGGGGCAAACAGACCTTGCAACGGCAGCGGCTGAGCGAACAAAAATCGAACCGCACACGCGCCAACGGCGATGCCCGTCGGGAACGACTCAGCCGAGAAGCGGCCGAGAAAGAAGCCGCCAAAGCGGCCAAGGCGGCGGCCTCGCCACGCCGACCACGCCGCCAGACTACGGAGGAAGCATCATGAATCTGCGCGCACCCCATGCCCACGAAGGGATCTCCATTCCAACCCTGATGTTCAAGGTCAACCTGGCACTAATGCCCGCCGCCCTGCTCGGCATTGTGCAGTTTGGTGTCCCGGCGCTGTTTTTAATGCTCACCTGTCTGGGCACAGCCCTGTTGTGCGAATCGGCTTGTCATCGCTTGAATCCCCAGGCCGCTGGCCGTCTGAACGATGGCTCGGCCCTGCTCACCGCCTTGCTGCTAGCCATGAGCCTGCCACCCCATGCCCCCCTGTGGCTGGGGGCGCTGGGCACCGGCTTTGCCATCCTGTTTGGCAAACAGATCTACGGCGGTCTGGGGCAAAATCTGTTCAATCCGGCCATGCTGGCCCGGGTCGTACTGCTGATAGCCTTCCCGGTGGAGATGACCCACTGGATCAGCCCCAGCGATCTGTTTGCCGGTCACTGGTACGGTTTGAATATCGACGGTATCTCGGGCGCCACCACGCTCGGTCTGCACAAGGAGGGCAAGGAGCAATTTGACCTGATAGCCCACCTGACGGGGCTTTCCAGCGGCAGCCTGGGCGAAACCGCCTCCATCCTGCTGGTTCTGGGGGGATTGTGGCTGATGCAACAACAGGTCTTCACCTGGCATGTACCGGTCGCCACCCTGGTGTGCTGCCTGTTGCCCGGTAGCCTGTTGTGGTGGTTTGATGCCAGCGCCATCCCCAATCCACTCGCGCAATTAACCAGTGGCGGCCTGCTACTGGGAGCCTTCTTTATCGCCACGGATCCGGTCACCAGCCCCACCAGCGCCAAGGGGAAACTCTGGTTCGGTGCGGGTCTGGGCTTCCTGGTGTTTGTGATCCGCGCCTTTGGCAACTTCCCCGAAGGGGTGGCGTTCGCCGTGCTCATCATGAACGCCGCGACGCCGCTCATCGACAATTTCACCCGACAAACCATCTACGGCAGCACGGTAGCGGAGGAAAAAGCATGACCACAACCACGACCCTACTCCCGCTGCGTCAGCAACCCCGATTCATGGCGCTGTTGCTGGGCGGTTTCGCCTTGCTGGTCTGCGGCTCTGTGGCCATCAGCAGTCGCCTGACGGCACCGCAGATCCTGTTACGGCAACAAGAGGATACCCAGCGTCTGCTGACCCAGGTGCTGCCGAATTCCATGTACGACAACATGCCAAGCCAGGATGAAGTAACGCTTACCCTGGATGGCCAGCCGGTCCATTTCTTCCGCGCCCGGCAAGGGGACAAGGTCAGCGCCATCGCCCTGTTTGCCAGCTCGCGGGGCTACGCCGGCGATATCCAGATGCTGCTGGGCATTGATGCCCAAGGCACCCTGACCGGGGTGCGGGTCATCAGCCATACCGAAACCCCGGGGCTGGGAGACAAGATTGAAACCGCCAAGGGGGACTGGATCCTCGGCTTCGATGGCTTGTCCCTGCACAAGCCCGATGACAAAGGCTGGCATGTGAAGAAGGATGGCGGCCAGTTTGACAGCTTTACCGGTGCCACTATTACACCGCGCGCCGTGGTCAAGGGGGTGCATGAGAGCCTGCAGCTGTTTGCTCGCCACAGTGCCCAATTGCTCGACCAGAGCCCCGCCGGTTCGCCCAGCACAGACAAGGAGTAAGTCATGAACAAGAACCCCTATTGGGAGCTGATGGCCGATGGCCTGTGGCGTAACAATGTCATCTTTACCCAGTTGCTGGCCCTGTGCCCGTTGATGGCGGTAACCACCACGGCCACCAATGGTCTGGGCATGGGGCTGGTGACCTTGCTGGTGCTGGTAGCCTCGAATGTACTGGTGTCGCTGATCCGCAATCAGGTTCCCAGCCAGATCCGCATTCCGATCTTTACCCTGCTGATTGCCGCTCTAGTCACGCTGGTGGATCAGGCGATGAACGCCTGGCTGCATGACTTGCATCGGGTACTGGGGTTGTTTATCGCCCTCATAGTGGTGAACTGCGCCATTCTCGGTCGCGCCGAAGCCTTCGCGGTGAAGAATCGTCCGCTGGCCTCGGCGGTGGATGGTTTGGCGACCGGGCTGGGCTTTACCCTGGGTCTGGTCATCGTCGGTGGCTTTCGGGAAATTCTCGGCAGCGGCACCCTGTTTGCCGGTGCCAGCCTGCTGCTGGGTCCCCAGTTCCACTTTATGGAGTTGACCATACTCCCCGGCTATCGCGGCTTCTTGCTGATGATGCTGCCGCCGGGGGGCTTTATCATGATGGGTCTGCTGCTAGGCGGCATCCGCCTGGGCAAACGGCTGACCAGCAAGGCCAGCGCTACCGTCGCGCCAGGGGCAGAAGTCCAAGGAGGATGTCAGCCATGAAAATCAGTGTTGCTCATGCCAGAGGTGCCCAGGGACATTGGTACCACCTGGATTTGCCGGAGCCGGTGACGGCCCTGCAGGCGCTGCAGGCCTCCCCACTGCTGGGCCAGTATCCGGATCTGGATCCGGCGGTGCACAAGATCGGGATCTTCGGCAAACCCTGCCCCCCGGATACCCAGCTGCAAGCCGGAGACCGCGTCGAAATTTATCTACCCCTGCAGCGTATTGCCGGGGACGATGATGAGGATGAAGAAGAGTAAGCCTTTGCTGTATAATGGCTTTTTGGCCGCCCTGCGGCCTTTTTTATCGCCACAACACCCGGCACGACCACGACACTCGGTGCGGGGTGGAACATTCACAGGAACTCATATCCCGCTTCATCTCGGCCCATTCCGGATGAGCGGTTTGATCCCCAAGGAAGAGGAAAGGAGAAGATGATGATCACCACACTGAGTCACTCTGGGCGCCGCGGCTTGCTGCTGCTGGTTGGTCTGCTCGCCCCGGGCTTTGCTCTGGCCGCCGAGAGTCATATGCCGGCGCTGGGCGGCATCCGCCTGGAATTTCTGCTGTTTGCGGCCACCTTGCTGGGCGTGGCGCTATTTCATCACTACACCATGTGGATCTCCCTGGGCGGCTTGGCGGCAGTCCTGATCAGCAAATACCTGTTCGTGGATGACTTTTCCCTGCTGCACCACCTGCTGGGCAGCGCCGGGCACGAGGGGGAATGGCGAGTGCTGCTCAACCTCATAGGTCTGCTGTTCGGGTTTGCCATATTGGCCAAACATTTTGAAGAGTCCGAGTTGCCGCAGATCCTGCCCAAGTACCTGCCGAATGATTGGAAAGGTGGCTTTGTGCTGCTGGTGATGATCTTCGTCATTAGTGCCTTTCTGGACAATATTGCCGCCGCCATGATCGGCGGCGCCATCGCCTTCGTGGTGTTTAACAAACGGGTGCATATCGGCTATCTGGCCGCCATAGTTGCTGCCAGTAATGCGGGGGGCTCCGGCTCTGTGGTGGGTGATACCACCACCACCCTGATGTGGATTGATGGCGTCAATCCCTTGCATGTGCTGCATGCCTATGTGGCTGCCGGGGTGGCGCTGGTGGTGTTCGGTCTGGTTGCCTCATTCCAGCAGGATAAATATCAACGCATCACCAAGGATGCTCCAACCGGTGTGGTGGTGGAATGGAAAAAGCTGGGGGTCGTGGGATTGATTCTGGCACTGACCATAGCGACCAACTACCTGCTCGACTTCCCGGCAATTGGCGTCTGGGTAGCGATCCTGCTCGGTTCCCTGGTGGTCGAGACGCCCTGGCGAGAGCTGAAAAACGCCACCGGCGGCACCATATTCCTGATGGGGTTGGTCACCTGTGCCTCCCTGATGCCCGTGGATGAACTGCCACCGGCCAGTTGGCTGACCACCTTCTTCCTCGGCTTTGTCTCAGCGGTGTTTGATAATATTCCGCTGACCAAGCTGTGTCTGGAACAGGGCGGTTATGACTGGGGTGTGCTGGCCTATGCCGTAGGCTTTGGCGGCTCCATGCTGTGGTTCGGCTCCTCGGCGGGTGTGGCGCTCTCCAATATGTACCCGGAGTCCCGCTCTGCAGTGCAGTGGGTCCGTCACGGCTGGCATGTCCCCGTGGCTTATGTGGTGAGCTTCTTTGTCATGCTGGCACTGGTCGGTTGGGAGCCCCATGCACCGCACAAGGAAACCTTCGTAGAAGCACCCGCGCCTGTGGTCGCAGCGCCCAAAGCTTCCTGATCATCCCTACTCGATTCTTGCTTCCCGGCCCTCCGTCACTGGAGGGCTTTTTTGTGTCATCTCGCCGGCTGCCTCTGCCAATCCCGTCGCTTGCAACAGGGGGTAGCCGACACTGGGGCATGATTTGTCGGCTTTCTCACAGTCGCTTGCGGATCGCGTGGCAACAATATCGTTATATATCAGCATGTTGAAAAAAATGACTGCAGGCAACGTTGTTGCAACACCTGTTGCAGCCCATCGAATAGCAAGGAGAACGCTCATGGCCAAAGTCGGCATTTTTTTTGGAAGTGATACTGGCAAGACCCGCAAAGTTGCCAAGATGATCCACGAAGCACTGGCCAGCGACGCCGTCGCCGCTCCGGTGAATATCAACAAGGCCAGTATCGACGATCTGCTGGCGTTTGATGCCCTGATCCTGGGCACTCCGACCCTCGGCACCGGCCAACTGCCGGGGCTGGATGCCGACTGCCAAGGCGAAAGCTGGGCCGAGTTTGTGCCCGAGCTGGAAAGTGCCGATCTGGCCGGCAAGACAGTGGCCCTGTTTGGCCTGGGCGATCAGCAAAGCTACCCGGATGATTTCGTCAGCGCCATGGGCGAGCTGTATGACCTGGTGACCGGAGCCGGTGCCGAAGTGGTAGGTTTCTGGCCCAACAGTGGCTATGAGTTCAATGACTCGACCGCACTGGATGGCGATGATTTTGTTGGTCTGGCACTGGATCAGGACAATCAATCTGACCTGACTGCCGACCGGGTGGCTACCTGGGTTGCCAGCATCAAACCCGCTCTGGGGCTCTAAATCCCTGTATAGCCTGAGAGCTAACCCTGCAACAACCTCGCTTTGCCCGGCAGAATTGACCCTCCGCCGGGCTTTTTTTGTGAGCGCGGCTCACACTCGGCGGTTCGCGGAACCGGCAGGCCGATGGGCCCGCGTGCAGTCTGGGCCGGCACATCAGCCGATGATGTCGTGATTCACGCCTTGATCCGGTTCCGCCTGGTAGACGCTGGCGTTCTGCCCACCTGCGGTGAGCGGCGGCGGGTCAAGGGGGGAAAGGCCACCCCCTTGACAATCCCTGGCCCATGTTAAGGCCGACTGCCGGGAAGACCCCGCGCTACGGGCGGATCTCCATCGGCCGGGAGCCACACGCCATCCATGGCGTGACGCTCCCTTTTGCGGTCATCCTGACCGCGCACCGATTCCGCTCCCCCCTTCACGCGGCCCTGCAGACGGCTGAAGGTTTGGGCGAACAAAGACAAAGACAAAGGCAAAAGCAGAGGCAGAGGCAGAGGCAGAGGCAGAGGCAGAGGCAGAGGCAGAGGCAGAGGCAGAGGCAGAGGCAGAGGCAGAGGCAAAGCCTATAGGGTCAACGACCAGAATCGAATGTATTGCCCCTATCCGTTAGACCATTCGCGATCCAGCATCCAGATAGACTTGTTCGCGCTCCCGTTTTCCTACCGCAACCACGAATACCACGACTCGCTCATCTTGCACCTGATACACCAAACGATATCCCGATGCCCGCAGCTTGATCTTGTAGCAGTCAGGTAAGCCATGCAGGCGGTTGGCTTCAATTCTGGGTTGTTCCAACACCTTTGCCAGCTTCTTTTTGAACTGTTGGCGCTGAGTGTCACCCAGTTTCGTCCACTCCTTCAGCGCTCGCGGATCAAACTCCAGCTCAAAGGTCATCGAGCGAAACTCTTACGCCCTTTTGCGGGTTAGCCAGGCGCTCACGGACGAGGGCCAACAATGCTTCCTCATCCTCCGTCACCACGGCGGTGCGAAATGGTAACCGCTCTTGGGTGGCAACATATTCCAGTGTTTGTCGCAGTAAATCGGAAGGCGTTACCCCCAATTTTTCCAAAACAGCATAGGAGCGAGTTTTCAGATCATCATCGATGCGAAGATTGATAGTACCCATTGCCATACATCCGTCATTACACATGTAATTACAAAATAGCATCGGTGATGCCATACTGCAAATCCAGTCCGATGGTGGTGATCTGGCCCCCGCAGCATTACCGATCAGCCAAGCTGACGATGTAATAGCAGCCGTCGCTTGATCCGGTTCCGCCTGGTAGACGCTGGCGTTCTGCCCACCTGCGGTGAGCGGCGGCGGTAAGGGG
>JBBRVG010000040.1:0-37560 GCA_038247115.1 Enterobacterales bacterium | reverse complement strand
GTAAAGATGCAGGCGATCTGGTTTACCTGACGGCGGAAGAGAAGTACGCCGCCATCGTTCAGGATATCAAGGATCGGGTTGCCGAAGGGCGTCCTGTGCTGGTGGGCACCATCTCCATTGAAAACTCGGAGCTGATCTCGACCGTGCTGAACAAGCAAGGGATCAAGCACCAGGTGTTGAATGCCAAGTTCCACGCCATGGAAGCGGACATTGTTGCCCAGGCGGGTCGTCCGGGTGCCGTCACCATAGCTACCAACATGGCCGGTCGGGGTACCGATATAGTGTTGGGCGGTAATTGGCAGGCCGAGCTTGATAAGCTCGACAATCCGACACAGGAACAGGTCGAGTTGGCCAAGGCCGAGTGGCAGAAACGCCATGACGAGGTCATTGCTGCTGGCGGTTTGCATATCATAGGTACCGAGCGTCACGAGTCCCGTCGTATCGATAACCAGCTCCGTGGCCGTTCCGGTCGTCAGGGGGATCCGGGTTCCTCCCGTTTCTACCTGTCGATGGAAGATACACTAATGCGTATTTTCGCCTCTGATCGCGTGACCGGCATGATGAAAAAGCTGGGCATGGAATATGGAGAGGCGATTGAGCATCCTTGGGTGACCAAGGCCATCGAAAATGCCCAGCGCAAGGTAGAAGCGCGCAACTTCGATATCCGTAAAAATCTGCTGGAATTTGATGACGTTGCCAACGATCAGCGCAAGGTGGTCTACGAGCAGCGCAACGAATTGCTTGATACTGCCGATATCAGCGAAACCATCAATGCGATCCGCGCCGATGTCATTGATGGGGTGATCGATGAATACATAACGCCACACTCTCTGGATGAAACCTGGGATATCTCGGGACTGGAGCAGCGCCTGCAAGCGGATTTCAATTTGTCTCTGCCGATTGCCCAGTGGCTGGCGGAAGATGACAAATTGTATGAAGAACTGCTGCGCGAACGTATCGTTCAGGAAGCTGAAACCTTATACAACGCCAAGAAAGCTGTGGTCGGCGAT
Source organism: Enterobacterales bacterium (assembly GCA_038247115.1). Classification (GTDB taxonomy): domain Bacteria; phylum Pseudomonadota; class Gammaproteobacteria; order Enterobacterales; family Aeromonadaceae; genus Pseudaeromonas. The sequence continues at coordinate 36,550 of JBBRVG010000040.1, read as the reverse complement.
GAGGTGATGAACCAGTTCGAGAAGTCGGTGATGATGCAGACGCTGGATAACCTGTGGAAGGAACATCTGGCGGCCATGGATCACTTGCGTCAGGGCATCCATCTGCGCGGTTATGCCCAGAAGAATCCGAAGCAGGAGTACAAGCGCGAGTCGTTCGAGCTGTTCACCCAGATGCTGGAAACCCTGAAGCAGGAAGTGGTTTCTATCATCTGTCGAGTTCAGGTCCAGGAGCGGGATGTGGATGCCTTGGAAGAACAGCGTAGACGCGCTGAGGCGGCCCCACGCACCTACACCCATGCCGATGCGGCAGCCCTGAATGAAGAAGGTGAAGGCGAGCAAGAGACCCCTCCGACCGCCCAGACCCCCTTTGTTCGCGGTGACAAGGTTGGTCGCAATGATCCTTGTCCTTGTGGCTCCGGCAAAAAATACAAGCAGTGTCATGGCCAATTGAGCTAAGTTACTGGCATGTTTTGAAAAGGCGGCCTAGGCCGCCTTTTTTATGAGTAAAAATGAGGCGATATGGAAAAAAAACGGATCTGGGTTGCTGTCGGTGTGGTCGAAAACGCAGCCGGACAGGTGTTTATCTGCCGCCGGTCGGATGATCAGCATCAGGCTGGGAAGTGGGAATTTCCCGGCGGCAAGGTCGAAGCAGGTGAAACCATGCCTGCGGCCTTGGCCCGTGAATTAGCTGAGGAGATCGGTATCGAGGTGCAGCAGAGTGAGCCCCTGCTGCAGATTGAACATGACTATCCTGATAAGTCAGTGTTGCTGGATGTCTGGCGGGTGACCGCATTTAGTGGCCAACCTTATGGTCGTGAAGGCCAGCCCGCTCTGTGGGTGGAGCGGCAGACGTTGCTGGATTATGACTTTCCCGAAGCGAATTTTCCCATTACTGAAAGAGTCATGGCGATGGCGCAGAACAGGGGTGCGCACAGCTAATTCCCAGAACGGTTTGGATCCTAATCCTCGAACTCATCCACGAAGGCACCGTTGCTACCATCCGGATCCTGGTTTTGCGCCGGGATCCGCTTTTCCTCATTGGCCCACTCCCCGAGATCGATGAGCTGGCAGCGCTTGCAGCAAAAGGGGCGAAACAGGCTTTCCTCGTTCCAGCTGACGGCTTTGCCGCAGGTCGGACATTTGACTATGGTGACCATCTTGATTCTCCTAGCAGCAGGCCAACTGAAACTCGATATCGCCGGTTTCCAGTTCACCTAATGGCAGAAACCGCACGGCGAAGCGACTCTTGTGGCCACTCATGGTCGGATAATGGCCCTGGGCCGGATCGACGCGTAGCCGGATCAGTTCGGCCCCTTCCGCATTGGCCTGATAAAAGCCATTGCGTGCGACCTGGCCGCTGAAGCTGCCGCTGTCCCGCCAGAGTTGGAGCAGGCGCTCTGTGGCGCGCATCAGCAAGTCCAGCTCTTGAACCCAGGCCTGACTATCCTGCAGACGCTTTTCGAGGGGTAAACCCAGCCAGTGATGGAGGATGGGCACATCGAAGGGGCAGAGGCCACCGGGGATAGAAAAACGCTGCCGTATGGCACAGAGAAATTTGTCTTCTTTGAAGCGACTACCGGCACGGACCGATCGTGGCAGCTCATGGATCAGGGTCGTCAATTCACTCTGCAGGTTCGCCAGTTTGCTCAGGTCCACCTCGGGTAACTGGCTCCAGCTTTCCAGTTTCTGCCGCTGTTTTTCCAGATCCTTCATCAGATCGGTACGGATATCGCAGCGTTCTGAAAGCTCGATGAAATCAAATAGTGCTTTGAAAAAGCTGAACGACTGGGTCGATTGTTCCAGTTGTTGGCAGTTCTTCAGCTGTTGGAACAGGGCATCGAATCGTAGATAGGTACGACTCTTTTCATTCAGCGGAAATTCGTAGGTGAGCATTAGGCTTGAACTCTTATTACGGATGCGCAGAGTGTAATGGCATTCACTGCGGATGTTGAGCAGATAACGCTAAATAGGTGATATGTAGCTGTCTGACGCGCTCTCGCAGGGTATCGAGGTCGATCCCTTCGTTGTCGATCCTGTCATCACTTCGCTGCACCCGCTCGGCTCTGGAAAGTTGACTGGCCATGATGGCCTGCACCAGTTCGGGGCTGTTGCCATCCCGTTGGCAGGTACGGGCAATCTGTGTCTGCTCTCTGACATCAATGCACAGGGTGCGCTGTACCGTCCGATCCAGACCATTTTCAAATAGCAGGGGGGCCATCAGGATCACGTAGGCGCTGCTTGCCTCCCGACAGCGCTGCAGCAGCGTCTCGCGGATCAGCGGATGCAGCAGTTGGTTCAGCCACTGTTTTTGCTGCTCGTCGGCAAAAATAAGCCGTCGCAAGGCCGCTCGATCCAGCTCGCCTGTGGCGTTGAGGACCCCGGGTCCAAAGTGGGCTGTGATCTGCTGCAGCGCAGGCTGCCCCGGCGCCACTAGCTCACGGGCAATGGCGTCGGCATCGACCACGGTGACGTCTTCGGCGGCAAACAGGTTTGCGACTGTGGTTTTGCCGCTGCCGATTCCACCGGTCAGGCCCAGGATCCAGTTACTCATGGTGAGGATGGCTCATAGCAGGCTCTGCAAGTACCAGTTGGTAATATCGTTGCCCCAGAGCAAAGCGATCCAGCCCGCCATGGCCAGATAAGGGCCAAAGGGAATGGGGTTACCTTGCTGGTGGCGGCGCAACAGCAGCAGTGTGATACCGACAATGGCGCCGACCAAGGAGGAGAGGATCAGGATCAGCGGCAGCGCTTGCCAACCCAGCCAGGCGCCGAGAGCCGCGAGCAGCTTGAAGTCGCCATAACCCATGCCTTCCTTGCCGGTCAGTAGTTTGAAGGCCCAGTAGAGAGTCCAGAGCATCAGATAACCACAAGCGGCACCGATGACCGCATCCTGCAGGCTGACAAAATGCTCCCCAATATTGAGCACCAGTCCCAGCCAGAGCAGCGGCAGTGTCAGTTGATCCGGCAGCAGCATCTTATCCAGATCGATACAGGTCAGGGCGATCAGAGTCCAGGTCAGCACCAGGGCGCCGAGTAACGGCCAGCCCGGTTGGAAATGCCAGGCAATGACCAGAGTCGCCAAGCCTGTCAATAGCTCCACCAGCGGATAGCGGGCGGAGATCTTGGCCTGACAGCCTTTGCAGCGACCCCGCAGCATCAGCCAGCTCAGGATGGGAATATTCTCCAGCGCCGTGATGGCATGGCCACAGTGTGGGCAGGCCGAGCGCGGAACCATTAGATTAAAGCGCTCTGGCGCCGCCGCTGGCTGGTTCTCATCGGAGGCTTCGTCGAAATAGTCGCGATACTCTTGCTGCCAACTGCGTTCCATCATAATGGGTAGGCGGTGGATTACGACGTTCAGAAAGCTGCCTACCAGTAACCCGAGCAGAGTTAGAGTCGCCAGATAGAGGGCCGGGAATTGTGCAGCCACTAAGGCCAGATCGTGCAATGACGGCATTGAGACTCTCAATAAAAAGGGGCCCACAGCGTGCGCCCCAGATGGATATAAGGTACTGCTGTTACTTGATGACGCTACCCAGCTTAAAGATGGGCAGATACATGGCGACCACCAGACCGCCGACTAGTACCCCCAAGACCACCATGATCAGCGGTTCAATCAAGGTGGCGAGGCCATCGACGGCATCGTCCACTTGCTGGGAGTAGATACCGGCGATCTTGGTCAGCATATCATCGATGCTACCGGACTCTTCGCCGATCATCACCATCTGGGTAACCATATCCGGGAATACCTCCACGGTGCGCATGGCAATATGCATCTGCATCCCCGCCATTACCTCGTTGCGTACCGCCATCACTGCATCCCGATAGAGGGCATTGCCGGAGGCTCCGGCTGCCGAGACCATGGCGTCCACCAGCGGAATACCAGCGGCAAAGGTAGTCGACAGGGTACTGGCAAAGCGCGCCATACAGGCCTTGTGCAAAATCATGCCGATAATCGGTAATTTCAGCAGGGCCTTATCGGTTTTATCCCGTACTTTTTGCGAGCTACGATGGGCGCGCACAAACAGGAAGATGGCCAGTACTATGCCACCAAAAATAAAGTACCAATAGTGTTGTAAAAAGCGGGAGAGGCCAATCACCATCTGGGTAAAGGCGGGCAGCTCGGCACCAAAGCTTTTAAAGATTTCTTCAAACTGTGGCACGACAAACAGCAGCAGAATAGTGGTGACGATTACGGCCACACCTAATACTGCGGCTGGATACATCATGGCCTTCTTGATCTTGGATTTGAGCGCCTCGGCCTTCTCACGGTAAGTGGCGATGCGATCATAGATTTGCTCCAAAGCTCCGGATTGCTCACCGGCGGCGACCAGGTCACAGTAGAGATCATCAAAGTGGCGCGGGTGTTTTTTTAGCGCCTGGGAGAGCGGAATACCACTCTCTACCTCGGCACAGATGCCACTGAGCAGATCGCGCATGCTGGTCTTCTCATGGCTGCTGGCCAGCAGGCGTAGCGTCTGCACCAGGGGCACACCGGCCGAGAGCATAGTAGTAATCTGTCGCGAAATAATGGCGATATCCATCGGCTTGATGGCACCGGAGTACTTGGAGAACAGCGACTGGCTCTTGCGGTTAATCTTGCTGACATTGACCCCCTGCTTACGCAGTTCGGCCTTGACCTGGTTTGGGTTTTCGCCCTGCATCTCGCCGGAGATTTTTTGTCCCTTGCGATTGATGCCCTGCCAGACATAGGGATAGAACTTTTTGGCTTCGATCTTGTCGCGACTACCTGAGGTGACTGCCATGGTGCTTCCTTGTCTCTAAATGGCGCTTAATCGATAAGGGCGATTGATTCGGGGCTAGATCCGCATGGTGGAACCTAGCCGCTGGTGACCCGATTGATTTCGGCCAAGCTGGTGATGCCCAGCCGTGCCTTGTCGAGACCTGATTGGCGCAGGGTGCGCATACCCTCTTTTTGCGCTAGTGAGGCGATCTGCAGAGAGTTACCGCCTTCCATGATGAGATTGGCGATGGCCTCGGACATGGACATCATCTCGTAGATACCGACCCGGCCCTTGTAGCCACCGGAGCACTCCGGGCACCCTATGGGTTTGTACAACTGTAATCCGGCATCCAGCTGTTGCTGGGAGTAGCCCAGGGTTAACAGCTCATGGGCTGGGATTACTTCCGGTGCCTTGCATTTATCGCACAAGCGGCGGGCCAGGCGCTGGGCCATGATCAGGGTCACGGAGGAGGCAATATTAAAGGCCGGAACCCCCATATTCATCATACGGGTCAGGGTCTCGGCTGCCGAGTTGGTATGCAGGGTGGAGAGCACTAGGTGACCGGTTTGCGCCGCCTTGATGGCGATTTCGGCGGTTTCCAGATCTCTGATTTCCCCAACCATCACCACATCCGGATCCTGACGCAAGAAGGCGCGCAGGGCGCTGGCAAAAGTGAGCCCTGCCTTGGGGTTAACCTGTACCTGATTGATGCCCATCAAGTTGATTTCCACCGGATCTTCGGCGGTGGAGATATTGCGCTCTGCGGTATTGAGGATATTGAGGCCCGTATACAGGGAGACGGTTTTCCCCGAGCCGGTGGGGCCAGTCACCAAAATCATACCTTGAGGTTTGGCCAGCGCCTTAAGGTAAGTCTCTTTTTGCTGAGGTTCATAACCGAGCTGGTCGATATTCAGGCGTGCCGCCGAGGAGTCGAGGATCCGCAGTACTATCTTCTCTCCCCACATGGTGGGTAGGGAGTTGACCCGTAGGTCCATTGCCTTGGTTTTGGAGATTTTGAGCTTGATGCGGCCATCTTGTGGCAGGCGACGTTCGGCAATATCTAGCCGTGACATGACTTTCAGTCGCGCCGAAAAGCGACTGGAAAGATTCACCGGTGGGCTGGCTATTTCGTGCAGTATGCCGTCGATACGAAAGCGGATGCGGTACTTGGTTTCATAAGGCTCGAAGTGCAAATCCGAGGCGCCGCGTTTTATGGCATCCAGCAGCACCTTGTTAATATATTTAACAATGGGTGCATCATCATCGCTGTCGTCATTTGTTTTATTCGTGTCTAACTGATTGCCGTCTTCGGCGACCTCCAAGCCATCCATATCGCTGTCATTGAGGTTATCCACCCCCAGCGCTTCGCTGACCCCTTCGGTCAGCTTCTGGATGGCCTTCTGTAATTTCAGCTCATCGACCAGCAAGGCCTCGGTATGCAGGCCAAAGCTGAAACCGAAATCCTCTAGAGCCGAAACATTGGTCGGGTCCGACATGGCGACATACAGGGTATGCCCCTGGGTATAGATGGGCAGAGCGTGGTGCTTGTCGATAAGCTTGCTATTGAGATATTTCTGCGGGATCTCGCCCAAGTCGAAGGCGTCAAGATCCAGCAGAGGTATCCCATATTCCTGTTCGCAAAATTCAGCCAGAGCAGCACTGGCAAGAATTTTATTCTCCACCAGAAAGGTAACTAGAGGCTTGCGCTGCTGTTTGGCTTCGGCGCTATATTTACGAGACTCTTCGTCACTCAACAGGGAGGAGGATACCAAGCTGAGAGCTAAACCCGTGCTAGATTGTGCTGTCATTGCGTCATCAATTCAATGTAATAGCGTAGTCAAAAGTAATGCATGGCAACAACAAATTGCCATGCATTACAAAGGCTAAATTAACACAGATTTTTTTGAACACAGGTACCTTGACCTGTGCCAGTGTCATGCCACTGAAGGGCTACACCGGCTGAAACTGCAGTCAGCGCAGGAGCAGGCATCAGTATATATGTTTCTTCTGCACCAACGAGCTTGGCGTCAGACGTTGCGGTAATGGAGCCATCCGCGTTTACAACCACACTCTTGATCTTATCTGCAACAGTACCATTGCCATTCAGAAGCGCTGCTGAGCCTGCCGCTTTACAGTCAGTTTTGAGATCTGCTGCTGCACCACGATATGTTTGAACACAGACGTCAATTGCAGCTTTCGCTGGACCAACAGCCAAAACAACTTCAGAGAACTTGGCTCGTTTGGTATAGCTTTGATAAGCAGGCAGGGCTACTGCAGCCAGGATGGCGACGATGGCCACTACGATCATCAATTCAATCAGGGTAAAACCACTTTGCTTTTTCATTTCAGGTTTCCTTACGTTTGTATTTCCTGAGGATAGGTGGTCATGCCACCACAGCGCCGATAATAGCTCCATTTGCGTGCTTGGGTATATCCCTTACCGCGCCATGGGATGGCTGATAAGCCAAAACTGTGAGGCATCACAAAGAGTAAAGCGCAAAAAAACGAAAATAGCAGTAGCAGTGGGTTCCAACGCGCAAAGAAAAGGTTCTCATCCCGGAAAGCTGCAGTATTTATCTGATAGAAAAAACAATAAAATGAAACGTTTACATTCATTGGTTTGTTTTATCCCTCCCCATTTTTCAAGGGGAGGGCTGGGGGGCTTGTGCGTTATTCGGCGGCAAAGCGCATGGACAGATCCAGGGCATGGACGTGCTTGGTCAGGGCGCCGACGGAGATAAAATCCACCCCGGTCTGCGCGAAGCGGCGGATGGTTTGCAGGTTGACGTTGCCGGAGACCTCCAGCTTGGCGCTATCCTGGGTGATGGCGACGGCTTGCTCCATCATGGGCACTTCGAAATTATCCAGCATTATGATGTCGGCTTGGGCAGCCAGCGCCTGCTGCAGTTCGTCGAGATCCTCAACTTCCACTTCCACCCGCTTGCCCGGATTGAGCTGTCGTGCCGTCTGCACGGCTTCGGCGATGCCGCCACACGCCAGAATATGGTTCTCCTTGATGAGATAAGCATCATGGAGCCCCATGCGATGATTGGTGCCGCCACCACAGGTAACGGCATATTTCAGCGCAGTGCGCAGGCCCGGCACCGTCTTGCGGGTATCCAGCAGTTTGCAGCGGGTACCGGCCAGCTCCTGCATATAGCGGGCAACCAGGGTGGCAACTCCGGAGAGGCTCTGTACGAAGTTCAGGGCGGTGCGTTCGCCGGTGAGCAGGATACGCGCCGGGCCATGGAGCCGGAACAGGGCCTGGTTCGGCGCAACGGTCTCGCCGTCCTTGACCAGCCATTCCACCTGCACCTCGCCGCCGAGTTGAGCAAACACCTCGTTGACCCAGGCGACACCGCAGAATACACCAGGTTCCCGGGTGATGACGGTGGCGCTGCTCTGTTTGCTGGCGGGGATGAGCTGGGCTGTGATGTCGGTACCGGCATCCAGAATACCGCCCAGATCTTCTTCCAGAGCGTGACGTACGGCGCGTTGAATATCCTGTTGCAGCATGATGAGTCCTGTATCAAGTGGCCGGAGCAAGAAGGCAAAACGGCTCTGGCGCTTGGCAATCGAATAGGGGCAAGGATAGCATGAAGCCTATCGCCCTCCCAGTCTCGGCAGACAGGCGATTGGCTGCCAGGGTTTGCCGTTCATCGAGGAATAACATGACGATACAGAAGATGAGCATAGACGCAGGTTGGCTGGATGCGGCGCGGCATCAATGTTCCCCACATCAGAATCCGCGACCGGAGAATGAAGTCTCCTTGCTGGTGATCCACGGTATCAGCTTGCCGCCGGGCGAGTTCGGCGGCCCCTGGATTGACGATCTGTTTATGGGGCGACTGGATGCTGAGGCGCACCCTTATTTTGCATTGATTGCCGGTTTGCAGGTCTCGGCTCACTGCTTGATCCGTCGCGATGGTGAACTGGTGCAGTATGTGCCGTTTTCTGCCCGCGCCTGGCATGCTGGCGTCTCCAGCTATGCTGGGCGTCCGGCCTGCAATGATTATTCCATCGGCATCGAGCTCGAAGGCACCGATGACAGTGGTTATACCGAGGCGCAGTACGCGACCCTGGTGGCGGTGACACGGGTGTTGCTACAGCATTATCCCGATCTGACGCTGGAGCGGATCGTCGGCCACAGCGATATAGCGCCGGGTCGCAAGACGGATCCGGGGGTGGGTTTTGATTGGGCTTATTACCGGCAACTGCTAGCCTCGGCTTGAGGCTTCCTCCCTCGGCGACTATTTCAACCCTGCTCTGTCGTTTCTGGTCGGGTAATACCCGCAACGCCACTCTCTTGGTCTGACCATCAAAATCCTCTCTTTTCCTCCAACTGGATGATTCCGTTGACCGAGATCATTTTTTGTATGGACATTTGTTAACGAAGTTGCTAATTTTCGTTGCATATAGATGTATTGGTAATACCAATTAGCAGCCCATAATGCCCATTCGCAAGAACCAAGCCCCAAAACTGGCAGATGCTATTGTCGCTGAACTCGAGCAGATGATAGTGGATGGCAGCCTGCAACCCGGACAAAAACTGCTGCCGGAGCGTGAGCTCGCGGTGCAGTTTCAAGTATCCCGTCCGTCGCTGCGTGAGGCCATACAGCGCCTGGAGGCCCGGGGATTGCTCTATCGGCGGCAGGGGGGCGGCACCTATGTGCAGCAGGAGTTGAATCGTGGTCTGACCGACCCCTTGTTCGAGCTGCTGTTGAACAACCCGGAGTCGCAATTTGATCTGCTAGAGTTTCGTCATGTGCTGGAAGGGGTTGCCGCCTATTACGCGGCGTTGCGTGGTACTGAAGTGGACTTCGAACGTATCCGCGTGGCGCAAGCCAATATCGAGGCAGCCCAGCAGCAGTCGGACTTGGCCGGTGAAGCCGAAGCGGTCACAGATTTTTATCTGGTGATGATGGAGGCTTCCCATAACGCCGTATTGCTCCATCTGGTCCGGGCGTTACGCACCTTGCTGGAGCGCAATATCCTGCGCAACATCGAAGTGCTGAATCAACGCCCGGGCGTGGTTAACCGGATCCGCCGTCATAGGTCTGACCTGATTGCGGCGATCCTTGCCGGGCAACCGGAACAGGCGCGGGATGCCTGTCATGAGCATCTCGCCTTTATCGAGGACACCTTGCTGGATATTCAGCGGGAAGATTTGCGAACCCAGCGGCAAACGCGCCAGGTTCGGATGCGCCCGAACTGACCACGAGTGTGCCCATATCGTCATTCAAAACAGCTATTGCCGTTAACGAGATAGGAAACAGCCATGTCTGAACTCCTCAGAAACGATGTGGATCCGGTAGAGACCCGCGAGTGGCTTCAAGCCCTTGAGTCACTGCTGCGTGAAGAAGGTCCGGAGCGCGCTCGCTTCATCATCGACCAGTTGGCCGAACAGGCTCGCAAGGCCGGTGTCGATCTGGCCGCGACCGGCAAGGGTGGCAGCATCCTCACCGACTACATCAATACCATTGCCACCAGCGATGAGCCGGCCTATCCGGGCGACAAGGAGCTGGAGCGCCGTATCCGCGCAATCATCCGCTGGAATGCGGTCATGATAGTGCTGCGGGCGTCGAAGAAGGGGCTGGATCTGGGTGGACACATGTCCTCCTTCGCCTCTTCTGCCACCGTGTATGAAGTTGCTTTCAACCACTTCTTCCGTGCCCGCAACGAGAAGGATGGCGGCGATCTGGTCTACTTCCAGGGCCACATCTCTCCGGGCGTCTATGCCCGTGCGTTCGTGGAAGGTCGTCTGACCGAAACCCAGCTGGACAGCTTCCGTCAGGAAGTGGATGGCCAGGGGCTCTCTTCTTATCCGCATCCGAAGCTGATGCCGACCTTCTGGCAGTTCCCGACTGTTTCCATGGGCCTGGGCCCTATCGGCTCTATCTATCAGGCGCGCTTCCTCAAGTACCTGACCGACCGTGGTCTGAAAGATTGCTCCGAGCAGAAGGTGTATGCCTTCCTCGGCGACGGAGAAATGGATGAGCCGGAATCCAAGGGCGCCATTACCGTTGCCGTCCGCGAGAAGCTGGACAACCTGATCTTCGTCATCAACTGCAACCTGCAGCGTCTGGATGGTCCTGTGGTCGGTAACGGCAAGGTCATTCACGAGTTGGAAGGTCTGTTCCGCGGCGCAGGCTGGGAAGTGATCAAGGTGATCTGGGGCAGCAAGTGGGATGAGCTGTTGCAGAAGGATACCTCCGGCAAGCTGCTGCAACTGATGAATGAAACCGTGGATGGTGATTACCAGACCTTCAAGTCGAAGAATGGTGCCTATGTTCGCGAACACTTCTTCGGTAAGTATCCGGAAACTGCCGCCCTGGTTGCCGACTGGACTGATGAGCAGATCTTCAGTCTGAACCGTGGTGGTCATGATCCACGTAAAGTCTACGCGGCCTTCAAAAAAGCCAACGAGACCACCGGTAAGCCCGTGGTCATTCTGGCCAAGACCATTAAGGGTTATGGCATGGGCGAAGCGGCCGAAGGCAAGAATATCGCTCACCAGGTGAAGAAGATGGAGCTGGACTCGGTGCGTCATCTGCGCGATCGCTTCCAGGTGCCGGTGGCCGATGAGCAACTCGAAGAGCTGCCATACCTGTCATTTGAACAGGGCTCTGCCGAGTGGAACTACCTGCATGAACGCCGCAAGGCCCTGAAGGGTTATCTGCCGAGCCGTCTGCCGCAGACCACGGTGCAGCTGGATATCCCCGAGCTGTCAGCCTTTGATGCGCTGCTGGGTGAACAGAACCGCGAAATCTCCACCACTATGGCGTTTGTCCGCTCCCTGAACGTGCTGCTGAAGGACAAGTCCGTCGGTCAACGTATAGTGCCGATCCTGGCCGATGAGGCCCGTACCTTCGGTATGGAAGGCCTGTTCCGCCAGATCGGTATCTACAGCCCGCATGGTCAGCAATATACCCCGCAAGACCGTGACATCGTCTCCTACTACAAGGAAGACAAGAAGGGCCAGATCCTGCAAGACGGCATCAACGAGCTGGGTGCCATGTCCTCCTGGCTGGCTGCTGCGACCTCCTACAGCACCAACGACTGCCCTATGATCCCGTTCTACATCTACTACTCTATGTTCGGTTTCCAGCGGGTCGGCGATATGTGCTGGGCGGCAGGTGACCAACAAGCCCGCGGCTTCCTGCTGGGCGCGACCTCCGGTCGTACCACGCTGAATGGTGAAGGTCTGCAGCACGAAGATGGTCACAGCCATATCCTGGCGGGCACCATTCCGAACTGCGTCAGCTACGATCCGTCGTTTGCCTATGAAGTCGCGGTCATCATTCAGGATGGTCTGCGCCGCATGTATGGCGATAAGCCGGAAAATATCTACTACTACATCACCACCCTGAACGAAAACTACGTTCACCCAGCCATGCCTGCCGGTGCCGAAGAGGGTATTCGCAAGGGTATCTACAAGCTGGAAACCGTCGCTGGCGACAAGGCCAAGACTGCGGGCCAAGAGCTGAGCGTCCAGCTGCTGGGTTGTGGTTCCATCCTCAACTACGCACGCCGCGCCGCCGTGATCCTGAGTGACGACTATGGTATCGGCTCCGATGTGTTCAGCGTGACCAGCTTCAACGAACTGGCCCGTGATGGTCAGGACGCCGATCGCTGGAACATGTTGCACCCGCAGAGCGAGCCTCGCGTGCCGTACATTGCCCAGGTGCTGGGCAAGGCTCCGGCCATTGCGGCGACCGACTACATGAAGGTTTACGGCGATCAGGTCCGGGCCTTTGTGCCGGCCGAAAGCTACCGCGTGCTGGGGACCGACGGTTTCGGTCGTTCCGACAGCCGTGAGAACCTGCGTCGTCACTTTGAAGTGAACGAAGGCTATATCGTGGTCGCGGCTCTGACTGAACTGGCCAAGCTCGGCCGGATCGATTCCGCGCTGGTGGCACAAGCCATCGCCAAGTTCGGCATCGATGCCGACAAGATCAACCCGCTGTACGCGTAAGGGGATGGGAATGTCTATCGAAATTTATGTGCCGGATATCGGCGGTGACGAGGTCGCGGTAACCGAGATCCTGGTCAAGGTCGGGGATACCGTGGATGCGGATCAATCCCTGCTGACCGTGGAAGGCGACAAGGCTTCCATGGAAGTACCATCCCCGCAAGCGGGGGTGGTCAAAGCCATCAAGATTGCTGTGGGTGACAAGGTGAATACCGGCACCCTAATCATGGAATTCGAGACGGCCGCTGCGGCTGCTTCAGCTCCAGCTCCAGCTCCGGTGGCTGCAGCCGCAGCTCCGACTGTTGCGGATCAGACTGTGGCCGCGCTGCAGGATGTGCATGTTCCTGATATCGGGGGTGATGAAGTCGCTGTGACCGAAATTCTGGTCAAGGTTGGCGATGTGGTCACTGCGGACCAATCCCTGCTGACTGTGGAAGGTGACAAGGCTTCGATGGAAGTACCGGCGCCGTTTGCAGGCACGGTGAAATCCATCCAGGTTGCGACCGGTGATAAGGTCGCTACCGGCTCCCTGATCATGGTGTTCGAAGTCGCGGGTGCCGCTCCGGCCGCCGTTGCAGCCCCTGCTGCCGCGCCAGCACCGGCTCCTGCAGCTGCGGTCAGCGCCGAGCAGGCGGTCAAGGTTCCGGATATCGGCGGCGATGAAGTCGCTGTGACCGAAATTCTGGTCAAAGTTGGCGATGTGGTCACGGCAGACCAGTCTCTGCTGACCGTGGAAGGTGATAAGGCCTCCATGGAAGTTCCAGCTCCGTTTGCCGGTACCGTGAAGGCTATTCAGGTCGCCATTGGTGATAAGGTCGCCACCGGCTCCCTCATCATGACCTTCGAAGTTGCAGGTGCAGCGCCTGTCGTGGCTGCTGCTCCGGTCGCCGCTGCTCCGGCTCCTGTCGCTACTGCAGCGCCTGTGGTTGCCGCCAAGGCCGAAGAGAAGGGTGACTTTGTCGCCAATGATGCCTATGTGCACGCCTCCCCGGCGGTGCGTCGTCTGGCGCGGGAATTTGGCGTCAACCTGGCCAAGGTCAAGGGTTCGGGCCGTAAGGGCCGGATCCAGAAGGAAGATGTGCAGTCCTACGTCAAGGATGCCATCAAACGTGCCGAATCTGCTCCGGCTGCTGGTGCTGCATCCGGTTCTGGTCTGGGCGTATTGCCATGGCCGAAAGTGGACTTCGCCAAGTTCGGTGCCATCGAAGAGATCGATCTGACCCGGATCCAGAAGATTTCCGGCCCGAATCTGCATCGCAACTGGGTGATGATCCCCCATGTGACCCAGTTCGACGAGACCGATATCACCGATCTGGAAGCCTTCCGCAAGGAACAGAACGTCATCGCCGACAAGCAACAGCTGGGCTTCAAGATCACACCGCTGGTGTTTATTCTGAAGGCCGCGGCCAAGGCGCTGGAAGCCCATCCGCGCTTCTGCAGCTCCCTGTCGGAAGATGGCAGCAAGCTCATCATGAAGAAGTACATCCATATCGGTGTGGCGGTGGATACGCCAAACGGTTTGGTGGTTCCTGTGGTGCGTGACGTCAACAAGAAGGGGATCTACGAGCTGTCGCAAGACCTGGCCGAGATCTCCAAGAAGGCGCGTAACGGCAAGCTGACCGCTTCCGACATGCAGGGCGGTTGCTTCACCATTTCCAGCTTGGGTGGCATCGGCGGTACCAGCTTTACGCCCATCGTCAACGCACCGGAAGTGGCGATCCTCGGGGTCTCCAAGTCCGACTTCAAACCGAAGTGGAATGGCAAGGAGTTCGAGCCGCGTCTGACACTGCCGCTGGCGCTCTCCTATGACCACAGGGTGATTGATGGCGCCGATGGTGCCCGCTTCATCACCACACTGAGTGGGGCACTGGCGGATATTCGCCGTCTGGTGCTGTAACTGTGACCGGGCAGACATGAGCCTGCCCCTTTGCTTCGCGTACCAAGCAAACTGACTGTATGCTTGCCGGGCAGAACAAGCGTTCAGCTCGGCAACCCATGTGAAAAGAGGTCATGATGAGCAATCAAATTAAAACTCAGGTGGTGGTGGTGGGCGCAGGCCCTGCCGGTTATTCCGCAGCCTTTCGCTGTGCCGACCTGGGGCTCGACACCGTATTGATCGAACGTTACAGCACCCTGGGTGGTGTCTGTCTGAACGTTGGTTGTATCCCCTCCAAGGCCCTGTTGCATGTGGCCAAGGTGATTGAAGAAGCCAAGGCTTTGGCGGCCCACGGCATCGTCTTCGGTGAGCCACATACTGATATCGACAAGATCCGGCTGTGGAAGGAAAAGGTTGTCGGCAAGCTGACTGGCGGTCTGGCCGGTATGGCCAAACAACGCAAGGTGCAGGTCGTCAATGGCGTAGCCAAGTTTACGGCTGCCCATAGCCTGGAAGTGACTGCTAATGACGGTAGCAAGACGGTGGTCAATTTCGACAACGCCATAATCGCTGCCGGTTCCCGTCCGGTGAAGTTGCCGTTTATTCCCCATGACGATCCACGGGTGTGGGATTCGACCGATGCGCTGGAGCTCAAAACCGTTCCTGGTAAGTTGCTGGTTCTGGGTGGCGGCATTATCGGTCTGGAAATGGGTACCGTCTATTCGGCACTGGGTGCCGAGATCGACGTGGTCGAGTTCGCCGATCAACTGGTTCCTGCAGCCGATAAGGACGTGGTCAAGGTTTACACCAAGCGGGTGGAAGGTAAGTTCAACCTGATGCTGGAAACCAAGGTGACGGCCGTTGAAGCTCGAGCCGATGGCCTGTATGTCTCCTTTGAAGGCAAGCATGCACCGGCGGAGCCGGTTCGCTATGACAGCGTACTGGTCGCGGTTGGTCGGGTGCCGAACGGCAAGATGCTGGATGCCGAGAAGGCCGGTGTTGCGGTCACCGAACGGGGTTTCATCGAGGTCGACAAGCAACTGCGGACCAATGTGGCGCACATCTTCGCGATCGGCGATATCGTCGGTCAGCCGATGCTGGCACACAAAGGGGTGCATGAAGGTCATGTGGCGGCCGAAGTTATCGCCGGCAAGAAGCATTACTTCGATCCTAAGGTGATCCCTTCCATCGCCTATACCGAACCAGAAATTGCGTGGGTCGGTCTGACCGAGAAAGAAGCCAAGCAACAAGGCATCAACTACGAGACCTCGGTGTTCCCGTGGGCGGCTTCCGGTCGCGCCATCGCGTCGGATTGTGCCGACGGCATGACCAAGCTGATTTTCGACAAGTCCTCCGGCCGGGTCATTGGTGGCGCCATTGTCGGTACCAATGGTGGTGAGTTGTTGGGTGAAATCGGCCTGGCCATCGAAATGGGTGCCGATGCCGAAGATATCGCTCTGACCATCCATGCCCACCCGACCTTGCATGAGTCGGTCGGTCTGGCCGCGGAAGTGTTTGAAGGCTCGATCACCGACCTGCCAAACGCCAAGGCCAAGAAGCGCTGATCCCTCCTTTCAGTCTGAGTGTCGACTGATTGGTTATACTCAAGGCGACTCCTTCCGGAGTCGCCTTGTTGTTTCTGGGGGTAGTATGAATACGCTTCAATTCTTAGCCTGTGCCATCCTGATGGTGGTGATCAGCGGCTGTGCTTCCGATGACCCAGTCCGAGTCCGTCGAGCAGATATCGAGGTGGGGGATACCCGCATCAGCGTGGATGATGGCCACTCGGGTTCTGGCACCTTTTGCCCTCCCGGACAGGCCAAAAAGGGGCGTTGCTGATATCTGGCTGGATGCGGCTCTTGAATAGATCATCTGGCAACATCATCCATCACGGCTGCGGGTCCAGGGTTTCCGGTAGCCGGAAGTGACGAAAGAGCGCCATATCCAGAGGTGCGGCTTCGGTGCTCAGCCGATAACGCATTTGTCCACCATCAACGGTGAAGGTTAGTTCACGACTGCTGTTGTTTCCGGCGTCGGAGCCGGTCATCATCTCGTCCATTCCGGTTCCCGAGCTCCCTCCTGTGTCTGAAGGTGACGCTTCTTGCGCTTGCTCCAACAGACGAAACAAGGCCCAGGGTCCTTGTGCGCTGATGCTGCGCGGTGAGCGTTGCCGCTCGGTCGGGATCAGCGTCAGCTTGCTGACACTCATTCCTTCAGGATCATTTGGCCAGATGAGGTGGGTTCGCAGCCCGGCATCATGGTTGTAATCGAGCAGTTGCCCTTCCAGATCCAGAATACTGCGCCGTTTATTAGCTGACAGTTGCAAGGGTTGCAGCCAGAAGTTCATTTCCAATTTGCCCTCCGGGTTGAACAACAGCCGTCGAATTTGCTCAACTTGGGCGACAGATGCCAACAGATCGGTATAGGGATCCGTCATCTCTTCGATTTTCGGCGCCTTCAGTTGTTGATGACTCGGCAGCGGTTCATAGCCCGTGCGCGCCAGCCAAGGGGCTAGCTGTTGCTGATAGAAACGATCGAAGGTGCCTTGTGGCGCAAAGAAGTGCTCCATATCGGCCAGGGCAACATCTGCTGCATCTGTGGTTGCAAAGGGATAACGGTTAGCGAGTCGTTGTTCATATTCGGCGAGCACCTGGGATTGCCATTGCTGCTCCAGCGCCTGTAGCGCCTCTTGATGCAGCAGGTGTTCGGCTTGCTGTGCCCAGGCTGTGAACCAGTGGTCGAGCGGCGCAGGCAGACTGACCGCCTGCTGTTGAAACTGTGTCAATACCGATGGTGTAGCCCCGGTTTGCAAGGCGGCTAATGCGCTAGCTCCCTGATCATCGGCATTCAGCAGGGGCTGTAAATAGCGCTCCAGGTTGCGCAGTTCCTGTTCCAGCTCGGCCAGTCGAGAAGGGCGCTGCTCCTGGGGCTGGCCGAATGCGAGCAAGGATTGCCATACGGGAACCGCTGGCGGCAGTGGAATATGGTCTGGTGAGAGCACCGGCTCGGGCGGCGAGGTTGGGGCGGCGTTGGATGTCACAGGCTGAAGTGGCGCTGGGTATGCCATCTCCCGGTTTAAGCGCTGCAGCAACTGCGCCAGCGGTTGACCCGATTGGGTAAAGAGCGCCAATTGCTGGAGTACTTGCTCCTTGGTGTGGGCGACCGGTACTTCGACACTGTCCAGCGCGAGACGCCAGCAGGCTTCTGCGTCGAGCTGGTAAGACTCCTGGAGTTGCTGCCATAACTGCTGCTGATAACCGGGATCCAGGGGGGTAAATGGTCCCTGAGTCCGAGCTCCTTGACCTAGAACCCAGAGATCCAGTGCCGCTTGTTGCAGGAGTCTGGGTTTTTGACTCACCACATATTGCCAGCCCTGGATGGTGAATAGCCGCGGCAGTTGCAGCGCCGCATCCTGAGTGCTGACTACCGGTAGCTCGAGTCCGGCCTCCTCCCTATGGTTTGCGTTGGCACTCAGTACATCGGAACTCAGCACATTGGAAAACTCAGGTTCCGGATCTGCATTCGGCCAGATCAATCGGCGCAGATCCAGAGGCTCCGGCAGTTCCGTTGCAGCCATGGTGGTTAATTGTTGGTAGAGGCGCTGGTAGGCGGGAACGGTTTGTAACTCGCTCTGTGCCTGATGGATCGCCTGCGCAAAAGGTGCGTAATCGGTTCGCGCCAATTGGTCTCCAGTGGCGCGTTTGTGAGCCCAACGAGTGTATTGCAGCGCCATCTGCACATGGCGGATCAGCCTTTGTTGCCCCTGTTGTTCCAGAATCCCATGGGCTGTATTGCTCGGATTAAATAGGGTCATCATCTGCTGCTGCAGATAGCGGGTCACCCACTCTGGTCGGCTGGGTTGAGGGTCATCGAGCAGCCGAATCAGGGTCAGCCATTGCAGCTTTTCCAGGCTGGCGGAGGCGGCGGAGTTCATTTGCTGAACCAAGATGTGCATCAGGCGTGGCAACAGCTGATGTTCCAGCTGGGCCAGATAACGATTCTGCATCCCTTGCTGCAGTATTGCGCCTTGATAGAGACCCATATCTTTGAAGCGATCCAGGAGAGGTGCCGAAGGCGGTATGGCTTGCCCTAGCTGGGCATCCAGCAGGTTATCCAGGAGCAACACCTGGCGCGCCAGATCGCTGTTCGGCGTCGTATGGGTAGATAAGCCTATGGGTTGATTCGGCGTCAGCCGGGTTAGCCACTGCTGCTGCCGATCCTGGTTGACCAGATAGAAATAGTGCCAACCGCCGAGCAAGGCCAAAGAGCCGAGGAGCATAAGGCTCAGCAGGGCGCGCCGTTGCATGCGCTGATGGCGGACATAGCTCAGGGCCGGCGGGCACAGTGTCGACTCCGGCAATACAACATCCTGCCAGTATCGGGCAATAAAACTTGGCCTCGGCCTGTCATGGGGCTCGGGTATGCCGCTCGCGCTCTGTAGCCGGTAATGGTCGTTGGTGGCATGAGTCAGCATCGGGATCCCGTTGTGCCACTGGGCAAACTGCTCCTGTGCTGGCAAAGGTTCACCATGACTGCCCAGGAAGAAACCTCGCAGCTGTATCTGTGGCTGAGACTGGAGTAACTGCTGCAACCAGCGGCAGCTGGCAAGCTGCAGCTCTGCTAATTGTTGCTGCAGACGGAACAGGTTCGATCTCCGGTATGGTTGGTCGTGGCTGAGCAGCAATGACGGTAAGGAATGAGCCAGCTGCTCTCGCCAGTGCTGCCAGAACCCCTGAAGTTCATTCTGCCATTGACTGCTGTGTTGACTGAATTGCACACCGAGCAGTTGCTGTTGGCTATCGGGGGGGAGGGCGTTCGACCAGGGCGTGAACCCCTCCAGCGCCTCCAGTCCGGTGGTATAGCAGTAAAGCTGGGGATGGATCTGCAACTGTTCGGCTATTTCCTGCACGCGAGCAACGAGTTGTCGGGTCACGTTGCTGGCGTGTTGCACTGGACCGAGTAGCCAAGCCGGATCCAGTAGTAACAGAATGCCATGTAGGGGGCGACGGGGCCGGCATTGACGCAGCGCCGCATAGAGTTGCGACCAAGCTTCATCGTTCGATGACTGATCCAGTGCCCAATCCTGGGCTCGGGGTTCAAGCAGTGTTGCATCGGCGCCAAGCCAGGCTTGTAGCGGTACTGATCCGGAATGAACTTTACTGAACTGCGCCTTACCCAAAGGGCGCGAGTGCGGGGAGTCCGCATCGAGTTGCTGCAGCCACCCCTCGCTATCCAGCGCCAGGGGATTGAGGATCAAGTACCAGGGCTTTTGCTGCTGCTCCGGTTGCCGGCCGAGCGCCGTGAGCCAGCCGAGCTCCGCGGTCGGGGATTCGGCTGATGAGGATCCAGATTGATGTGGTAACTGTGGCCGCCGCAGATAGAAAAACAGCGCCATACCGCCGAGCAGCAGCCAGAGCCAGACTTGGGTCCACTGCCAGGTGTCGAGCCAACTGATGTGGGTCTGGGTGAGTGGTTTCCAGATCCAGAGCAGGAGCAGACTGCTTGCCCACATGCTGGCTAGCCAACGCCAGGGCCTGGCACCGAGGGGGCGGCAGATACGGGATATCAGGGTCGATAGTGTCACCATGGGAAGGGGTCCTAATCGTGCGGTTCTGGAATGGGGCAGCGTTGGCAGTGTGCGGCCAGTTGCGCCAAAAGTTGCGGGTTCCATTCAGCCAGACTCAACTGCCGGGCATGCTGTTGCAGTAACCGGTAATAGTGAGCGGCGATGGCAGTTTTTTGTTCCTGCTCCATATAGAGAGCCATGCCGAGTAACAGCTGGAACTGTTGCTCAGGTGAAGAGCTGTGTTGCAGCGCTTGCTCGATACTGGCCACATCGGCAGGTAATGGCTTGCCCTCGCTGGATGTCGTGGCGATAGGGCTGCTGTGATGCAGCCACTGGGCTACTTCCGGGCTGAGCAGGGGCGTACCATCGGCGAACGCCAAATGCTCGAGTCCGGGCAGTCGGTGCAACAACTGACGCAGTTCCTGGGCTATGGCGCGGGCAATGGCCGGATAACCCAGACTCCGGGCTGCTTGCGCCGATAGCCAGTGTCCCTCCAGCCAGAAGGGCGATAGCGTCAGACTCTGTTCAATCTGCTGCCATAGCGCGGCGGTTGGTGTCGCCAACCCCTGTCGATAGTCATATCGACGGTCTGCATCGGGAGCCGCGAGTTGGGTGCGTTGCTGCGCCGAGTGGCTGGGTAAGGTTTCGATCCCGCTCCAGAGGGCATAGCGTCGTAGCCGATAACCAATCGGGTGTGCCGTATCCTGCTGGATCAGTTGCTCGGCCAGCTCCAGCAGCGCCTGGCGTCGGGCCCGGGATGACTGAGGATCGGCCGTTGCGAATGCCGCCATCGACTCAAGGTTGATGACCAGGAGCGAGACTGGCAGCTCAGTCGTTGGGCCGGGTGTTCTCTCCTCTAGGCCAACGGCTAATATTGTGGCTGCCGGGTGAGTGTTGTTGCTGACTACGGCTGCTGTGGCGTCTGGGGCCTGACGTGGTAACTGCTGTATGGCCTGACGCAGCTGCTGACTGGCGGCGGCGAGCCGGGTGTTGTCATCGGCGAGGCAGAGAGCCTCAAGCTGACGGGCATGGTGCTCTAATAGTTGCTGTTGCTGCGCCGGGAGTGGCTCCAGTCGCAAGCTGGCCGTCTGCAAGCGCTGCAGATTCTGTTGCAGCAGTCGTTGTTGTCTATGCCCGGTAGCGCTGGCGGATGGCGCCGCATAGTGTTGTAACCAGAGTTGCAATAACTGCAGAGCCAGGGTCAGGTCGATGGCATCGGCGGTCTGCAATAAGGCACGTAGCAATTGGGTGACCAGCCGCAGATCCTTGCTGTGCTGCTCCAGCAGTTGCAGCGCGAATTCGCAAACCTGGGGGATATCCACTTGTTCATGCTGCAGACTGCCTAGTTTGAGCATGGCGGTTTCAATATATTCCCAACGAGCATCCGTTAGAAAACACTCCGCCATGATTGGAGTCCTGGCTTCTGATGAGGCCAGACCCGGCTGTTCCGCCAGTGGGGCAAGCAGACGCTGACACCAGGGATGCAGCTCTGCTCCGCCTCCGACAGCATCGGGTGCCAGAGGCGCTGTCGTCGAAAGAGGGTGTTGGTCAGTCACCAGTGACACTCCCGTCGCAATGGCGCTATGGCCGCCGACAAACCGCGTAGATCGAACTGCAGATTGGGTGCCGGATCGAACTTGAACTGCACCTGCTCAGCACCTAACCAGCGCTTGAGCTGGGCGATGGCCGGGAGGCCGCGACCCGATTCCAACACTTGCCGTTGCTGACGTAAAAACCAGTAGACAGGGTACGGTTGCTCATCCAGCAGTAGTACGGGTGCGCTAGCGGCGACAGGTAGCGGCTGATCCAGATGCACGGATAAATGGGTGATCCGCTGCTGGCAGCGGATCGTCAGGCGGGCACCCGGGATGCGTTGCTGTAGCGACAGAGTGTCGGGCTGAATATCCAGCTCGAACGCCGATGCCGTTAGCGGGGAGGCCTGAGATACAACCTTGGGGTCACCCAATGGAATTGTGGGCTTATGCTGGTGCGCCTCTGACTCCAGATTGCGGACCTGCTGATCGTAACAGGCCAGCCGAACCAGAGGGGACTGCAGCCGGTAGCAGGTCGTGATGGCGTGCTGCTGTCCTGCGGATGCTTCATATGCCGAGGCGACGAGCCCAGGCCAGAGGCAGGCACAGCCGATGAAGAGGAGCCGTTTCATCGCAACTCCAGTTTTTGGCATTTATGGTCCAGGGTGCGTTTGGGTAAGCCCAGACTGGCGGCCGCCAATCCCCGATTCCCCTGATAGAAGTCGAGACGAGCGCGGATGACTTCGGCTTCGAAACGGCGCAGGGCCAGTCGTAGATCGCGGATATGCTGGTAGCTATCGCCATGTTCCTGGATGGTTTGCAGGCGTTGCTGCCAACTCAGGGGCAGGTTGTGCCACTGCAAGATGGCGCCATCCTCGGTATGGGCGCAGGCCACTTCCAGCAGATTCTTGAGTTCGCGGACGTTGCCCGGGAAACCATAGCGGCTCAGTTGGGAGAGCAGATCCGGCGCCAATCCAGGTAACAGGCGTTGATGCTGTTGTGAAAATTGGCTGATGAAGTGCAGACTCAACGACAGCAGGTCATCCGGACGCTCCCGCAACGGGGTGAGCTGGATTTGGCACTGGCACAGCCGGTGATAGAGATCGACCCGG
The DNA here is from genome assembly GCA_038247115.1 of Enterobacterales bacterium. Lineage (GTDB taxonomy): Bacteria > Pseudomonadota > Gammaproteobacteria > Enterobacterales > Aeromonadaceae > Pseudaeromonas. The sequence goes on along the minus strand of JBBRVG010000040.1, from coordinate 13,747 downwards.
AAGTGTCGAGCGGTGATCTGTTGATCCAGCGGCTGGTGGGTGGCGGCGATCAGCCGGAATTCGCTCGGTTGTTCTTGCGAACATCCCAAGGGACGATAGCAGCGACTCTCCAGAACGCGCAGCAGTTTGGCTTGCATGGTCAGCGGCATATCACCGATTTCATCGAGAAACAGGGTCCCGCCGTGGGCTTGAGCCAGCAGACCGGCTTGTGCTGTCGATGCCCCGGAAAAAGCGCCTTTTTGAAAGCCGAACAGTTCGCTTTCGATCAGATTTTCCGGAATGGCGGCGCAGTTGATCGCGACGAAGGGCGCGTGTTTGCGTGGTGAGAGATCGTGCAATAACCGGGCGACCACCTCCTTGCCGGTACCCGTTTCGCCCAGCAGCAGAACCGACAATGTATGCTGACTGGCTTGTTGTACCTGCTGACGTAATTGCTGGGTGTGTCGTGATTGGCCCAGTAGTCGTTGTTCCAGCAGGCTGACGGGCTGGGTCTGCCTGGCTGTTTTTTTAACTCCTTGGCCATTAGCTGGTGGAGGCTTGATCCCGGATGCGCACAGAGGCGTCAAGCGTCCCTCGCTGCCTATAGTCGAGATCGGACTGGCGGCGGCTGTTGTCCCTTGTTGGTAATGTTGCTGGCTTAAGCGAAGTCGCTGCTGCAACGAGGCGTCTTGCTGCCAATCCCGGATCCGTGCTGCCGTACCAAACAGTGCCAGTAGGCCCCAGCTATGGCTTGAATTACCCAAGGCACACAGCAGAACACCGCCATCAGCGACTGAGGGTGCCAGTGCGGAGCTATGTTGCTGGATCCGGGCCAGCGGGCTGCTATTCAGGCGTGCCCAACCCTGAGTGCCACTCTGTTGCAGATGGTGCAACCAGAGGTGACAGCCGCTCTGTATCCCTGACGCGGGCTGCAATCCGCTTCTCGATGTCGACAGCCATTCGATACGCTGACCTTCCGCGTGTGGCACACCGAACAAGATGCCATCCGGTTGGTAATGGCGCTGGATTTCAGCTAGCAACCGTTCCGCCAGAACCTGCTCATGCGGCGGTATAGGCCGGGATACCGGCCAGGCCATGGTCTGGGTCATAACGGTCCCCCGGCGGCGAGGCTTGCCATCAGTAATTGCAGGATCTGCTGACTTTGCTGACTCAAGCTCTGGTGATAACAGAGAAAGACCAGCGTCAGGATCAGCACCAGCGCCAGGGCATATAGCAGTAGAGAGAGCGGGGCCTCGGCATGGTGCTGCTTGGGTTGTGGTGGCGAGATCAAGTGTAGTGCGCAGCTCGCTGACGAAGTTGGATAGAGTTGCTGATGCAGACGTTGACGTAACCGCTGCAGCGCTACCTCCCCCTGCGGCAAGACTCGGTAACGTCCTTCGTAACCCAGATCCAGACATAACAGGAAAAACCGCAGCACACATCGGTGGCGTTCGGGATCCGTCATCAGTTCTGACAAGCGGATGAAGAAGCGCTCACCGCCCCAACTCTCGTTATGAAACCGGGTCAGCAGCGAGTAACCAGCCCAGACCCCCTGATGTCCCCAGGGCTGACTCATCACGGCTTCATCGAGCGCGCAGCACAAGGCGTAGCGGAAGTCGACCCAGGTATGGCTATCGATGCCCAGGGTGTTGAGTTGTGCCTCCAGTTGCTGTATCTCGTCGGCCACTTGTCGATACAGTCCGCTGTCTTGCTCTGGCTGGTACCGCTGTCGAATATTCACCATCAAGTTCAGCAGTGGTCGGGCCGATTCGATCAACAGATCCCCGACCTCGGGTTGGCTTGCCCCATTCGCTAGTCGGCAATCAGCTGGCTGTCGAAACGGGGTTCTGTCGGACAAGGCCTCATCGGCTGGCACTGCCTTCGGTAGCGATAGGTTCGGTTGCAATATGTCCGGTTGTGATATCAACGGGTGTGATCTCAACGGTTGGTGCAAGGTTGAGGCGATAGCATCCATCTTGATTCTCCTGTCGCCATATTTAGTCGCGGATCGCCCAGAGCTGCAGCTCCAGACCTGGGAATTCACCGGCCACATGGAGTGCCAGTTGGGAATTGCGGGTGAGCTGAGCCCACTCCGGAAGCTGCTGATCCAGGTGGAAATAGCTGAATCCGGCGTGATAGGGCAGATGACGGGGGGCCACCGGCAAATGCCGCAAGGGCACCCCGGGCAGTTGCAAGGCGATCAACTCCCGGATCTGCTCCGGATCGGCAATCTTGCTTTGCACTGGAAATTGCTGCTGCAACTGCTCTACCGGTAACTGCGCCTTGACGGCCAGCACCAGGGTGATGGGACCTAGTGTGGCGACCTCATGCAAGGAGGCCAGACGAATACCGAATGCCGCAGCCTGTAGTGGCAGGGCTAGTGCGCGCGGGGTGACCATGGTACCCAAGGCAGTACGGATGGCGCTTAACAGCGGGATAAAGCAGCTTCCCGGATCCTGATGCTGGTAGCTCCCGATGGCAGAGGGCTGCCGACTCTCGGTCATCAGAGTGGCCAGCTCGGCATGGAGCTGCAGCAGGGTCGAGAAAAGCCGCTCCGGGTGCAGTTGCGGAAGCTGTTGTAAGTGCTGGAGCAGCAACTGATAGCGTTGCAGCAGCTGCAACAGCAAAAAGTCATGCCACTCGGTAATTTCTTGCTGACGCGGTGCAGCCACGCGCTGGCTCAGGCTGCAGGCGCGCGTGGTCAGGAGTCCGGTTATTTCGATCAAGGCGCGTTGCAAGGTCGGGATGGCATGGACGACCAAGCCGCACGGCATAAAGTCCGGGTCCAGCAATAGGCTGCCATCACTGCGGTGCCCCAGCAGTCGGGCTATGGGGAGCCGGGTCTGGCTGGCACTACCCTGATCCTCCAACTGCAATCCGGGTTGCAATCGCTGCAGGCTGACCTCCACCGCGACTTCGCTCTGGGCCTGTCGATCGACCATCGGATGGGCGTGTTGTTGGTAGCGGTTCTCTCTGGCGGCGGGGCCTGGGTTATCCAGAGCCAGCGTCAGGTAGATCACCTGGTTAGCGCGAGTATCGGGCGGTAACACCAGGGGCGCAGGGATAGCGTCTTCATCGGGAAAGCGGCAGAAGGATCCATCGGCGAACAGCGCGCAGCCCTGCACCAGGGCGAGTTGGCCGATACTCAAATGTTCCTGACTCAGTTGCAGTTGCAACACGCCATAACTGAAGTTTCCGAGTGCTGTAACCCGTTGGTGCAGTTGGTCACTCCAGTACCGCTCCTGTTGCTGAAAATGCTGGGGGCGGATGAATAACCCCTCGTGCCAGACGACGCTATTGTGAGACGACATGCTTATTCCTCATCCCGCTGCAGGCGAATGCTGTGGCTCTGCAACTGGATTAGCAGGTGATAGTGATGCCCCATGGGCGCCAGTTTGATCAGTTGTCGCCATTGGGCTTGTTCCGGATCGGCATAGTGGGCAATCACCCCCAGATAGCGGGTTTTCTCGTCAAGGGGGATGGCTGCTAGATAGCGAAATTGTCCGGGGAGCAGGCTGTAATCCTGATGATCGAGATAGTTCTTGCCCAGCGCTGCCGGCAGGTCGCGGTGGATCTGGTCGTAGTCACTGGCGAGCAGTCGGGACTCTTCCGCCAACTGGACCAACTGCAGGGCAATCGGGTGCGCCGTGCCCGTTGCATCGGCATTGACATCCGGCTCGGCGAGCAAGGTGATGCCGAGGGTGGAGGGTTGGGATTGGCTATCGCCGACTTGAATATCCGGGTTCATGAGGACCTGCCCCAGTTTGCCCAGTGTGCTGCATCCACATAGCGGGCCTAACAGGGTGGTGGTGAGCAGTAGGCTGGTGGCGAGTTGCCACCGCTGGCTGTTTCGCATAGGGGTTAATCCTCGACGGTGAGCCGTAAGCTGGGGGTTGGATGGGGATGACCCAGAAAGTTACTCCAGCCCAGCCTGACGTCCGGATCCTCTCCCAGCTGCCACAGGGGCGCCTGAGCGTCGGCCAGCTCCAGCACTAGATCCCAGGCCAGCAGGGCGTGTACTTGCTGGGTGACCAGCTGTTTGAGTCGTTGATAGAGGTCGCCGTTGGGCAGTAGCCGATAGAACTGCTGTCGTGAGAGTTGTTGCAGTCGCAGGCGGAATTTACCGGCGCAATCGGCTATCTGACTACCCAGCAGGCCATCATGACCGAGCCGACAGGCTTGCACTCCCAGGCGGTTTTGCTGAGCAGCGGGGATAGGGACTTGCCGCCGTTGCCAGGGTTGAAGCTGCACGCTCGGAAGCTGCAGGCTGTGCTGGATCAGGCTGCACAGTGCCGCGGCGGCCGGTGCCGGGGCAGTGCGTAATCGGGAGTTGGCCAGCCACTGCTCGGGCTGGAGTGGCAAACCGGGATTGCCGCGCATGGCCAGCAGGCAGCGAGAAAGCGGATCCGCACCTGCGCGGAAGCGCAGTTCGTAACGGTATTTGCGCCAGCCCCGGTACAGCAACATGAGCCAGCGATGATGAAACAGATCCAGCAAGGCGATAAGCCGGGGTTGCTGGTGGGCATGCTGCCAGGCCAGTTCATCCAGATAGTAACCCGGTAAGGGGGATTGGCTGCCGTGCAGTCCGAGAAACCCGACCTCGAGTCGGGGGCTGGCCTTGATGTCCAGCGTCAGCACATCGGCACAAGCAAAACCGAGTCCGGGCGACACCCGGAACTGCAGCGGATCCGGGTGCGGCAATTGCTCCGGGTCTACCTCCAGCAGGGCCAGCAGCTGCTCAATCAATGGCCCGAGATGGTAGGAGTGCGCAGTATTGGCCAACTGTGTCAGGGGAAGGGTGCTCATAGCAGGGGCTGCCTCCCGACGGTGGCTGGCCACTGGTAGCGGGTCTGGGCATCGAGATTGATAACTTCCAACTGATGAAAACTATTGATACTGGCGTAGTGCGCCAGGAAGTGCGCCAGCACACTGCCGAACAGATAGAGCTCCCCCTCGCAGCCAAAGGGTTGGCCGTGAATGCTCAGCCTGGTGTGGAGTCCGCGAATGGGTAAGCCGTCATAGAGTCGCTCTATGGGCTGGGTACTGATGTGTTCTATTGCGGTAATCCGCGCCCGGTTGCGAGATGGCCGGTCGGCATCATCCTGGCGGTCATAACAGCTCAATAATTGCTGCAGCCGTTGCGGCTCCAGCAGTGAAAGATAGTGATGGGATAGATTGTTGAGCAATTGCCAGTGCAACTGATCGCTCGATGCCGGATAACGGATCCCGGTTGGGCGCTGCAGATTGCGAAACCGGACAAAATTCGGTGAGCTGCCCGTGGCGATATGGAGCGCGCCGGGGGGGAGCTGCGATGCCAACTGACGGTCGCAACAGGTCAGGGATATCGAGATGGTCTCCTCCTGAAGCAGGGTCTGTGATGGCTCTGGCCCGATGAAACTCAAGCGGTAGTTCAGCCCCTGCCTCGATACCTTGGCGCTCTGATTGATCTTGTACTGGGGCTGTGCGGCTGGTGTTCGCGGTGGCGATGGCAGCTGTTGAAATCGGTGGAAAGGCAGATACTCCCGCAGATTTTTCTGAGTGCAACTCTGGTTATTTCGTTCACGACTGAGCATGGGTTGGCGCCAGCCGTGCACCTTGTCGATGCTGAACAGCTCGTAGGCATCAGGGGCTTGATGGGAAAGATGCAGGGGGTAGTCGTGGTGCCGGCCATGTCGATGGATCGGTTCGGCATCGAGAGAGAAGAGGTTCACCGCCGGAATACAGTTGAGCATTATGCTCTGGGTCGTGATCTGCACATGGCTGGGCAACGGGTGCTGAAACTCGAATCGTAGCCGTACCTGCTCGACTGGCTTGCGGACTGGTGGCGGCAGATCAGGCGCTAGGGCCAGACACAGAAAGGCGGCTGGAAAACTGAAATAATCTTGCAGCAAACGGTGGCCATCTATGTGGTCATCCGGATCGGGCAGCAAGGCATCCGCCGGATCAAAGCCACAGGCTAGCAAGCAACTTGGGTGTTGCGGCCAGCAGTCGGACTCCGTTTCGATTACCCACTGCCGAAGGTGCTGACGCAGCCAAAGATAGAGTTCACAGGCCGCAGGCTGTTCATCGCCAAGATAGAGCTGCAGTCTTTCCAGCGCTAGCGCACTCTGGCAGATCTGGGTGTGCAGCGTCAGGGTGAGCGATAGCGTTGTCCGGGCCGGATCCAGGCTCAACTGGCTGTCGGCGGGGTAGATCCAGCCCGGCCGACAGGTACGGAAGCGACAACTCCGGCCATCCACCGGAGCACTTGCTACTTCACAACCCGCGGCCAGTTGCATCGGTTGACTGATGGTGTGGGGAATGGGCAAAAATTGCATCATGGTCAGACTGGGAATGACGCGCAACAGCTGGGGCGCGACCAGTTGTAGTACCCCTAGGCTCAGTTCAGGAAAGCTGTCATCCATGCGCGCTTGCAGGCTGGCAGTCAGGAATGCCACGCCTTCCAGCAGTCGCTCCACGTCCGGATCAGCGCCGGGCCCGGCCAGATAATGGCTCAGCTCGGGATGCGCCAGGGTGAGGGCTTGCCCCTGCTCCCGCAGGTAACGGAGTTCCGCCTGAAAGTAGTGCTCCATGCGCATCAGTTCACCATCCGGTAACGACGGTTGCTATCCAGCTGCAGGGTAAAGCTGGCATGCCTGGCCTGTTCGGCAAAACGGATCTGTCCTTCGATCTGGAATTGCAGCACCAGAGGGTTCTGATCCTGCTCCGGGCGTTCGGTGGACGAGACGCGAACCTGTTGCAGGCGAGGTTCGTAGTGGGTGATGCACTGCCGGATTTCCTCCGCCAGCCGGGTGTGCAGATCGGCGCAACCCAGAGCGGTGGCGTTGAAATCGACCAATCCCAAGGTGGGGGCGCAACGGCAGCTGTCAGGGCGGCTATTGAGCAGCAATTCCAGATGTTGCTGGATGGATCGCAGAGCGCTGGCTACCTGTTCATCGACGGATTCGGACTCCCGCTGGAGCAGGCGTTCGAGTAGTCGGGAGCGAGGGGCGGAAGTGTCGGGCATCCGGGTTACTCCTTATCCAGTCGGCCAACCAACGAGAGCTCGAAACTGGCGCCCATGTATTTGAAATGAGGGCGAACGGCGAGTTTGACCTGATACCAGCCGGTCTCGCCTTCTACCTCGGAGACCTGGACACTGGCACTGCGCAGGGGGCGTCGGCTGCGCACTTCGGCAGGCGGATTTTCCTGGTCGGCGACATACTGCCGGATCCAGCCGTTGAGCTCGCGCTCCAGATCCTGGCGCTCCTTCCAGGCTCCCAACTGCTCGCGCTGTAGAACTTTCAGGTAGTGCGCCAGGCGATTGATGATGAACAGATAGGGTAATTGGCTGCCAAGCCGGTGGTTGGTCGCCGCCTGCCGCCCCTCTTCGGTATTGGGAAATACCTTGGGCTTCTGAACCGAGTTGGCCGAAAAGAAGGCGGCGTTGTCACTCTCCTTGCGCATGGTCAGCGCTATGAATCCCTCTTCGGCGAGCTCGTATTCCCGACGATCGGTGATCAGCACTTCCGTCGGGATCTTGGCCTGTAATTGCCCCATGGCCTCGAAGAGGTGGACGGGTAAATCACGGATAGCACCGCCACTCTGCGGCCCTATGATATTGGGACACCAGCGATAGCGGGCGAAGCTATCGGTTAGCGCTGTGGCCAGTAAAAATGCCGTATTGCCCCACAGATAGTGGTGATGGTCCGCGCTGGTCTGTTCCTGATAGTGGAATCCCTTGATGGGATTATTAGCCGGGTCATAGGGCAGTCGGACCAGAAAGCGCGGAGCCGTCAGCCCCAGATAACGGGCATCTTCCGATTCGCGCAGACTGCGCCATCGGGTATGGGCGGGTCCCTCGAAGACGGATTTCAGATCCTTGATGGCAGGGAGTTCACTGAAGCTGTCGAGGCCGAAGAATGCAGGGGCAGCGGAGGCAATAAACGGGGCGTGAGCCATGGCGCCGACCGCCGCCAGGTATTGCAGCAACTTGATGTCGGCCGCTGAGTGATTGAAGGCATAGTCGCCAATGACAGCGGCAATCGGCTCACCACCGAACTGACCGTAACCACTGGCGTAGAGGTGCTGGTAGAAGCCGGATTGTGTCAGCTCGGTGGCATATTCAAAATCATCCAGCAGCTCTTCTTTGGTGGCATGCAGTAGTTGGATGCTGATGTTTTCGCGAAAATCGGTACGGTCGACAAGGAGCTTGAGTGCGCGCCAGGAGGATTCGAGTTCTTGAAATTGCGGGGCATGCAGAATTTCGTCCATCAGTCGGCCCAACTGGCAGTCGAGTTCAACGATCAAGTGATCGACCCGGGCCTTGTTGACCGTCTCTCGGACAGGATCCGTGGCACTGACATGAGCCATCAGGGCGGCGACGCCGCGCCGGGTAATGGCATATCCCTCATCCTCAGGCATCAGGCGTGCCTGGCAGAGAAGATCATTCAGCAAGGAAGGCGATGAGTGAGCAAGCGGTGCTGTGGTGGTTAGGGGCATGGTGCATCCTTGGCATTGGGGATTCGGACTAGGGCGGTCGGGCCTGTTAGGGCGCCAAATTCAGGGTCGACACTTCCTGGAGTAACTGGGCCCGAGTTTCTGGATCCCCCAGCAGCTCGCACAGGCGTTGACGAAATGCCGGAATATTGCCGAGCGGACCTTTGAGTGCGACTAGCGCTTCACGCAGTTGCAGCAATTTGTGCAGTTCTGGCACCTGTTGGGCGATGCGATCCGGCGTGAAGTCGGCGAGTGATTCAAACTGCAGGGTAATGGGGAGTTCGCTCTGTTCTGCACCTTGCAGGTGATTGGGGATCGCAAACTCCAGCTGCAGTGCCGACTCTTTCATCACCGCATTGAAGTTCTGTTTATCGATGTTAATGCAGCTGCGTTGTTCCAGCGGTAGCATGGTCTGGTTGCCGCGCAAATTGCCGACCACAAGCAGGGATAGCGGCAGCTCTATGTCACCCTGATGGCCTCCGGTTGCAGGCTGGTACTTGATGTTGATGCGTTCTTTCGGGGCAACGCTGGTGTCGTGGTGATGGCTTGGCATTGATCCTGGCTCCTGAAATCCATGGCGGATGGAGCGAGATACTAGGCAGCGAGAATTGAGTTGGCTGCTGCGATTAGTGGCAGCACAAGCTTGGTGCTCATGTGGCTTTTGTGGCGACAAAATAATCAATATGAAGACGGCTGCAGGTTATATAAATAACCATTGATTATTTTATCAACGAATGTTGAATCGCCGATTTTCGATCAGAGATTATAGGTATATTTTTATTAATTAATTGTTTTTGAAGGGATTGTCTTTAATGGTTGATTGTTATGACATTATCCTGTTTTATTGTCCGGCACTGAAATGGAATATTAAATTGGGCTACTGGATATAACGCTAAAGTATGTTGTCATCCGCGCCGTTTTTATTAATTCGCATGACAATAACTGACGCTGATTGATTTGCTGACAGGGCTTTCTGGGTGGATATTTACCAATCGCTAGCAGTGGCTAGCTCACAGCGGCGGTTGTTTTTTCGGCGTTGTAGGCTGGTAACTCTGTGGATTGATGGTGCTGTCATTACATTATGCCTGGATCTGGAATGATTCAGGGCCTGGCCTACGAGGCAAGGCATGTTCTTTGCTTGATTCAGCACTTCTTTGAACCAGGATTACGCACCGTCACAGCTCATCGAGAGGTGGTCTCTGGCTGCGAAGTCTCGTTCAGGGCTACATCATGTGTGGCTAAGCATTAAACGATAGGTTGGGAGTAGTAATGCCACAGTGGCTTGAGCGGTTAAAATACCAATGGAATGGCTGGATGGACCGAACAACAGCCAGTCTGCGCCCACCCGTCTCGGCTCCGGCATCTTCTCGTTTGGCTCTGCTCTCTTCTGCTGCCACTCTGTGTGACCAGAAGGGCATTATTCTCGCGGTTAATGCCCCATTCGAGGCGCTCAGCGGCTACCGAGCCGAAGAGCTGGTCGGACAGCTGGCGCCTGCCTTACGCTCTGGACTCTACGACACCGGCTTGATGGTTTTGATCCAGGAGGCGGTTGCCGAGCGCGGGGTGTGGCAGGGTCAGGTGCTTAGTCGCCACAAGAGTGGACGCATGCTGGCTGAACAGCTAACGGTCTGCCGTTATCAGAATGGTGCGGATCCCTATCTGTTATGTCTGGTGGGCTTGATCCAGGAAAGCAGTAGCTTGCATGGCCCATCCCCCGTCTCGGTTCGAGTGCTGGATCCACTCACCGGGCTGCTGGATAGACCCGGCTTCTATGCCGAACTGGATCATCAGTGCCAAACCGGCGCTGCATTTGGTTTGCTGTCGCTGGATCTGAAAAACTTCTGCAATATCAATACACAATTTGATCACCAAACCGGTGATCTCTTGCTGCAACAACTGTCGGAGCGACTGCGTCTCCTGGTGGGTAGCCGGGAGTTGCTGGGGCGAGTGGGCGGAGATGGCTTTGCGCTACTACTTCCTGGCGTCACCTCCGAGACCGAGTTGGCCGCCTGGGCCGATCAGTTACTCGCTCGTGTGCATAGCCGGTTCGATGTCGGGCCTCGCAAGTTACGGCTGTCGGGAACTGTCTCGGGCGCGCTTTGGCCCCGGGATGGGCAGGATAGTCAGCAATTGCTGCGGCATACCGATCTGGCGCTGTTCGAAGCGCGACGCCAGCAACGTAATTACCTGTGCTTTTCCGAACAGATGCTCCAGGGGATTGCCGAACGCGAAGCCATGCAGCGTCACCTGTTACAGGCGATCAATGACGGCGAGATTACGCTGGTCTATCAACCGATCTGGGATAACCGCTTGGGGCGGGTAGCCAAACTGGAAGCTTTGGCCCGCTGGCAGCATCCTGAGCTGGGTGCTGTTTCCCCAGTTGATTTCATCCCCTTGGCCGAGCAGAGCGGTTTGATTCAGATACTGGGCGAGCAATTGCTGGAGCAGGCTTGTCGGGATCTGCGACGCTTGTATGATGCGGGCTACGACTGGTTGCAGGTGTCGGTGAATCGTTCGACCCTGGAGTTCAATACCCTGAGTGCCGATGGGCATGAGTGGCTGTCCGTGCTGGCCAAGTATCGGTTACCACCTGGTCAGCTGATTTTTGAGATTACCGAATCGATCTTCATGGAAGGCCATGAAGAGCATCTGTGTCGCATTCAGGCGTTGCGTGATGCGGGCTGCCAGATTGCCATCGATGATTTTGGCACCGGCTTCTCGGCGTTGAATTACCTGCGCCTCTATCCCATGGATCTGGTGAAGATTGATCGCTCCTTCGTGCAACAGATACCGCTGCATACGCAAGATCGTCTCTTGTTGCAGGGATTGATTTCGATTGTGCATAACCTGGGCATGCAATTGGTGGTCGAGGGGGTCGAACGGGAAGAACAACAAGCGTTCATTTGTGAGCAGGGTTGCTCGTTTACTCAGGGTTATCTGTTCAGTCGGCCGCTGGCTTGGCCGGATCTGCTGTCCTATTTGCAACAACATCACCCTTCTGATGCCGCCGGTCACCACCAGCGGGTGGGTTCCTCCATCTTGATATGAGTCTCGCGGGCAAATTTGCCCTCTTTTGATACAGTGCGCCATATTGGCGCACCGGAAATGAACAATGCCGCACCAATCCCTCGCTAACCCTTGCACTTTGTTGGTACGTTGCTTGCTTATTGTCTTACTCATCAATGGATTGAGTATGCAAATAACAAGGAATGGTTATGCAGTTACACAGCAGCAAGATGGCATTGAGCTCCGCAGAGCGGCACTGGCTACCCTGGTTTGGCAAGACGGGGAAGTTGACGATGCGCTGGGCTTATCGACGCAATCGGGATCGGGTCGAGGCTATGGAGAGCGCCTTCAATAGTTTCGCGACAACGCGTCAGGCTCTGCTGGTGCAATGGTGTGAACAGCAGTGGAATCTGTTGGCCAGCCTGGCGGATGTGGTACCGGAGCTCTCGCAGTTAAAGCGGAGCTGGTTGACTGACAAGCAGAATTTGCTCCCTGATGCCGCTGAGTTATTTGTCATCGATGTTAACGGCCAACTGCTGGCCAGTTCCCGTGAGCAGCAAGGTCGTCAGGAGCTAATCCCGGCCAAGGTTCTGGAGTGTCTTGCTGCCGGACGCTTCTTGCATGGCCCGTATCGGGATGAGCGCACCCGGTTGCTGGGGCCCAGCACTTCCTCCTTCCATGATGCAGTAACCTTGATGTTCTACCAGCCGATTCTGCAGGCGGGGCAGCGGGTTGCCACCTTGTGTGCCCGGATCCCCAATGACGTGTTGGGAGATTTGATTCAGCGCGAGGCCGGACACATATTCCACGAGTCCGGTGACAATTACCTGTTCATGGTCAAATCGGTGCTGGATCCATCCATCGAACCCGGTGTGGCATTGTCCCGGTCACGTTTCGAGGATCGCACCTTCAGTCTGGGCGACAACCTCAAGGATGGTGTGCAGACCGCATTTGGCGTAGTCCGGGTGCGGGAACATACAGAGCTGGAGCTCAAGTTCAATGATCCGGCCACCGGTCAGTTGCATCCCGGGGTTCGCGAAACCATTCGTCACGGCCATAACCTCTATGTCACCTATCCCGGATACTCCGACTACCGGCATATTCCGGTCATCGGCAAAGGGATCACCTTCCAACTGCCGGGCTCGCCGGACACCTGGGGCATGATGTGCGAGGCGGATCTGGAAGAGGTCTACCGCTATCGCTCAGTCAGCTATCGTCTCTGTCAGGGGGCGCTATGGACTCTGCTTCCCTGCTGGGCCGTAGCTGAACTGCTCGCGCAGTGGCTGGTGCTGGGTACGCCTCTGGCTATCGGCCTGCAGGTCGTGGCACTGCTATTCGGCGGCTGGTGCTTTAATCGTCGCTATGCCAAGCCATTGGCTAATCGCTTGAGACAGGTCATCGGCATGTTGCGGCGTATTGCCGAAGGAGAGGCCAACTTGCGCTTGCGCCTGGATCGCTCGACCCTGGTCAGCGATGAGACTGGTGTCATGACCCAGTGGGTCAACAGTCTGGTGGATAATCTGGATGCCACGTTGGGGAATGTGATGGTGACCAGCCGGACTTTGGAGCAGGACAATCTGCGCATGCAGCAGCATAACGGGAGCAGTGCTCAGGCTGTGGATCAGGTGATGGCGGCCATGCAGCGGACCCTGGGATCTCTAGAGGCGCAGATGGGGCGTTTGGATTCCGCCTCGGTCACTGCGGAAGATATGCATCAGGCGATGACCCAACAGGCAGAGGCGGCACGGCAGCAGTTTTCGGTTGTCTCCAGCCGGACCCGTTCTATCCGTGAGACTGTGAGTACCTCCACTCAGACGATCGAGCAACTCGGGGCCAGTACCCGGGAGATCGGCAATATTGTCGGCGTGATCCAGTCGATTGCCGCACAGACCAACTTACTGGCATTGAATGCCGCCATCGAAGCCGCTCGAGCCGGAGAAGCTGGACGTGGTTTTGCGGTGGTCGCAGACGAAGTCCGCTCCCTGGCTGAACGCACCAGCAGTTCGACGGCGGAGATCGAAGCCATGATCGTCAAGGTGCAGCAACAAGCCGCCGATGCCGTTCAGGTCATGGAGAAGGGAATGGGTAACATGGAGGAGGGGCTGCGGATCGCTGAACAAGCGGCGGGTGATAACGCCGGCCAGAGCCTGATTGTCGAGAAGCTGTTTGCCACCATCCACGAGCTGACCGATCACGGCCGTGAACACGCCGAAGAAGCGGCTGGGGTGGCCGATGTCGCCGGAGCCATGAAGATGGCGCTGGATGATCTCAGTCAGAGCGTGGC
>JBBRVG010000039.1:0-37775 GCA_038247115.1 Enterobacterales bacterium | reverse complement strand
TGCCCCGATTGAGACCGTCTGTTTTGCGGTTGCGGTTGATGCCACCTATCCTCAAGGGGCTACAGGATTTAACTCGGAGCCATTATGTTTCTTTTCCCCCAGCTGTTTGCTCCGTTGGATCTTGGCTTTACCCAACTGAAGAACCGGCTGGTGATGGGCGCCATGCATACCGGCCTGCTGGCCCAGTCCCATGGTATCGAGCGTCTGGCGGCCTTCTATCGGCTGCGGGCCGAGCACGATGTGGCGCTGATCATCACAGGGGGTACCTCGCCCAATTTTCGGGGGCGTCTGCAACTAGATGGTGAGGAGCTCAGCTCATCCCGTCATCTGAAGCCCCACCGTGTGCTGACCCGAGCCGTGCACGAGGCGGAAGGCAAGCTGGTGTTACAGCTGCTCCATGCCGGTCGGTATGCCCATCACCCCTTGTGTGTGGCACCTTCGGCGTTGCGTGCCCCGACTTCCCCCTTTACCCCCCATATGCTGACCGGCGGACAAATTCAGCAGTTGATCGCTGATTTTGCCCATTCGGCGAGTCTGGCCCGTGAGGCCGGGTATGACGGCATCGAGCTGATGGGCTCGGAAGGATATTGGCTGAATGAATTTTTATGCCTGCACACCAACCAGCGCCAAGATGAATGGGGCGGTGAGCTCGCTAACCGGCTGCGGCTGATTGAGGCCATCATCCAGGCCATTCGTCAGGCGGTGGGTGATGATTTTATCCTGATGTATCGCCTGTCAATGCTGGATTTGGTGGCGCAGGGCGCGACGCTGGACGAGGTAGTGCAGATCGGACAGGCGGTCCAGGCCGCCGGCGTTACGCTGATTAATTCCGGGATCGGGTGGCATGAATCCAGGGTGCCAACCATCGCCAGTCTGGTTCCCAACGCTGGATTTAGTTGGGTGACGGGTCTGCTGCGGGCGCAATTGACCATACCGCTCATTGCCTGTAACCGGATCAATTCACCGGAACTGGCGGAGTCCATTCTGGCGCGCGGGGAAGCCGATCTGGTGGCTCTGGCGCGGCCATTCCTGGCCGATGCGGAATTTGCCAGTAAAGCGGCACGGGGCGAGTCCCACCGGATCAATACCTGCATCGCCTGTAATCAGGCCTGTCTGGATCGGGTCTTTGTCGGGGAAGTCGCCAGTTGTCTGGTCAACCCCCGAGCGTGCCATGAAACCCTCCGGGTACTGACTGCGGTATCGACGGCCAAGCGCCTGGCGGTGATTGGTGGTGGCCCGGCGGGGATGGCGTTTGCTGTTTATGCCGCCGAGCGGGGCCATACAGTAACCCTGTATGAGCAGTTACCCGAGCTGGGAGGCCAGTTTCAGCTGGCTTCCCAGATCCCGGGCAAAGCTGAATTTGCAGAGACAATCCGCTATTTCACGGGTCGGCTCCAGGAGTTGAAGGTCAAGTTGGTACTGGGGCAGGTCCAGGATGGTCACGCCTTGTTGAGTCTGCCGGTTGATGAATACGTGGTGGCGACCGGGGTGACGCCGCGGATCCCGAATATTCCGGGTATGGATCATGCCAAGGTGTTGACCTATCAGCAGTTGCTGCGTGAGGCGCCGACACTGGGAAAGCGAGTCGCCATCATGGGGGCGGGTGGTATCGGCTTTGATGTCGCCCATTATCTACTGCAGCCCCAGCCTCTCTCCCAGGAAGCCTGGTTGGCACTCTGGGGGATTGATACCTCGGGGCGGGAGCCGGGAGCCTTGCTGCCGGTGGAATGGCCGGCCTCAGCCCATACCCTGTGGTTGCTGCAACGCAAGGCCGGGAAACTGGGCGAGGGGCTAGGACGCACCACCGGCTGGATCCAGCGTCTGCAGTTACAACGAGCAGGGGTACATCTGTGGAGTGAGGTGCAATATCTTCAGGTGGATGATGCCGGACTGCATATCTTGCACAAAGGCGAGCGCAAGATACTGCCGGCGGATCAGATCATTGTCTGCACCGGCCAGCAGCCTTGCGATGAGCTGGCCACCTTGCTGGCGTTGTCGGGTCGTCCTGTGCATCAGATCGGGGGTGCGCGCACGGCCATAGGGCTGGATGCACGCCAGGCGATCCTCGATGCCTTGGAGCTGGCGATGCGTCTGTAATTGCCTAGCGCGGGCGAGGGGATTTGCGGCTGGCTACAGGGGCGGCCGATGTGGACGATTCAGCCGACGAGCTGGATCCCAACCAGCGGCGGATGACCTGCAGACACGACTCCGGCTGCTGTGAAAACAGCTGTTGCAGTTGTAAGCGCGCTTGTCGTTCCTTCTCCAGCGCCGGTAGTGAGTGGGCTCCGGTTGCGGCAGCGGTCGGCACTTGCTGTGGCTTGTTTTTCATGGATACTGCTCCGTTATTACCCTGCACCGGGGCTTTCTGACTGGGATCGAGGATCATCATGGATGCACTGACATTATTATTGCAACGTAACTCGGTGGCGCAACTGCAAGCCCCAGCTCCGGAGGGCGAGGCTCTCGCCACTATTTTGCAAGCCGGTTTACGGGCTCCGGATCATGGCAGTCTGACGCCCTGGCTGTTTTTGCTGGCGCAAGGTGAAGGGCTCTCCCGGTTGGGGGATCAGCTGGCGTTGGCCGCCCAAGCCCGGGGGGAGTCGGAAGATGCCATCGCCAAAGCTCGTCAGGCACCGCTCCGTGCGCCCCTGGTGATTACCGTCGTGGCGCGGGTTCAGCCCCATGACAAGGTGCCCCGACTGGAGCAGGAGCTTTCGGCGGGTTGTGCGGTTATGGCGATGCAGATGGCGGCGCAAGCCCAGGGATTTGGCGGCATCTGGCGCTCCGGCTGGTTTATGTTTGATCGGGGCTTGCACCAGAGTTTGGGGCTAGGGGAGCAGGATCAGATTGTCGGTTTTCTCTATCTGGGGACTCCTGGCGCGGAGGCCAAACGGCTACGCCCCTTGGCCGTAGAACCATTTGTCCGTTCGCTGTAGAGATTGCATCGACCTCACCATACTGACGGGGAGTCCCCGGGTTGGCTTCTGGCTTGGGCACTGGGTTTTTTACCACTGCACGTTATAAATGGGTGAGGTTTTTATAACCTAACACTCTAGGTTATGCGGTTTGTCGCTTGATCCAGCCCCCTGAAACGGGCATGTTGGCAGCCAGTTTATGTGTAGGGTCCTCATGGTGATGAGCAGCAGACAATCGCTCGTGGATATGGCTCTCCTGATGGGGCTTTGGCTCGTTTGGGGCTATAGCTGGGTTGCCAGCAAGTTGGGGCTGGAATATGCATCGCCCCTGCAGATGGCTGAATATCGTCTGACCCTGGCGCTGCTGACGCTGGGGGGCTTGCTGCTGTGGCGGCGTGGCGGCTTCAGCCTGCCGCCGCTGTGGCCAACATTCTGGCTCGGGCTGACCCAGACCACGGGGTTTACCCTGCTCTCGACTCTGGCGCTGCTGAATGCTGGCACCGGCAAGGTCACCATCTTGTGTTACACAATGCCGTTCTGGACGCTGCTGCTGGCTCGTTTCTTCTTGCGGGAGCACCTAAGGCCCGTGCAGTGGTTGGCGGTGCTGTTGGCCTTTGTCGGCTTGATGTGTGTGTTGACGCCCTGGGAGGGCAGTCTGGGCTGGCAAGGTGATTTGTTGGCGCTGGCCGCCGGAGTCTGTTGGGCTATCTCCGCCATCATTGCGAAACGACTGCGCGAACAGCACCAGATTGAAACCCTGGATCTGACCTTCTGGCAATTGTTGTTCGGGTTGCTGCCCCTCTATGCCCTCTCCTGGTGGTGGCCACAACCGGACGTGCAGTGGCATCCGACCTTCTGGCTGATCCTGATCTTTAACGGCTGCATTGCGGCGGGTCTGGGCTGGCTGGTCTGGCTGCACCTGCTGTCACGTCTGGCGGCCGGTACCGCGGGTTTGAATGCGCTGGCGATCCCGGCGGTGGCGCTGATCTGTGCCTGGCTGCAACTGGGGGATGTGCCGTCGCTGGCGGAGTGGGTCGGGGTGGCGCTGATTGCTATTGCGTTGGGGTTACTGGCCACCATGAACTATTTGTTTGAACGCCAGTCGCTTCCGGGGCCCTGACGCATTAGTCGGTCCATTGTGCCCGGCGAGCCATATCGTCGGGAAGGTGCAAGTTCCAGCGCATCAGTGCGGCGTGGCTGAACCAGTAGTCACCCCGTGAGGCGGTGCGAGGCGGTATTGAGTGGGCACTTTGTCCGGCGAGAATCGCCTCTGCCAGACTCGCGGCCGCATCCCCCTGAATGGCGCCACTCATCACCAGACCACCACAGGCCCGTTGCGGGCCTACGGTAAAATCCCAAAAACTGAACAGGGGCACCGGCGTCTGTTCACCGGTCCAGCTGGCGACAACCTCGGGATCCACATAACCACCCTGTGCATCCCGCAAGGTGTGATACAGACCCATGAAGATCATATCGTAGCCCTGGGTTTTTGCCTGCAGTATGCTCTGTTGCCAGGACTCATAATTGGTTAACAGGCGAATATCGACGGTGATCTCGCCTATGGTCAGGCTGTTCTGGCCGAACTGCTCATTGATGGCGGTCATCGAGACCTCGCTGCCATCGAACAGCACCAATGCCTGCCTTGCTCGGGGTAACAGCTCGCTCATCTCCCGAATATTACGTTTCATCAGTGGGCGCTCCAGCACCCCGGTCATATTTTTCAAACCATACAGATTATTGCGTCTGGGATTGCCGTTCATGCCCAGGTACACCACTGGGGTGCCATGGGCCGAGATCCTGGGGGCGAGCAGATTGATGCCATTATCATCGCCGATGATGACCAGTTGCGGTTTCAACGCCAGGTATTGTTGCCATACCCCCTCAGCCTGAGTTGCAAACTGTTCCCGGGGGAGGCGCTTGGTATCCAGATAGCGGAAGTGAAGGGTATGGTTTTTTCCGAGACGTTGTTGCAGGACCTGACGATAGCTGGCATCCCAGGGGTGTTCCGGATGGTAACTTTCGATGACCAGGATCTCGGCCGCCTGGGTCGGCTGTTGCCAGCACAGACTTAGCCCACAGAGTGCACACAGCAAACGGATAAGACGCAGCAAACCTGAGGTTGGGACTATGAGCATGGACGCAGCAACCCCCCTGATTCATGGATACCGCAGTGATAGCAGAGTGTTGCCTTGTTTACCTGGCGCCAGTTCGCGTTACTTGATATTCGGGGCGCCTATGGGGTGTTTAGTGAGGCGTGGGACTTACTTGAACTACCTCGACCTGTAATTCACCATCGGCGAGTCGGGTGGTCAGGCGTTGTCCCGGTGCGGTTTGCGTCACCGATCTCAGCACCTGTCCCTGAGTATCCTGGGTGATGCTGTAGCCACGTGCCAAGGTGGCCAAAGGGCTGATAGCGTCCAGGCGAGTCAACAGCAGGCTGTGGCGGTGATGCAGTTGCTCCAGTCGTTGCTGAACGCACTGTTGCAGCAACTGCTGCTGTTGTCGTAGCCGCTGTCGAGCTTCCCGTAAACGGGCTCGGGGTGATTGCTGGTGCAGTCGATGGTCGGCGCGTTCCAACCGTCGCCCGGCGTCGACCAGTTTCTGCCGCAGCGCTAACCTCAACCGGCCCTGCAGTTCATCCAGTCGTTGTTGCTGTTGTTGCAGTCGGCGCTCCGGATGCTGATGCTGCAGGCGCTGTTGCAACATGTGCAGGCGGTGAGTGCCGAGAGTCAAAGCTTGCTGACTGACCCGAGTCAAGCGCTGGCCGAGAGACTGGAGGCGTTGCTGCAGTTCGCTCTGATCCGGGCTGACTAATTCGGCCGCCGCCGAGGGGGTCGCCGCCCGCAGGTCGGCGGCAAAATCACTTAAGGTGACATCACTCTCGTGGCCCACAGCACTGACGATGGGCAGCAGGCTGTTGGCGATGGCCCGCACCAGACGCTCGTCATTGAAACACCACAGATCCTCACTGGCGCCGCCCCCCCGACCTATGATGAGCACATCACACTCATCCCGCTGGTTAGCGCGCTGCAGGGCCGCTATCAGCTGATCGGCCGCTTGCGCACCCTGGACTTGGGCCGGATAGAGGATGATGGGAATTCCCGGCGCCCGACGTTTGAGCACCGTCAACATATCGTGGATGGCAGCTCCAGTGGGCGAGGTGATGAGGCCAATCTGCTGCGGCTGGCGGGGCAGGGGCCGTTTGCGTTCGGCGGCAAACAGGCCTTCAGCCTGCAAGCGTTGTTTGAGTTGCTCCAGTTGCAGCTGCAGTTGACCATCACCGGCTGGCCGCATGCTCTCGATGATGAGCTGGTACTCGCCTCTGGGCTCGTACAGCGATAAACGAGCCTGAACCAGGACCTGTTGGCCGTCCTGGGGGCGAAAGGAGACCCGGCGATTGTTGCCGCGAAACATAGCCGCTTTGACCTGGGCCGATGGATCCTTCAAGGAGAAATACCAGTGACCCGAGCTATGCAGTACCAGATTGGATATTTCACCCACTAACCACACCAATCCCATCTCCTGTTCGAGCAGGATACGGACGGCACTATTCAGACGGGAAACGGTGAAAATCGTTTGCTTGGCTTCTGGCACTGGGTTTTCCTCACAGGAACGTCGACCGCCATATTACCGAACCGCCAAGTCATTGGCGAAACTGGTTTTCGTAAAAAAACAACAAAAAGAGCTTTACCAACGGGGATCAACTGCCTAGAATCTCGCTGCAATATTTTACCCACCCCTCAACCTCCCTAACGGTGAGATATTGCCATGTTGCGTATAGCCAAAGAAGCCCTGACCTTCGACGATGTTTTGTTGGTTCCGGCTCACTCTCAAGTGTTACCCCATACCGCTGATCTGCGTACTCGCCTGACCAAGGATATTGTTTTGAATATTCCTATGGTCTCCGCTGCTATGGACACCGTCACCGGTGCTCGTCTGGCAATTGCCCTGGCGCAGGAAGGTGGTCTTGGTTTTATCCACAAGAACATGTCTATCGAGGTGCAAGCCGACAAGGTGCGCCGCGTGAAGAAGTTCGAAAGTGGTATTGTTGCCAGTCCCGTCACAGTGCATCCCGAGATGACCATTGCCGAAATCAAGGAGTTAACTTACTCCTGCGGTTTTGCCGGTTTCCCGGTGGTAACTGCGGCCGGTGAACTCGAAGGCATCATCACGGGTCGTGATGTGCGTTTTGTTACCGACCTCTCCTTGAAAGTCCATGAAGTCATGACACCTAAGGCTCGCCTGGTCACAGTGCTGCAAAATGCATCTCGTGAAGAGGTCCAGAGTCTGATGCAGAAACATCGCATCGAGAAGGTGCTGATCACCGATGAGCAGTTCCACCTGACCGGTATGATCACCGCCAAGGATTTCCAGAAGGCCGAGCGCAAGCCCAATGCCTGTAAGGATGCCCTGGGTCGTCTGCGGGTTGGTGCTGCCGTGGGTGCCGGTGCTGGCAATGAAGAGCGTATTGCTGCGCTGGTGGAAGCCGGTGTGGATGTGCTGCTGATTGACTCCTCCCATGGTCATTCTCAAGGTGTGCTGGATCGTATCCGTGCCACCCGTCTGGCTTACCCGGATCTGCAAATCGTCGGTGGTAACGTGGCTACTGCCGCGGGTGCCCTGGCGCTGGCCGAAGCCGGTTGTAGCGCGGTCAAGGTCGGTATTGGTCCTGGCTCCATCTGTACGACTCGTATCGTCACCGGTTGTGGTGTACCGCAAATTACTGCGGTTGCCGATGCGGTTGAAGCCCTCAAGGGCACCGGTATTCCGGTGATCGCCGATGGTGGTATCCGTTTCTCTGGTGACATCGCCAAGTCCATCGCTGCAGGTGCCAGCCTGGTCATGGTGGGCTCCATGTTTGCCGGTACCGAAGAGTCTCCGGGCGAGATCGAGCTGTATCAAGGCCGCTCCTTCAAGTCCTATCGTGGCATGGGCTCCCTGGGTGCCATGTCCAAGGGATCTTCCGATCGCTACTTCCAGTCCGATAACGCCGCTGACAAGCTGGTTCCGGAAGGGATCGAAGGTCGGGTACCCTACAAGGGGCTGGTCAAGGAGATCATCCATCAACAGATGGGCGGTCTGCGCTCTGCCATGGGATTGACCGGCAGCGCCACCATCGAGGATCTGCGAACCAAGGCCGAGTTTGTGCGTATTACCGGCGCTGGTATCAAGGAATCCCACGTTCACGACGTGACCATTACCAAGGAAGCCCCCAACTACCGCATGGGTTGATGGGCAGACAGGGCGCTCGGCGCCCTGTGTTCTTTATGTTTGGCGGCCCTGTGTTTCAGCGCCGCAATTACAGTGTCAGATCAGGAAGACCATGAGCAAAAACATTCACGATCACCGTATTCTGATCCTGGACTTCGGTTCCCAGGTTACTCAACTGATTGCTCGTCGCGTGCGTGAAATCGGCGTCTACTGCGAATTGTGGGCGTGGGATGTCACCGAGGAGCAGATCCGCGAATTCAATCCTCACGGGATTATCCTCTCCGGCGGCCCTGAGTCAGTCACCGAGGCGGGTAGCCCTCGTGCGCCGCAATATGTGTTCGATGCTGGCGTACCAGTGCTGGGCATCTGTTACGGCATGCAGACCATGGCGGAGCAGTTGGGCGGCAAGGTCGAAGGTTCGACCACACACCGCGAGTTTGGCTATGCCCAAATCGAAGTGACGAGCCCCTGTGCCCTGTTCGACAAGATTGAAGATGCCTTGAGTGAAACCGGCACTCCGTTGCTGGATGTCTGGATGAGCCATGGTGACAAGGTCACCGCGATCCCGGACGGTTTTGTCACCACCTCCGCTACGCCAAACTGTCCTCATGCCGCCATGGCCGATGAGAGCCGCCGCTTCTACGGCGTGCAGTTCCATCCGGAAGTGACGCACACCCGTCAGGGTGGTCGCATGCTGGAGAATTTCGTCAAGCAGATCTGTGGTTGTGAAGCACTCTGGACTCCCGGCACCATCATTGAGGATGCCATTGCCCGCATCCGTGACCAGGTGGGCAGCGATCAGGTGATCCTGGGTCTGTCCGGCGGCGTGGACTCCTCGGTGGTCGCCATGCTGTTGCATCGCGCCATCGGTAAACAGCTGACCTGTGTGTTCGTCGACAACGGCCTGCTGCGTCTGAACGAAGGCGAGCAGGTGATGGAGATGTTCGGCGACCATTTCGGTCTGAACATAGTCCATGTCAAGGCCGAAGATCGTTTCCTCTCCGCTCTGGCGGGCGAGGCGGATCCAGAAGCCAAGCGCAAGATCATCGGTCGGGTGTTCGTCGAAGTCTTCGATGATGAGTCCAAGAAGCTGAGCAACGTCAAGTGGCTGGCTCAAGGCACCATCTATCCGGATGTCATCGAATCTGCTGCTTCCAAGACCGGCAAGGCCCATGTCATCAAGTCCCACCACAATGTCGGCGGTTTGCCCGATGACATGAAGATGGGTCTGGTCGAGCCGCTGCGCGAACTGTTCAAAGATGAAGTGCGCCGCGTCGGTCTGGAACTGGGCCTGCCCTACGACATGCTCTACCGTCACCCATTCCCGGGCCCAGGTCTGGGCGTGCGGGTGCTGGGTGAAGTCAAAAAAGAGTATTGCGAACTGCTGCGTCGCGCCGATGCGATCTTCATCGAAGAGCTGCGCAAGGCCGACTGGTACCACAAGGTCAGCCAGGCCTTCGTGGTCTTCTTGCCGGTACGTTCTGTAGGCGTGATGGGCGATGGCCGCAAGTACGATTGGGTCGTCTCCCTGCGTGCCGTGGAAACCGTCGACTTCATGACCGCCCACTGGGCGCACCTGCCCTATGAGCTGCTGGGTCATGTCTCCAACCGGATTATCAATGAAATCAACGGCATAAGCCGCGTAGTTTATGATGTCTCCGGCAAGCCACCCGCAACGATCGAGTGGGAATAATCCCGCGCGGATCGCACTGAGTTAGATAAAAAGCCCATGGAAACATGGGCTTTTTTGTATGCGCTGTCGGGCGTGACCTCACGCCAAGACGCCGTCAACCCATCCCGGCTTGCACTCCTGACACTTACGCCCCTGAACCGGGACAAACACCTTGAGGGCGCATCAATAAAAGATCCCGAACCACCAACTCCACCATCGTTTATTTTTGATGCTGATATTAAGTTCGCCATCGTATTCATCATCAAGCACTAGAAAACTATTTTTATCAAGATTAACCGCTTCGCCAGGAAATAGAGTGGCGGCACCGCTCCATGCCCCATAGCAGACAAAAGGTGAGGATTGACCTATGTAGCCATTTCTGTCATACAGCGTAAAATATATCGGTGACCAATCAGTGGTTAGAAGGCAATATAACCCCATTGGATTCACTGGGTACATGTCTTTCAAAACAATCTTATAGTTCCCATTTTTGGATACTTCACCAAGTGGGGGGGGAGCATCTAAAAAATTCAATGAAACATGAGCAAGCAACAGCCAATATACTGCAAAGAGAAGGGCTAATACTTTCGCCAGTTTTTTCATAAATAAATAACCCTCTGATGAGGGAGTGGGTCTAACCAAAGCACATCCGAGAATACAATAAAGTCTCCTCCTGCATTATGTTTGTCTTGCCAATCCCGAAAGTCACTATTAAACACAGGGACAAATCCGCTCCAGTTATGTGCCAATATCCCATATGCGCCTAAGGTAACGGCTGCATTGTAAGCAGCAAGATATAATGTACTTTCAGCCTTGGTGAGTACTCTATTTTTACTCCATATCCCCAATGGTTCAGAGGTGATTGTATTTTTATCTACAAAGTCATATGTATCTTTGAGGTATACGCCCACTCGTTCCACAAAGAAGGCCGGTCGTTTTTGATGAGTTATAGAATAACCACTTACTGCAAATTTCAAGCTGGCATTGCCGATGGCGCCATACCAGTCGTTAATGGTGTCAAATAAACCTCCAATATCTATTATATTTACCTGCGCAGTCGCATCCAGTACCCTGGCACTATCGCTCATGCCTAGTGGCACGCACTGATTTGGAGAGTAACCAGCACGTGCTAGTCTTTTTATTAGAAGCTCGATGCCAGCAGCAGAGTTCCATGTTTTCATCTTCTCCTGCAATTTGTCTTCAATGAATGGTTGCGCCCATGCCATTTTAACTATCGTATCATTAACTCGCTCTTCTGGAATTGATCTTGCGTCGCCACGAAGCAGCTGTTTTTTTATATCCTCTGTAAATTTATATGCCGGTCTTAAGCTGAACCAATGACGCATTAACTGAGGCGCTACTTTCCAGCCCATTTTTTCCATGGCATCAGGGAGTTGGTCAAGATGGAAAATATCAACCTTAACATCTTGGCCTTTCGTGTTCGCGCTTGGCGATAACTTTGCAGTGGCGACCGTCATTATCGCACTCCTATCCTTGTCTGAAAAACATAATCAAGCGTCAGGTATTCTTCAATTTCGCTTTTTACTTTTGAGGTTTTACCCCTTGCATCCACAATGCCTTCCACTGCTCCTTTTGCAGAGGTCATACCATATGCCAAATGTTGAAATGGAATATTCGTCTGGCGATCCATGAGGCAAAAGTGCTCATCAAACAAACCGGCAATATTTAATGGGGCGGTAGCCGATGGCACTCTGTCTCCCACAATGACGCTACTTGAGCCAATGATTATCCCGCCACAACTCACCTCACTTCCCGTGATGGCGGCGGCCTTGCCATTAAAAAATACCGTGGAGGAGCCTGTTGTAATGGTGCGGGCATGGGGCGAACTCTTCGGCTTGGTATGCGGGGTCAGCGAGTCACCCACTCTGGCCGCAGGCTTGTAGTCGATGATGATGTCTGGGGATCCTGTAATGATTGGTGTCGGGGGGAATCCACCGTGGGCTGTGCCAATATCTCCTATCGTGGCGGCCTTGTTAGACATGTTTACTCCTGACTAGCTCCAATGTGTGGACGTTATTAACCCTACGGTTTTCCCTGTGAAAACGGGCAAGCGCATTCGCCGAATGCAACTCAACACCACCTTGGGGGTCTGGCATGATCCTCCAGTTAGCTTTTTCGACATGAAACACGCCAAGGGCTGGACTCTTGATATTTAACCTGGCACCAAAGAACTCGATTCCGTCGTTTGTGATCCGGACCATGATCCCAAGGCTGGGTAGATGAATATCAAGCTCCTTCCTGAGTAACTTCATAGGCCCTCCGTATATCAATCAAAACGCCAGTGCGTGATTGGCCTCTAGTGAGACTCAAAAATCAGATTCTTCGTCATTTCACATTGTTTGGATTCACTTGAGAAGCTGTCAGGATAGGTGGGGGGTGAGCCTTGCCACCAATACCCGCGTAGGGGAGGGGCATGCGGTTGGCGTCCATGGTGTTTGCTCTGAACGGCAGGGCAACAAAACAGGCACTCGGCGTCACGATTCTCTATAATGCTCGTCCTTTAGTGGTCGCGGGGCATTGCCCGCTGGCCTGTCTGGTCGCTGGTCTGCCTATCTGATTAGTGGCCACCCCGATTGAGAAATGGTTATGCATACTCTGGAGCAACTGCGCTCGGGTGAGTTGAGCGGTGCTCGTCGCTTGACGTTGAGTGAAAATCTGATCTCCTTTCCCCAGGAGATCCTGAGCTTGAAGGATTCGCTGGAAGTGCTGGATTTGAGCGGCAACCAGCTCTCCGAGTTGCCTGATGCGCTAGCAGAGTGCCGCAAGCTGCGCATCATTTTCTGCTCCGAGAACAATTTTACCCGCTTGCCCGAGGTGTTGGGGTCTTGCCCGGCTCTGACCATGGTCGGTTTTAAGGCCAACCGCATCCGCGAGGTGTCGGCGGCGGCCTTGCCTGCCAATTTACGCTGGCTGGTGCTGACCGATAACCAGATAGAGACGCTGCCCGATGCGCTGGGTCACTGCCATCAGTTGCAAAAGTTGATGCTGGCTGGTAACCGGCTCGAGAGCTTGCCGTCGACGCTGGCCAATTGTCAGCGCCTTGAGCTGGTGCGCCTGGCGGCCAATCGGCTGAGCGCACTGCCGGCCTGGTTGCTGGATCTGCCGCGCCTGAGCTGGCTGGCGTTTGCTGGCAACCCCTGCTGCGAGCCACCCCGGCGAACCGAGGCGGTGACGCGCGTACCCTGGGCCGAGCTCATTCTCGGGGAGCAATTGGGGGAAGGGGCCTCGGGCCGGATCATCTCGGCCAACTGGCAGCAGGCGAGCTCTCTTCAGCCGGTGGCGGTGAAATGTTTCAAGGGTGATATGACCAGCGATGGTTTGCCGCAAAGCGAAATGGCGGCGGCGCTGGCAGCGGGCCTTCATCCGGGCTTAATCGAGCTGGTTGGCGAGATCAACGATCATCCCGCAGGTGTGCCGGCGTTGGTGATGGCTCTGATTGCCCCGAGCTTTTCCACCTTGTCCGGGCCACCGAGTCTTGACTCCTGTACCCGTGATATCTATGACGCTGGGTTTGCCCTGTCGCTCCCGGCCATGCTGGGCATAGCCGAACAGGTGGCCTCGGTGGCTGCGCATCTGCACAGTCGCGGCATACTGCATGGCGATCTCTACGGCCACAATATACTGCACGATGGCCAAGGTAATGCCTTGCTCGGTGATTTCGGTGCCGCCTCGTTTTACACGCCGATAAGTCTGCTGGGCGCGGCGCTCGAGCGTCTGGAGGTTCGTGCCTTCGGCTGTCTGCTCGAAGAGCTGATGGCCCACTGCGAGCTGCCTGTTTCCTTACACAAGGAGCTGGGAGTGCTAATGCATGACTGTCTGCTGGAGGCTCCCGCAGCCAGACCGGATTTTGCCAGCGTGCATGCCCGGTTAGTGCGGATGGTCAGTTCAGCATGGGGTGTGGCTTCAACGTCTGTCGGTGAGATAGTAGAGGCGGAGTCCGTTCTCACTGGTTGATCGCACCTCATGGGCTGCGATTGGAGTTAACGCGCCATCCCGATTGGCTCGTAGCCCGTCAGGTTCGCGCTGTCGCAGCTGAGCTGTGGCAAGGGGGCGCTTGAGCCCCCATGCATTTGGCGCGCTCATCAGCCGTGCAACGATTCGGGGTCATCAAGGCCATCAAGCGCCAGCTGTGTTGGTGGCAACGAGGAGGGCTCAGCGACTGACCGCCGTTTCCGACGCGATCGGTCGCGGCACAGGCGCAGCACCTCCTGTTGCTCGGCGCTCGTCATCTTTTGCCAGTTAAAGCGCTCCTGCCGCGAGCGAAAACAACCCAGACAGTAGCCTCGCTCATCTGTCTGGCAGACCCCGATGCATGGGTTGCCTAGCTCGAACAGCTCTAGCTGGCTGGCCATGTCGCGGGTTAGCGGATGACGACAGCGGTGCCGCTGATGCTGACCATCAGCATGCCACCGTTGGGGCCTACCACTTCATAATCCAAGTCGATCCCCACCACGGCATTGGCACCTAATGCGGCAGCCCGTTCGGATAATTCCGCCATGGCGATCTCGCGCGCCTTGGCCAGCTCTTTTTCATAGGCGCCAGAGCGTCCGCCAATGATGTCGCGGATCCCGGCAAACAGATCCTTGAAGATGTTGGCACCCAGAATGGCTTCACCGACGACGATACCGCGGTAGTCGATGATCTGTTTTCCTTCAAGAGTCGGGGTTGTGGAAAGGATCATGGAGGCTCCTTGAGCAGGGTAGAGGATGTGAAGGCCAGCATAGCAGCCGGATGTCGTGACGGGAATGCCGGGGCGTCAGGAACAACGGACAGAAAAAAGGCGCAGGGAATACCTGCGCCGAAACGGAGTAAAGGACTTAGTCTTACCATCAATCCAGCAGTTTGCGATGCAAACGCTGAATGATCTCCTCAGCCTGATCCTCACGAACCAGAAAGCAGAGATTGTGGGCGCTGGCACCGTAGCAGATCATGCGGATGTTGACGTCATCGACGGCAGCAAACACACGGCTTCCGGCACCGCTGATCTCGCTCATCTGATTACCGATGAGAGCGACCAACGCCAAATTATGTTCCACCTTGACCTTGCACAGGGCTCCCAGTTCGGCAAGCACTTCCTCGCCGAGTACGGATTTGCCACTGGACTGGCTACCGGTGTGATCCAGGGTCAGCGCCACGCTGACCTCGGAGGTGGTGATGAGATCGACCGAGATGCGATGGCGGGCCAGGATCGAGAAAACTTCGGCCAGAAAGCCACAGGCACCGAGCATATTCGGGCTTTGCAGGGTCAGCAGCACCTGGTTGCGGCGCAAGGCTACGGCACGGAATAAGGGGGTAGATTCGGTACTGGAGCGTACCCAGGTGCCGCCGGCTGCCGGGTCTTTACTCGAGCCGACAAATACCGGAATGTTGCGGCGTACCGCGGGTTGCAGGGTGGAAAGGTGCAAGACCTTGGCACCAAATGTCGCCATCTCCGCTGCCTCAGCAAAGCTGATTTCAGGGATGGGGCGAGCGCTTTTCACCATCCGCGGATCCGTGGTGTAGATACCCGGAACATCGGTCCAGATTTCCAGTTCGCTGACATTCAAGGCTTCCGCCAGCAGGGCAGCGCTGTAATCGCTGCCACCGCGACCCAATGTCGTGGTTTGGCCTTCGGCATTGGCACCGATAAAGCCCTGGGTGATGACGAAGCGATCCGCCAGCAGCGGCGCCATTTCCTGTTGGGCCAGGGCGCGAAGCGCTTCAATGGCGGGCGTGGCCTTGCCAAACCGGCTATCAGTCCGCATCACTTTGCGCACATCAAACCAGACTGCTGGGTGGCCTTGCTGGTTCATCAGCTCGGTGAACAGACGGGTCGACATCAGTTCACCCTGTGCCACCATGCGATCCACCAGGGCGGCGTCAGTGGCGACGGCGGCTTGAGCCGACAGATCGCGAACCTCGTCCAGCATGTCACGAATGGTTTGTGTCAGCGCAGCCGGTTGGCCCAAGGCATCCAGAATATGGAATTGAATATCGGTGAGTCGTTGCAGGCGGTCTTCCCGCGCGGCGACATCCAGAGTGCCCTGCGACAGGTCCACCAACAGATTGGTCACACCGGCACTGGCGCTCAGGACAACGACGCGGGTCTTGGGATTATTGACGACGACTTGAGCACAACGGCTCATGGCGTCGGCATTGGCAACACTGGTACCGCCAAACTTGGCTACGCAAAGCTGGTTCACGACTGGACTCCTGAATAAAACCGGTAAAAATTCCGTTTAACTTTTAAACCAGGTGTGACCAGAAAGACGCGGCTGTGCGGCGGGAAAAAAATTCCTGCCAGAAGCACTTCACCCTTAAGGGTGACAGCCCGAGGGATTCAGCCCTCGCAGCCGACCCGTCCGTGTTCAGTCACTGACGGGTCTCGGCGTTGCACCCCCTGGGCGGTTATCGATGGAGACTGACCTCCTCCTACCGCTGACCTGGGCAACGCGCCTCTTCTGGTCCCCGCTGGCGCGGGGTGAGTGACAGAAATAACCGGTCTGGCTATCGACTGTCAATCTTGAACTCGTATCTGATATAAAAAAGTGATGTAACCGCATCCAGAAAGCCATTTCAAATCGTGATCTGGATTGTATTTTTATGTTAACCAGATGAAAACATGACTGATTTATGTGACCGGTTCCACGATTCATTCGGTACTGCGCTGCTATATTACGCCGCGTGGAAACCAGAAATCTCCATTGCCAAAACGGGGCCGGTAAATTTGTCGGCCCCGTCTTTTTTTATATGGTTTTCAATAAGATTTTCGAACGACGCTGATAGTTATACAGCTTCTGCTTAGCCACGGGCAGGTCTGTGACCTCGACCGGCTCGAAACCACGCTCACGGAACCAGTGAATAGAGCGAGTGGTCAGGACAAACAGTTTCTGGATGTTTTGCCGCCGCGCATGTTCTTCAATCTTGGCCACCATGCGATCCCCGCGGTTCGAGCTGCGGTATTCCGGATGGATCGCCACACAGGCCATTTCCGCCATAGCCTCTTCCGGAAACGGGTAGAGCGCGGCGCAGCCAATCACCAAGCCATCCCGCTCTATGATACAGAAATGGTCGATTTCCATTTCCAGCTGCTCCCGGGAGCGACGAACCAGAATGCCTTCTTCTTCCAGTGGCCGGATTAGATCCAGGATGCCGCCGATATCATCAATGGTTGCGCTGCGAGCCTGTTCGGCACTCTGACGCACTATCTGGGTGCCGACCCCGTCCCGGGTAAACAGCTCCTGCAACAAGGCGCCATCTTCTTTGTAACTCACCAGGTGGCAGCGCGGTACGCCGGCCCGGCAAGATGCAATCGCGGCGTGGAAATAACGGGCTGTCCCCGAGCTGTCATCACCTTGTTGTTCCAGGGCGACCAGATACTCTTCGGCTTGCTCGGGGAACAGCTCAGAAACCACCTGACCGGACTGACCTATAACCCCTTGAGATGAGCAGAACGCGATCAACTTGTCGGCCTTGAGGTGAATGGCAACCTGAGCGGCTATCTCTTCGGCGTTGACGCTGAAGCTTTCACCGGTCACCGAGAAGCCCACCGGTGAAATCAGCACTATGGCATTTTGCTCCAGCTGGCGACGGATACCTTCGCTGTCGACCCGGCGCACCCGGCCACTGTGGCAGTAGTCGATGCCATCATCGACACCGATGGGCTGGGCTGTGACAAAGTTGCCACTGACCACGTTCAAGCGGGCACCCTGCATGGGGGTATTGATCAGCCCCATGGAAAGGCGGGAGGTGATCTCCAGTTGTAGACCACCGCAGACCTGCTTGATGATGCGGAAACTGTCGCTATCGGTTACCCGGATGCGTTTGTGAAAGCGAGAGCGAATGCCGGCATTCGCCAGGGATCCATCGATTTGCGGGCGGGCACCAAATACCAGCACCAGACGAATGCCAAGGCTTTGAAGCAATGCGATATCGGCCACTATGTCATTGAAGTTATCATCGGCTATGGTTTCACCGCCGATCATGATGACAAAGGTGGAGCCTCTATGATGATTGACATAGGGGGTCGAATGGCGAAACGCATTAACCAGCACCGCATCTCTTTCGCGAACCATCTGTGTATCCCTTTATCCCTGCACTAAAATTTGGCGTTATCATCGGGAAAAAACGCTGACACTGCAAGTATAAATAATCATTAAAAGTGATTTTTTATGTGTTTGTGGGTTTCGAGCTTGATGTCCGGCCCTCGAGAGTCAGGCGGGCAGAATCAGCCCCACAGGACCAAGAGGATCCCGATGGCCGGATATGATCCGCTTCACCACAATCAGCTTTGCACAAGCGTATGATAATCCGATATAAATATGATGTTGTGATTTCAGCCGCCACGACTTGGCTCTGTTGCCAAGACAGGGCAAACTAGGTTCAGTATTGAATTCAGCACCGACGCAAAGGACTACAGGATGTTAAGCAAACACGTCAGCTTTATTGTCGATCAGAAGGGGCAACGTCGCGCGGCCGTGGTTCCTATTGAGATCTTCGATGAGTTGATGGCATTGCAGCGGGCATTGGCAACGAACACGCCGGGAGAACGCGAGCGCTATTATTTTAGTGTCAAAGGCGCAGAAGCTTGTGGCTATCCGGTGGGTGCGCGCCAGAAGCCGGGTTTTATGGTGATGTCCGGTTCGCGGGTCAATAACGAACAGGCGGATTCTTTGCGTGAACCCGTGATTGAGCTCAAGCGGACATTGCTGGACAAGGGCGTTTTGATTGCCGAAGGGGAAGGCTATCGCTTCACCCAGGATCAGCTGTTCAACAGCCCGAGCCTGGCTGCCAGCTTGATCGCTGGCAATAATCGCAGTGGGCTGGATGCCTGGAGTAACCAGGAGGGTTTCACGCTCAAACAATCCGGATTTGGTAAAAAGGAGTAACGGAGCCGCACCTGTTTTTCTATTCCCGCCGTTCTCCCTTTAGCTTGCCCTGCAGGAGTCTCAGTGCTCAGCTTGGCGTTGAGCACTGCAGCTAAAGGGTATCACAGCTCTTCTTTTGATCCCTTTTCCATCTTGTTTCAGCCCATGGAGCGTATTTTTGCCCCACATTGTTGCTAACCAGACTCTGGATGGTTTCATTCTGACGCGGCAGGTGCTGGATCAGCCGCCAATTTCCTCCGCTGAACAAGGCGAGTTCTGTGCGATCGTGCTCTGGTTAGCGACTGCGCAGGGGCCGGTTCGAGTCATTTATGCACAAGAGCCGGTGCAATTTTTCATACCGCTCTCCCGCCAAGAGGAGGCGTTGCAGTTATTTCGGCAGCACGGGATCCGGGGTCTATTACGGCACACTGGATTGCAGACGTTTGCCGGGGAAACGGTACTCGCCTGCTGTTTTCCTACCTTAGCCCGTTTCTATCGCGCCCTTGAGCTAATACAGTTGCAGCATATTCCGGTTTTTGAAGGTGATGTGCGGCATGCCGAACGAGTATTGATGGAGCGCTTTATCACCGGCGGGATCCGGGTGACCGGTGATATAAGCCGTCATCCGGGCTATCTGCAGATGCAAGCCCGAATGCTGGAACCTTGTGATATGCAGCCAGCATTTACCGTACTGTCACTGGATGTGGAATGTGCCATGTCCGGCCAGCTCTACTGTGTTGGTTTGCAAGGGGTCCGGCGTGATGGCTCGGCGCTTGAGCTGGTGATCATGGTGGGGGAGCCTGAGCCCCATCAGGAGAGGTTCACCATCCAGTGGGTGGCGGACGAACGGCAGCTGTTACAGGCTCTGGCTCCTTTTTTTATGCAGTTTGATCCGGACATCATCATCGGCTGGAACGTGGTCAATTTTGATTTTCAGCTGCTGCTTCGCCGCGCCGAACTGCACCACCTGACCCTGCGCTGGGGACGAGCCGGTGAACCTGTCCGTTGGCGACCGGCGCGTGATGAGCGTCAACAGGGACAAGTCATTTTCCCGGGGCGAGTGGTGCTGGATGGGGTTGCCACCTTGAAATCAGCAACCTGGCAATTCGATAGTTTCAGCCTGGAGTCTGTGGCTCAAAGCCTGCTGGGGCGCGGGAAGGCGATTGATGAGGTCGAGGATCGAGGTGAGCGGATCAGCCAATTATATCAACAGGATAAATTGGCTCTGGCCCGTTACAACCTCGAAGATTGCCGCTTGGTCACCGATATCTTTGCCCTGTGCCATTTGCTGGATTTTGCACGCTTGCGCAGCCAACTCACAGGGCTGGAGCTGGATCGTTATGGCGGCTCGGTAGCGGCATTTTCCCATCTCTATATCCCTCACTTGCATCGTCGCGGCTTTGTAGCGCCGACCCTGGGTACTATCGAAGGAGCTCCGTCACCGGGCGGCTATGTGATGGACTCGCGCCCTGGGCTTTACCGGCACGTATTGGTGCTGGATTACAAGAGCCTCTATCCCAGCATTATCCGCAGCTTTGGTATCGATCCGTTGGGCTTGATCCTGGGATTACGCGAGCAGTCAGCATCGAGCCCACAGGATGCTCACCTGGCCCCGATCCCCGGTTTTCTGGGCGCCTGCTTCTCGCGCCAGGAGCCCATTCTGCCAGGGCTCATTGCCTCCTTGTGGCAAGAGCGGGATAAGGCCAAGTTGCAGCAGGATGATGCCTTGTCGCGGGCTATCAAGATCCTGATGAACTCCTTTTATGGGGTATTGGGCTCCAGCGGTTGCCGCTTCTTCGATCCCCGGCTGGCATCCAGTATCACCTTGCGCGGACAGTGGATCATGCTGGAAACCCGGCGCTTGATTGAGGCCGCTGGTTTCCAGGTGATCTATGGCGATACCGACTCCACCTTTGTCTGGTTGGATCGCGAGGTAACGCCGGAGCAGGCTGAGTCTATCGGTCTGCAACTGGCTCGTCAGGTCACCGAGTATTGGCAACATCATCTGCAGCAGGAGTGGGGGCTCAACTCCTGCCTGGAGCTGCAATTTGAGCGCCATTACCGGCGTTTTCTCATGCCGACGATCCGCGGTGCCGAGGTGGGTAGCAAGAAACGGTATGCCGGTCTGGAAGGCGAAGGGGAGCATGAGCAGATCATCTTCAAGGGGCTGGAGACGGTTCGTACCGACTGGACCGAGCTGGCCAAGCAGTTTCAGCGGGGTTTATATCAGCATATTTTCCACGATGAAGATCCGGCTCCATTTATTGCCGAGATGATTCGCAAAACCCGTGCTGGCGAGGTGGATGACTGGTTGATCTATCGCAAGCGGCTGCGGCGCAAGCTGAGCGATTACCAGAAAACTCAACCCCCCCATGTCCGGGCGGCACGATTGGCCGATGAGGCGCGCCGAAGCGCAGGATTGTCCCCGCGCTATCAACAGCGGGGAACCATCGCCTATCTCATCACCACCCAAGGGGCCGAGCCGGTAGAACATCAAACCGCACCGCTGGATTATGAACACTATATCCAGAAGCAACTCAGGCCCGTGGCCGATGCTATATTACCCTTCATCGGCCGCCAATTTGATGAGTGGGCCGAGGGGCAGTTACCGCTGTTTTAACCGCGACTATTTTGCGAATGTGCTGAGAACTAGCCTCCCGCCAGCTTGACGGTAAAGCCTGCCTTGATGAGTTCTGCCTGGATCAAATCCCGTTTCTCACCTTGAATTTCAATGATGCCCTCTTTGATGGCGCCTCCGGTGCCGCATTTCTTCTTCAGCAGGCTAGCCAGCTCCTTTTGTCGCTCGGTGGGAACACCGTGAATCGTGATGACCCCGGCACCTTTGCGACCTTTATTTTCGCGGCGTAATCTGACGATACCGTCATCGGGAAAGGGGGACGCTGATACTGCCTTGGCGGTTGGCTCGGGAACAAAACCACTGGCGGTGGAATAAACAAGACGGGAATTGGTATCGGACATGACGAGGCTCCTTATCACTGGTCGGGAGTATAGCCAGAGCCGAAGCTAAAAAACTGCTTTATTTTGTGGTTATTCGCTCTATAATCACACTCAGTGATAACCATTATCAATAAGATCACGGAGCGCGGCATATGCATTTGAGTGATATCCAGCCGGGCCAATCGGCTCGCATTGTGAGTCTGGGAGCATTGGATGCTCCAATTCGTCGCAAACTGATGGCGATGGGTTTGTTGCCCTGTAGTGAGGTGCGTTTTATCCGGAATGCACCCTTGGGTGATCCGCTACAAATTTCCACAGGGGGTATCACGCTCTCGGTACAGCGCACATTGGCCATGCAGATCGAGGTAGAGAGCCTATGAAATGGAATTTGATGACGGTTGGTAATCCTAATAGCGGCAAGACCTCGTTATTCAACGCCCTGACCGGTGCCAATCAGCAGGTCGGCAACTGGAGTGGCGTGACGGTTGATAAGAAAAGCGGTCACTTCAGCCACGGGGATGACGAGTACCAGTTGATGGACTTGCCGGGTATCTATGCGCTGGAGAGTCGCGATAGCTCAATCGATGAGCAAATTGCGTTCCGTTATGCCATGACTCATAAGCCGGATCTGGTGATTAACGTTATCGATGCCACGGCCCTGGAACGCTCCTTACTGCTGACCCTGCAGTTGCGTGAGCTGGGATTGCCGGTGCTGGTGGTGCTGAATAAATATGATGTGATGCAAAAACGTCGGCAGTCGATTGATACCCAGGCTTTGGCCGGGGTTTTGGGCTGTCCCGTGGTGGCGTTGTCTGCTTACAACCGCAAAGAGATCCAGCATCTCAAAGCACAATTGCCCTTGCTGATGGCACAAATAGATCCGCAGCCTCTGGTTCTGGACTACGGCCATGTGATTGAGGCTGCCATCGCACAGTTACAACCGCAGATCCATCATGCTCACCTGGCAGCTCGTGGCTGTGCTATTCGCTTGCTGGAAGGGGATCCAGTACTGGATGAGGCTCTGCAACTGGCCGAGCAACCAGACGTTGTGGTGTTGATCCGGGCGACGCAAAGTGAAGTGGACATGGATCTTGCTGTGGCCGATGTCCGCTACGGTTTTATCCATGAACAGGCTCGTCCTTGCATCACTCAGCATGGCAAGCTTGGCATCAAAGGCTCAGAACGTCTGGATAGTATTCTGCTCAACCGCTGGATCGGGATCCCGTTTTTTCTCGGCGTTATGTACCTGATGTTCCTGTTTGCCATCAATGTGGGTAGTGCCTTCATCGACTTTTTCGATGTACTGGCCGGAGCCTTGTTTGTCGATGGCCCAAGACACTGGCTGGGCTTGCTGGCTACCCCGGAGTGGTTGATTTCGGTGGTGTCGGATGGCGTCGGAAGCGGGATGCAGACGGTGGCTACCTTTATTCCGGTAGTAGGTTTTCTGTATCTGTTTCTGGCGGTACTCGAAGCGTCCGGCTATCTGGCGCGGGCGGCATTTGTGGTTGATCGACTGATGCAAAAATTGGGATTACCGGGAAAGGCCTTCGTGCCTATGCTGATGGGGTTCGGCTGCTCGGTCCCTGCCTTCATGTCAGCCCGGACTCTCAATGCCGAACGTGAACGCTTGATGACTACCGCCATGGCACCGTTTATGTCCTGCGGCGCTCGTCTGCCGGTGTATGCCTTGTTCGCGGTCGCCTTCTTCCCGCAATCAGGGCAGAACGTGGTGTTCTTGCTGTACCTGATTGGTATCGCGATTGCTGTGGTGACCGGTTTGGTGTTGCGCAAGACCTTACTGCCGGGACAGAGTGAATCCATGGTGATGGAGATGCCGGACTATGAAGTTCCACGCCCAACCTATGTGCTGATCAAGACCTGGCATAAGCTGAGCAGCTTCGTGCTGGGGGCGGGCAAGACCATTGTCATTATGGTAGCTGTGTTGAACCTGTTCAATTCCCTGGGCTCTGATGGCAGTTTCGGCAACCAGAATACCGATAAGTCACTGTTGAGCCAGGCAGCTGCATTTTTAACGCCTGTGTTATCCCCATTGGGTGTCCGTGAAGATAACTGGCAAGCCACTGTCGGTATTGCTACCGGTATCTTTGCCAAAGAGGCAGTGGTAGGCACGCTCAATAGCCTGTACCAGAGTCCGGCTGACGAAGAGGGATCAGAGTTCAGTCTGGTCGATTCATTCCATGAGGCGGTAGCGACCATTCCCGCTAACTTGGCTGCGATTAATCCATGGGACCCTGCCGGTCTGGAACTGGGTGATTTGCAGGATCAAGCGGCGATGGCAGAATCCCAGGAGGTAGACTTGTCGACCTTCGCCAATATGCAGAGTCATTTTGATGGACAGGTGGGTGCCTTTGCTTACTTGTTGTTTGTTCTGCTGTATATGCCCTGTGCGGCAGCCATGGGCTCCTTGATTCGGGAGTCAGGCCGCAACTGGGCGATTTTTACCGCCATGTGGTGCAATCTGATGGCGTTTATGATCTCCTCGCTCTATTACCAGTTGGCGACCTTTGCTGCTCATCCGGCCCAGAGCCTGGCCTGGGTGGCGTTTTATGCTGTGGTGGCAGTACTGACCTGGTGGGGAATGCATCGCAAGGGCAACATATTGGCGCGTAAGGTGGTTTTAGTATGATAGTCCGTGACGTGGGGTCCCTGCTGGCTGATCGTCAGCGCATGAGCCTTGGCGAGCTGGCCCGCCACTTTGATACGGCAGAAGAAGCTATGGATGCCATGCTGGGTGTCTGGATGCGCAAAGGACGAGTTCGCAAAGTGACGCAGAGTGGTTGCAGCGGTCGTTGCTGTGGCGCCCGCGAAGAGACCCAATACGAATGGTTACCAGAAGGACAGATAGGCCTGATCCAGCGCAGCTGATACCCGTTTGCTTGCATGACCACAGATCGCCCGCTATCGCGGGCGATTTTTTTGCTTTGCTCACTCGTACCCGCTCTGTGGTTTAGCGGTTCAGCCGATAGGGTATGGTAGGCAGTACCAGGCCGTTTGGGCATAATAGCCGCCAGTTCGGGAGGGGCCATGCAATCACAAATCATGCAATCAGACACCATACAACAGCAAGAGGATGAACACTGGATGCGCCATGCCATGGCGTTGGCGGCCCAAGCCGAGAGGGCAGGTGAAGTTCCGGTGGGGGCTGTATTGGTGCGCGCGGGGCAGATGGTGGCGGAAGGCTGGAATTTATCGCTGTGTGAGCATGATCCTACTGCCCATGCCGAGATACGGGTCTTGCGCCAGGCGGGCCAGAGACTGAGCAATTATCGGCTGCTGGATACCACCCTGTATGTGACCTTGGAGCCTTGCATCATGTGTACTGGCGCCCTGATCCATGCCCGGATCGGACGCCTGGTGTACGGGGCTTCCGATTTAAAAACTGGGGCCGTGCAGTCGGTATTCCCGCTGCTGGGCGATGCACGCCACAATCACCAGATCCCGGTTACGGCAGGGGTCTTGGCGGACGAATGCAGTCAACAACTCAGTGCGTTTTTTGCCCGGCGCCGGCAAGAAAAACGCGCCGCTCGCCAGGCTCGCCAACAAGCCACAGCGGCTGATTAGTCCCTCACCAAGGCGCAAATAGAACAGGATGGTTGGACCATCCTGTTCTTGGTTAGACACGAGATAGGGTAGTAAGGGATCAGGTCGTGGTTTGCAGGTCGAGCTCCCAGCCCAGTGCTTCCATGTACTGTTGTTCCCGTACCAGGTTTTGTACCAGGAGCCGGTTGTCATCGGCCCAGCCTGCGGGCAGGAACAAACGGCATAAATTGCCTTCTGCTTCGAGGCGAAGCGTGGGCAGCAGGTTATCTAACCGTCGATGGTGCAGAGCAACAGCGAGTCGCAAGATACGGATGGCCCGCCAGATCGACTCATCGACAAAGTTCGGGATGGAATAAAACTCCTGCTTCTTGATGGCCTTGCGATGAAACCGTACCAGGGTTGCCAGCAATTGCTG
Source organism: Enterobacterales bacterium (assembly GCA_038247115.1). Classification (GTDB taxonomy): domain Bacteria; phylum Pseudomonadota; class Gammaproteobacteria; order Enterobacterales; family Aeromonadaceae; genus Pseudaeromonas. Next base: position 12,176 of record JBBRVG010000039.1, on the reverse strand, counting down.
CTCTTCCTGATCGAAACCTGGCAGATCCGAGTTTTCCAGTATGTAGGCAGAATGGCGCTGGATGGCCGTGTAGTTGATGGCGAGGCCTGTTTCGTGGAGCATGGCCGCCCAGCACAGCAAAGGACGATAGAGTTCAGCGTCCAGCTGCCAGCGAGTTGCTACCTGATCAAACAGCTGTAAAGCGGTGGCTTCAACCCGCGCGGCCTGCTGCTTGTCGATATGATAGAGATCCGCAATGCCAAAGGCGGTGCGCGCGCGGATATCCTGATGCTGCTGTCGCTGTTCAAATTCATACAGCAAGCCTTCCCGTAAGGCGCCGTCCGAGTAATCCATGCGCTCTATGCCCAATCCTTGAAACAGGGCAATCAGGATGGCAACACCGGCAGCGATCAAGGTTCGACGATCCTCGGTCAGGCCGGGGAGATCCAGCTGCTCAATCCGTTTTTGCGCAATCATGCGCGATTTGAGGAGTTCGAGCTGTGACAGTGTGATCACACCATCCTCATCATGGGCGACCAGAAGCTCCCGCACCGCCTTGATACTGCCGGAGCTGCCTAGGCAACTTTCCCATCCCAACTGCTGATACTGGGTCAGGATCGGCTCCAACTGGTGTAACCCTTCCAGAATGGCGGCGTTGAAATTCTTGTCGTTGAGTTTGCCGTTGGTGAAGAACTGCTTGTTCATCGTGACACAGCCCATCTTGCGGCTGGTCAGGGCGAGCGGCGTGAAGCGCTCACCAATAATCAACTCGGTACTACCACCGCCGATATCGATGACCAGAACCCGGCCATCTAGGTGCTGGGTATGCGCGACACCCTGATAGATGAGTCGGGCCTCTTCCTGACCCGAGATAATATTGATCGGGTGATGGAGCAGGGCACGGGCCCGATCCAGAAACACCTGGGCATTGCTGGCGGCACGTAGGGTATAGGTGCCTGTGATGCGCACCGCATCCGGTTTGAAACCGCTCAATCGTTCGGCGAAGAGGCCGAGGCAATTTAATCCCCGCTGCATGGCCTCTTCACTCAGGCATTTATTTTCATCCATGCCTTCGGCGAGCCGGACTCGTTCTTTCAATCGGTCGACGATCTGCATACGCCCGTCGAGTACGCGCGCCACGACCAGATGAAAACTATTGGAACCTAAATCAATGGCAGCCAGCAGATTACTCGGCATTCAGTTGTTGCTCCCAGTTCTTGAGGTAGCCATAGATGGCGATTTGCGAGCGGACCTTCTTGCGATTGCCCCGCGGAACATAGCGGTTGCTCTGTTCTGCATCTATATAACGGGCCTTGGTGGTATCGCTGAACTGCAGCTCCAGAATGTCCAGGATCAATTGGCGCAGCTTTTCATCATAGATGGGGACACCCACTTCAATGCGGAAATCTAGATTCCGCGTCATCCAGTCTGCCGAAGAGATATAGACTTTGGGCTGACCATTGTTATGGAACACCATGACGCGCGGATGCTCGAGATACCGATCAACGATGCTGATGACCTCGATATTATCGCTGATGCCGGGTAAGCCGGGGACCAGCGAGCACATGCCGCGGATGATCATGCGGATCTTGACCCCGGCCTGGCTGGCGGCATACAGCCGGCTAACCATGCCCTTATCGACCAAATTATTGATCTTCAGGGTGATGCTGGCCGGTAACCCGCTTTTAGCGTTGTTGATTTCGCTATCAATCAGGCTATAGAGGTTACGGCGCGAGTTGATGGGCGAGACCAGCAGGTGATTGAATTTGAAACGCTGGAACGGATGTTCGATAAACTCGAACACACTGTAAACTTCGGCCGCGAGCTCCTGATTGCGGGTGAACAAGGAGAAGTCAGTGTAGATCTTGGCGGTCTTCTCGTTGAAGTTGCCGGTACCTATATGGGCGTAGCGAACCGTCTGTCCATTCTCCTTGCGACTGATGAGACACAACTTGGAGTGGATCTTGAGGCTCGGCACCCCGAACATCACCTTGACCCCGGCTTCCGTCAGGCGGTTGGCCCACTGGATATTGGCAGCTTCGTCAAAGCGCGCTTGCAACTCGACCACCACAGTGACCCGCTTGCCGTTATTGGCGGCATCGATGAGCGAGTCGATGACCCGGCTCTGGCTGGCGACACGATAGATGTTGATCTTGATCGAGGTGACCGCCGGATCGTAGGAGGCTTGACGCAGCAACTCGGTGAAGTATTGAAACTTGTGGTACGGGTAGTACAAGAGGATGTCCTGCTCGGCGATGGCCTGGAACAGGGTCATGTGCTTGTCAAACTCATGGCTGTCGAGAGCCGAGAGCTTGGGATTTTCCAGATAGTCACGGCCTACATTGGGGAAGCCGATGAAGTCTTTAAAGTTATGGTACCGGCCACCGGGCATGATGGAGTCGTAAAAACTCATTTTCAGCTTAGCGGTGAGAAAGGTGACCATGCTTTGTGGCGTTTCCCGATCATAGGCGAAGCGTACCGGCATGGCCTTGAGACGCTGCTTCAAGCCTTCACTCATATTATCCAGCACACTGCGGTTGAGCTGGGCCGAGAGGTCGTACTCGGCATCACGGGTCATCTTGACTGAATAAGCGGCGATCTCGTCGTAGTCAAAGAAGCCACAGAAAATATCATCCAGACAGAAGCGGATGACGTTATCGAGGATGATTAAGGCTTTGCGCCGCTTGTTGGATTCATCCGGTGGCATGGGGACGAAGCGGGGCAGATAATCGGTCGGCACCTCGATGAGTGCGTACTGCACCAAGCGCCCCTCTTTTTTCATCTTCACGGCCAGATAGGTGTACTGATCTTTCAAGAAGGCGATGGGATCACTGTCTTCGGTCAGCAGGATCGGACTGATATGGCGCAGCACCTTGTCTTTAAAATATTTTTTGATCCATGCCTGATGACCGGGTGAAACCTGGCTTTCGTTGATGAGGAAAATATTGTGACGCGCCAGAGAGAGCATCAGGTCCCGATAGGTGATGTCGAAGGTTTCCCCCAGCCATTTGACCTTATCCTGAATCGCATGCAGTAGAACCTCGGCTTCCGGATCCCCGCCGTGCTCCTTGTGGATCAGTACGCGGCGCTTGACGTCGGCCACCCGCACCTTGAAGAATTCATCCTGATTGTTGGAGAAAATACCCAGAAATCGCACCCGCTCGATCAGGGGAACGCTCTTGTCCATGGCTTCTTGCAACACCCGCTCATTAAAGGAGAGCCAGCTCAGCTCTTTTTCAATCCAGAGATTGTCACTACTCATTGTTATCCTCGGAATCATGTTACTGGAGTCACGGCCACCCGTTGTGGTTTAGCTTATACGGCCTTGAGTGATAGTGGCTTGCTCGTGACACCCTTATATGTCAATAACATGACATATTTATGGCGTCAGTGCCAAACACCGGCACCTGGAAATGGCCGGGCAGTCGCACACAGAATGTGAGGGCGGGGGCGGATGATGAAACTGCAGACAATAATGACGATGTGTTGTCATAAACCGGCGCGATACTCCAGCGACCTGCAAATAGATGTTTCAGTCTGCGCTGTAACAAAACTGTCATGGAATGGACATACAATCCGCCCATGCCTAGAACCAGTCGAGGTTTTTTGATGTCAACCCAAACCGTCAATGTGACGATGTCCGGCAGTCGCAAACGGCGAATCAAGGACAAACTAGCCAGTGTCAGTGTCACCGCCGGGGGTATCCTGGTCCTGGTGGCATTGCTGCTGATTTTTTTCTATCTGCTGTATGTGGTGAAGCCGATCTTTGATTCAGCATCCATTACCCGCAAAGCTGAAATTACTCTGCCCGTGCAGGGAAAAACTGCCTTGCTGGGGATCGATGATCAGAACCAGATTGGTTACCGCTTCAGTCATGAAGGCCAACTGGATTTCTTTGCGCTGGATAGTGGCTCGGGATTTCCGGTCGGCCAACTCATCAAGCATGAAGCTATAGCCGGCCAGGTCACCAGTGTGACGACTACGTCATTGGGCAAACGCCAGGTGGTCTATGGCTTTGCCGACGGTACAGCCCAGGTGGTTCAGCCTGATTTTCTGGTGACTTATCCCAACGACAAGCGGGTGACCGAAGCGGTACTCAAGTACCCGCTGGGGAATGAACCTATTGTTCTGGATGAGCGTGGACGCGCTATCACCCATCTAGCCTATGAAGCGACGAGCGCTCTGATGCTGTTCGCCGCGACCACGGCAGATGGCGAAACCTTGCTGACAGCTCGCGTCGGGGAAGAGAACTTCCTCTCTGGCGAGGTGGAGTGGACGACCAAGCGTTATGCTTTGCCGCCGTTGCCCGGAATTGTCGATCAAGTTTTGCTGACCCCGGATCTGCGCTCTCTTCTGGCCCGCTCCGGTAATCTGCTATCGATCTTCGATATCCGCGATCTGGATAATATTCGCCTGAGTTCAGCGATCCAGATCAATGCCCAGGGCGGCAATGTGACCCAGGTTGCCCTGCTTAGTGGCGCATCGTCACTGTTGGTCGCCAACGACAATGGTGTCATCTCCCAGTGGTTCGAAGTCCTGCGGGATGGTTCGCGCCAATTTACTCATATTCGTGAGTTCCAGGCTTCCGGGCCGGTCCGCGAGTTGGCGGTCGAGCACAGTCGCAAGGGCTTCATCGCGCTCTCGGCAGAGAACCATGTCGATCTGTTCCATGCCACCGGTGAAACCCGTTTACTATCGGAAGTGATAGGTCAGGGCAGCATCGATAGCTTGGCGCTATCGCCGCGCAACAACAGCCTGCTGGTGGAATTTGGCAATCAGTTCCAGTTCTTCCATGTCCAGAATGAGCATCCGGAAGTCACCTGGTCTGCCCTGTGGCAACAGGTCTGGTATGAAGGCTATCCGGAGCCGCAGTATGTCTGGCAGTCTACGTCGGCTTCCGATGACTTTGAAGCCAAGCTGAGTCTGGTGCCATTAGCGTTCGGTACTCTCAAGGCTGCGGCTTACGCCATGCTGTTTGCGGTACCGATTGCTGTGGCGGGAGCCATTTTTGCCGGCTACTTCATGTCGCCGGGAATGCGCAAAGTGGTTAAGCCAACGGTGGAAATCATGGCGGCCCTGCCCACTGTGATCCTCGGCTTTCTGGCTGGCTTGTGGCTGGCGCCCATGATCGAGCAGCATCTGCCCGGCGTTTTCTTGCTGCTGGTGGCCTTGCCGCTGTCGATGCTGCTGGCTGCTCTGGGGTGGCATCACCTGCCACGCCGGATCAAGGAGAGTGTGCCGGAAGGCTGGCAAGCGCTGATGCTGGTCCCGGTCCTGTTGCTGGTGGGCTATCTGTGTCTGACTATCAGCCCAGTGCTCGAAGGCTGGTTCTTGGGCGGCAACGCCCGCGGATTTATCACCAATAATCTGGGCATGCGTTTTGACCAACGGAACTCGCTGGTCATCGGTATCGCCATGGGGTTTGCCGTGATTCCGACCATCTTCTCGATTGCCGAAGATGCCGTGTTCTCGGTACCCAAGCACCTGACCCAGGGCTCACTGGCTTTGGGGGCTACGCCTTGGCAAACCTTGAGCCGGGTGGTGATCCTGACTGCGAGTCCAGGGATCTTCTCGGCGGTGATGATGGGGCTGGGGCGCGCCGTGGGTGAGACCATGATAGTGCTGATGGCGACCGGTAATACCCCGGTGATGGATATGAGTATCTTCCAGGGATTGCGGACTCTGGCTGCCAATATCGCGGTCGAGATGCCGGAGTCGGAAGTGGGCAGTTCTCACTACCGGGTCTTGTTCCTGGCGGCGTTTGTACTGTTCGTCTTTACCTTCATCTTCAACAGCGTGGCCGAGTTTGTCCGTCAACGTCTGCGTGACAAGTACAGCTCGATGTAATGGGCCCTCAAGGAATCAAACGACAATGAACAAGTGGTTTAAATCGGGCACTCCCTGGATCTGGATGACAGGTGGCGCCGTCAGTTTGAGTCTGATTGCCGTCGTGGGGCTCTTGCTCCTCATCGGCTGGCGTGGTCTGGTCTACTTCTGGCCACACACCATCTACCAATGGGAAATTGACAATAATGGTCAAGCTGAGCAGCTGATTGGCGAATTGCATGATAGCGAACTGGTACCGACCGCTCGTCTGCGAGCTACGGGTCTGAAGCTGGAAGGCGAAGAGCGCGAAGTGCTGGAGCGTTATCTGGTCAAGACTGGCAACCGGGAATTTGTGCCGCTGGACTTCCGCTGGGTCCTGGAAACCAATATCCGTTCTCGCAGTACGCCCAAAGATCTGGCGGTGCTGGAGCGGACCACCAATGGTAATTTCTACGGCTATATCGAGCAGGTGCTGGAGTCGGGTAAAGCGGTCGATGGCGATCTGCATCAGCAACTGCAGAGCCGTATTGACCGGGTCGCCGAGATCAATGATCAGGTTCGCGAATTGCAACATGCAGATATTGGTGCCATCAATTACGAGCTGGAAAAGCTGCGCCTCAAAGAGCGTCGGCTGGAGTTGGATCATGCCTTGACCCCGGCGGCGCAGCAGGAGATTGTGGCTGGTCGCAAGGCGTTGAATGACCACTATGCCCAGTTGGAAAAGCAGCTGTTTACCCTGCGGGATCAGACGTTGCGGGACAGCCTGGTGGTCAAGGACATGCGTGGGCAGATGGTAACCATCCCATTATCCAATGTGCTGGATGTCAATTGGCCCAATGACATGAACCTGCTGAGCAAGATCGGTTTCTGGTTCCATCAAATCGGTAAGTTTGTTTCGGATGATCCCCGTGAAGCCAATACCGAAGGCGGCGTATTCCCGGCGATTTTCGGTACTGTGTTCATGGTCCTGCTGATGACCGTCATCGTCACGCCACTGGGTGTTGTGGCCGCGGTTTACCTGCATGAATATGCCGGTAAGAATGTACTGACCAAGTTTATCCGTATCGCGGTGATCAATCTGGCGGGTGTGCCTTCGATTGTGTACGGGGTATTTGGTCTGGGCTTCTTCGTCTATGTGCTGGGTGGCTCGCTGGATAAGCTGTTCTATCCAGAAGCCTTACCGAACCCGACCTTTGGTTCACCAGGTGTTATCTGGTCGGCGATTACCTTGGCCATTCTGACCCTGCCGGTGGTCATCGTCTCCACCGAAGAGGGGCTGTCACGGATCCCCAGTGCGGTGCGACATGGCTCATTGGCTCTGGGGGCCACCAAGGCCGAAACCTTGTGGCGCATCGTGTTGCCTATGGCAAGCCCGGCTATCATGACGGGTCTCATTCTGGCGATTGCCCGGGCGGCAGGTGAAGTTGCTCCCTTGATGCTGGTCGGTGCCGTGAAGCTGGCACCTACACTGCCAATGGACGGTAACTTCCCCTATTTTCACGTAGAGCGTAAGTTCATGCACCTGGGTTTCCATATCTTCGATGTTGGCTTCCAGAGCCCGAATGTCGAGGCGGCACGGCCGCTGGTGTATGCCACTTCGTTCCTGCTGGTGACCGTGATTGTCGGGTTGAACCTGACCGCCATCAGCATCCGTAACCATTTGCGTGAAAAGTATCGCGCGCTGGATAACTAAGCCCAGCTTTTTTCCGAATTCGAGGTAAGCGATGATTAACGTTACTCCCACAATGAGCCAGAGCGAAAGCATTGACTTGGTGAACCTGCCGACGGAAAAAACGGCACTGGAGATCAAGAATCTGGATCTGTTTTATGGCAGCAAGCAGGCGTTGTTTGATGTCAGCATGAAGATCCCCAAGGGGCAGGTTACCGCCTTTATCGGGCCATCTGGGTGCGGTAAATCGACCCTGTTGCGCTGCATTAACCGCATGAACGACTTGGTGGAAATCTGCCACATCAAGGGTGCTATTACCCTGAATAGCCAGAATATTTATGACAAGAGTGTCGATGTGGCGGCACTGCGTCGTCGGGTCGGTATGGTGTTCCAGCGTCCGAACCCGTTTCCCAAGTCGATCTATGAGAACGTGGTTTATGGTCTGCGTCTGCAGGGGATCAGTGATCGGCGTCTGCTGGATGAAGCGGTCGAGCGCTCCTTGCGTGGCGCCGCGCTGTGGGAAGAGGTGAAAGACCGTCTGCACGAGAACGCATTCGGTCTTTCCGGTGGTCAGCAACAACGTCTGGTCATAGCCCGCGCCATCGCCATCGAGCCGGAGGTGTTGCTGCTGGATGAACCAACCTCGGCGCTGGATCCGATTTCCACCTTGACTATCGAAGAGCTGATCAACGAGCTCAAGAGCAAATATACGGTAGTCATAGTCACCCACAACATGCAGCAGGCGGCCCGGGTTTCGGATCAAACGGCCTTCATGTATATGGGCGAACTCATCGAGTACTCGGATACCAATACCATCTTCACCAAACCGAAGATGAAGAAGACCGAAGACTACATTACTGGCCGCTACGGCTAATTGAACTGCTTCCGAGGATATGACCATGGATAACATGAATCTGAACAAGCACATCTCCGGTCAGTTCAATACTGAACTGGAAGCGGTGCGCAATAACGTACTGGCCATGGGCGGGCTGGTAGAACAACAGCTCTCCGATGCGCTGGTGGCCATTCACGATCAGGATCTGGATTTGGCCCGGCGGATCGTCGAAACCGATCTGCAGGTCAACAGCATGGAGATCAGCATCGATGAGGAGTGCACCCGAATCATTGCCAAGCGTCAGCCTACGGCATCCGACCTGCGGTTGATCCTGATGATCTCCAAATCGGTCACCGATCTGGAACGGATGGGGGATGTTGCCGACAAGTTGGCGCGCATGGTGATCAATAGCAATAACAACCGCTCCCAGCCGCCTTTAGTGTCGTTGGAGAGCATGGGGCGTCAGGCCATCAAGATGTTGCACGATGCGCTGGATGCCTTTGCCCGTATGGATGTCGAGGCTGCCATCCAGCTCTATCACGATGATGACAAGATTGATCGGCAATACGAATCCATCATTCGTGAGTTGATGACTTATATGATGGAAGATCCACGTACCATTCCCCAGGTGCTGGAAGTGTTGTGGGCCGCCCGCTCTCTGGAGCGGATTGGTGATCGCTGTCAGCATATCAGCGACTACATCATTTATTGCGTCAAGGGAAAGGATGTCCGTCATACCAAGATTTCGGATCTGGACTCCATCTAGCGCAACCTTGTTGCGGCGGTTCTGCCGCCCGACAAGCCGATGAAATCAAGGCCACCGCGAGGTGGCCTTGATGTTTATGGTGGCCGCGGCTTGGTACGGCAGCGGCAGTTCTGCCGCTCGACAAGCTGATGAAATCAAGGCCACCGCGAGGTGGCCTTGATGTTTATGGTGGCCGCTGGTTGCAGTGGCTGCGGCAGCCAGGCGGCGGTCAAGGGCTCGACATCACCCACTCGACACTCAGATGTGGAGCGCAATGCTCGGTGGCCATTCGAACCTTCTGGCATAGCCCTGTCACTTGCTGGCTATTCCAGGCCGGGTAAGGCATGCGGGCATAGAGCAGGATCCGCAACCGGCGCCCTTGCTTGATAAGCCGGGGCTCGATGCAGGCGCGCTCCTGCTCATCGAAGGTCGCGAGGATCTGGCGCTCAATCTCGCCCTGCCAGTGCTGGTCGGCAGGCAGTTGCAGCAGCTCCCATAGTCCCTGACGACTGACTTTCAATGCGATGGGCAAGGTGATGAGTACCATCAGCAGGCTCAGGATCGGGTCTACGTAGGCAGCCATCCAGGCCCAGGGACTCTGCTGCAAGAGACCGGAGACGATAAACGCCAGCGTAACGCCGAGGCTTATCAGGGCATCGAAGCGGAAGTAGTGCTGCTCGGTGGCCAGAATCGGTGAGCGCAATCGACGCGCCATGCCGCCAAGCCACCAGGACAAGCTGCCGCACAGCAACATGCCAAATACACCATAGGCAATCAGGGGTAACTCCTGGGTGCTATGGCCTCCTTGCCAGATACTATGCAGTGACTTGCCGGCCGTGAGCAGGCAGATCAGGGTCAGAACTAGCCCCTTGAGCGTGACCAGCAGAGGTTCGCACGCCGCCAGGCCATTGGGCCTGTATCGGGAGTCTGGCTCGCCGAGACGGCTCACCAGTACCGATTCAAAGGCGATCATCAATGCACATAGCAACGAGAACAGGGCGTCGAGCCAGATCGCCAGCGAGTGGGCATGCAGGGCCACAAGCACACCGATCAGGGCAAAGCTGCCATCGGTAAGCGCCAGGGCACGGAGAATACGGGATTCGTGATAGGAAGAATTCATGTCGCCCCCTTAACCCAGTTGGTTAAAGGGACCTTTGACATGCAACGAAGAAGAGGACCAACCGACGGGAACCGGAACAATGAAGCGGGTAAACAGGGGAGCCGATATGGGTTCCTGCGTATCGTACAGGGTGAAGTAGGGTAGACGCTCTGTTTGCATAAGGCCTCCGAAAGGCATGGTTTGGGTCGTCATGGGGAACCAGCGCGGTTGTCGGCAAGACAGCGGCGGTAGGCGCTGTTAGTATGACAACCGACAATTTGATGAACAAGGGGCAAAGTACCCCAGGAGTCGATAGTGAACGTAGTTTTTGACCTCGGAAATGTGTTGGTGCGTTGGGATCCAGTCGCCATTGTCCGCTCCGTGATTGATGGACCAGGAGCTGTGCGTCTAGCTCAGCGTCTGTTTATGCACCCGGACTGGCTGGAGGTGGATCGGGGCTCTTTGACGCTGGAGCAAGCCGCAGCCCAGGCAATCGAGCGCACCGAGGTCGATGAACCGATCATCCATGCTGTTTACTCCGCCGTCGCCCCCTCCCTGCAGGCAATACCTGAGAGTGTGGCTGTCCTGGATGATTTGAAAAAACAAGGACATACCTTGTATGCGCTATCCAATATGGGCCAGGTCAGTGCCGCCTATCTGCAACAGCACGCCAGTTTCTGGTCCTCGTTCAAGGATGTAGTGATCTCGTGCCGCGTCGGACTCGTCAAGCCGGAGCCGGCGATTTTTGAAACCATGCTGGCGCAATTTGGGCTGGCAGCGGCCGATTGTCTGTTTATTGACGACTCAAAAGAGAATGTCCAGGCCGCGCTAACGCTGGGGCTGGATGCCTTTGTATTCCAGGATGCGCAGCAGTGTCGCAGTGAGTTGCAAGCCCGTGGTTTGCTCGGGGTATAACCTACCAAAGTCATTGTTTTTTTTAGTAAACGCTTTCAATAGTTGGCCTTTGAATCGCAGAGACTGATCCTGGTCAAGGAAGATCCAGTTCCTTGACACTGCGGGTTTGCTCGCAAAAGCCGTCTAATGGTAACTTGTGCGGACTTGTCTTCGACGGGGCTTTTAGCCCGGACAACGATAGCTATCCCGTTGAGATCCTTTCTCTGTACAGGGGCAGGATGATGGCGCACGCAGGGAGCATGCCGCAGACCTTGGCACACTTTCTGATAGAGATAGTGATTGGATGTCTCGAAACTGTTTGAGACAAACGTTTTTGGTGGCCATCGCTGAACACCCTATCTGGTGTTCACCCTGACCTTGAACAGCGTTGGTGGGGCCGTCGCCGCACCTGCAGCAAAGCGAGGAGAGAATGGAAACAAGTAATAACCAGACTGTACTGGTACTCAACTGCGGTAGTTCTTCCCTGAAGTTCGCTATCATCAATCCGGAAAGTGGACAACAGTACCTGTCTGGTCTGGCGGAAGCCTTGACCTTGCCCGAGGCGCAAATCAGCTGGCGTTTTGGCGATGACGGTGAAAAGCAGAAGGCTGCTCTGGCAGCCGGTGCCGATCACACGGCGGCGCTGACCTTCCTGGAAGAGCAAGTTCTGCACGGTCGACACGACCTGCTGGATTCCCTGGTTGCTGTTGGTCACCGGGTGGTGAATGGCGGCGAATATTATTCCGAACCTGTGCTGGTCGATGATGAAGTCGAAAGAGTCATCGAAAAGTGCATTCCTCTGGCTCCGTTGCATAACCCCGCTCACTTGTTGGGGATCCGCGCGGCTCGTCGTCTGTTTGCTGCCTTGCCCCATGTGCTGGTCTTCGATACCGCCTTCCATCAAACCATGGCTCCAGCGGCTTTCCGCTACGCCCTGCCGGATGAGTTGTATCACAAGCACGGTGTACGCCGTTATGGCATGCATGGCACCAGTCACTACTATGTGGCTCTCAAAGCTGCTGAACAATTGGGTCAGCCGCTGGAACAAACTAACGTCATCACCGCCCATCTGGGTAACGGTGCCTCGGTTTGTGCGGTGAAGAATGGCAAGAGCATCGATACCAGTATG
>JBBRVG010000038.1:0-37944 GCA_038247115.1 Enterobacterales bacterium | reverse complement strand
CCGCGGGGGGCCTCCCCGACCGTGGCCCAAACCTGGGGCCGGGGGTCTGGGGGGCTTGGCCTTTTGCCCCCCTTCCCGCCCCCGCCAAGCGGCAGGTTGGCAACTCGCCCAAGCCGACCAGGGCGGAACCGGTCCAATACAAATCCCACCCCAAAGTACGCCAGCAGATGGAGGTCCACTGCCAGGGTCCGAGCGAGGATCCGGCCCCAGGATCCGGGCATGAGGCCCTGCAACCAGGGCCCAGTCGCGGGGCCGCCTAGAGCTGGCCTAATGCCGTCAAGGACGGCAGCACCTCGCCGTCATCGGCAAACAGGGTCGCATTCTGCCACCCCCCGCGGCTGCCATCGGGCAGCGGCAGCAGTGCCGGCTCCCAGTAGAAGAGCCCCTGCCCCAGCTCCTTGGGCACAGCGCGCAGTACGGCGGCCAGCGCGCGGAGAAATTCCGCCTGGCCTTCGGGCGTGGCGGGATAGGGTTCGGCGCCTGTGTGCTGCAACAGCCATTGGCCATTGCGCTGCCGGTGTAGCTGCCGCGGATAGGCGGTCTCGACCACCAGCAGCGGACAGTTGTAGCACTCGGCCAGCAGCTGCAGGTTCTCCGCCAGATGAGGCAAGGAGCCATGCCAGCAGGGATAGAACGACAGACCGATACAATCCCACTGCACATCCAGCGCCTGCGCCTGATCGAACCAGTGGCGATAGAGGATCTGGTCGCAGCCGGCATCCAGATGCAGCACCACCTGAGCGGCGGGCGCCGCCTCGCGCACGGCCGCCACCCCCGCACGCAACAGGGCCGCCAGCGCAGGCCAGTTGCCGGGCAAGAAGCCCAGCGGCCAGAGCATGCCGTGGCTGATCTCGTTACCGACCTGCACCCAGGTCACTTCAACCCCTTCCGCCTGCACCCGCTGCAGTATATCGACCGTAAACTGGTACAGCCGCTCGCACACCTCCGGCAATGCCATGCCTTGCCAGGCATGGGGCATAAATTGCTTCTGCGGATCCGCCCACCAGTCGCTGTAGTGAAAATCGAGCATGATGCGCAAGCCCGCCGCCTGCGCGCGCCGCGCCAGCGCTACCACCTGATCCGGGCCATTGAAGCGCAGCGGCCCTGTCTGGTTGGCGGGGAAATGATCCGGGTGTCCCGGATCGTTCCACACCTTGATGCGCACGGCATTGAGGCCTTCGGCTTTGAGCAGGCTCAGGCTATCCACGGGCTCCCCGTCACGGCGCAGCACGCCGCCGTGATACTCCAGCTCCGGCAGCGACGAGATGTCGGCGCCACGCACCCACTCACTCATTTTGCCGCCTCCCCAAAGGTCTTGAGCCCCGGCAGAGCCCGGCCCTGGAAGTCAAACAGCGTCACGTTGTCCCACTCATCGCCGGCTCCCGCCTTCCAGCCTGCTCCCGGATGGGGGATAAAATCGGGCTCCCAGTAGATCACCCCTTCGCCCCGGCCTTGCGGTACCGCCTTGACGGTTTGCCACAGCGCGGTCAAAAACTGTTGCTGGCCTTGCCGCGTCATCGGATAGGTTTCAGAGCCAGTGCTGGTATAGATGTTCTTCTGGCTATCACCGTTCTGAGTGGTCCAGGGGTAAGCGGTCTCGACCACGATCAGCGGTTTGGCGTAGCGCTGGCTTAAGTCGTCCATGTTCTGTTTCAAATCCGCCAGCGAGCCATGCCAGACCGGGTAGAAGGAGAGACCTATGACATCAAAGCTCACACCGCGCGCAACCATGGCATCAAACCAACGACGGCAGCGGGCATTGTCGCCACCGGCATCCAGGTGCAGCACCACCCGCGAGCTCGGTGACACCTCCTTGACGGCACGAGCACCGGCCTTGATAAAGCTCGCCAGATTATCCCACTGCGGCACTCGCCCCAGCGGCCACATCATGCCGTTGGAGATCTCGTTGCCTACCTGCACCTCGGCTGGAGTCACCCCGGCGTCTTTGAGCTGCTGCATGACATCTCGGGTAAAAGCGTAGAGTTTCTCGCTCACCGCGGCCGCATCCAGATTGCGCCAGGCCACCGGCATAGTCTGCTTGCCCGGATCCGCCCACCAGTCGCTGTAGTGGAAGTCGATCATCACCTTCAAACCCGCCGCTTCGGCCCGTTTGGCCATGGCAACCACATGGGCCGGATTGTTGTAGCCCTCAGGCCCGCTCTGATCGGATGGGAACTCGGCATACTTGCCCGGTTCGTTCCACACCTTGAGGCGAATGCGGTTCACACCATTGCGCTTGAGGATCAGCAGCAGATCCTCCGCTGCCTTGGCATCATGGTCATAGAATTTGGCCCCGGCCGCTTCGAGTTGCGGCAAATGGGAAATATCGGCACCGACAATTCGGGGCGCTGGCGCAGCCTGTGCCGCCACGGCGGTTAACAGCCCCAGCAACATACTGAGAAAGAGAGCTTTCATCCTGTCTCCTGATAATCCATTCATAAGTTTTATGGCCCGGATTGGACAATAAAAAAAAGGGAGCCCAAGGCTCCCTGTGTCGTGCAATCGCTTACCACCAGGCTTCGGCTTGAACACCGAAGTTCATGGTGTTGTCGTCAGTCTTGCCATTGAAGGTCAAGTTTTCGCCATCACCGCCATCCTTGAGGTAGGAGGCATAGACACGCAACTCAGGACGAGCCCAGAACCCTTTACCCGCCGACCAGGCTTGAGCAATGGTGTACTTCTGACCCGCTTCCTTCCAGGAAGAGCCGGAGGTGAATTCAGTGTCCTTGGAGAAGGTACCGGCTTCAACCACAGTCTTCATGATCTCGGTCCACTGATAGTGGGCGCGACCGACCAGAGACAACAACTCGGTATTGTCGGTGAAAGCAGCATGCTTCTCGGACTTACCGTAGGTGAACACATAGTTGACGTAGAACTTGTCACCCAGTGGCATGTCACCGTTGTTGATGAAGCGATAGCCCTTGGCTTCGGAGTTGTCGCCACTCCACACGTCATACCAACCACCACCCTGGTCGATCATGTTGTGCGCCAGACCCTTGTCGGCATATTGCAGTACAAACTTCTCGTTGATACCGCTGGAGGCAAAGAACTGGCTCAACTCGGCAGTCAGCATGACGCTGTTTTTGAAATTGTCGTAAGTGTTTGCTGTGTCCTGCGCATCGGTGGCATTACCGATAGCATAGTCGATACCCACTTCAGCCCAGGCGCCTTCCCATGGCTTCAGACCGGCATAACGCAAGTCAGCATAGTTGACGTTCAGCAGGTCGGCATCATTGCGGATCCAGGCCACAGAAAAAGCACCGTCACCGGCCTTGATGTTTTCCACACCAGCACCGCCACCGGAGATGTTCCAGTACTTGCTATCGATGATGTGCAGGTCATGACGTTGGTAGTAACGCTTACCCGCCCATACCACGGCATCAGGTGATGCTTCGATCAGACCCTTGGCCTGGATGTTGAACTGACGCAACGCGAAGGTGGCATCGTTGGCAGCGCCGGTAGCTTCCCAATCGTTGGAGCCATCGGAGTTCATGCTCAGCATGCTGTCAACATAGAAGGTTTTGCCGCCCTTGTTGTACAGCTCTTGGCCCAGACCGATTTCGGTATAGGTATCGGCTTCGTTACCCAGACGCCCTACATAGGGAATCATCCAGCTTTGGGTGGAGCCATCTTGAGAAACGCCAACACCGGAGCGGAAGTAACCGGTGAAATTGACCGCCGAGGCGGATGTTGCAGTCAGAGCCAGAGCAATTGCAACAGAGGAGGCCAGCAATTTTGCTTTCATAGATATTCCTTTATTCATCCACTTACTTTGAGGGTGTATGAGCCAGAAGCACTTTAAGTAAACGCTTTCACTGGCGCGGAAGAATTATAAGAAGTTTGCGCAGCAAGATGTCATGACGCAACTCACAAAAAGAGATCGTTACACCTTGCAAAGGGTTTCATGGTTATATGCAAAAGCATCAACAAACATCAAGCAATTGATTATAAACGATAAAATAATAAATATTGGCAGTGTGATCGGTTACACAAGATCTGAATATTCCGTGATCTCAGTGCCTGCAAACCAGGATCCGCAGAAGGGCTTCATCTCATTTTTATGATGAAAAACAACATACTGATGCCAGGCCCGGCACCGGCGTATTGCATAAGCCAGATATAGACTGACGCCCTTTATCCGCAGAGCAGTCTGTTGTGGATTGCAGTGAAACTGGCAAGCACCAGCTCACCAGAGGGCTCTGGCAACAGCCTGGATTGCAGGCAATAAAAAAGCAGGGCCATGGCCCTGCTGGGTTGGATATGTGCTCGGAGCTGCGGCTTTAGCCGCGCGGGGAGAGATTACTGACCGAGTGGCGGCGCACCAGGGTCGGGCTGAACATATTGGTCGTTTCCGGCAACGGATCACCTTGGGACAAAGCGACTGCCAGCTCCGCCGCCTGGGTGGCCATGGCCGCCACCGGATAACGCACCGTCGTCAGCCGGGGGCGCAGGTAACGGGCGATCAGCACATCATCAAAGCCGACCAGGGACATCTCCTGCGGGACCTCGATGCCGTTATCACTCAAGACCGAGAGCGCGCCTGCGGCCATGGAATCGTTGTAGCAGACCACAGCCGTCATGGTGCGGCGGCCACGGCCCAACAATTCAGTCATCGCCTCTTCCCCCCCCTCTTCATTGGGCGAGCCACGGGAGATCAGGCGCTCATCCACGGCGATGCCGTGCTCTTGCAGGGCATCCAGATAACCGCGCAAGCGGTCATGGGAATCCGAGATGTCGTGGTTGGAGCATAAGAAGCCGATCTTCTGATGCCCTTCCTGGATCAGATGGCGAGTGGCCAGCCAGGATCCGTGGTGGTCATCGAGAGCAATACAGCGGGATTCATAGCCCGGCAGGATCCGGTTGATCAGCACCATACCGGGGATATGGCTCATCAACAGGGAGAGATCCTCGTCCGGCAGCATCTTGGCGTGCACTACCAGACCAGCGCAGCGGTGGCGGATCAGCTGCTCGATGGCTTTTTTCTCCTGCTTGGCATCGTGATAGCCGTTGCCGATCAGCAGGAAGTTACCGGTTGCCTGGGCCACCTGTTCGACGGCTTTGACCATGGTGCCGAAAAAGGGATCCGAGACATCGGCCACCACCAGCCCCAGGGTTTCAGCACTCTGATGAGCCAGTGCCCGGGCATTGGCATTGGGGTGATATTTGAGCTCGGCCATGGCTTTGAAGACGGCATCACGGGATGCCTGACTGGCTTTCGGAGAATCGTTGATGACACGAGATACCGTTGCGACTGACACACCCGATAACCGTGCGACGTCCTTGATTGTTGCCATTTTTTATTACCCGCAGAGTGCTCAAAATAATAGGCGTTCGAATGAGTATCGAATCTTACCGGCCTTTCTACCTGATTACACTGCATTTTTATATAAAACAGCCAAGTCGGCTGCGCATCAACTCACAAAAGTGACGCAATTACACTAAAGTTACACAGAACAGCGTCCACAAAACCGACAAGCCATACATTATTTGATCCCAGTCACGCAAATTTGTGGAAAAGAACTTCCAAAAAGCCAAACTCGCGCTTAAATTTAGGGTAAGCGATTACACAAGCACAACGACGCGTCATTTCTAGGCCCGTCGAGACCCGTGAGGAGTCATTCATGTTACGAGTATTAGTCACCGGAGGCACCGGTTACATCGGCAGCCACACCTGTCTACAGCTGATTGCCGCGGGTATTACTCCGGTATTGCTCGACAACTTCTGCAACAGCAAACCCAGCGTTATGGCGCGCATCGAACAACTCAGTGGCCAGCAACCGACCCTGTATCAGGGCGACATTCGTGATGCCGCGTTGCTGGATCGCATCTTCGCCGAGCAATCCATCGATGCCGTCATCCACTTCGCCGGGCTCAAAGCCGTGGGCGAGTCGATGCAAAAGCCGCTGGAATACTATGAAAACAACGTCAGCGGCACTCTCGTGCTGCTGCAGGCCATGCGTCGCGCCAACGTCAAGAATTTCATTTTCAGCTCCTCTGCCACCGTGTATGGCGATCCGCAGCAGGTGCCGATTACCGAAGACTCGCCGACCCTGCAAGCCACCAACCCCTATGGCCAGAGCAAGCTGATGGTCGAGCTGATGGTCAAGGATTTTGCCCGTTCCGCACCGGACTGGTCACTGACCCTGCTGCGTTATTTCAACCCGGTCGGCGCTCACCCGAGCGGCACCATGGGTGAAGACCCGCAAGGGATCCCCAACAACCTGATGCCCTTCATCGCCCAGGTGGCCGTCGGTCGCCGCGACCAACTCTCTGTGTTCGGTGGTGACTACCCGACGCCGGATGGCACCGGTGTACGCGATTACATTCATGTCATGGACTTAGCGGATGGTCACGTTGCTGCCCTCAAAACCCAGCAGGATAAGCCCGGTGTGCATATCTTCAATCTGGGCACCGGTGTGGGTTACAGCGTGCTGGAAATGGTCGCCGCCTTCTCGCGTGCCTGTGGTCGCGAGCTGCCTTATGTCATAGCCCCGCGCCGCGCCGGCGACATAGCCCAATGCTGGGCCGATCCGGCCAAGGCCCGTCAGGAGCTGGGCTGGCAAGCCAGTCGTACCCTGGATGACATGACCGCCGATACCTGGCGCTGGCAGTCCCAGAATCCGAATGGTTATCCCGACGCCTGATGACCCAGGCACGCCCAGTTCAAGTTCAGTAAAAGGAAAAGTTGTATGTTGTTCGAACCTACCGATCACCCGCATCGCCGTTTTAACCCGCTCAAAGGCGAGTGGGTTCTGGTTTCACCGCATCGCGCCAAGCGCCCCTGGCAGGGACAGCAAGATGAGCCGGATCGTACCGTGCGTCAGCCCCATGATCCGACCTGCTTTCTGTGTGCCGGTAATACCCGGGTCACAGGTGATGTGAACCCTGACTATTCAGGGACCTTCGTCTTCACCAACGATTTTGCCGCCCTGATGGTCGATACCCCGGAAGCGCCGCAGAATCCGGATCCGCTCTTCACCCTGCAAAGTGCCCGTGGCACCAGCCGGGTGATCTGCTTCTCGCCGGATCACAGCAAGACTTTGCCCGAACTGTCAGTTCCGGCACTGACCGCCGTGGTCGATACCTGGTGTGAACAGACTGCCGAGTTGGGTCGTGACTATCCCTGGATCCAGGTCTTCGAAAACAAAGGCAGCATGATGGGTTGCTCCAACCCCCATCCCCACGGCCAGATCTGGGCCAACAGCTTCCTGCCCAACGAAGCCGCCGCCGAAGATCGCACCCAGCGCGCCTACTTTGCCGAACAGGGCTCTCCGCTGCTGCTGGATTATGTACAGCGTGAAATGGCCGATGGCAGCCGCACCGTGGTGGAAACCGAATTCTGGTTGGCCGTGGTCCCTTACTGGGCGGCATGGCCCTTTGAAACCCTGCTGTTGCCGAAATTTGCCGTCAAACAGTTACCTGAACTGACCGAAGCCCAGCGCACCGATCTGGCGCTGGCGATGAAGAAGCTGACCAGTCGCTATGACAACCTGTTCCAGTGCTCCTTCCCCTATTCGATGGGCTGGCATGGCGCCCCCTTCAATGGCGAAGAGAATCCGCACTGGCAGTTGCACGCCCACTTCTATCCGCCCCTGCTGCGCTCTGCCAGTGTGCGCAAGTTCATGGTCGGTTACGAGATGCTGGCCGAGACCCAGCGCGATTTGACCGCCGAACAAGCCGCCGAGCGCCTGCGCGCCGTCAGCGATATCCATTTCCGTGAACAAATTTGAGGTTGCCATGAGTATCCAGTCCCTACAGCAGATTACCCAGTCCGTATTTCAGCAGGTGTTCGGCTATATGCCGAGCCTGGATATCCAGGCCCCGGGCCGGGTTAACCTGATCGGTGAACACACCGACTACAACGATGGTTTCGTGCTGCCGTGCGCCATCGACTACCAGACCGTGATCAGTGCCTCCCCCCGTCAGGGCTCTATGGTGCGCGTGGTAGCCGCCGACTATCAGAACCAGCAGGACGAATTTGACCTGAGCGGCCCTATCGAGCCGCATCCGGAGTACCTGTGGGCCAACTATGTCCGCGGTGTGGTCAAGTACCTGCAAGAGCGTGGCTTTGCGCTGGGTGGTGCCGACCTGGTGATCACCGGTAACGTGCCGCAAGGCGCAGGGCTCAGCTCTTCTGCCTCCCTGGAAGTGGCCGTCGGTCAAGCCTTCAAGGCACTGAACCATCTGGAAATCAGCCAGGCCGATATCGCCCTGAATGGTCAGCAAGCCGAGAACCAGTTTGTCGGCTGTAACTGCGGCATCATGGACCAATTTATCTCCGCTCTGGGTGAAGCCGGTCATGCCCTGCTCATCGACTGCCGCAGCCTGGAAACCCGTGCAGTGGCCATGCCCGCCGGTGTGGATGTGGTGATTGTGAACTCCAACGTGCGTCGCGGTCTGGTGGATAGCGAGTACAACACCCGTCGCCAACAGTGCGAAGCAGCCGCGGCTCACTTCGGCGTTAAAGCGCTGCGGGATCTGACCCTGGCCCAGTTTGAAGAGCGTGCTCATGAGCTGGATCCGGTCGTTGCCCAACGTGCCCGTCATGTCATCACCGAAAATGCCCGCACCCTGGAAGCGGCTGACGTGCTGGCCCGTGGCGACCTGACCCGGATGGCGGTGCTGATGGCCGAATCCCATGCCTCCATGCGCGATGATTTCGCCATTACCGTGCCGCCTATCGATACCCTGGTGAACCTGATCAAGGAACAGCTGGGTGCCCAGGGTGGTGTGCGGATGACCGGTGGCGGCTTCGGCGGTTGCATCGTGGCCCTGGTGCCGTCGTCCATGACCGCCTCGGTTTGCGCCGTGATCGAAGAGCGCTATCCGCAAGCCACTGGCCTGCAACCGACCATCTATATCTGCCAACCTTCGGCTGGTGCCGGTAGCATTTGAGGTCCCGATGAACACTCAACCCTGCCCAGCAAGCAGCTATGCGGATGAGCCCCGGCTCATCCGTCTGGAAAATGGCAACGGTATGCAGATCACCCTGATGGATTGGGGCGCAACCTGGCTCTCCTGCCTGGTTCCCCTCGCCTCGGGTGAACATCGGGAAGTGTTGCTCGGCTGCGCGCAACCCGAAGATTACCGCCACCAGCAAGCCTATCTCGGTGCCATGATCGGCCGCTACGCCAACCGGATTGCCCGTGGGCACCTGCCCTATCCGGGCGGCGATCGTCAACTGGCCACCAATCAGGCGGGCAACATGCTCCATGGCGGCCCAGGTGGGTTCGACAAGCTGCGCTGGCAGGTGTTGGAACAAGCGGCACAACAGGTGCGCTTCGGCTTGAGCTCTGCTGCAGAGGATCAGGGTTTTCCGGGGGAGCTGACAGTGGAGGTGAGCTACTGTCTGGGTGAGGACAACTGCGTCACCATTCAGATGCGGGCCCATACCGACACCCTGACGCCGGTCAATCTGACCAACCATGCCTACTTCAATCTGGATGGCACCAAGAGCGATGTCCGTCAGCACACACTGCGTCTGCGGGCTGGCTTTATGGTGCCCACCGATGGCAACGGCATCCCGCTCGGCCCTCTGGCGCTGGTCGATGGCACTTCGTTCAATTTCAATCAGCCCAAGCGGCTGGCCGCTGATTTTCTGGCCGATGAGCAGCAGCAAGGGGCCAAGGGCTACGATCATAGCTATCTGCTGGATAGAACGCCGAGCAATGGCCATCAGGCCGCTGCCGAGTTGATATCCGCCGATGGTCAGCTCAGCCTGCAGCTTTCCACCAGCTTGCCCGGATTGCAGCTGTATACCGGTAACTATCTGGCGGGAACTCCCAGCCGGGATGGTGGCGAATATAGTGACTACGCCGGTGTGGCGCTGGAGCCCCAGTTCCTGCCGGATAGCCCCCATCATCCGGAGTGGCCGCAACCTGGCTGCTGGCTAGAACCCGGTCAACAGTTTGAGCACCATATCCGCTATCAATTCCGCTGAGGTGCTGCCACTCTCTCAGGGCCGATTCCGGCCCTGTTTTTTTTAATGCATGTCCCGATCAGGAGTTGCCATGACCTCCCCCTACCAAGCTTGTGATCAGCGTTATCAGCAACAACCCTATCGTCGCAGTGGCCAGCATGGCTTGCGTCTGCCCGCCATCGCACTGGGTCTGTGGCACAACTTTGGCGGCGTCAACAGCGAGGAGTCCTGTCGCGCGCTGCTGCGGCGCGCCTTCGATCAGGGCATTACCCATTTCGATCTGGCCAATAACTACGGTCCCCCACCCGGCAGTGCCGAGTCCATGTTCGGCACCCTGCTACAGCAGGATTTCCTGCCCTATCGGGATGAGCTCATCATCTCCAGCAAGGCAGGCTATGTGATGTGGGACGGTCCCTATGGCGATGGCGGCTCCAGCAAGTACCTGTTTGCCAGCCTGCATCAGAGCCTCAAGCGCACCAGGCTCGACTACTTCGATATCTTCTATCACCACAGACCCGACCCCAACACGCCGCTGGAAGAGACCATGGCCGCACTGGCGCTGATGGTACGCCAGGGCAAGGCGCTGTATATCGGCCTCTCCAACTATCCAGCTGAACTCGCCACTCGTGCCGCCGCCTTGCTGCGCGATCTGGGCACCCCTTGCCTCATCAACCAGCTGAAATATTCCATGCTCGAGCGCAGCATAGAGCCACAGACCTTACCGGCCTGCAGCGCAGCCGGCATGGGCTGTATCGCCTTCTCGCCATTGGCAGGCGGCCTGCTCAGCGACCGCTATCTCAATGGCATACCGGCCGATTCCCGGGCCGCCAGCGCCAGTCCCTTCCTGAAACCGGAGCAGATCACCCCCGAGCGTCTGGCCTTGCTGCAACAGCTCAACCGCATGGCCCAGGATCGTGGCCAGAAGCTGTCGCAGATGGCCCTGCAGTGGGTACTGCGCGATCCTGCCGTCACCTCGGCACTGATTGGTGCCAGCCGGATCAGCCAGATTGATGACGCGGTCGCCGCAGTTCAGGCTCCCGCACTGGATGCCGACACTCTGGCGCGTATCGAACAACTGCTGAGCGCCTGACGCCCCGCTAGCACATCCGGTCGGAGCCGAGTTTGCGGTTCCGGCTTGCCATCCCCCACCCACTCAATCAGGGCTCAGCCCTCATAAATCGCTGAATCACGAGCGGTTTATCGTCCATTCATTGATTTGTCGCCACCGGCTCAGTCACAATCAGCCACAGTGGCCCCGAGAGCGCCATCCTGTTGCGATGACTGGTTTTTATAGGGAGTGTTGGTTTATGAATGCAAATCCACCGGTCAAACACCTGTGGTCCAATTTCTGGCGACTGCTCAAACCTTACTGGGTGTCGAAAGAGGGACGTAAAGGCTGGGTACTGTTGCTGCTCATCCTGGTTCTGACGGGTGGCAGTGTCTATCTCGCCAAAGCGTTTAACAGTTGGTACAACGACTTCTATAACTCGATGCAGAACTACGATCTGCCGGGATTCCAAAAATCCTTGCTGCTGTTTTGTGGTCTGGCGACCCTGCACGTGGTGGTCTCGGTGTACCTCTCCTATTTTCGGCAAATGCTCAGCATCAATTGGCGACGCTGGCTGACCGACCACATCATGGAAACCTGGCTGGACAAAGCCAACTACTATCGCCTGCAACTGACGGATACCAAGACCGATAACCCTGATCAACGGATCGCCGAGGATATCAGTCTATTCGTCGCCAATACCCTAGGGTTATCCTTGGGCATACTGACCGATCTAGCCATGCTGGTCACCTTCGTCACCGTGTTGTGGACGCTTTCCACGCCGCTGGATTTTCAACTACTCGGCCATGCTATTCATCTGCCGCAAGGCTATATGGTCTGGATGACGCTGGCATACGCCATCATGGGTACCTTTTTAACCTTCGTGATTGGTCGTCCGCTGGTGAAGCTGAACTTCAATCAACAAATGTATGAGGCCGATTTCCGTTTCTCCCTCATTCGTCTGCGGGAAAATGCCGAGTCCATAGCCCTGTACAAAGGTGAGGAAGAAGAAGGCAAACTGCTGGGTGGCCGCTTCAGTCATGTGGTTGGCAACTACTTCCAACTGATGCGCCGACAAAAAAAATTGGGCTTTTTCACCTTTGGTTACAACCAGGCCGCCGTCATCTTCCCCTTTATTGTCGGTGCCCCCAGCTACTTTGCCAAAGTGATCCAACTCGGTGGGCTGATCCAGATTTCATCCGCGTTTGGCCGCGTTCAAGATTCACTGTCCACGCTGATCAATAACTTCGTTGGATTGGCGGAGTGGAAGGCGGTGGTGGATCGTCTATCCACCTTTCAGCAAGGACTGGCTCATACCCAGAGTTTGCCGAGCATCCAGCCTGGACGGGTGGGGGAGCAGCTGCGACTGCATGATCTGGCCGTCAACCACCCGCTGAACGGCGCCCTGATGCAGGCCGCTAACTGGCAGCTGAATCCCGGAGAATCCCTGCTGATCCAGGGCCCGTCCGGCTGTGGCAAATCCACTCTACTGCGCACCCTGGCGGGCTTGTGGCCCTTTGCTCAAGGCAGCGTCGATTACCCGGCAGAAGGCCGCGTGCTGTTTTTGAGCCAGCGTCCCTATCTGCCACTGGGTACCCTGCGGGAAGCCCTGTGTTACCCGCTTGCACCGCAAAGTAACGAGATACTGCTGCCGCTGCTGGAGCAGGTGGGTCTCGCCAACATGGCGGCGCGGCTGGATGACGAGGCGCTGTGGTCCCATATTCTGAGTGTGGGCGAGCAGCAGCGCATCGCCTTTGCTCGCGCCTTGCTGGTGAAACCGGCCCTGCTGTTTATGGATGAAGCTAGCTCGGCACTGGATGAAACCAGCGAAGCGACCCTGTATGCCCTGCTCAAGGCCCAACTGCCCCAGACTATTCTGGTCAGTGTCGGCCATCGCAGTACGCTGCAACCGTTCCATAGCCGTCTGCTCCGCTGGCAAGAGGGTGGTCACTGGCAATTGGCCTAAAGAAGTCGCCAGGAAGGCGCAGCAGTAATGCAGCTGTAATAATGCCGGGAAGCTGACACTCCGTCAGCTTCCTTCCGTTGGACGCGCAGCGCTCGAACCTGGAGGCAACGGATTGATGCGAGATCCCCAAGGCAGTAGCCGCACCCGGCTATACGGACCAGGAACCTTCCTGGTTCTCGGCTGTATCATGCTGCTCTGCCTGTTGCCCAGAACATTGGCACAGGCTAAACAGCTGAGCTTCAACCGAGATGGTTTGACGCTCAATTATCGCTGGCAACCACCGGCCAGCAGGGCACAAGGAGCAGCCCAGACCCAAGAGCCGCAAAACAAAGAGTCGCAGAGCCTCAGTTTGACGCTACCAGAGCAGAGCGAGTTGCGTTTTTTTAGTGCCTGGCGTCCCGATGCGGCGCGCCGCACCCTCTACACCCGGTTACTACGCAGTGCCCGTCAGCAGTGGCCCGAGGCGCGTTTCGAACTGAAACGTCAAGATCCCTGGAGCCTGGCCATTCATACCCCCGATCCGGCCCAGTTGGCCGAGGTGCAGCAGTGGTTGGCGAGCGAAGAGAAAAGCCAGTTCGATCTCCTGCTTAAAGAGAACTATCTCATCGCCACCAGCGATACCCTGGGTCAAGCCGGGATCAAACCGGACCATGTGCGCATCATAGACACCAGTAGCAGTGAGTTGGGGGATGTGGCGGAGGCCTTGCTGCAAGCCGCTGGCGGCGAGCAGGTCGAGCCGCGACAGTTGCTGAATTATCTACTGGCGTTTGTACAGTCCATTCCCTACGACCGCCTACAAAGCAGCGGCGGACAACGAGGCACCGGCTATCTGCTACCGCGGCAGGTGCTGGAAAATAATAGCGGTGATTGCGACAGCAAGGTGGCGCTGCTGGCGAGCCTGTGGCGTTACCTGAAACCCGAGATCCCACAGGTGCTACTGTTTGTGCCCGACCATGCCCTGCTGGGCATAGCGCTGCCGGCTCAGGGCCAGGACGAGACGCTGGTCGCTGGGGGCTATTCGCTGCTATTGCTGGAGCCTACGGGTCCGGCCGAATTACCGGCCGGACAGATTGGCGAACAGAGTCGACTCTATATCAAAACCGGCCGTTATATGGCCGAGCCGGTTCAGACCACAGTGACAAACTCGACACCGAGCCGATAAATTGGCTCATGGGGGGTCGCCCGGATCACCCGGGCTTGCGCCTGAAACGGCGGCAGCAAGTTGCTGCTGGTCGCCAGACTGACCAGCAGTTCGTCGCCTTCGCGGATCCCGTCTTCCTCCACCTCGATGGACATGCCATTGGCACTGAGATCTCGACAGATCCCGACCAACCGACGGTCGCCTTGAATGACTGTCACCGGCGCATCAACCACCATGCGCATAAATGTTCGTCTTTCCTTACTATGGTCTGTCAGCACAGAGCCTCCTTATTGACACCATCAGCCGCCTTTGGCTGGTATTGTTCACAAAACGTTAATAGAATGAGGCCGTTTTCAAACGGGGTGCGGGCGTCCGCTGAGATCATACCCGCGAACCTGATCCAGGTAACACTGGCGGAGGAATTTGAGACGACATCGCAACCCTCCTCACGGAGAGGCTTAGATGGGACGCCTGCCGACACACATCACAAGGAGTCTCGACGTGCGTTCTCTACTCTTACTCTCCACCCTGCTCGCCACAACTACCGCCATGGCCAGCGACCCGCTGACCATCTACACCTATGACTCTTTTGCTTCGGATTGGGGTCCAGGTCCGAAAATCAAACAAGCCTTCGAAAAACAGTGTGGTTGCCAGATCAATTTTGTGCCACTCGAAGACGGCGTGGCGATACTTAACCGGCTGAAATTAGAGGGGAAGCACACAAAAGCCGACCTGGTCATCGGCATGGATGAATCCATGCTGCCCGAGGCCCGTCGCAGCCAGCTGTTTGCCCCGCATCAGGTCGATATGACTCCGCTCGCACTTCCCGGTGGCTGGCAGGACGACACCTTTCTGCCGTTTGACTATGGCTACTTTGCCTTCGTCTACGATGGCGACAAATTGAAACATCCGCCCAAGAGCCTGAGCGAGCTGGCCAGCCGCCCCGATCTGAAGATCATCTATGAAGATCCGCGCACCAGTACCCCGGGCCAGGGCTTGCTGTTGTGGGTCAAGCAGACCCAGGGTGAGCAGGCGGCGACGTACTGGCAACAGTTGGCCAAGAAGACGGTCACCGTCACCAAGGGCTGGAGCGAAGCCTACGGCATGTTTCTCAAGGGCGAAGCGGATCTGGTGCTCTCCTATACCACGTCGCCAGCCTACCACCGCCTGGCCGAACAGAAGCAGAACTATCATGCCGCCCTGTTCGAAGAAGGCCACTATCGCCAAGTGGAAGTTGCCGCCCAGCTCAAGAGTGCCCATCAGCCGGAACTCGCCGCCCGCTTTATGAAATTCATGCTCAGTGATGAGTTCCAGAGCCTGATCCCGACCGGCAACTGGATGTACCCGGTGACCAAGGTCGCGTTGCCTGTTGGCTTCAACCAGAACGAAACCCCGGCCAAGACGCTGAACTTTACCGAAGCCGAGATCGCAACGGGCCGCAAAGCCTGGCTGCAAGAGTGGCGCGGAGCTGTGAGCCAGTAATGGTTTCCGGTCGAGCAGCATGAATCCACCCCTAGTCCATAAAACTTGGTGGTTATCCGGCGCCGGGGCATTGCTACTGCTAGGCGTTTGCGGGCTGGGCCCCCTGCTGGCCTTACTGCACGAGGGGGGGCTCGGTGCGGCCCCCTTATGGCAGGATGCCTATCTGCGGCATGTGGTGCAGTTCAGTGTGTTGCAGGCCGGACTCTCCACCCTGTTGAGTCTGGGCTTGGCGATTCCGGTGGCGCGAGCCCTGCACCGGCGTCACTTTCCAGGGCGCAGCCTACTGTTGCGGCTGTTCGGTATATCACTGGTCCTGCCGGTCATCATAGCCCTGTTCGGGCTGGTTGCCGTGCATGGCCAGCAGGGCTGGCTGCCACGACTGCTGGCGAGTGTTGGCATCCAAACCGGCTCCTATCTGTATGGGCTCGGCGGCATTCTGCTGGCCCATCTGTTTTTCAATATGCCACTGGCGGCGCGCTGGTTGCTGTTTTCCCTTGAAGCCGTACCCGCCGAGAACTGGCGCCTGGCCAGCCAGTTGGGCATGAAATCGGGAGCCCTGTGGCGGTTGCTGGAGTGGCCAGCCCTGCGCGGACAGCTGACACCACTGGCCAGCCTGATCTTCGTGCTCTGCTTTTCCAGCTTCACCACTGTGATGGCTCTGGGTGGCGGCCCGGGCGCTACCACCCTGGAGGTCGCCGTCTACCAGGCGCTGCGCTTTGATTTCGAACTGGATACTGCCGCCCAACTGGCACTCTGGCATCTACTGCTGTGCGGCGCAGCGCTGGCTCTCCACCACCAACTGGCCGCGCCAGCACCGGGTCATCAGCACAGCTCCCTGCGAGCAAGCCGCCCCGATACCCGGCACTGGCTTGGGCTCTGTATCGATGGTTTCTGGTTGAGCCTGGCCCTGCTGCTGTTTATCCCGCCGCTGCTGGCCATCGTCACTGCCGGGCTCAAACCCCAGCTGTGGCAGGCGCTGACCTCACACCAGCTCTGGGCCTCGCTGCTCACCTCGCTGCAGATTGGGTTGGGTGCCAGCCTGCTGGCCTGCGCCATCAGCCTGGGGCTGCTGTTCAGCAGTCGGCATCTGCGGCAACGGCTTGGCCGTCCCCATGCCGCCACCCTGCTGGAGTCCTCAGGCTCGCTGATCCTGCTGATCCCGACCGCTGTGCTGAGCACTGGCCTGTTCATCCTGTTGCTGCCGGTAGCCGATGTGTTCGGCTTAGGGTTCTGGCTGGTGATGTTGCTCAATGGTCTCGCCTGTTTGCCCTACACGGTACGCACCCTGCAACCGGCACTGCAACAAGCGGTACTGCGCTACGATCGTCTGGCCATGAGTCTCGGACTTCAAGGCTGGAGTCGCTGGCGCTATCTGGAGTGGCCCTTGCTGCGTGCTGCATTGGGTCGAGCCATGGCACTAGCCGCCATCTTCTCATTGGGGGATCTGGGTGCCGTGGCCATGTTTGGCAGTGATGAATTGCAGACCTTGCCCTGGTTGCTGTTTCAGCAACTGGGCAGCTATCGACTGGATGATGCCGCCGCTACCGCTTTGTTATTACTACTGCTTTGCACCAGCCTGCTGTGGCTGGTCGAACGCGGATTTGGAGATCCCCGATGAGCGCACACTCCGAGACTATTCCGGCTCTGGTTGCGGCCCCAGAACCTGCGACACCCGAACCAGCGATAAAAGAAACGAACGACCTCACCCTGCACTGCCGGGATCTGGCACTAGCCCGAGGCGGTGAACAGTTCCGCTTCAGTTTTAATCTGCAACCCGGCGAGCTGCTGGTGCTGGTTGGCCCCAGTGGCGCCGGCAAGAGTACCCTGCTCGACTTGCTGGGAGGCTTCGTCACCGCCGATAGCGGAGCGCTACTCTGGCAACAACAGCCCTTGCAGTCGCTGCCGCCCGCCGAGCGCCCCTTCACCACCCTGTTCCAGAGTCACAACCTGTTCGACCATCTGAGCGTACAGCAGAATATCGGCTTGGGCGTGCGCCCAGATTTACGCCTCAGTGCCGCGCAATGGCAGCAGGTGTCTGCGGCAGCCGAGCGTCTGGGGTTGAGCGAATTCCTCTCCCGTCTGCCCACCCAGCTCTCCGGCGGGCAACAACAACGAGTTGCCCTGGCCCGCTCGCTGGTGCGCCAGCGGCCCTTCTTACTGCTGGATGAACCCTTCTCGGCCCTGGATCCGGCGCTGCGCCACGAGATGCTGAAGGAAGTGCAGCAACTGGCCCATCAGCAACGGATCGGTATCCTTCTGATCTCTCACCATCCGGAAGAGGCGCGCGGGGTCGCCGATCGCATTGCCCTGTTGCAAGAAGGAGAGATCCGCTTTTGTGGCTCCGTCAGTGAACTGGATAACAGTGCCAATAACGACATGGCCCGCTATCTGGGTCGCCGGAGCTGAGCTGAGCTGGATAACCTAACCAACACATAGCCCACTATCACGACATGGCCCACTATTTTCAAGCGGGCCATGGCGACAACACAGGAATAAAACGCAGGGATAAGACTAGAGATTCTCTTCGGCAAACGAGGCGAGTCGGCTGCGTACTACACCGTTCAGATAGATGTTGGCGCTGCCTTCGAAGTCCTTGAAGCGTTCGACTATATAGGTCAGCCCCGAGGTCACAGGACTCAGGTAGGTGGAGTCAATCTGCGCCAGGTTCCCCGAGCAGACCAACTTGGTGCCCTCACCACAACGGGTGATGATGGTCTTGAGCTGGGACGGCGTCAGGTTCTGGCACTCATCCAGCAGCACGAAGGTATTTTGCAGGCTGCGGCCGCGCATGAAGTTGACCGATTTGAACTGGATATTGGCCTTGTCCATGATGTACTGCAGCGAACTCTCCTTGCTGACATCGTGTTTATGCAGCACCTCCAGGGTGTCCGTCACCGCCGCCAGCCAGGGCAGCATCTTTTCCTCTTCGGTGCCGGGCAAGAAGCCGATACTCTCGGCAATCTCCGGCGTGTTGCGGGTGACGATAATGCGCTCGAAGATGCCACGCTCAATCACCAGCTCCAGCGCCGCTGCCATCGCCAGCAAGGTCTTGCCGCTACCGGCTGGTCCAGTCAGGATCACCAGATCCAGGGTCGGATCCAGCAAGGCATCCAGTGCCATGGCCTGGAATATATTCTTCGGGTTCACTCCCCAAGCATGACGCCCCATCAGGCGCTCACGGCCGATATCCTTGATCTGCAAGCGTCCGGCTTCGCGGCCATGCACGCGCCCGGCAAAGCTGTCCGAATCATCAATCAGATACTGATTAATGTGGGTATTGCTCACCAGCGTCTCATCGACCCAATGGAACACATCCCGACCACTGGAGACGCTCTCGCATTCACCCACCTGATCCCAGAACTGCCCCTCGATCTTCTGAAAGCCCTTGGCCAGCAAGCGAATATCATCGATCAACTGATCGGTGCGATAATCCTCAACCCGTTTGAGCCCGGCCCCCTTGGCCTTGAGCCGCATATTGATATCTTTGGTGACCAGCACCACGGTGCGGCCTGGAAACTTCTTCTGCAGGAACAGGGCCGCATTGATGATACGGTTGTCATTCTCCTTGTTGGTGAATATCTCCTCCCCTTCCGGCAGATGATGGTCGGCAAAGATAGCCAAGCGTCCGGTACAGTTCTCACCCACCCGATTACCCAGATAGATGCCTTCGGCAATCTGCTCCGGTGTGGCATCGCGGAACACGTCTTCCATGGTCCGGATCGCCACACGCGCTTCGCGGCTGACATCCTTCTGGCGATCCTTAATATTGTCGAGTTCTTCGAGCACCGTCATCGGCACCATGACGTCGTGTTCTTGAAAGGAGTAAATGGCGAGGGGTTCGTGCAGCAGAACATTGGTATCGAGAACGTATAGTTTACGATCGTCGCTCTCCATAGGCAGCCTCCTTGGATGGCTAGGTAATCCGGTTGATGACACGCACATGTCAGTTAAAGCACAACCAGATGACAGGTCTATGACTCCACCCTACGCCCCCGTTCACAAAGCTGCAACACAGCATCCACAGTTTGAGTTGTCGCTCCCGTTTCATCACTAACCCCCGGTAAGCACTCAGGATGGTGGCTTGTCCGATAGTCTCCCGCCAAGACTTGTTGCCACCCACGTATGCAGCAGCAAATCGCACTTCCATGCGGAAGTAAAACTTCCCAGCGGAACATATAACTACGGAAGTAAATTTCAGTGCTATTTTATTCGACAAAACACACCAAGGGGATAAAATACGACCAATACTAGTCGGCTGCTGTGATCCGACGCCTGCTTGGGTCTGCCACCTCCTCGAGAAGAATTTATGTCTGTTATCCCCATGAAACTGGCCATCGATGATGGCTCCACCAATGTCAAAGTCAGCTGGATTGAACAGGGCACGCTGAAGACCATAGTGTCGCCCAACTCGTTCCGCAAAGACTGGAAAAGCGCCGCCCTGCTCAAGGGACAGAAGGTGTTCAACTACACCATAGGCACCACCAAATACACCTATGACGCCACCTCGGATAAGGCGTTATCCACCACCCATATCGAGTACCAGTACGACGATCTGAATCTGCTCTCCGTGCACCATGCCCTGTTGCAGACCGGCATGACCCCTTGCCCGGTGCATATCATCGTCACCCTGCCGATCACCGAGTATTACAATCCGGATGATTGCCAGAAGAACGAGTCCAAGATCGAGGCCAAGCGCCGTAATCTGATGCGCGATATCAGCCTGAACAAGGGCGAGCTGTTCCCGATTGTCGATGTGGACGTCATGCCGGAGAGTCTGCCGGCGGCCTTGTCCCATCTGCTGAATGCCAACTGCAATGAATTCACCAAGTCGCTGATCATCGACTGCGGCGGCACCACCCTGGATATGGGCGTCGTGGTCGGCGAGTTTGACGATGTCTCGGCCATCTACGGCAACAACGAGATCGGGGTCTCCATGGTGACCGATGCGGCGCGCAAGGCGCTGGCCGCCGCCGACAGCGACTCCAGCTATCTGGTGGCCAATGAGCTGATCAAGCGTCGCCACGATATGGCGTTCGTGCAGAGCGTGGTCAACGATGAAGCCAAGATCCCCGGCATCCTGACCAAGATCGAAACCAAGATCCGCGAGTTAGGGGATCAGGTTGCTTATGAGGCCAAGAAGTTTGCCAAGAATCCGAACCGTGTCTATCTGGTGGGCGGTGGAGCCTCCCTGATTGCCGAGGCCATCCGCTCGGCCTATACCACGCTCGGTGATCGGGTCGTGTTGCTGGAGAACCCGCAAAGTGCGCTATCCCGTGAGATCTGCCTCTACCATGCCGATGAAGCCGCCCACGCGGTCAGCTCGCCGGTACTGATCGAGGTGGCTGATGAGTAATGGTGTGGCCAGAAAACTGAATCTGGCCCTTTACCTCAACCCGGAGACCTCGGAAGCCGACCGTTTTGCAGTCGGCGCTCTGCGCGACTGGTACGACAAAGCCAAGCGCAGCCATACCGATCGCACCTCGCTGGAGATGGTGGTACGGCTGTTTCATCGCGACATCTATCTGGCCGGACTCTATGTTCATCTGCTCAACCCCCGGCTCAGCCGCAGTCTATCGGTGGCCTTGGACAGCGAAAACCTGACCGCCACCGCCTTCTGGCGCCAACTGCATGCCTGCGGTTTGAGTGACGATGGCAGCGAAGCCAGCACCGCCGAAGAGGCGCTGTTTTCGCCATCACAGCTGACGCAATTGCAACAGCTGCTGGCCGAGCAGAATGCCCATATCGTCGCAGTCCAGCAGGAGTTGCAACAGTTACGGCAATTGGCGGATACCCAGGCGCGCCAGCTCAAGCGACTGCAAGGGCAATCGCTGAGCTCCGCCGCTCAGGGCTCTGGGGCTCAAGGCTCAGGGACTCAGATCAGTGAAAGCAAGGGAACGAGCTTCGAGAGTACCGAGCTGAGCGAGCTGATGCCGCCGACGGCGCAGCTGAAAAAAATCAAACAAAAGGGGCTGTTCTGACAGCCCCTAGATGTTTGCGTTTCCCGTGTTGCTACATGGTACTAGCGCAGCGGCCTGGTATCAGCGCAGCGATTGCGGCAGTCCTATCAACCAGAGTACCGAGTGAGCTTCCTCACCGCTGAGTGGTTTCAGACTCAGGGTACTGGCGACCGGCTTACCTTCCAGCAGGAGTTTACCGCTGCCATCTGTGCTGTAATCGGCGGGATCCTTGGCATCCCCGACCTTATCCTTCACCTTGATCCCGAGACCGAAATCATTGTCGCTGGTCACGGCGAGCGTCTTGCCATCCACCAGGGTTAACCCTTCCGCCTTCTCGGCGCTCCAACCCAGGCTCTGCAAGTCCACCAGCAACTGCTTGCTCACCGGAACCACACCAGCGGCGTGCAATGCATCGGCATCCGCGAACTCCAGCTCCTTATTGGCAATCAACTGGCCGCTCAGATCTGTCGCCGGCGCCAGATCCAGACGATAGATGCGGTTGTGCATCTGCTTGTCTTTATCCTTGCCTTGCTCGATCACCAGCAGGGTCTGCTCATCAACCGCCACCAGATCGCCAATCTTGGCATCCTTGTTTTTCTTGTAGAAACCCGCTTCCAGCGGATAGGCCAGCATGCGGGTCTTGCCGGTTTGCAGATCCAGCTCCAGCAGGCGGATAAAGGTAGCCGACTTGGCGGTCTTACCCTCGATATCCAGGGTACTTTGCACGGCAGCGATAATCTTGCCTGAAGGCAGACGTGCTACCCCTTCAAATCCGCGGTTCGGCTGACGCCAGGCCAACACGGAGGGCAAACCAGCCGCCACCTGTTGTTCACCCGATTGCGCCTCGGGGCCATACTGCTTGAGGATCTTGCCCTGACCATCGACGTGGATCAGAAAGGGGCCATATTCATCACACAGCCAGAAGCCCCCCTGACCATCGGCGACCAGACCTTCGGTATCCAGCCCCCGGCTATCGGTCAGAGCAATCGGCTGCAAGGCATCATTCAAGGCCATTTCACCGGTCGAACCAACGGTTCCCGGCAGCAGCGGCAGACCGTGAATGGGTCCCTTGCCATCCTGCAGCAACACCGGATGGCTCGCCTTGGCCTTACCATCCTTGACCGTGACCGTCATCCATTGCGGCACGAAGTCCGGACGGATGAAGATCTTGCTCTCCTGGGCGTGACCCGACGCCAACCACTGGGGGGCATCCCCATTGGGACCGCGATCGGTCAGGGCCACAAATTGCAGGGCGCCATCGGAGGTCTTACCGACAAAGCTCAACCCGGAGCCCAGTCCTATGGGCAACCCATCCGGAAACTGACCGGCTGCTTGCCCCTGATAGGTCAGGTGGCCATCGGCTGGCAACTCGATGGCTAATTTAGCCAAGACCTGGGGAGCCGCGGGTGCCGCCGTCGCCATGCTACTGATGGCCAACAGAGAAACCAGCAAGGCTGGAGTTGCCAATTTTTTCAATCCGCCACGACCGGCCGATGAGCTCTGGAAAGAAGAAGTGAAGGTGACTCTTGAGGTTACAAAGCACATGCATATGTCCTGAACGCTGAAATGAACAACCGAACATCCAACCTAGGCGCCCCTCATGAATATTGCATGACGGTGCCATGGCAAGCGGATGACGGCTGCGCCGTGACTTGCGGTGTTCGGTCGGTCGAAAAGGCTCGCCAAGCGGATAACCGGATCCAGAATGCAAACCAATTCAATCCGTTACAGACAAACGTTTTTACCCGCGCCAGCACTGGGCTTAGGCTAGGCCTGAACCGAAGCAAAAAAATCGCCTTACATCACGCTTTTGTGTAGAATACGCGCCCACTCGGATGGGCATCCGGGTCTTGTCTTCAAGGGTATTTCTGCAAAGTTCATTTGACGGTCTACGCGCTTCAGTGGCGCTCAGCACCCCCGAGTAGATTTTGCGAAATTCCCCCTGGAACCTTTAGAGGACAACGAAGAGATGGAAAACACTCGACCGATCCGCCGCGCCCTGCTGAGCGTCTCAGACAAGAGCGGCATTGTGGAGTTTGCTCGCGCCCTGCAAGCCCGTGGCGTTGAACTGCTCTCCACCGGCGGAACCGCTCGCCTGCTGGCCGAAGCTGGCCTGCCGGTAACCGAAGTCTCCGATTACACCGGCTTTCCCGAGATGATGGATGGCCGCGTCAAGACCCTGCACCCTAAGGTTCATGGCGGCATCCTGGGCCGTCGCGGCATCGATGATGGCATCATGAGCCAGCATGGCATCAGCCCCATCGATCTGGTCGCCGTCAATCTCTATCCATTCGCCGCTACCGTTGCCAACCCGGATTGCGCACTGGCCGACGCCATCGAGAACATCGACATCGGCGGCCCGACCATGGTGCGCTCGGCGGCCAAGAACCACAAAGATGTCACCATTGTGGTTAACGCCCGCGACTATGACCGCGTCATCGACGAGATGGACGGCAACGACAACTCCCTGAGCTACGCCACCCGATTTGATCTGGCCATCGCCGCGTTTGAACACACAGCCGCCTATGACGGCATGATCGCCAACTACTTCGGTACCAAGGTACCGAGCTACGGCGTCATCGATGAAACCAGTGCCGATTCCAAGTTCCCGCGCACTATCAACTTCCAGTTCATCAAGAAGCAGGATATGCGCTACGGCGAGAATGCTCACCAGGCCGCCGCCTTCTATGTGGAAGCGGATGTTAAGGAAGCTTCCGTCTCTACCGCCACCCAGCTGCAAGGCAAGGCGCTCTCCTACAACAACATCGCCGATACCGATGCTGCGCTGGAGTGCGTCAAACAGTTCATCGACCCGGCCTGCGTCATCGTCAAGCACGCCAATCCCTGCGGCGTCGCCCTGGGTGACGATATACTGCAAGCCTATGACCGTGCCTACAAGACAGACCCGACCTCGGCCTTTGGCGGCATCATCGCCTTCAACCGCGAGCTGGATGCGGCCACCGCCGAAGCCATCGTCAGCCGTCAGTTTGTCGAGGTGATCATTGCCCCGGCCGTCACCGCTGAAGCCCGTGACGTGGTGGCCAAGAAGGCCAATGTACGCCTGCTGGAGTGTGGTTTCTGGACCGGCAAGAGCGAGGGTGTCGACGTCAAGCGCGTCAACGGCGGCCTGCTGGTGCAAGATCGGGATCTGGGCATGGTCAACCTGCGCGACCTGAAAGTGGTCAGCAAGCGTCAACCCACCGAGAAAGAGCTCGAAGAGCTGCTGTTCTGCTGGAAGGTCGGCAAGTTCGTCAAATCCAACGCCATCGTCTACACCAAGAACGGCCAGACCATAGGTATAGGTGCTGGCCAGATGAGCCGCGTCTACTCCGCCAAGATCGCTGGCATCAAGGCTGCTGATGAAGGGCTGGAAGTACAAGGCTCCGTCATGGCATCTGACGCCTTCTTCCCGTTCCGCGACGGCATCGATGCCGCCGCCGAAGCCGGCATCAGCTGCGTCATCCAGCCGGGTGGCTCGATGCGCGATCAGGAAGTGATCGACGCCGCCGATGAACACGGCATGGTGATGGTCTTCACCAATATGCGTCACTTCCGCCATTAATCACAAACCGGCCGCTCCTTGAGCGGCCTTGTTTGCTCAGATGTCGTGCCATCGGCAAGGCATCCCGACCCGAATTTTAGCCGGGCCCAGCACCGAGCAGAGGCCCGAGCAGAGGATGGAACAGAATGAAAGTATTGGTGATCGGTAACGGCGGCCGTGAACACGCCCTGGCCTGGAAAGCAGCGCAATCGCCATTGGTCGAGAAGATCTTCGTGGCACCGGGTAACCCGGGTACCGCCCGTGAAGCCAAGGTCGAGAACATCGCCATCAGCGCCACCGATGTCCCGGCTCTGGTCGCCTTCGCCCAGCAAGAACAAATTGGCCTGACCATAGTCGGCCCGGAAGCCCCGCTGGTCATCGGTGTCGTCGATGCCTTCCGCGCTGCCGGCCTGACCATCTTCGGACCGACCCAGGCGGCCGCCCAGCTCGAAGGCTCCAAGGCCTTCACCAAGGACTTTCTGGCGCGTCAGCAGATCCCGACCGCTGAATACCAGAACTTCACCGAAGTCGAGCCGGCACTGGCCTATCTGCGGGAAAAGGGTGCACCAATCGTCATCAAGGCCGATGGTCTGGCCGCCGGTAAGGGCGTGATCGTTGCCATGACTCTCGCCGAGGCCGAAGCCGCTGTGTGCGACATGCTCGAAGGCAACACCTTCGGCGAAGCCGGTAGCCGCGTGGTCATCGAGGAGTTCCTCGATGGCGAAGAGGCCTCCTTCATCGTGATGGTGGATGGGACGAATGTGCTGCCCATGGCCACCAGCCAGGATCACAAGCGCGTCGGCGATGGCGATACCGGCCCGAATACCGGCGGCATGGGTGCCTACTCACCGGCTCCAGTTGTCACGCCAGAGATCCACCGCCGCGTCATGGAGCGCATCATAATGCCAACCGTGCAAGGCATGGCCGCCGAAGGCAACGTCTACACCGGCTTCCTGTACGCCGGTTTGATGATCGATGAGCAAGGCAACCCCAAGGTCATCGAGTTCAACTGCCGTTTCGGCGATCCGGAAACCCAACCCATAATGCTGCGCATGCAATCCGATCTGGTCGAGCTCTGCCTAGCCGGTTGTGCGGGCGAGCTGGATCAGAAAGAAGCCGTCTATGACAGCCGCGCCGCTGTCGGTGTGGTGCTGGCCGCCGCCAACTATCCGGGTGAGCCGCAGAAGGGTGATGTGATTACCGGTCTGGATCATGTAGGCAGCCCCAGCGCCAAGATCTTCCAGGCGGGCACCAGCGAGCAGAACGGTCAGGTGGTGACTCATGGTGGCCGTGTGCTATGCGCCACTGCGCTGGGTCATACAGTGCTGGAAGCCCAACAGAAAGCCTATGAGCTGGCCAAGCAGGTCAGCTGGGATGGCGTCTTCTACCGGAATGACATCGGCTACCGCGCCATTGCCCGCGAGCAAGCACAGTAACGGTTAACAAATCCAACCCGTACTCTTGAGGCAGCCATCCGGCTGCCTTTTTTGTCGCAATTCTTAGCCGAATATCTGGCGAATCCCCTCAACGAGAAGAAATAGAAGTGACGACTAGCACATGGGGAGACGAAATAACTATCCCTTGGCAACTCGGTTAAGCATGCCCATTGTGAGTAAATACTGAAAATTTGTTACGGAATTTTATTTCATTTTATGAAAAGGTTTTCATATTTTTTACAGTTGAGCCAGCTCGCAACTTTCAAATTTGCTTTGTTGACAACAAAAAGCAAACCTCTTGAAAACGTTTCCGCATCACATATTTAACCCGCCGACCCTCCTATAGTGCGCGCCATTGCGTATGGTTCTGCGCTTTCAAGCGCCTCTGAAAGCAGAAAAAAATTCAACGCATGTCTTTCAAGTTTCACGCGATGAACAAGACTCCGTAACACCTAAAAAAGGAAACGAAGGTATGGATTTTAAGTTTAAAAAACTCGCCTGGTATGTGATGCCCAGCGTAGTCGCCCTGGCTCTGGCCGGCTGTGGTTCAGATAATGACAGCACCACGCCAACGGACCCAACCGCACCCAGCAACCCAGTTGCAACCCTGCCAACCGTCACAGCGCTAGAAACTCCAGCAGAACTCTATGCTGACGGCGCTGTTCCAGCAGAAACTTTAGTGCTGAGCCTGATCGATCAGAAGAGCGTCATAGGTCCGGTCAGCGGGGCCGCCACAAAGGCCGTAGACTCCAGTAGCCCATATGCCGCCTACAGTCTGTATCTGTGGAACAACGGCACCTGTAGCGCCCTGGCCGAAACACCAACCTCCGCATGGACAGACGAAACCCGGACTCCGGATAATACCGATAACTACGGCGCAAGCTGGGATGTCAAGATCAATCCGGCTGATACCACCGGCTGTATCAATGCAATCGTCCGCACCCCGGGGATTTCCTCACAAAGCTCGGATATGAAGTTGGTAATTTCCGATGCCCAGCAAGCGGTTACCAAAAATGGCACCGTGTATGACACTCGCGCCGCTGCTTTCGAAAAACTGCCGGATGTTTCTGTCGGCATTTCTGGCGCGTCAGCCCATCTGATCGATGCCAAAACCATCGTCTGGGAAGGCGGTAAAGATGCGGCTTATGTCAACCTGTATTACGCCGCTGCGGGCGGCATTGATGCTGGTGCCGATAACAAGCTGACCTTCGACAAGCGCTTCGATCTGAAGAAGACCACGCTGACCGATGCCCAATTGGCAATCCTTGATGCCAAGGATCGCAAGCTCAAGAGCTGGACCGCTTTCTCCCTGCCGGATGGGGTTGATATCAAGACCTTGCTCAAGGGTGAGTTGATTGCCGTCTCCACTGACAGCAAGGGCATTATTGACACCGGCACCAAGGTGCAAACCGCCAAGGCCCTGGATGCCGTCTATGCCGCGGCAGCCTCAGCCCTGGAATACGGTGCCATCGTCTCCGACTCCGCAGTGAACTTCCGCCTGTGGGCACCGACTGCACAGAACGTCAAGGTCGTGGTCTACAATGCCGACAAGAGCGTAGCCAGCACCCATGACATGAGCTTGGACAGCGCTAGCGGTTCCTGGTCCTATGCCGGAGCAGCCGACCTGAAGGGGCTCTACTATCGCTACCAAATGACCGTTTACCATCCGTTGACCCGTAAGCTGGAAAGCTACGAAGTCACCGACCCCTACTCGCTGAGTCTCTCCATGAACTCCGAGTACAGTCAAATCGTCGATCTCGACGATGCCGATCTGAAGCCGGAAGGTTGGGACACGCTGACAGCACCACACAGCCAGACCACTGCAGCTGACGTGGCAAAAACTGTGGTGTATGAATCTCATGTTCGTGATTTAACCGCCTTTGATAGCGGAGCTAAAGCAGAAGAACGCGGTAAGTATGTAGCGCTGGCTGATGAAAATTCGCTGGCCGTCAAGCATCTGAAGGATCTGTCTGCTGCCGGTGTCACCCACCTGCAGATCCTGCCAGCCTTTGATATCGCCACCATCAACGAAGACCCAGCCAAAGTTGCGAACCTGGATGACAAGTTCAGCAAGCTGTGTGACGTCAACAGCGAAGTGAAGAACAACACCCAGTTCAACGCCAACTGCAGCGGCGACAGCACTGTAGCCGAGGTGATGGCAACTCTGGACAAGGATGGTGAAGATCGCCAAGCATTGAACCGCATGGTCGCCAATACCGACTCCTTCAACTGGGGTTATGACCCCTTCCACTACACAGTACCGGAAGGCTCTTACTCCACCAATCCGGACGGTTCTGCACGCATCCTGGAATTCCGCAAGATGGTCAAGGCCATCAAGGAAAACATCGGCATGAACGTGGTGATGGATGTGGTCTACAACCACACCAACGAAGCCGGCCTCGGTAACAAGTCGGTCCTCGACAAGATTGTGCCTTGGTACTATCAGCGTCTGGATGAAACCTCGGGCGATGTTGCAAACTCCACCTGCTGCTCCAACACGGCACCGGAACACGCCATGTTTGCCAAGCTGATGGATGACTCACTGATCACCTGGACCAAGGAGTACAAGATTGACTCCTTCCGCTTCGACATCATGGGCCATCATCCGAAGGCGCAAATGGTAGAAGCACTGGCCAAGGTCAAGGCTGTTGCTCCCGAGATGTACTTCTATGGTGAAGGCTGGAACTTTGGCGAAGTAGCCGATGATGCCCGCTTCGAACAAGCGCGTCAGGCTAACCTGGGCGGTACCGGTATCGGTTCCTTCTCGGATCGTCTGCGTGACGCTGTTCGTGGTGGTAGCCCATTCGATGGTGGTGATGGCATCCGTACCAGCCAAGGTTTTGGTAACGGCGC
The DNA here is from genome assembly GCA_038247115.1 of Enterobacterales bacterium. GTDB lineage: Bacteria > Pseudomonadota > Gammaproteobacteria > Enterobacterales > Aeromonadaceae > Pseudaeromonas. Next base: position 8,601 of record JBBRVG010000038.1, on the reverse strand, counting down.
CTATGTACTTGCCAATGAAAAAGAAGGCGTCACTGAAGACAGCGCTCGCCATCTGGCCGAGCTGACCATGCTGGGTATGGCCGGTAACCTGAAAGACTTCGTCCTGATTGGCCGTGAAGGTGTACCGACCAAGGGGATTGATCTGGACTATAACGGTCAGAAAGCTGGTTATGCCAATGACCCGATTGAAGTTCAGAACTATGTCTCCAAGCACGATAACCAGACCATCTTTGACATCATTGCTTACAAGGCAGCCGAAGATGCCACTCTGAATGACCGTGTTCGCATGCAGGGCCTGTCACTGGCCACCGTATTGCTGGGTCAAGCTACTGCGTTCGATCAACAAGGTACCGAGTTGTTGCGTTCCAAGTCGTTTGAGCGTGACTCGTATGACTCAGGCGACTGGTACAACAAGGTCGATTACACCAAGCAAGACAACAACTATGATGTTGGCCTGCCACGCAAAGACAAGGATGGCGACAACTACGCGCTGATCAAGGCGGTTAAAGATGTAGCTGGTAAGCCAGGTGCATCTGAGATAGCCCAGATGGATAGCTTCTACAAAGAGCTGGCCAGCCTGCGTCAATCCTCACCACTGTTCACTCTGGGTACTGCTACCGAAGTCATGAAGCGGGTCGACTTCCGCAACGTGGGTCCGGAGCAAACCACTGGCCTTATCGTCATGACGATTGATGACGGCGCAGGTCAGACCGATCTGGACAAAACAACTGACGGTATCGTGGTCGTGGTTAACGCCACTCCATCTACCCAGACTACTGGTGACTTCAAGGATGCTAGCGGTGCAGCCATAGCCCTGAGTGGTTATGAGCTGAGCAGCATCCAGACCAAGCTGGGCACTGCTTCCATCGGTAACGGTGCAAGCTTCGCCGACGGTCAGTTCAGCGTCCCCGCTTGGTCAGTCGCTGTGTTTGTCAAGCCACAAGGCGCTACCCAGGGTACAGGTCTGTCGGTCAGCAAGAAGCAGGATCCATCCACCATCGAACCGTTTGACGTGCCTGTCTATCTGCGCGGTGGCTTGGTTGGTGATTGGGGGGCTACTGAAGCCAACCAGTTCGCCTTCACCGGAGCCAACTATAGCTACGAGTTCACCACCGATGTCACCGAAGACATGTTCGGCAGCAAGGAAGTGAAAGTTGCCGATGCTGACTGGGGAGCAGTCAACTACGGCGTCTGTACTGCCGGCGACAAGCTGGTGGTGGGTACTCCGTTGACTCTTTGCTCCGGTGACGCGGCTAAGGGCAACGTGGCTCTCGATGTGGCTAAGGTCGGTACTTATCACTTTGTATTCAAGGTGCTGAATAAAGATAAGCCAACCCTGACTCTGGCCATTGATGAACCGGCTGCCACTTGTGAATTACTCCCTGATTCACAGGAAGCCGCCACTCTGGCCGATACTAAACTGGCACTGCGTGGTGCCCACTCCGCCTGGAACTGGGATGCTGCCTATCAGCTGACCTACAAGGGTAGTGGTATCTACGAAGCTAAGGTTTCAGGCGTGGATTTGTCTGCTGGCTTCAAGATTGCTGCTGACAGCACCAACTGGGATCCGCAATTCTTTGCAACCTCGGCTGGTAAGCTGGTAGCGCCAATGGCAGCTGATACCGTCTATGAAGCCTATGGCCGCTTCGGTGGTGCAGGTTCAGATCCGGGCAACAACACCATGACACTGGGTGCTGGTAACTGGCTGTTCCGCCTGAAACTGGATACCACAGCAGAAATGAGTGGTGCTGGCGTCAAGGGAACCATCGACGTTTGCCAACTGCCTTAATACATCAAGACCTGACTCTTGATATCGAACCGGGGCCCAGTGCCCCGGTTTTTTTTATTATCCCTTCGCCCTGCCCCCGTTCCTGAACCTTCCTTATACCAAGCTGCAGAATCCGATGTTCGACGGCCAACAGTTCCATATCTGTGCTTGAAATGCATGTCATGGCACTTACACTGGTAGTGTCCATCAGGAATATGTGACAGCAACAGCCACGGATACAAACGAAATCGATCGTCAATTGCCACACGATTTCTCCGGCTATCCATCAACCATGCTGGCAGGTACCGACCGTCATCTGACCAAGCCGAATACCGCAGCACTGAGGAGCCCTGATGAAACAGCCATTGACTGAAATCACCAGCCGCATGCTATTTACCGAATACTTGCATCACCTGAACATTCGCGTCCCCAACCTGCATCAGGAATGGGTTTATACCCGCGGAAAGCAGGTACTGGCTTGCATTCGGCTGCAGGCAGAACGCCCGAAGTTTTTCATTGATGCCTCCAAAATCGGGTATCCGCAATGTAGATCGTACTGATCCGGGATATGGGTATCGATAATGGGCGACGGGAAAGAAAGGAAATTGATGTTACGGACTGATAGCGCTAAAGCCAGCCGCCCGGTTGGTAGACGCCGTCTTGGCGCCAGGATCTGGATTCGCAATCAATAGGGTCATAGCAACTCTTTAACTGAAAAGCGGCTCAAGTAAGCCGGATTATAATATTTATCCGGTAATGCCACGGACTCGATACTCTGGTAGGTAATCAGTGTTTCCCGGTTTTTCTGGATGGCATCAACCAACCTCATGGCTTTGACTGCTAATCCGGATCCTGAGGGCGGATTCTCCGCCGCTTGAAAATAGGCGATCTTGGCCAACTTACCGGACATCAAATAAAGTTCAGCCTTCAGAGGAAAATTGCTCTGCCGATCCACCACTAACATGACCTTGCTATAGGTTGCACCTTCGGTATGAGCAATCAGTTCCAGCTGAATTGCCGCTACCCCATCCAGTTGGTAATTAGCATCCAGGATGGTGGCATTATAATCTTCATTCCAGGTCAAGGTTGACACATCCCCGACCGCAGCCTCCCCTAATAGTTTCTGGATCGGCGTGATGCGGATCGGCCGCCGCGTGTTCGGCAGTAACATCCAATATTTTTCCTGCAGCATCAATAAACGCTGGGTGTTTTCAGAACCATTGCGAAACAGAATGAATGACTGGCGCCCCGGCTTGATATACACATCATAGAGATGCACTTTTTTTAATTTTCCGGATTCAAACTGCTGCACATTGGATACGACTTTTGCTGCAGCCAAAGGCAACCGGTAATGGTCAGCACGCTTGACGATTTGCTCAGCCTGTTCCGCATCGCCAGCCCATGCAGGGTTCAGCACACTTAGCATGAAAAAAACACTCATCACTTGATGACCAATAACCTTAAACATGATTCAGAGCCTCGGTAATAGGTTTATTGACGCCACGGCGGGCAGCCATTGCGGATGCAATAACACAGATACAAGCGACACCAATGAAAACCAGACCGGCCAATTGTGCAGAGAAATTAATATACAGGGGATATGGATTTGTGCGTCCTGGAGGTGGCGGCATCTGAATTCCCGCATGGGTCAACCACACACTCGTCAAACCACATAACAAGATACCCAACAAGGTTCCCGATATCGCCAACAACAAGGATTCCAGAACAAAGTTAATAATTAATTCCATGGCGGAAGCACCCAGTGCCGACAGAGTACCAATCTCAACCGTCCGTTCAGTCACCGACATGGTCAGGGTATTGAACAGCGAAACAAAAATGACCAACGCCATGATCAGGCCAATCACAATAAAAATACGGTCGTAAAGCGCTTTTACCTTCTCGAAGAAAAATGCCCGTTCCCACCAAGGCGTCAACTTCAAAGAGGTCAACTGAACCGCCAAGTCAGCCATAACAGCAGCGGTATCGGCCGTGTCATATAGAAATACTGAGGCATAACTGACTTTTGATGAGTTCAATAACTGCTGAGCTGTCTTGACCGACACATAGAGTTGCCGCTTATCCAACTCGGGGATCCCGGTACCAAATATGCCCCGGATGCGATAATCCGCACCATTCAGACTGCCATCTGTGGTCGTGGTCATCACGGTGACAATATCACCAACCTTCATTTTCAAATTGTTTGCGAGATCCTGTCCCAGCATAACCTCAGGCTCGGTACTTGGCTCGTTAGCCGATAAATACTTGCCCGATTTCAGACTCAGAAATGGCCCTTTAAGGGAGAATTCGGTGGCTGTCACCCCGGTGCCAACAAATATCGCTGTTTTGTCGCCATTACTGATAAGGCCGGAAAAATCAATCCGCGGCTGCACGGCACGAACCCGGCTATCACTCATTAATTGCTCGAATAATTCCGGGAAATTGGTCAAACCGTTCTGCAGGGTAAAGTCTTCTTCCTGGCTAAAATATCCAGGTTTGGCCAGCGTCAAGTGGCCGGTATCCCGTGCTGTGGCTTCCTGGAGGGACTCATAGGTATAAATACCAAAGCCCCCCAAGCACATCAAACCAAGAACAGAGACACATATAACCAGGATCGATAAAAAACTACGGCGACCATTACGCAGTAAATTCAGAGAAGCCATTTTTAATTTAAACATGCCCCCCCCCGGCCCCATCGACCAATTCACCATCCAGAATACGAATAATGCGGTCGCAATGTGACGTCATCCGATCATCATGGCTGGCAATTAAAAACGTGGTCTGAAATTGCTGTCCGAGCTCTTTCATTAAATCAATGATCTGATAGGCCGTCTTACTATCCAGGCTGGCGGTCGGCTCATCCGCAATAACCAGATCCGGTTGATGGATCAAGGCTCTCGCCACCGCGACCCGCTGCTGCTGGCCACCTGATAGCTGCCCAGGACGCTTCTTGCCAAACGCCGCCAGGCCCACTTGTTGCAACATGGCATCCACTCTGAGCTGCCGCTCTCGAGGTGCCACTTTATTCAGCAACAAGGGATACTCGATATTTTCAAATGCGCTCATAACCGGGACAAGATTAAAACGCTGAAATACGAAACCCAGACGGCGACGACGTAGCAACATGGCATCACGCGGTCGTTTAGAAATCAGCTGACCATCGAATGTCAGCTGACCATCAAAATTCAAATCCAGCAACCCGCAGATATTGAGTAATGTCGACTTGCCAGATCCTGATGGCCCAGATAATGCCACCATTTCATTTTTAGCAATCTCGATACTAATATTGTTAAGTGCAATTGATTCGACACTGCCGCTACGATAGGTTTTGACCACTCGTTCCAGTTTGAGCATCACACATCCTTGAATTAATAAAAAGTGCATCCAGGAATTTAGTTATTGCATCAATTTTACAGTTTTCTGTGTGTAATCATCGGTAAGGCCGGATTCTTGTACTGGCTTGGCCCAGAGTGCAGCTTTCTCCTGATTTTCATCGTCCAGTGCAGCCTGTGTCGCATAATAATGCACCCAGGTTTTAGCCGGCAGAGGTATAGCCTGGAAGCGAGCATCATGCTGTAACTTATCAAACAACTCACTACCTTTATCAAAATAACCAAAAAATCTCGGTACCTGGGTATAAGTCACAGCTGCACTAGCCTTCATATATATATCCATAGGGATATAACCGAAAACATTCTGCAAACTTTTATCACCGAGCATGATCAGTGACTTTTCGATTCGAGCCAGACCATTTTCGGTATAGCGCAATTTATTCCAGGGCCACCAGGAGTCTCGACCGACTAGCGTACCTGTAGAACCAAAAAAGAATAAAGCCACTGGATCCGATGGGTTGTTTTTATGTTCTAACTCCAGAACTTCATAGGCATCATCAGAATCGATGTTTTTTTTCTGCGCATCTAGATATGTTTTTAACATATCGTCATTACTAGCCTGACAAGTTGAATGACCAAGCAGTGATAAACATGCTGCCAAGATGACAGAGCTGAATAACTTTCTCATATAAACCCCACACATCAATGATTGATAAAATAAATTTGAATTTAAAAACTATAGGCCCATGTTGCAGCCATAATCCATTCGTCACTCAAATCCATAAAAACACTTTTATCGCGACCGGTATAATAGGTGAACGATAATTCAGCGTTCGCACTTTGTGTGACCTCTTGTCGTCCACGAGCCGTGATCACCTGACTGCCTTCATCCGGAGAAAAGACATAATCTAAGGTGGGTGTAAAATCACTATTTTCGCTATCCAGACTCCAGTGCAACATGACATTATTCCGGTTCAAGTTACTGACCGTGAATACTTGCTGCAAAGACGTGGATATCGGTGATGTCCGTACGGCATCTGCATAGCTTTGCCATTGATCCGCTCGCCAGGCTCGTTGATCCAGCCAATATTCCACAATGATATTGTTGCCAATCAAATCAGACCAGGTAATACCCACTGAAGCCAACATGCAGTCATTTTTAGATTCTAACTCGACAACTTGTACTGGATAATAGTCAGGGATATAGGGTTGAGACCACTGGAGATAATGATGCTGATAGCGTAACTCAGAGTGAAACTCTATAGCATCATTGATAGTAGTTACATAACCGCCACCCATATTCCAAGAGCGTTGATCATCCCAATAGCCAATCAATTGCCATTCACTATCATCAATCAGTTGATAATAACGACCACCGACACCATGTTGTAACGGTTCACTGGGCACCTCAAGATCTTGTTGTAGCAGATGACTATTGGTATAAAAAATACTGATTTCTGCTGTTTCAGTGAAATGACTAGCCGAGATGATACCGACACCTTCTTCGACCTGTAGCGCTATAGGATTACGCTGATAAGACAGAAATAGATCCAGGGGACGAAAAGCATAGCTGACGCCATAATCAATTCGTCGTTTGCCAACCATCAGATCAAAACCTTCATCATCATGATGCCAAAATAATTCCTTGACCAGCAAGTCACCGTTAGCAGATCCATCATGCTCAAAAAAAGCAGCGAACTGAGCATCGACGTAATCTGCCTCCCCCGCATATTCGAGCAATAATTGTCGGTTTTGTTGATTGACCTGATCGTCATCCGTATAAAAAGTATATGAATCTGGATTGTTTTTAGCGTATTGATAACCGGCAGCGGCCTTCCAGGTATTGACTATTTCCGAGTGACTACTCGCCGCCCACAACCCCAAAATAGCCAGATAAAAATGCCATCTCACCAACGCCAAGTCCCCATTCAAGAATTGGCCACTATGCCCAGATATGGTCTAGGTCTGTGGATAAACCAATAATAAATAACAATGCTATTGCGGCCATACATTAAGAGATTAAGCGTACGAATAAACATCTCGCTCTAGTTTGTTGAATGGTTCGAATTATAAGACTACTGAGTTGGGTTAATTTTTTAAGATCCATAGCCTTGCTGTTTCAGTTTACGAACTATCCCTTAGGTGTTCGCAAACACTCTCATAATATGGCGAGTGAGTGTGACGACATTTAGCCGACACCAATATGACACTCCAATAAAATCAATTGGTTACGCTGTGGTTTTGGCTATATAAAAGGCGTTGTTGATCAATCCAGCCACCAGACAGCAGCGCCCCTGTGGCTTTTCCTGGCTTAGTTCAATGGCTGCCGGACAGGCATTCCTAGTCCTATGATTTTGTTCAATCCCTTTACTCCAGCCAGCATTTCGCCAACCTGGGCATTGTGGTTTCTCAGGCTCAGTTTGGGATTAATTAGCTGTTTGTAACGGCGTTGCTGAAGTAGGCTCCGTCGCCACTGATCTGTTCTATCTTGCGACGCAACGGGTTAAGCAGTGTGGGCAATACTTCGTTATCAGCGCCATCTGATGCTTCCGGTAGTGAACCTAAAAGATCAGATCACCAAACTGCTGGATAGCTCCCTGATGATAGTTCCCTGATTTGAGCAACAACGCCGATGACACTATCCAATCCGGCAACCAGCGGATCAATGACTCGGGCTGTGCAGCAAATATTCGTCTCATTACATCATCAGTCTTTGACCGCAAGGCGGTTTTGCGGTTCAATGCTGCGAAACAAGCCCGGTTCCGGGCCGCTTCGGCGTATTCTCACTTTTTGGTGTGTTCCCAGCCCCATGCGCGCTGTGCACTCACACCGCATGCAACTCATCAGGTCACATCATGACTCACGAACAATCGAACAATCCGTTACACGGCATCACGCTGGAGATACTGCTCTCTGAACTGGTCAGCCTTTATGGTTGGCAAGGGTTGGCAGAACGCCTGCCTATCAACTGCTTCAGCCATGAGCCAAGCATGAAATCCAGCCTGAGTTTCTTGCGCCGTACCTCCTGGGCCCGTCAGAAAGTAGAAGCACTCTATCTGGCCAGCCAAGACAGCAGCCTGATGAATGCGGAAGTACCAATTTCTGATGAACCACGTAAGGTCATGAGTCGTCCCCAGGCAAGCGGCAGAAAACAAGCTGAACGCCGCCCTCGTCAGGGCTATGGCACCGACCGCCCGCTCCGTGCTGACGGTGACCAGCCACAAGCAGAACGTAGCCCTCGCCGTGATGGTGAGCGCTCCTCACGCCCTTATGGCGATCGTCCGCAAGGTGACCGTGGCCCACGCCGTGATGGCGACCGCCCACAAGGCGAGCGCAGCCCACGTCCTTATGGTGACCGTCCGCAAGGCGAGCGTTCCGCGCGCCCTTATGGCGATCGTCCGCAAGGTGACCGTGGCCCACGCCGTGATGGCGACCGTCCACAAGGCGAACGCTCCTCACGTCCTTCTGGTGACCGTCCGCAAGGCGAGCGTTCCGCGCGTCCTT
>JBBRVG010000037.1:0-38251 GCA_038247115.1 Enterobacterales bacterium | reverse complement strand
TAAGAATACCGTCTTTGCCAGTGAGGTCTTTACCGTCACGCAAGGCTTGCAGCGCAGCTTCGATATCGAACGATGGTTTGGTCATGTGTCATCTCTTTTTGTCATAGTTTAATGAAATGACACAGAATTCTGAACACTACCGTCCAACTTGGAATTTTTGCACTTCAACTTGAGGTAATATTGTTTCACTGGCATCTATTACTTGCAATGCATGAGCGCAGTCATCTTTTTTGATCAAGTTGTGGGCGTAAATGTTCGATGCAACAGCATGCATTTCTTTATATTGCCAAAACATTGGGTACTTCTTCACTTTTCTCTTCTCATGGATAAAACTTGTCATTCGCTCAAGGAGCTCATCCGAATAAGCGATGGCGTGCTGATAATCCAACTTAAACTCTATCGACTGAAAGATTATTTCCAGCGTGAATTCTTTCTTGTATCCATCGAACGTTATGGTTTTGATGGGTTCTAGGGTTTTAATCGCTTCTAATATGTTTTCTTTGGCGAGACTGTTTTCGTTTAACTTCGCATAAGCCAGAGACTTCATTTCTAATATATCTACAACAGAATCAATGCACTCAATTTTGTTTTGTTCTCTATCTGCTTTGCTGAATTCAACTTGGTTTACTCCAGCATAATCTTTACTCAAGAATAGGGATTCAATTTTATTTTGTTCTGCGAATATATCATCGCAGGCGATACCGTCCGGAGTAAACGTCAGGCATGAGGCAAGGAATATTATTTTCGCTATGGCCAGTCGTTGCATATTGTTAACCATAAAGTCCAGTTGTTTATCATGTGGATTGATGTGTTCGCCAAAAATCAGGGTCGTGAGGGTTGCTGGCTCTGTAATTGCGTATGCCATTCCGCCAATGGAATATAGGGAATGTTCACTAATTCCTTTGACTGATAATAACAGTCAACGATTCTGTCCTGATTGTGACTGGCATTTTTCCAACACAGTTCTAAATTTTCATTTTTCTTTACAACTGAATTGCCTTCACCATATATTCTTGATAGAAATATACTATAGTTTTCTTTACTGTTGCTCAGCATTAATGCTTTTATTAGAAGTAGTACGTTTTCGTTTCTTTTATATATGGACATGTTGTTAATAACTATGCTCTTGTCCATCCAAAAACTTATAATTGTTCTGTACAGAAGTGGGCTGTCAGTGCCGATGCAAGAGATTAGCATGTCATTGACATCATCAAATTTATTATTCTTTGCCAATTCAATGTTTGCTTGAATATATTCATCACTCAAGCATGTATATCCATGACTCATCACGCTAACGCCCGCCAGAAGAAGCCCGCTTAATATAACAGCCATCTCGTCACATCCTTGTGCTAATTATAATAATCGCCTTGGACTAAATACCATTTGGAGTCGGCAAATTGAGTTAATCGTACCTTGCTCTGATCTTTAAATACGGATTCATAGTAGTTGCTAGGATCCTCAAAATATTTAACCCTTGTAACCTCACAGGCCTTCAAGGGTAAACAAAATCCATCCGCTATAAACCAGATCGTTACGACAAGGCTAGTTATACCAACATCCTTATCAAAGGATGAACTTATTGCCACACAGCGTTCAACCGTTATGGGAAAGCTGATCCTGTTTTTTATGGTAAACACCCCCTGTTCTGTTTTAATTTTATTTTTCTCATTGCTGTTGCCACATAAATTCATGTGGCTTTTGTTTTGTTGTGTTTTTGCTATCGTTAATAAATCTTCCAGCCCGATATGATTTGACTGGAACCAGACCGTCATGTTTTCTGGTGAAAAAACAGCGTCGTAATGAGCCTTGTCACAGCCAGCGATACAAACAATAACCAGAGCGATCAATGGTACCCTTTCTAAAGACAAACCCAATGTCACTCTGTGTATTCGTTTTAAAAACATCCCGTCGCTATTCTTAGTCATTGTTTCTGAACCTCTGTCAGTCGGGTTTCTTGTCGTTAGCCAAGCCTGAGGCTGTAAAGGGTGTATAAGGATCACTCACCGCAACATATAATATTTAAATGGCATGGGGGAGAAGTATAGTTTGTACGTTTTAGTGGATTTTGTTTTGGGGTTTCTAAATGTCAGCATTGCCTGAAATTTTCGATCCGGGCAGGAAGTTCCTGGTGACAATTCAATATCAAAATAAGTGCTTTCTGTCCGTTCGTAGAGTCTTGGTATCTCATTGTTTTTCCAGGCGCTGATGAGGTTCTCAGAGGCAAACCAACTTGCAGGTATTGGTACTGCATCTTGACGAATATTATAATCCACCCCTTCAGGCGTGGTGGCGGTTTCCGATACAAAACGACTAATTCTATCTATTTTACTGATGGTGCCATCATGTTTTACAAAATAACTTTTGGGTGGGATAAACTCAATGTCATTTTGCGACCAAAGCAATACTTCAAATTTGTTGTGTCCATATAAACAGGGCTTGCCTACGTCTGATTCAGCTCTGAAGATCGTTGAATATAGTTTGATATATATACCATCCCCCAAATATACAACCGGGTAGGGCTCATGACCGCTACTGACGATTCCGATGCTGGAGTAGTTCTGGTCAATGGTCGAGTAACTGCTTGCTACCCAATCCGTTGTTGATGATGCACAACCGCAGATCAATAAACACGCCAAACAGATTTCTTTAATCATATATATGCCTTGATGTGTAATGAATTCTTGTCATGTTGCCCTGTGGGGGATTTATTTGATCTTTATTCCTTCGCCATTTTTATCAACGACAAATTCGATATATTTCAATCCTGAAAGCTCTGGTGATATAGTCACGCATTGCGCGATGTTTTCTTCATGGCCATTTAGATCAGACCAGCAATTTGCAACTTCCATGTTTTTCTGTATTCCCAGAGTTCCGGAGCGATAGACATGGCCCAACTCCGAAAACACCATAGGTTCTTTTCTGTCAATAAGTTCTTTTAGTATTCTAATGGGGTAGTTGTTGTTCTTTTCAATCCCCTCCATTTGCGGTTCCATTTGCAGGCAATCATATAGCACCATCAAAATAACTGAATCGCGCTGAGGGGCTTGCTTTAATGCCAACGGGCAGGCTTTCTGGAATTCCAAATTTAAATAGTAGGTTTCAAGTTCTGTGTATTCAGCTCGTGGCTCTAGTATAAACAACGAACAACCAGTCATAAAGCCCATCATAAAAACTATACAGTAGTTCTTCATGGTAAAATCCTTTTCCATTTATTCCTGATGGGCCGGCAATGCAAATATACGACAACTGAGCCGGGCAATTCTTTAGTGGAGAAGATAATAGTCAAAGTAGAAGGGGAAGAAATAAATCTTATATGTTTTTATTCCGTTCTTTTGGCTTTTAAATGTTAGATAGCCTTCGAATTTTTCTGTAACGCATCCTGTGGTTGGTTCCAGATGTAATTCAAGCACTGTGCGTCCGAAACTGCTTCTTAACTCATCAAAACGTCCGCTTTTCGATTTTGATATCAATTGAGGTGTTGCCATGAATGTTCCGGGTATGGGTACATTGTTTTGATTAATATTAAAGTCAGGGTCTGTTGAATATGTGTGCCATAATCCTATTTTTGTAATCTGGCTTTTAATCCCATTCTGACGAAGGAAGTGGCTATTTTTTACGTCAAATGTGATGTCGTTTTCAGACCACATTGTGAGATCTAATTCAGAATTACCATATAAGCAAGGTCTCCCTTTATCTGTAAAAGGTGCTTGCCCCCATATATGAAAGGAAATATAGATCCCATCTCCGATATGAATAATGGGGGACATTTCAGAGCCTGTCGAGGCGACCCCGATACTGATTGATTCTTGGGGATAAGTCGCATAGCTACTCGCGATCCATCGGCTGGTCGAGGGCGTGCAGCCTACCGCCAGAAATAGCATTGCCACCAGGCAGAGTGTCTTGAGCATGGGATGGAACCCTTTTGGGAAATGGGTGAAAAAAGCCATGGCTACCGCACGGTCATCAAGAGAAAACCGGTGTGGGTCAATCGGCGCTAGAGTAATAGACCTAGTGGGACTCAACAAGCCGGATTGGTGTGGCTTTGTGGGATCCAGCCGGTGGGTGCCGGTAGGAATCTCTGGGGCAGTCGAGGTTTTGATACACAATCTGCTGTGAACGACTGCCCGCTCTCTACCTCGTGGTCATTTATAGCGACTAGGCCGATTGGCGATGGAGGGGCGGATCCTGTGGAAACTGTGATTGAGCGCTAAACTTAGCGCCGGGCCAGCCGATACAGGTGTTGGACAGGAGGTGTCACTATGAGTGTTTCAGCGCCAAGTGGTAATGTCAGCCATGAACTGTTGGCGGCCGTAATGGCCAACCGCCAGCAAAAAGCTCAGGGGCAGGCTGCGTTGGAGTTGGTGCAGGGGGTTGCCCAAACAGCACCGTCTGCTACTCCGGCAAAATCTGCATCCGGGTCGATTGGCAGCAATATTGACATCCATGTCTGAACCTAGGTTCAGGTTGTGTGTCTGTCATCGAGGGAGGCCTGAGGCCTCCCTTTTTTTGCGTTGATGATTTGCGTCGGCGGTTTGAGTCCGGATCGCTACTCTTTGCCGTAGACGTTGTTTTCCTGCTCCCGCACCCGGATAAAGGTGGTGCGTTTGGTCAGCTCCTTGAGGGTCGCCGCGCCGACATAGGTACAGGTCGAGCGCACACCGCCCAGGATATCCCGCACTGTGGCATCGACCGGGCCACGGAACGGCAGCTCCACGGTTTTACCTTCCGAGGCCCGATATTCGGCCACACCACCGGCATGTTTACCCATGGCGGATGCCGAGCTCATGCCGTAAAACTGCATGAAGCGACGACCATCTCGCTCGATGAGGGTGCCACCACTCTCATCATGGGCTGCCAGCATGCCGCCGAGCATGACAAAGTCCGCACCGCCGCCGAAGGCTTTGGCCACATCACCTGGGCAGGCACAACCGCCATCGCCAACGATTTGACCGCCCAGACCATGGGCTGCATCAGCGCATTCGATAATGGCCGACAGCTGTGGGTAACCCACCCCGGTCTTGACCCGGGTGGTACAAACCGAGCCTGGGCCTATGCCGACCTTGATCAGATCGGCGCCGGAGAGGATCAGCTCTTCGACCATCTCGCCGGTCACCACGTTGCCCGCGCAAATCACATGCCCAGGAAAGGTATCGCGCATCTTTTTCACGAAATCGACGAAGTGTTCGGCATAGCCATTGGCCACATCGACGCAGATGAAACGCAGCTGCGGGGAGAGGGCGAGTATGGTTTTGACCTTCTCGTAGTCACTAGGTGAGGTGCCGGTCGAGACCATAACATGGCGCAGTACGGTTTCATCTTGCCGGGCAACAAACTCCTGCCACTCGTTGATGCTGTAGTGCTTATGGATGGCGGTCATCATCTCGAAACCAGCCAGGGCACGGGCCATGGCAAAGGTACCGACGGTATCCATATTGGCGGCGATAATGGGCACGCCGCTCCATTGACACTGGGCGTGACGGAACGTAAATTCCCGCTCCAATTTTACTTGAGAACGACTATTCAGGGTGGAGCGCTTGGGGCGAACCAGTACATCCTTAAAGCCGAGTTTCAAGTCTTCTTCGATACGCATAATGGTGATCCTTTTCTAAGCCGCAGCGTTTGCGGGCACAAAAAAACCGGAGGTTGTTGAGGCCCCCGGTTTTCAGCATTCTAGCCAGAATATCTTTTTGCGCAAGACTGATAATTCAGTCATTTTCTCCGTATGCTCGAGAGTTATACCCGCAGCATTCTGAGGGCTCTTGCCTGCTCAGGGCAGGACAAAGTGCTTGACCAGCGTCAGCTCACCCGCCTTGCGTAACGGAATGCGAAAACTCTGCTGCTGCTCGTTGGCTTCACCCTCATCGGTGACCACACTGACCTGGGCTGTGGTCAGACTGGATTCATCCTCGCCACTTCCATAGTAGTTGACGTAGACCAGATAGGTGCCCGGTTGCGGTGCTGCCGAAGAAAAGATCTCCGGTCCATAGCCGGTGGTCACATCCACATCCAGCGCGCCGCCGTTATCCAACACCCGATTGCCGTAGAAGACGTGTTCGCCATCCGGGGTGACGACGTGCAAGTCCAGATCGGTATTGTCGGTATCCCACGCCAGCAAGATGCGCAACTTGGGGCGCACCTGACCGCTCTGGGTATCATAAAACTGCACCCGCTTGCTGGCTTTGCCATCCGGGCTGCGGAGTTCCACGCTGTTGCTGCCGGCGGCAAACGAATAGGAGCGGGCAAAGCTGCCATCGGCTTCGACCCGTTGCGGCATGGCGATGCCATTGACCACCAGCGTATAGGGAGCCTTGGCATCCTTGGGGCGATCTTTGATCTGGCCGCGGATCAGACTCTCTTTGCCCTGATCCAGCGGTGCCGAGACCGAGTTGGCCGGATAGTGCACCTCTTGCAGATAGTGGTCAGGATCTGCGACTCCCGCCCGCCAACCACCGGTCGGGTTGGCCAGCTCTATGGTTTCCGCGGCATCCAGTGCCAGCGGTAACGTGGTCAGCAGGAGCAACAGGGCTCGCGTCGATGGAATCATGGTTCACCTCTTACCAGGCGTCGCGCCAGGTCCTCAATATAGGCCTCATCCTCACCGAGCGGGTGATGGGCAAAGGCCAGATGTAGATATTCGTGGGTGAGCGCGATGCGCCCATCCAGTGATGGATTGGGACGGACAAAAATTCGGCGTGCCTGCTTGTCGGCATAGGGACGGCCCTGCCGCAGTAAGCAGATGCCCACCGGCTGGGGCGGGGCTTCAAAACCGGGTTCGTCTTGCAACCGACTGCGCCAGCGGGGAGCCTGATGCTGGAGCCAGCTCTGGGCCTCCGCCAGGGGTTGGCAGTCGCTGGTGCCGCTATCTTGGCTCAGCTGCAGGGTGGCGGCTGGATAGGCGCGCGCCAGGATCTGCACAAAATCCAGACCGGCCTGCTCGTCTGCCACCGCCTGCTGCCAGCTCATCAGATTCGGCTTGGCGGTGTGACTATGATATTGCACCTCTATGCCTTGCAGCTGCAGATCCTCGGTGGTGCGCGCTGCAGCGATAGCTGCGGCTGTAGGAGCATGGGGGGAGACGCGCTGGAAACGGGAGCTATCGTCCAGTTGCAGACAATCCCCCTGATGGCGGGCTTGTTGATGCAGATAGCTGCGGGCGGCGACGGCCAGCGCCTGGCTGGCTTGGGGATAGTGAGCATCCCCTTCGCGGTCTATGACCCGCGCCACATAATCGGCTTCACTAAAGCGCCCCTGGATCTCGGGGTTTTTACCCGTCACTTGTTCCAGCCAGAAGGATCCGGGCTCGGCTTGCCAACTTAGCTGCTGACCACTCTGGAAGTGCAGAGTGAACTTGCCTTGCAAGGCGCCGGGCTGCGCGTCCTGGCCGGCGGCATCCAGCACCCGGGCCAGCGGATAACGGGCAAAGTAACGCACCCGCACGCAGCTGCCGATCGAAGTACTGCGGACGGCAGGGGTGCGAACGGTAAATGCCGGTTGCTGAAGCAGTATGTCGGCCATTCGGGGTGCCAGTCGTTGAATGACCTGGGGGCTGCTGCCCAAGCCTGAAAACCACAACGGGGTGCCGTTGTCGCTCCAGCCTGCACCACCGCCTAGTGTTCCCCAGGCCGTCGTGGGCAGGGTGAAGGTCTTGGCCCGTACCAGCGTGCCGAGCGCGCCCACCCCTCCCTTGCCGCGCCCTTGCAGCATGACAGCTCCTAGTGTGGTGCGGGTTTGCGCCTGCACCCGATCCGGGATCACCGCCAGCGCGTGCAATAGGGAGCTAATGGGAACGGATTGCGCTTCGTTCAGTTGCGTCAGCTCGCTGAGCCAACCCGGGGCCTGACGGCTTTGCCAGTAGTGGCGCCAGGCGTCGGCCTGGAGCCCCAAGCGTTGCGGCGCAAAGTAGAGACCACAGGAGCGGATCAGTGCCTGCTCCCGGTTGATGCTCTCGCCGGGATCGCAACAATAGCTCTCCTGTTGCGGCTGGCGCCCCTCACAGCGCAGGGGCTGCTCAGGCTGCGCGGTATCGAGCAGATAGCTGTAGACAAACAGCTTCCAGACACTGCCTAGCGGCGTATGCAAACGGTCATCCAGAACCTGCGGTCCGGCAGTCGTATCCAACTGCCATACCCGGGGTTCGTCGCCTCCCAACGCCAGACGATCCGGCCAGCTCTCTTGTGCGCTGCCGCTGCGCTCTTGCCCGTCGCTGCTGCGCTCTTGCTCATCGCCGAGGCTCTGGGCCCACAGCGGCGGGCTCAGCAACAGAGTGGCGACAAGCAGTAACTGGCCATGGGCTCGCATGGATTACTCCACTTGCCACTGCACAGGCTTGCCCGCATCGGTCAGCGCCTTGTCCGCCGGCTGATACATGGAGAAGTAGCGGCTGGCGGGCAAGTTAAAGCGGCCGCGTTCGGCAAAGCGCAGCAGTTGCCGGACTGTGAGTGGCGCGTTGAGCTCGGGGACTGGCACCCGGTAGGAGAGGGACCCGGCCTCAAATTGAGCTCGACTGAAACTGACCGGCGTCTGGTTGCCATCGAGCCCGGCGATCTGGATGCCCCAGGTCGAGGGTTCGACATCCGCTCCTGGCGGCAGGGCAACTTCCAGCATGCCGTAGCGGAAATGCTCATTCTCCTTGGGCGTCAGTATCACTTCATCCACATACAGGGCGTTGCTCTGCAGGGTATCCTCCGGCGTCAGTGCCACCGCGGTAAATCCGGTGCCATCGCTGAGCGGATCGAGTCGATAGAGGGTGCGCTGCAGCTGTATTGGCAAGCTTGCTTCTTGCTGCTCGCCACTTTGATACCGCACCAGCAGCTGAGTGCCGGCGGCAGGCTGCCCCTGGAAGCTGAGGTGTGTCGGCAGGCCCTGGCCTTGCCATTGCCATTCCATGGCGCCACTGGGCAGACGTCGCGCCAGCCAGGGGCCATCGAGCGTCACCGAGGGGACTGCGTTTGGTGCCGCCGTTAACCGGGATTGCAGCAGGCTCAACAGCAGGGCGCGCTCCAGCGTCGGGCTTTGCGGGGTGACGCGGGCCAGCAGTGAGTCCAGCTCGGTAGCGGAGAGCGTTGTAGCTGGTTTCCCGTGGCGCAGCAGTTGCAGCAGCGGATCCGGGTTGGCCTGGATCCAGGGTTGCCAGGCTTTGCCTCGGGACGCCAGAGGCGCGGGCAACGGGGTGCTGCGCTGCTGATGCAGCTGTTGATTCAGCAGCAGCGCCAGGGCGAGCCCGGTATCGCTGTCGGGCTGGCTCATGATGACGCCATCCTGACTCCAGCTGGTCAGCATGGATGCGGCAGCTGTGCTGCTGGCAGAGCTTGAGCTCGGCTTCTCGGCTGAGACGGCTGTAGGCAGTGCGCTGGAGACGTTTGCCGCCAGCGCTATATCAGTCGGTTGACTGGCCGACGGGGTTGGTGCGACGGACTCTTGGGTCGCAGCGGCTGCCGAGGCTGGGAGCTGTTGTGCTGGGATCTGTGGCACTGGCTGCTGCTGAAGTTGGGCTAGCAGAGCCTCGTCGACGCCCTGTTGCAGGGTATCGACGGGAAGTCCCATCTGCGCCATCCACCACAACGCCAATTGCCGATGCAGTACCGGCTCCTGGGCGGCCTTTTGCTGATAGATGGCCAGCAGGGCATCCCCTTGGCCGGCGGGGAGTGTCAGCCCCATCGCCTGGGTGGTGAACCAGTCAGCGAAGTAGGCATAACTGCTCAGCAGAATCGTGCCCTGAGTCTGATCGCCCCACCAGCCGAAGCTACCGTCCATGTTCGCCATCTCGATCAGGCGGACTCTGTGGGTGAGCAGAGCGCTGCGCAGCTGATCCCGCAAGCCAGCTTCATCGGTCAAGCGATAGGCGATGGCCAGCGGGATAAGGCGGCTGGCGGTCTGCTCCAGGCAACCATAGGGATAGGTGATCAGATCATCCAGCACCCGACGCAGGGCGCCATCTCCAGCAGATTGCAAACTCAGACGCAGATCGACGGCATCCCCAGGCAGTGTCAACGGCAGCTTGGGCTGCCAGCCGAGTTGTTGCTGTTGCGGTGCCGGCCACGCCAGCGGGCGGACGCTCAGAGTGGTCTGCAGGGTATCCACCGGTTGTTTCTGGATGCTCAGCTGGCTGCTCAGGGTGCTGCTTTGCACGCCTTGGAGCGGGAACAGCAGGTAATTGGCTCCCGGTGCCAGGGTCGTGCTTTGGCTCTGCGGTTCGCTGCCGCCGCTGAGTGTGACCTCGGCAGAAGTTGCTTCAGGTTGGTTGTTGAAGGCCACCAGTTCGACACTCGGTTCATCCCCTTGCCGGAATTGGGTCGGCCCGGTCCACTTGAGATAGAACGGCAGTTCGGAGCGCACATAATCCTGCTTCTGTCCCACCACACCGTGCGGGGTGACGGCGCGCACCGTGATGCGCCAGCGACTCAGGGAGTCGGGCATGATAAAGCTCAGGTGGGCCTTGCCGTTGGCATCGGTCTGGACATTGGGAGCCCACAGCGCCGTGTCTTTGTCCTCGCGGCGGGGGCGCTCCAGCACCTTGACGCCGCGTTCGTTGAAGCGACGTTCACCGCTGGCCTTGCCTTCATAGGGCAACGACATGTCATAGGTGATGAAGTTGAGACTGGAGGTGGTGCGCACATTGTTGCGGCGCGGGTGGTAGAAAAAGTCGTGAATATCTGGCGCCAGCTCAGGTTGCAGCAGGTAGACCATTTCGTCTACCACGCTTACCACCAACTGGGCAGCAGCCGGTTGACCCGCCACCTGGCTGGTCAGATCGAGTTCCACCCGCTCGCCGGGGCGATAGCTCGGCTTGTCGCTGTGGATCTGCAACTCGACCTTGGGCTGGGCAACCAGTAATCCGGCGTTGCGGAACCAGTATTCGCCCTGCTTGGCGTACAGCACAGAGAAGGTGACATTCGGCGCCAATGTTTCGGTGACCGGAATGCTGACCTGCCATTGCCGATCTGTGATGGCTTTGGCACTGAACCAGTTGCCGCCACGGGTGAGCAGGGCGTGCTGCTCTATCTTGTCGCGCTCCAGGGTTAGCAGGGCTTCGGTGACCGCCTCCGGGAAGGTGATCAGCGCTTGCGCCGTATCACCGGCCTGGTAGCGTTGCTGGTCAAAGCGCACTTCAATAACCCCGGGAGCCGCCTTCAGGCCGTCACCAGACACCCAGTGGTTGGTGGCGGCTAGTAGATTCCCGGCACCATCGCGCAGGTTAAGGGTATAGGAGCCGGATTCGGTAAATGGCAGATCCAGGCTGCTGCTGCCAGCGGTCAGTACTCCCTGTTGGCGGTTTCTATCTTCCAGGCGGATCAGCTCATAGCTGACCGGTGCTGATGCGGGATCGGGTGCAGCGGATGTCGCTGCTGGACCTACCGGCTGCCAATCAAAGCTGACCGAATCACCCGGTTGACTGAACTGGCTGCTCGCCTCCAACCGGTATGGTGTGGCTCCCCGCTCGACCAGGATCTCGCGGGTACTCTTCACCCTCCAGGCAGCTGCATCATTGGCCAGCAGGGTCAGGATATAGCGGCTGGGCTCTTTGGCGGCCGGCAGTTCCAGCGCCACGTTCCCCTCGCTATCACTCTTGAGTTCTTGCTGCTGCAGTTTGACCGGGAATTGACCGGCATACTGCAACTCGCCTTCCAGCATATTCAATTGCTGGGCGCGCAGACTCAGGCTGACGGCGGCATTGGCGACCGGATCGCCGTTGGGATAGCGCAACTGGATGTGGCCCTTGATGGCTTCTCCGGTCTTGTGGCTCTTGTCGTCAAACTGCAGCTGGATATCAAAATGGGGTTTGACGTATTCGGCGACCCGGAAAGCGGCGGCGTAGCGATCCGCACCTAAGGTCATGCGGATTTCATAGCCACCGGGTTGCGCTTCTTGCGGCAGGGTGAAAGCCAAATCGGCGCCCTGACTGGCTTGCCAGGGCGTCTGCTGTTGCAACAGGCTCATGCCGGAGGGATCCAGGATCTCGACTCCTAAGCTGCTATCGGCCACCGCTTCTGAATCGCGGGCATTGGTGAAATGGCGGGCGATAAATTTCATCTGCACCTGATCCCCGGGTCGATACAGGGGACGATCGGTCACGGCGTAGAGCTTGGTATTGTAGATCTCGCTGTCGTAGTAAAAGTTCTCGGCAATGGTCAGGCCGCCTTCTGCGTCCTGGGCCAGCAGATAGCTATGCTCCGGGCTGACATGATCAAACAGGCCGACACCCTGGGGATCGCTGGTCTGGCTTTGCAATATGCCGGTGCCGTCACTCCAGGTCAGCTGGCTGCCGGGCATGGGCGCGCCGCTGTGGCGATTAACGCTCCAGGCGAGTAACTGGTGGCCGGCATTTTTCGTTACCAGAATGCTGTTGGAAACAAACAGCAGTGTGGTGGCACGGTGGGAGCCGATCATGGCTTCCACCAGATATAAACCCGGCTTTTGTTTGCCGAGCGGTATCATCACATTGCCAGGTTTAGGGGCGATAAATTCGCTGCTGCTGCCCTCGAGTTTGACGCCCTTGGGCGGCTCTATGCCCTTGGCTTGCCACAGCGGATAACGAAATTGTTCCAGCAGCGGCAGGCCCGGGATCGGTGCGAACTGCTGCTGGTTCTCGTAGCGGGTCGGTTTGTCGATGTTGGCACTGGTGCTGAATTCGGGCGCGATTCCGGTGGCAATCAGACGGCTGTCGGCCGACAGCAGCCGTTGCCAGGAACGACGACTGCTCTTGTACCAGGAGTCCCAGAGATAACTCAAGGTGTTGGCTGCCCCTTCACCGCGGTAGTGGGCCTGTACCTTGACTCGGTGCAAGTTGCCCTGTTTTTTCAGGAACGCCAATGGCTCCGGGATCCGGTAGAGCCGGACATCGGCGCCGCCATATTGCTCCAGATAATATTGCTCGCGGGCATTGGCTTCGAGCCGCACCTGCGCCTGCTCATCGCTGCCATAACTGGTATCGCTCAACAGATAGAAGGTCGATCCCTGCAACGGGCTGTAATCACTCCCGGGTATGGGCTGGAGCGTACTGGCACTCTGCGCCAGTTGCTCGCGCTGCTCATCCGGCGTGGGGTTGCTCTCGTCAGCCTGGGCGAGTGTCGTGTTCAACAGACCGGCTAGGGCGATAAGAAGCCCAGACGATAGAATCCGATAAAATTTGGGTTGTTGCCAATGGGTTGCCACCGGGTGTCCTTCCATTGAATAAGCTGTTGAACCGTTACCGCACGCAAACCATTGTCGCGCGGCGTGACCGTACCTGTGTGATAGGCAATGTATTGCCCCATCCAGACCATCAGGTGTTGTTCATCCCCTTGATCAAAGAACAGCAGATCGCCGGGTTGGGCCTGATTGATCTCTTTACCAACAAATTGGCTATTGCCCTGGATCAGCGCCAATGCCGTGACAAACGCCTTGTTCTGGCCGTCGATATCCCGCCAGTTGAACCGCAAACTCTGCTGCTCCGGGCTCAGCGCCAGCGGCGGAGGCAGCCCCTGAGGTGTCAACCCGTTGGCGCGCAGCCATTTTTCATCATGTTCTGCCAATGCCTCGGCTGCGGCATAGCGAATGAGCCCGGCACAATCCCGATGCACCCAGCGCGGGGAGGGGCGTCGCACCTGCTCATCGACGATGCGGGTAAACCAGGCCCGAAAATATTGGGACTGCCGGGCATCCAGTTGGCCGGGGACTGGTTCGTTTGCCAGTCCCTCCAGCGCGGACACAGAACCCTGCATCAACATCAGGCTCAGCAGCAACCCCCTCCAGATCATGGCGTGTCGAACTGCCAATCCAGCGGCTGCCACTGACGGCCGGTTTTCAGGCTCAGCAAGGAATCGGGACGCCGGATGGTCAGCGGCGGATACCCCGCCAGAGTTTTCAGTCGAGGTGCCAGATAGTGCTTGGCGGCGTTACGGAACAAGGGCTCCAGCTGTCCAGGCAGACTGGCGTACATCTCGCGCTCCAGCAGGCCGGACAGCGCCGCAGGCGTGATGCGCGCCACGACCAGATTGGCATCCTTCATGCCATCGGCTAAAGCAGGATATTGTTTCTGCTGCACGGCCACGGCTTGCTCAACCAAGGAGCCATCCGGGGAAAAGAAGAGATACTCGTCAGCAACCGCCAGCTTCACCGGGAAATAACGCGCGGCCGAGAGTTCATCTTTGAACGGCTCTTTGGCGGCCAACTGGCTGCCATAACGGGCGCTGACGACCCGGCTCCAGTAGTGAGCCTGCTCGGTATCCTCTTCCTCCACCGGGAAGCGTTCACCGCGCACGTACTCATAAGCACCTATGACCCGGTTAAACAGAGCCCCCAGTGGCGCAGCGAATTTGTCGGCACTGGCTGCATCGCTGAATCGGGCGATAAACAACGGTGTGCTAATTCTGGATTTGTCATACCAGCACACCGCGACGGGCGCTTGTAGCTGTGCGAACGCTGCGGAAAGTGCCCCATCCTCCGCGTTGAGCTGTTGTGCCAATTTTCCGGCTGCGGACCAATCCAGCGGCAGGCTCTGACAGAGGGCAGGCGCCATGGGCGCGGCTTGCCAGAGTAGCTGGTTATCCCAGCCCCCGGGCTGCAAACTCTCATCGGCCAGCAGCTGGCTGTTCCAGTGTTGACCATCGAAGTCAAATCGCAGGGCTTGCAAGGAAGGGAAGAAGCGCTGATAGCCGAAGGAGAGAAAATGGGTGCTCAGGATCAGACTGTGGCCCTTGGGCGACTCGGTTAGCAGCAATTCCTGACGTGCCGCCGAGGGTTGTTGCTGATCGGCGCTCAGGGCTGAAGCCAGAAACGCCAGTTGGGAGTCCAGTAACTTGGGTTCCTGATATTCGGTGGGCTCATTTTCAGCGGTCGCAGCGTCGGAGGTCGCCGGTTTATCGTAGCCCAGCAGCATGCCGGCATCCGAGAGGATCACCAGACGCGAGCCATGAGCTGCCAGCACCAGGTGGCGTTGATAACCATAGGCCAGCTGCAATAGCGGCTCGGTTTCGCCATCCACCTGCAGTTCACCGATTTGGCTCAGCTGAGAGTCGTGCAGGGCTATCTTGGCTAATCCCTTGAGCGCCCGGGTGACCAGATTTTGTTCCAGGGACAACATCCAGTGATTGAGTTTGCCGTCGGACCCACGCCACAGCGCCAGCTCGGCGGGGGAATCCAGAACTTGCTGGATCAGGGTGTCGCTGAGGCGCAAATCATGCTCATAGGCGAGGCGACGCAGGGTGCCCATCAGGGAGAGTCGGCCTTCTTGCTCCTCATAGTAAAACGCGAACTCTTCGGTGAGCGTGGTCTTGAGTAGCGGTATCTTCAGCAGATCTTGGGGCAGTCGGGATAACTGTTCACTGAGGATCAGGGCATCCGGATGACGAAAATCGATAGGCACCAAGGTATTGGCTAATGTTGGTGCCGAGTTGCCTGCGAGAGATGTAGCCTGATAGCGCAGTGTCACCACGCCAGCAACACCCAGAAGCGAGATACCGAGCAGGCCCGCACAGAGCCATTTCATGGATTTCGATAACGTCATGATAGGAAGTTTCACTGCAACAAAAAGAAGCGATTGAAATCGTTACCAGGGCCTATGGTGAACAAGCATCATAGGGGCTAGCGTGGATTGGAATGGCTCATATGGTGCCCTAATGCAGTGCATCAGGCAAGCTGGCGATTGGAGGTACGAGTGAATAAAAAGCTCAGATGGAGCCAGGTTGAGAGATAGAAGGGGAGTTCGATAGTATCAGGTCCCATCTCTTCTGAGTGGAAGATCCGGGACCTGATGAAAGAGGCGACGAAAGCCTCGAGTGTTTAGAAAATATCTTCGGTGCTGGTGCCGGGCGTTGCTGGCTCGCCTTCACCAAACAAGGTGGCATTACCGGGGTCGGACTGGGTAGGTTCCTGGCCGCGTTGGAAGAACTCGCTACGGCTTGAACCATCTTCCCGCGAGCTGATCAGCCCGGAGATGTTGTCGATCCGCACCGTGATCACATCGGCTGGCTGGGGCACGGGTGATTCCGGCATGCCAGCGAGGGCGACCTTCATGAAATCGATCCACATCGGCTGTGCGGCGCTGGCGCCATATTCATTACCGGCAATGGAGCGACCTAGCTTGCGGCGGTGATCATCAAAGCCCACCCAGGCGGTGGCTACCACCTGGCTATTGAATCCGGAGAACCAGGCATCTTTGGCTTCGTTGGTGGTTCCGGTTTTACCGGCAATGTCATTGCGTCCGAGCTCCTTGGCCGCGCGCCAGCCGGTTCCCATCCAGCCGGCATTCATGCCGCGATCCTTGCCACCGAAGATAGCGCTATGCAGGGCTTCAGAGACCAGAAATGCGTTGGCATGGCTGATGATCTGTGGCGCGACCTGAGCTCCGGGGATCGCATTTTCGGTGGGGACGCTGACCGTGGCTTCGGCACCGCTACTGATGTCATTGGCTGCCAGTGGACCCTGGTTGTCACAATCACCGCAGGCTTGGGCCGGAGTGGCTTCGAATAAGCGGTTCCCTTGTGCATCCTCGATACGCGAAATAAAGAACGGCGTCACCTTGAAGCCACCATTGGCAATGGCGGCATAACCGGTGACCATTTCCAGCGGCGACACCTCGATGGCGCCCAGTGCCAGAGCCTCATTCCGCTGTTCCGGTTTGACATCGAAACCGAATAACCGCAAATGTTCCATCAACTTGCCGATGCCGATACTGCGCAGCAGACGCACGGAAACCACGTTTTTGGAGCGAGCCAGGGCTTCACGCAGCGTGATGGGGCCGTCATATACCGGAGGCGAGTTTTTGGGGCTCCAGACCGAGCCGCTGCCGGTATCCCACTGGTTGATGGGCGCATCGTTGACCAGGGAAGCGAGGGTAAAGCCGCTATTGAAAGCCGCTGAATAGATAAAAGGTTTGATATTGGAGCCCGCTTGGCGTTTCGCCTGATCGACCCGATTGAACTTGCTCAGTTCAAAACTGAAGCCGCCGACCAGAGCTTCGATGGCGCCGTTTTGTGGATTCAGAGCGACAAAGGCGGCATTCACATCCGGGATCTGTGCCAGACGCAGCTGGGTATCATCTACCGGCCAGACCCAGATTTGATCGCCGACATGCAAAATATCGGCGGCGCGACGGGGGGCTGCTCCCTGACGCTCATCGGAGATGAAACTACGGGCCCACTTCATGCCTTCCCAGTTGATCGTGCCTTCGAGCCCGCCCTTGATGACGACATCGGCTTGTTTATCCCGAATGCGTGTCACCACGGCTGGCTCGAAAGGATCACTACTGGAAACATCGGTCAGATATTCATAAATTTTGTCATTACTCCAGGCGGGCTCCTTGGCTTGCCACAAGCGCTTGTCCGCACCCCGGTAACCGTGGCGAATATCATAATCGAGCAGCCCCTGAAAGACGGCGTCATCGGCGGCCTTCTGACGTTTGGCCGAGACAGTGGTATAGACGTTGAAGCCTTTGGTATAGGCATCATCCCCGTATTTATCCACCATGTATTTGCGGGCCATTTCACCGACATAGGCTGCATTGAGCATGATATCGGCACCATGATAGCGAGTGGCTATGGGTTCACTCTTGGCAGCTTCGTATTGCTCCTGAGTTATTTTTCCCAGCTCCAGCATGCGCATCAGCACCAGATTGCGCCGCGCTTGGGCTCGCTGCGGGGAACGAATGGGATTCAGCAACGAGGGTGCCTTGGGCAGGCCAGCAATCACCGCCATCTCCCCGAGCGTCAATTGATCCACTCGTTTGCCGTAGTAAACCTGAGCGGCGGCACCGACCCCGAAGGCTCGATAACCCAGCATGATTTTATTGAGATACAACTCCAGTATCTCGTCTTTGCTCAGCTCCTTCTCGATATGCCAGGCCAGGAATACCTCTTTGATCTTGCGAAGTAGGGTTTTTTCTCGGCTCAGGAAGAAGTTTCGAGCTACCTGCTGGGTAATGGTGCTGGCACCCTGACGCATCTGTCCGGTTGTTAACCAGACAAAGCCTGCGCGCATGATCCCGATCGGGTCGATGCCGGGATGTTCGTAGAACCGGGAGTCTTCGATGGCCAGAAATGCATCGACCAATGGTTGGGGTATTTCGCTGATTTTGAGCGGAATTCTGCGCATTTCGCCGTATTCTGCGATCAATGCATCATCTGCACTGTAAATCCGCATTGGCGTTTCAAGTGAGGCTTCGCGTAGACTTGTCACATCAGGCAGGCTGCTCTCTAGTGTGAAGTAAAAAGCTGAAATACCTGCTATACCAACGACTGCGAAAAACAGGCCGAGCCAAAACAGGCGTTTAAGCCATTTGAGCATGTTGATTCATCCATTTAAGAGAAGCGCGTGAACTGCGCTGCAGTATATTTGTTAACTAGTTCAAATTCGAGCGTTTTGGTTGCTACTCTCCTGTAGTGTTGAGCCTTGGCTCTGTATAGGATTGATGCACAAAATATTATTCTATTGCCCCTAACCGCACGGATGCACTTATGTTTGGTTTAACAAATCAAGGTAGTCTGTTTCCCATGATTGGGATTGACTTTGGTAGCCAGACCATCAAGGCCGTAGTGATCTCTGGCAAACCAGGCCGTTTTCAAATCGATGCTTGCATTGAGGTCCTTACTCCTAAGGGCAGTTTGGTTGACTACCAAATGCAGGATGTGGAAAAAATTTCCCAATCGGTAAAACAGTTGGTCAAGTTATTGCCTAACCGTTTCCGATTTGTAGCGACTGCGGTTTCCGGTTCGAATGTGATCACCAAGGTGACTCAGGTTGATAACAAGATGACTGAGTCAGAACTTGAGAGTCATATCGAAATGGAGGCCGAGCAACTGATCCCGTTTCCCCTGGATGAAATTAGTCTGGATTTCGAGGTGTTAGGCCCGAATCTGAGTGATCCTACCCGAAACGACGTTCTCGTCAGTGCTGCACGAACAGACAGTATTACCAGCCGGGTGACGACCCTTCAGGACTCGGGTCTGCAGGTCAAAGTCGTGGACGTAGGCTTGCATGCATTGGGACGTTCCGTGGTGGCTTTGTTGCCGGAACTGGTCGGCGAGAAAGCTCAGGCGGTGTGTGCTCTGGTCGATATTGGTGCTGTCTCGTTGACGTTCGGTGTCATGGTCAATGGGGAGATTGTTTACTCGCGCCTGCAAAGCTTTGGTGGTGATAATTTCACCCAGTCCATAGCCTCCTTTTATAACCTGCCTCAGGATGAGGCGGAACGCACCAAGGTACAAAGTCGTTTACCTGCCGATGCCGATATGGATGTGCTTGCGCCCTACATTACCCTGCTGGTACAGCAGGTCCGCCGTAATATTCAATTGTTTTGCAGCTCATCCGGTCATCGGGAAGTCGACATGTTGATCCTTTCCGGTGGTGGCAGTCTGATCCCCGGCTTGGTCGAACAGCTGGCAATGGAATTGCAAATTGAAGTGAAACATCCGGATCCCTTCAGTGTCAGTCCCAAGCATCGGAGTGAATTTGTCAAACATGGTGCCAAATACATGACAGCACTCGGATTGGCATTGCGGAGCTTTGTACCATGTCAAATATAAATTTATTGCCTTGGCGAGAGGCCTCCAAACAACGTCAAAAACGCATTTTTCTTTCCATTCTGGGTGTGGCGGCTGTTGTTTCCATCAGCTTGGTCCTGGTCATTGATTTTGTCTTTCAACAAGCTTTGCAAAATCAGGAGCAGCGGAACCAGTATCTACAGAGTGAGATCACCCTGTTGGATGCGAGAATTGGCGAAATTAATAAATTGAAAAAGCGCCGGAGTGATCTGATCGAACGGATGCGATTGATTGATCAGCTGCAGCAAAGTCGCAACCAAGCCGTGCATCTCTATAACGATTTGCCCTCTCTGGTCACCAATGGTGTCTACCTGGATTCGCTGGCGTTGCAGAATGGTCAGGTCGATGTTGTCGGCAAGACCGAAGCGCATAGCCGCGTCGCCAACATGATGCGGATGATTGATAAGAGTGGCTGGCTTGGTCAGACCAGTATCAGCTCGATTTTCGTTTCTAACGACAAGACTCTGGCGTTAAGCGAGTTCTCCATGATGTTCAAAGTTCTGAATCAGGACTTATTGATCAAACCCAATCCGCAGGAGAAGAAATAATGAACCTGCAAGAGTTGAATGAATTAGATTTTCAAAATGTCGGGGTTTGGCCAAAGCCAGTTAAAATTGCACTTGTTCTCCTGTTGTTTGTGTTGATTGGTATCGGTGGGTATATGTATGTGATCGCCGACTCCATTACGGCACTCGACAGTAGCCGCAGCAAAGAAACAGAACTGAAGGCTCAATTCGAGATCAAAGCTGGGTTTGCCAGTAACCTGGAAGCCTATAAGCAACAAATGATTGAATTGGAAGCCTTGCTTCAGGCGCAGTTACGTCAATTGCCGAATAAAAATGAAGTGGCGGGTTTGCTGGACGACATCAGCTTTATTGCCATGGATAACGGATTGAAACTGCTCCGGATTAACTGGGAACCAGAAATTCAGCATGAATTTTCCACCGAGTTGCCCATGCGTATTGAATTATCTGGCTCGTACAATCAATTGGGCAAATTCACCTCTGATGTCGCGGCATTACCCCGCATTGTTATCCTTGATAGCTTCACCACGGTGCGCGAGAAAGAAGGTCATGGCTTGTTGATGAGCATGTTGGCCAAAACCTATCGCTATAATGAAAAACCTATCAATAAATCCGGGACTGAAAATGGGGGGGCTCAATGATGAACCGCCTATTTCTATCCAGTCTGATGCTCGTGTTATTAGCGGCCTGTACCGGTAGCGACGAATTACACGATTATGTGACTCAGGTAAAGAGTCGTCCTGCGTTGCCTATCGAGCCGTTACCGATTATCGAAAATTTTGAGGCGATGAAGTTCTCGCCGGAAACAGATAGAACTCCATTCACGGAGCCACAACCAGAACTGGCAATGCCAACCCAGGAGGCAAAGAAAGATTGCCTGCAGCCCGAGGTCAATCGGGTGAAAGAGCCGCTGGAGCAATATTCTCTGGATAATCTTTCGATGCGGGGAACCATGGGGATCAATGGTCGGTTGTGGGCCTTGATTAATTCACAGGAAGGCGAGGTTTATCGTGTCGCACAGGGACAATACATGGGCTTGAACCATGGTTTGATCACGTCGATTAAGCCTGATGCCGTAGAGCTTCAGGAATTTGTTCCCGATGGCAAGGGTTGTTGGGTTAAGAGAACAACCAAGCTGAATCTTTTAGTGGCGGAATAAGTCGCGCAGGCAGGAAAGGATTATGAATCAACAAAAATCAAGGATCGGACAATTTGTCATGCTGGCTGTATTAGCTGGCATTTGGTTGCCTGCTGAAGCTGCTTCCCGGCTTGAGCAAATAAAGGTCAATCCTCTGATGGCTGGTCAGTTACAACTTGAACTGAACTTTGACCAACCCGTGTCCTCTTTTGTCGACCGGTTAAAGTATCAACCGAATCAACTGGTATTGCAGGTGGCTGATTCCAGTTCCGCTTTGGTGATGAATCAGATACCCGTTGAACGTAAAGGCGTCCAGAAAATCGATGTGGTAGCGAATGGTACTGGATTGGATGTCTTGGTCGATTTGAAGCAACTCATGCCTTATCAAATCAACCAGAGTGGGAATTCGTTGCTGGTGACATTGGGGCAGGCGGAGCCAACGGCTCCTGCTACTCAAGCTGCAGCGACAGCTGCCGTGGCTAGTACTGTTGCGGCGGTGACACCATCAACAGCCGTTGCGGCATCGGCTAAGAGTTCGCCCACCAGTGCATCGACGATCAACCGGATCAAGAGCATCGATTTCCGTCGTGGTAAGGATGGGCAAGGACAATTATTGGTGGGTCTGGATAACTCTTCGGCCGCTGTGGATATTACCAATCGTGGCAACCATGTGATTGCCAAATTCCATGCAACAGCTGTTGCCGATGAATTGATTGCATTGATGGATGTGACTGATTTTGCCACTCCGGTTGGCAAGGTTGATGTATCCAAACAGGGCAATGATATTGTTCTGGATTTGTCGATTAGCGGTGGTTTTGATTACCGATATGATCAAGCGCAGAATCTGTTTATTGTCGAGGTGGCCGCTAAAAAAGTAGCCACTACGGCTAAAAAGGATGCTGGCACAGTCAAGTATCAGGGTAAACCGATTTCCCTGAATTTTCAGGATGTTCCTATCCGGACTGTCTTGCAGTTGATCGCCGATTTCAATAACTTCAACTTGGTGACGACGGATTCGGTGGCCGGGAATATTACCCTGCGTCTAGACGGAGTGCCATGGGAACAGGCGCTGGATACCGTTCTGAAAGTGAAGGGACTGGATAAGCGACTGGATGGCAATATTCTGCTGGTCGCACCGGCTAAAGAAATTGCAGAGCGTGAGAAACAAGTTCTCGAGAGTAAAAATCAGGTGGCTGAGCTGGCACCCCTGGTGACTGAATATATTCAGATCAATTATGCCAAGGCGGGGGAAATCGCCGCCTTACTGTCGACAGATAAGACTCGGCTCTTATCGACGCGCGGAGCCGTCAGTGTCGATGATCGGACTAATACCCTGTTGGTGAAAGACACTGCCGAGGTCATTGATCACATCAAGAAGATGTTGCAGGTTCTAGATATAGCCGTAAAACAAGTGGTCATTGAAGCCCGCATGGTCACTATCGATGATGGTGTGGATGAACAGCTTGGCGTGCGTTGGGGTGTCACCAAGGCTGAAGAGAACGGTTCCATTTCGGGCTCCATAGAAGGTAATGACTCCGTGGCTGGTGGTACTGTTCCAACGGGCGATAATGTCAGTGACCGTTTGAATGTGAACTTGCCGGTAGCCAATGCCGCGGGCAGTATCGCCTTCCAGGTGGCCAAGCTGGCGGATGGTACCTTGCTTGATTTGGAATTGAGCGCACTGGAGACGGAAAACAAGGCCGAGATTATTGCCAGTCCGCGGGTCACCACGGCAAATCAGAAAGAGGCGATCATCGAGCAGGGGACCGAGTTTCCGAGTAACACCTCCAGTTCCAGTGGTGCTACGACCGTTGAATGGAAGAAGGCGGTTCTGAGTCTCAAGGTGACACCGCATATCACTCCGGATAATCGCGTGATTCTCGATTTGACTGTCACCCAAGATACGCTGGGTAAAGAAGTTAAAACCGGTACCGGTACTGGTACCGCGATTAATACCCAGCAGATCAGCACCCAGGTTCTGGTCGACAATGGTGAGACTCTGGTTCTTGGTGGTATCTATCAACAGACCATCAAGAAAGATGTCACCAAGGTTCCGGTACTGGGCGACATCCCAGGGGTTGGCGTCTTGTTCCGGAGTTCCAGCGAGTCGAATAGCAAGCGTGAATTGCTGATCTTTGTAACACCTAAGATAGTGGTTGAGTCCATCTAATCACGGGCTTTGCTCCCATAAAACCCGGCGTAGAGCCGGGTTTTTTTTATTCCGGCAGCTATTCTGGAGTCTGTTTGCAACAGGACTCCAATCGGCGACGGCAGCGGGCAAATTTGCCCTGTTCTGGTCTGTGCGGTTGCCATCATCTGGAGGCTGCTGCATAATTCCCCGTCCAGTTTCGAACGTTAGGGATTTTTGTCCTGGGTTCCCGCCACTATTGCGGGCAGGTTTGTTTTGACTATTGACGAATAAAATGGCTGAAAAACGCAACATTTTCCTTGTGGGCCCCATGGGGGCAGGTAAAAGCACTATTGGTAAACATCTGGCGGATCAACTGCATATGGAGTTTTATGACTCTGATGTGGAGATTGAGCGTCGTACCGGTGCCGACATAGCTTGGGTCTTCGATGTCGAAGGCGAAGAAGGATTCCGCACGCGAGAAGAACAGGTCATTGGTGATTTGACCGAGATGCAGGGCATAGTCCTGGCGACCGGTGGTGGCGCAGTCAAGAGTGCGCAAACGCGGAATCGCCTCTCGGCCCGAGGGATTGTGGTTTACCTCGAAACACCGATTGAGAAGCAGTTTGCTCGTACTCAACGCGATAAACGTCGGCCCTTGCTACAGACTGAAGAAGATGCTCGGGATGTACTACTGCGCTTGGCTGGTGAGCGTGAACCGCTCTATCAGGAAGTTGCTGATTATGTGGTGCGAACCGATGAACAGAGTGCCAAGCTGGTGGCCAACCAGATTGCTCAGTTGCTGGGGCTGTAATTTTTAGTTGAGGTAGGGGTGCCATGGAACGGTTGAATGTTGAACTTGCGGACAGAAGCTATCCAATTTCGATAGGTTCTGGTTTGCTGGCCCAGCGTGATTTGTTCACCCAGGCTATTCGTGGTCGTCGGGTGATGATAGTCACTAACGAGACGGTGGCCCCCCTCTATCTAGAGCGTCTGCAACAGACTCTGGATGGTTATCAACTGGATGCTTGTATTCTGCCGGACGGCGAAGTTTACAAGACGCTAGACAGTTTCGGCCGGATTATGACGGCTTTGCTCGAGGGCGGGCATGGGCGAGATAGCACTGTCATTGCTCTGGGGGGCGGTGTCATCGGTGATTTGGCCGGTTTCGCCGCTGCTAGTTATCAGCGTGGTGTGGCGTTTATTCAAATTCCGACCACCTTGCTGTCTCAGGTGGACTCCTCAGTGGGAGGCAAGACAGGCGTCAATCATCCGCTGGGCAAAAATATGATAGGTGCTTTCTATCAACCCAAAGCGGTCATTATTGACACAGATTGTTTGGTAACCTTACCCCGGCGTGAACTTTCGGCTGGTCTGGCTGAGGTCATTAAATACGGCATCATCTGGGATGCCGAGTTTTTTGCTTGGCTGGAGCGCAACATCTCCGGTTTGTTAGCACTGGATACCTCGCTACTGATCCAGGCAATTTTACGTTGTTGCAGCATCAAGGCGGATGTTGTTTCGCAAGATGAGACGGAAAACGGTGTTCGCGCCCTGCTCAATCTGGGACATACCTTTGGTCATGCCATCGAGTCTGAACAGGGGTATGGTAACTGGTTGCACGGTGAAGCCGTGGCGGCAGGGACAGTACTGGCGGCCCAGACGGCATTGCAGCTCGGTCTTTTGAATCAAGCTCAGGTAGCACGTATTGGTGCCTTGT
Organism: Enterobacterales bacterium; assembly: GCA_038247115.1. Taxonomy (GTDB): domain Bacteria; phylum Pseudomonadota; class Gammaproteobacteria; order Enterobacterales; family Aeromonadaceae; genus Pseudaeromonas. The sequence continues at coordinate 13,224 of JBBRVG010000037.1, read as the reverse complement.
TACTGGCTGCCGAGTTACCCTTGTCCGCACCTGCGGATATGGATTTCCCGGTGTTTATGCGCCATATGATGCGCGATAAAAAGGTTCTGGCGGGGAAGCTGCGATTGATCCTGCCAACCAATATTGGTCAGGCCGATCTGTTCTCCGACGTATCGGAAACAGTCCTGCAGTCGGTCATTGAAGCGGATAGCCGGATGTGACCCCTCAACAACTGCCAGCATTGGCCAGTCAAACCCAACTTCGGCAGAGGTTGCATCATTTACTGGCGATTTCCTCTCCGTTCATCTTTTTATCCGGCTCTGTGGGCAGTGGGCGTACATTACTGTGCGAGCAACTGCTCTCGATGTTTGAGTCATCCTGGCGAGTCGCTTACCTCAGTTGTCATTCAGCTCCATCTTTGAGCCGATTGCGAGAATCACTGATTTCTCAACTGGTGCCGATGTCGGTGTTCAACCCGGAAGATCCCTGTGCCGATTCCTTATTGCGGCTGCTGGGAAGAACACCAAGTGCTTTGCTGTTGGTGGTTGACGATGCCGATATGGCCCCTGATGACCTGGTTTCCGAGCTTTGGGACCTGTATTCCATTAATGCAGCCTTGCCTCAGCCACATAAAATCAGTGTGTTACTCTGTGGGCAAGCTGCTTGGTGTGAGCGGAATGTGCGGCGACTGGATGCGCATGCGGGGCCGGCCTTGGAACTTGATATCGAGCCCTTGCCGACCGATGAGCAGATGGCATTGCTGGAGTATTGCCTACGTCGTGCGGGTTATTATGCCTTACTGCCCAATCCAGCCGCTTTGGCCGACAAGTTGCGGCAGTGTGCTGGTAATCCTGGTCAAATTGTTGCGCTCGCGGAGAGTATCATGAGCAAGAAAAGCATACTGAAAAGACCTGCCTTGCCAACCAACAAGGTACTGGCAACCTTGGGGATAGTGGCGGCACTGGTGTTGCTGCTGAGCTGGGTTATTCCGCCTTTGCTGGAGGAGAGTCAGGATCCGGCAAATGCCGTCGGTGCTGATGTCAGCAATACGACCCCTTCCGCCGCCGCTGCGACGACCGTCATTTCCGCCGCACAAAGCGTGCAGGTGACGGAAGATAAAGCCTCCTTGCCGGGCGATGCGGCAACACAACTGGATCTGGATGAGCAGTTGCCAGCCGATAAACGTCGGGTGGTGATTGCGGATACTGTGGTCAAAGAGATTATGGCCAACCAGCAAGGCAATAAGCCGGTTTCTGCGGCAACAGCCACCACATCGGCCGCTAGCGCAACCGGTGCCACCTCAGGGGCTGTGACCTCGCTATCCCAGATGCAACCGCTGGTGGCCGAGCTCACTGCCGGTCAAGCGCAAGTGGTGAGTGGTGCTGTAGGCTCGCAGGCTTCGGCAAGTGTTCCTACCGAGACTAAGGCTGCAGCACCGACCGTGAAGAAGACTCCAGCGGTGAAAGTGCCTGCGGTCAGTGGCAAGGCGATACTGGGGAGTAATAGTGAGCTGAAGCAAAAATCGCTGCGCAGCTATACGGTGCAATTGTCCGCATCTGGCGAAGTCACCCCCTTGCTGAGCTACGCCAAAAAGCAGAGGTTGACCGGTCGCTACTGGATTTATCAGACGGAATATCTGGGCAAGCCCTGGTATGTCCTGATCCAGGGGGAATATGCCTCGGCCAAGCAAGCCAAGGCCGCGATCAATGCCATGCCGGCGGCCTTGCGGCAGAGCCAACCTTGGCCCAAGTCCTTTGGCCAGGTGCAAAAAGAGATGAAATAACCACAACCGTGGTATCAACTTCGTGAGGGGGCTACAATGCGCCCCCTTTTTGTGGCGAGTGGCCGCTTCAGCATGACAACGCATCGATGAAAAAAACGCGCGCATTTCTCAAGTGGGCTGGCGGCAAGTATGCCCTGGTCGAAGCGATCACGGCCCGACTGCCGCAGGGGCGGGTATTGGTCGAGCCTTTTGTCGGGGCTGGGTCGGTCTTTCTCAATACCGATTATGAAGCTTATTTGTTGGCGGATATTAATCCGGATCTGATCGATTTCTATAACCTGCTCAAATATCAACCGGATGCCGTGATCCAGCAGGCCCGTCAGCTATTTAACGAAAGTAACAATCAGCGGGATGCCTATTTCGAATTACGACTGGCGTTTAATCAATGTCGGGAGCCGCAAGAGCGAGCCGCGCTGTTTTTGTACCTGAATCGCCATGGCTACAATGGTCTCTGCCGCTATAACAAAAAAGGCGGTTTCAATGTTCCCTTCGGCAAGTACAAACGCCCTTACTTTCCAGAAGACGAGCTATGGATTTTCGCCGAGAAGGCCCAACGCGCGACCTTTATTTGCGAATGCTATTCCAGTACCTTCGAGCGTTTGGAAAGCGATCATGTGGTGTATTGCGATCCGCCCTATGTGCCGTTATCCAGCTCCGCCAACTTCACCACCTATGCGGCAAAGGGTTTTTCACTGGATGATCAGGCGTTGCTGGCGCGATTGGCCCGGCATACGGTGCAGGAGCGGCAAGTACCTGTGCTGATCAGCAACCATGCGACGGCACTGACTTATGAGTTATACCGGGGGGCTTCACTGGATGAAATTCAGGTCAAGCGCACCATCAGCCGAAGTGCCGGCAATAGAAACAAGGTCGGTGAACTGCTGGCGCTCTATCTGCCCGGTATGGATTTTGATAAGCCGTGACCCGTTTGTGGTCTAGAGTCACCTCCCGGCTTGGGGTACTATTTGGCCGATTTATTTCTCAATGCGGATGATTGAACCGATGAAAGATTTTTTGATTGCGCCCTCTATTCTCTCGGCCGACTTTGCTCGTCTGGGCGAGGATGTGGCTAGAGTCCTGGCGGCCGGTGCCGATGTGGTGCACTTCGATGTGATGGATAATCACTATGTACCGAATCTGACTATCGGTCCCATGGTCTGTCAGGCGTTGCGCAATTACGGTATTCAGGCACCCATCGATGTGCATCTGATGGTGAAGCCGGTGGATCGCCTGATCCCGGATTTTGCCAAGGCGGGTGCTTCCTTAATTACCTTTCACCCCGAGACCTCCGAGCACGTCGATCGCAGTCTGCAGTTGATCAAGGATCAGGGGTGCCAGGCCGGCCTGGTTTTTAACCCGGCGACCCCGCTGCACTACCTGGATCATGTGCTGGACAAGCTGGATGTCATCTTGCTGATGTCGGTCAATCCGGGGTTCGGCGGGCAGAGCTTTATCCCGGGTACCCTGGATAAGCTGCGTCAGGTTCGCCGTCTGATTGATGAGAGTGGTCGGGATATCCGTCTGGAAATCGACGGTGGTGTCAAAGTGGATAATATCCGCGAGATTGCAGCGGCGGGTGCCGATATGTTTGTGGCCGGCTCTGCCATTTTCAGCCAGCCCGATTACAAAGCTGTGATTGATCAGATGCGGTGTGAACTGGCTCAAGCCCATGGCTGAGTTCGGCCGCAAGAATTCCAACATAGATCTGTTGTTGTTCGATCTGGATGGAACCCTGATTGACAGCGTGCCCCAGCTCCATCTGGCGGTTGATGGCGCCTTGCAAGCCTGTGATTTACCGGGCGCCACGCTCGAACAGGTAAAGCGGTGGATTGGCAACGGCGCCGATATGCTGCTGCGCCGGGCCATGGTGCAATCTTACGAGGTGCAGAACGATATAGCCCCCGAGCGGCTGGCCCGGGTGCGCGCCGAGTTTGATGTTCGCTATCTAGCTGGACTGGATCGGGATTTTACGCTGTTTCCCGATGTTCAAACTGTGCTGCAACAACTGCATGCCGTCGGTTATCGTCTGGCGGTGGTGACCAACAAACCCCATCCCTTTGTGGCGCCTTTGCTGGCTGAGGCGGGGTTAAGCTCACTGTTCGACTGCGTGCTTGGCGGCGATCTGTTGCCGCAGCGCAAGCCGGATCCAGCCCCGCTGCTGCATGTGTGTGAGCAATTGCAGGTGTTACCGGCGCGAAGTCTGATGATTGGTGATTCCAGAAATGATGTTCTGGCGGCACGAGCGGCGGGGATCCCCGTTGTTGGCCTGACTTACGGTTATAACCATGGTGAACCCATAGAGGCCAGCGAGCCGGATTGGGTCATGGACCATTTTTGCCAGCTCGGCGACTTGTTGCTGGCGCATTGACAGGGAATTGAAAAGCTCATGAAGAAACCCATTGTGTTAAGCGGTGCCCAGCCTTCCGGGCAATTGACGATCGGTAATTACATGGGAGCCCTGCGCCAGTGGGTGCGCATGCAGGATGACTATGACTGTCTGTACTGCATCGTGGATCTTCATGCCATTACGGTGCGCCAGGATCCTCAGGCGCTGCGCAAAGCCTGCCTGGATGCCGCAGCCTTGTATCTGGCCGTCGGTATCGATCCGGATAAAAGCACTGTCTTTTTACAGTCCCATGTCCCGCAGCATGCGGAGTTAGGATGGGTGCTCAATTGCTATACCCAGATGGGTGAGCTGTCCCGCATGACCCAGTTCAAAGACAAGTCCCAACGGTACGAGAATAACGTCAACGTCGGTTTGTTTGGCTATCCGGTGCTGATGGCGGCCGATATTCTGCTGTATCAGGCCAATCAGGTCCCTGTCGGTCATGATCAGAAGCAGCATCTGGAGTTAACACGCGACATCGCCTATCGTTTCAATACCTTGTATGGTGACATTTTCACCATGCCGGAGCCTTTCATCCCAGAACAGGGCGCCCGGGTGATGAGCTTGCAAGAGCCGACCAAGAAGATGTCGAAGTCCGATGACAATCAGAACAACATCATCGGCCTACTAGAAGATCCCAAGTCGATTATCAAGAAAATCAAACGGGCAATGACCGATTCTGAAGAGCCGCCAGTGGTGCGCTATGACATTGCCGAGAAACCCGGTGTCTCTAATCTGCTGACCTTGATGCATGGCGCGACAGGCCAATCGATTGTCGATCTGGAACAACATTTTGTCGGCAAGATGTATGGTCACTTGAAAGGTGAAACCGCGGATGCAGTGGTGGCCCTGCTGGAACCGGTGCAGCAGCGTTTCCATGAGCTGCGTGCGGATGAGGCCCACCTGCTCGCGGTATTGAGCCGTGGTGCCGACAAGGCTCGCGCCCGTGCCGAGCAGACCCTGCAGCAGGTGTATGCCGCTGTGGGATTCGTGCCCAAGGTTTAATCGAGTTGATTCGCCCAGCGCCCGGACCTGCGGCGCTGGGCTCTCTTCCGCCGCCATGGGCGTGCGGTTTTTATTCCCCAACTATTGAAGAAGACATGTCCCAGACTGAACAGATAGACCCACTCGAATTAGAAAGTAAAGATTACTGGCTGCGCCGCTTTCGCAAGGCTAAATCCATGAAAACGCTGGAACTGATGGTTCCCAAGGCGGTGGATCAGTATCACAAGCAGGCTCCGGTGCTGGCGGCCATCTACCTGGCCGAATGTCAGCGCGAACGGGAGCTGGAATATGGTGTGTTGTTGAACCGCTGAGAACTCCTGCGGCATTCGCTGCGCGTCCTCTGCCGGTCGGTTGACAAGCTTTGTCACAATTTGCGTCCGATTTTGACAAAGTAATGTCTTTTGCTCGCTATATACTGGGCCATCCTTCTCCCGGCCTGTTGTTATCTTATGCGCACATTATGGTTCGGCGCGTTACTGCTGCTTACGCTGATCGTTGCTTGTCTCTCTTATTTCCTCCTTGCCGCTTCCGGCTCTCATTCTCTACCCGCGGCTCGTGCGCCGACCCCGGTGCGGGTCCTTGACGTACAGCTTGTCCAACTGCCCAGTCAGTTGCCGTTGGTCGGCAAACTGCAGGCTACACAGTCGAGTGTCATTACCCCGGAAGTGAGTGGTCGCATCACGGCGTTGCCGCAAACGACGAACGGTGAAGTTTCTACCGGGGCTCGGTTGATCCAGCTCGATAACGCCAAGCAACAGGCGGCGTTCGCCGAGGCCGAGGCGTTTTTGAGTAACGAGCAGCGCAAATTACGCGACATTCAGCGTCTGGCCAGCAAGGGTGTGGTGACCCGGAACGATCTGGAGGGGCAATCCTCGGCCGTTGAACAGGCGGTGGCGCGGCGGGAGATGGCAGCTTTCGAGTTGTCCCAACGCCGTTTACTCGCGCCGTTTGCCGGACGCGTCAGCCTGTTTGACGTCAGCCTCGGTGCTCTGGTCAATCCGGGTGAGACCCTGCTGTATCTGGATGATCTGGCTACTATGCGTCTGGATCTGGCAGTTCCGGAACGCTATTTCTCCCGCTTGCAGTCGGGTACCTCAGTGACAGCCGTTACGACGGCCTGGCCTGATCGCACCTTTCACGGCACCCTGGAGGCCATCGACAGCCGGGTGGATGCAGATTCGCTGAACATCAAGGTTCGCTTCCAGTTTCCCAATCCCCAACGGTTGCTGCGTCCGGGGATGCTGATGCAGGTAACCCTACCATTTGCCAGCGAGCCCCTCCCTCTCATTCCGATGCAAGCGGTGGAGTTTCAGGGCAGCGATCGGTTTGTCTATCTGCTCGGCCCGGAGAACCGGGTGAAGCGGCAGGCGGTTGATTTGGGGGAATCGGCTGGCAGTCAGGTGAGTGTTCTCTCCGGTCTGAAGGCGGGGGATCGCCTGGTGGTCGAAGGCCTGGTGGCGCTCAAGTCGGGACAGCAGGTCAAGGTCATCGCCGATGCGAAGCCAACTTCCGCCGCTATGCCGGCTGAGGTGCAGCCATGATCCTCTCAGATGTGTCGATCCGGCGGCCGGTCCTGGCCCTGGTAATGAGTTTGTTGCTGCTGATCTTTGGACTGGTGGCTTTCTCGCGACTGGCAGTGCGTGAGATGCCGGATGTGCAGAGTCCCTCGGTGAGCATTGTCACCACCTATGAAGGGGCTGCGCCGGATATCATCGAAAACCAGGTCAGCAAGCCGCTGGAGGATCAGCTCTCCGGCATCAGCGGGATCCGCAACATCATCTCCACCAGCCGCAAGGGACGTAGCAGTATCACTATCGAGTTTCAGCAGGGTTGGAACATGCTAGAGGCCCTGTCCGATATCCGGGATGGCGTGTCCCGGGCACGCCGCCAACTGCCGGATGATATTGATGAGCCTGTGGTCTCGCGGGATAACGGCGAGGGGGAGGTGGCCATCTGGCTCAACTTCTCCAGCCAGTTGATGGATCGGGTGGCTCTGACCGATTATGCCAACCGTAGCCTCATCAAGTCCTTGAGTCTGGTCAATGGCGTCAGCTCGGTGAATTTATCCGGGGACTTGGAAAAGGTGATGTACATCCGCCTGAACACCGCCCAGATGAGTGGTCTCGGGGTCGCCGTCAACGATGTGCTCAATGCGCTAGCGCGTGAAAATATCGAGTTGCCGGGCGGGGAGATCCGCAATGCCAGTATGGTCTTTCCGGTCCAGCTGGAGCGCCAGTTTCAGGATGCTGCCAGCTTTAGGCGCTTGCCGCTGCTGACCCAGGCCTCGGGGAAAATCCTCTATCTGGGCGATGTGGCCGATATCGAAGAGGGGGCGAAGAATGAAGCCAGCGCCTATCAACGCAATGGTCAGGTCAGCATAGGGATCGGCATCATTCCCCAGTCGACCGCCAATCCGCTGGAGATGGCCAACGGCGTGGTGCGGGAAGTTGAGCGGCTGCAACGCTTTCTCCCGGCAGGTGCCGAGCTGGTGGTGGATTACAACAGCACACTGTTTATTCGTCAGGCCATCGATGAGGTCTATCTGACGTTGGCTATTGCCGCGGCCTTAGTGGTGGCTGTGCTGTATCTGTTTATCGGCCAGTGGCGAGCGACGCTGATCCCGGCGGTGACGGTCCCGGTCTCGCTGGTCGCGGCCTGTATCGGTGCTTGGTATTTCGGTTTCTCGATCAATCTCATCACCCTGCTGGCGCTGATCTTGGCGATTGGTCTGGTGGTCGATGATGCCATAGTGGTGGTGGAGAATATTCACCACCATCTGCAGCTGGGCCGTTCTCCTCTGTTGGCCGCCTGGCACGGTACCCGTGAAGTCGGGTTCGCTGTGGTGGCGACCACGGCGGTGCTGATCATGGTGTTTCTGCCGATTGCGTTTATGCAGGGGATGATGGGGCGTCTGTTCACGGAATTTGCGGTCTTCCTGGCGCTGGCGGTGTTCTTTTCAGCACTGGTGGCCCTAACGCTGTCTCCGGCCATGGCGGCGCGATTGCTGAAGTCCCACGATCAGAGCAATGCCTTGACCCGGCGACTGGAAGCAGGCATGACCCGGCTGGAGCAGAGTTATCGTCGCGGATTGGCTTGGTTACTCCAGCGTCCCTGGATTGCGCCCCTGGTGATGCTGCTGGTGCTGATCGCCATTGCCGCGCTCTATATGCGGGTACCGACCAATCTGGCACCGGTCGAGGATCGCGGCGTCATCTACGTCATGGTGCGGGGAGCTGAAGGGACCAGTATCGAGCGGATGAAAAAGAATATGCAGCTCGTTGAACAGCGGCTGTTGCCCTTGGTCGGGCAAGGGGTGGTCAGTGCCATCAGTTTCAGTACCCCGGCCTTTGGCCGCGGCGGGGATCAGACCGGCATGGTGACGGTGCAGCTGACCGACTGGGCGGAACGCCAGGAGACGGCCCAGCAATTTCTGGCGCGCTTGCCGCGCTTGTTACAGGGCATACCAGATATTTCTCTACGGCCGTTCCAGCCCGGATTTCGCGGTAGATCCCAGGCGCCGGTACAGTTTGTACTGCAGGGCAGTGATTATGCCGAGCTGAACCAGTGGGCGTTACAGCTCAAGCAGGCGGTGGCACAGAGCTCGGTACTGGAAAACCCGGATCTGGATTACACAGAGCAGACCCCCGAGTTGCGGGTGCGAGTCGAACGGGAGCGGGCCGCCGAGTTGGGCATTCCGCTGCAGGATATTGGCCAGGCCCTGCAAACTCTGCTGGGCGGTACCAGCAAGACCACCTTCATCGAGAAGGGCGAAGAATACGATGTCTATGTGCGGGCCGATCCGCAACGCTTTATCAGCGGTAATGATCTGAGCCATCTCTACCTGAGATCCGCCAAGGGGGATATGGTGACCCTCGCCACTCTGGCCCATGTCGAGGTGATCGCCTCGGCGCAACGACTCGGCCACTACCAGCGGCAAAAAGCCATTACCCTGAGCGCCTATCTGCCTGTCGATCAGACCCAGGGCACGGCGCTGACCTGGCTGGATCAGTGGGCTGCGGAACACCTCCCGGCTGGTATTACCGTGGATTATGCCGGTGAGTCGAAGGATTACCGGGATTCCCAAGGGGATGTGCTAGCGGTATTTGCGCTGGCCTTGCTGGTGGCCTTTCTGGTGATGGCGGCCCAGTTCGAGAGCTTCCTGAACCCGCTGGTGGTGATGTTTACCGTCCCGCTCGGGATCCTTGGTGGCCTGCTGGGTCTCTGGCTCTTGGGTCTGAGTCTCAACCTGTATAGCCAGATTGGCATGTTGCTATTGATTGGCATGGTGACCAAAAACGGCATCCTGATTGTCGAATTTGCCAATCAGTTGCGCAGTCGCGGCCAGGATTTTGTCTCGGCGATCCTCGATGCGTCGGTGCGCCGTTTACGCCCCATTCTGATGACCTCGGCAACGGCAATCATAGCGGCGATCCCCTTGATGCTATCTCGTGGTGCGGGTTACGAAAGCCGGGTGGCGGTGGGGACTGTGGTGTTTTTCGGCATGTTGCTGGCTACCTGTGTGACGCTGGTGCTGGTTCCGGCTTTCTATCGTCTATTGGCGCGGCACACCCAGGCTCCGGAACGACAGGGTCAACTGCTGGAGCAAGCCCTGGCGGCGGAGCGACTTGCCGCGTCAACAGGGAGCGTCGACGAGGGAGCGTCGAATCGGGTGGATGATACGCACCGTCCAGGAGAGTCGAGATGAAAATGGAACAATTACGGCAACAGGCACAACGTGCTTTTGAAGCGGGTTCTTTTCTGGAAGCAATCCAGACTCAGTTGCAGGTCATTAACTTGCAGCAGGGAAAGCCGGAGTCTGCGGATGATTTTCTATATGCCGCTCTTTACCTTTATACCCTGCCTGATTTTTTGGCAGCCGCTCAGCTGCTCCAGCATGGGCTTCAGCTCTTTCCGGCGGATGGCCGACTTTGGGAGAACCTGGGGGTTTGCCACTCACGGACGGGCCAGTATGCCGATGCCTTGCGAGCTCTTTCCCGAGCCGAGAGCTTGCAAGGCGTCACCGCAAACTTGCTGGACACCATGGCCCATTGCCATGGTGCACTGGGCGAGTCGGCGGCACTGCGCCAAGTTGGCGAGCGTGTCCTGCAGTTCAAGGATGCAGCTCTCCCGCCGCAAGCCGCCATGAACTGGCCTGCCGCGGCATTTGATCCGGACGGGGTGAACATCATCAGTTTCAGTCTGTTTGGTGACAGCGAACGCTATCTGTTGGGTGCACAAGAGAATGTGCTGGCGGCCCGGCATCTCTATCCAGGTTGGCGCTGTCGCTTCTATTGCGATGATAGTGTCCCCCTTGATTGCCGTAAGAGCTTGCAACAGGCGGGGGCCGAGGTGGTGATGAAGCCCAGAGCACAGCGTTTTGTGGATGGCTTGTTCTGGCGCTTCGAGGTGATGAGCGATCCGTCTGTCAGCCGCTTCCTGGTCCGTGATGCCGATTCAGTGGTGACGGTTCGCGAGCGTCTTGCCGTGAATGAGTGGTTGGCTTCGGGCCAGCATTTTCATGTGATGCGGGATTGGTACACCCATACCGATCTTATTCTTGCTGGCATGTGGGGAGGCATCGGCGGGTTACTTCCGCCGTATGCCTTGTTGCAGCAACAGTTCCGACAACAGCTGGCGACCACCCGCAATCTGGATCAGCAGTTCCTGGCTCAGATCATCTGGCCGCGGATCCGCCATAGCGTGTTGATCCATGATCGCTGGTTCCCCAATTTCCAGGCCCGGCCTTTCCCTCCTGGCAGCGAGCTGGGGGGGAATCGGCATGTAGGCCAGAATGCAGCTGTGTTACGGGGCAAGGTACCACCGCTACCCGAGGGACAGGAATAAGGTCAAGGCGTTGGAATGGCCCTGGATTGCTCATGATCCTGTCGCATCCGCTCCGCTTTTTCTTCCAGCGGATTAGCCTGTTGTTGGGGTTGCACAACACCGTGGAAAACTGGGTCTTGCGCGACCTCTTTGACACCATTGATACAGAATTGTGCCCCCATGCAGATCAGCAAGAAGCCCATGATCCGTGTCATGGCATCGATCCCAGTGGCTCCGAGTAATTTGCACACCGGATCGGCCAGCTTTAACACCCCCCAACTCAGCAGCGTCATCAGCACGAACGACACCACCATGGCGCTGTAGATGGTCAGGCGGGAATACTCAGCAGGCAGCTCGGCAATTTGTGCGGCACCGCTGATCACCAGCGCCATGGTTCCTGGTCCGCACAGGCTCGGCATGGTCAGCGGGACAAAGGCAATATTCTGATCCGGATCCACGCTCTGGGTGGCGCCCGGAGAGGGGAACAGCATACGGAAGCCGATGAAGCCAATGATGAGACCGCCCGCCAATCGAAGCCCCGGGATCGAGATGCCGAACAGATCCAGAATCGAGGAGCCGATAAAGAAGCTGACGCACAGGGTGCAGAACAGATAGACGGCCGCCATATTGACTTGGCGTCGCACATGCTCCCGGGACATGCCTTTGCTCAAGCCCAATAACAGGGTTGCCGTCGTCGGCGGGTTGACCATTGGCAACAGGGCCAGCAAGGAGAGAAATACGATCTGGAAGAACATGGTTTGGCTCTTGGTGATGACAAAGTTGGTGATGGCCGAGTTATAGGGGCTAATGGATGGTGGTGCAATCCTTGCGTTCGGCTTTTGTTGCTGAATTCATATTCCGTTCAGCGTTCCTTGTTCGCCCGGGGTTCGAGTCTGCAGACGCTTGAGGTACACTGGCGCGGTTGAAGAGGGGCCGTTTGGCGGTCCGATATCCTTCGTACGGAGAAGTGGCAGCCGATGATACTGCTGATTGATAACTACGATTCCTTTACCTACAACCTGGTGCAATATTTTGGTGCTCTGGGGCAGACGGTCGTAGTCCGGCGCAATGATGCCATCACCCTGGATGAGATAGCGGCGCTGGGGCTGGAACGGTTGGTTATATCCCCTGGACCCTGCACGCCCGATGATGCGGGCATCTCGATGGCGGCCATTCGCCATTTTGCCGGTCAGATGCCGATCCTCGGGGTCTGTCTCGGCCATCAGGCTCTGGCCCAGGCGTTCGGCGGGAGGGTCGTGCGCGCGGCCAAGGTCATGCATGGCAAGACTTCGCAGATCCGGCATGATGATCAGGGTTTATTTAGCGGCTTGCGCAATCCGCTGACGGTGACACGGTATCACTCCTTGATTGTCGAGGCGGCAACCTTGCCTGCGGACTTGGAGGTGACGGCCTGGAGTTTGTGTGATGATCAAACCCAGGTGTCGGAAATCATGGGGTTGCGGCATCGCCAGCTCCCCATTGTCGGGGTGCAATTCCACCCCGAGAGCATTCTCAGCGAACAGGGAATGGAACTGCTGGCCAATTTTGTGACGTTGCGATGATGGGGCATGGCGCGAGCTCCACCATGTGGCCGGATCGCCTTCGCAACTCCGCTTGGGCAGCTATGCTGATGTTGTTCGGGAACGCATGGGGCGTTCCCGGCTGGAGGACTCATGACTGAATTACAACTGACTACGCCCGATGATTGGCATCTGCACCTGCGGGACGGTGCCCTGTTGAATGAAACCGTTCCGGCCACGGCACGTGCTTTTTCCCGGGCCGTAGTGATGCCGAATCTGGTACCGCCGGTACTGGATGCCGCCGCCGCTTTGGCATACCGGCAGCGGATCGAGGCGGCTCGTCCCAAGGGCAGCGCATTCACGCCCCTGATGACCCTCTACCTGACTGATTTGACCACCCCGGAGATGATCCGTGAGGCCCACAGCAGCGGTGTCACTGCGGTGAAGCTTTATCCGGCCGGGGCCACCACCCACACGTCATCGGATAATTGCGCCGCAATGGCTTCCAGTGCGACCAGGCCGGGCGCATTGATGCCATCATCATTGGTTACGAGAATGCGCATCAATTTGGCTCCAGTTTTTCAATTCCGGCCATATAGGGCCGCAGCACGTCCGGCACGATCACGCTGCCATCGGCCTGCTGGTAATTTTCGATCACCGCCACCAATGTGCGGCCAACCGCAAGGCCCGATCCGTTCAGCGTGTTGACCGGGCCACGGCTGCCCTTT
>JBBRVG010000036.1:0-38347 GCA_038247115.1 Enterobacterales bacterium | reverse complement strand
TGTTCGATGGCATAACAGACTTTTAAACTACAGGAGGAAGTTTTGGTGCCAGCCTTAATCAAGGCGGCACAGGCATTGGCATTCCATTCGTCGGCGCAGAAGTGTTCCGCATTGATCTGTGGAATAGCAGCACGTTCTGCGTTATCCAGAGTCGCTAAATAACGATCCAGAAAGGCTTGCTGGATATCCGTCATCATAGGGTTATTCCTTTTATAAATTTTATATTTTAAATAATCGAACATCATCATGTTCCCTGTCGCTGTGGTGAATAATCGATTATTCGGGAGCGCAATTTAGTGAACGATTAAAAATAATGGTGCGCTAGTGCCAAGGATAAAGGCAGTTATATATCAATCTTGAAATCCAATAAGCGGATGTTCTGGATTGCTCTGCGTTCCGGATATTTTTGCGCCAGGGTTGGAAGAGTATAAGTGCTGCCAGACCGGCACCGATCAGCAGACCAATATCAGAGGGCCAAGCGCTTTTATAGAGGGCGACCCCGGACAGTAGACCCATCAACAGACTGAGCGGCACTAGCATCAGCGGTAATAATCGGCGGGTAGTGGCTTGTTCGACACTGCCTTCTGCGCCCAATGGCAGGGATAATAGTTCCAGCACCTGTTTGAGCATACTGAGCGAACTCCCGATCATACTTGTCTGTTTGAATCCTCAATCTACCGCAACCGATTCCGCAGAGCCATCGCCCATTCCGGGATCTTCATGGGCCATCGCCGTTTGCCGTGATCCAGGCGGTCGGGGCGTGACTGCGGCCACAGAATGCCTATAATGCAGGCTCGATCACATTGTTCGCCCTTATCCCCCTGAAGGAATCACGATGATTTTGCGTTGGCTGTCCGGCCTGTCGGCACTGCTGCTGGCATTTCCCGCCTTGGCAACCCTGCCGCTGACCCCATTTGAGCAGGCTCCCACCCAGCCATTGCCCCATTCGGCGACTATCTCCGCTTACTTGCGTACCCTGGATCAAGAGAGCCGGTTTGCCGCTGTGACCCAGTTAGGGATTTCGGCCGGTGGCCGTCCGGTGGAGGCGTTGCTGGTTTCCGCCGATGCGGTTTTCCTGCAGCAGGGCATACCGGCGGCCGACAAACCGACCGTGATGCTGCTGGGCTCTCAGCATGGCAATGAGCCTTCGGGCACCGAAGTGTTGCAGATCCTGGCGCGGCGACTGTTGGATGGCGAGTTGAGCCCCTGGCTACAACAGATGAATTTCGTCATAGTGGCGCTGGCCAATCCGGATGGTCGCGATCTCAATCGACGGCTGAATGCCAAGGATGAGAATCCGAATCTGGACTTTATCGCCGTCGAATCCCCCGAGACCCGCATCTATATCGATGCCCTGGAGCGCTTCCAGCCCGATGTGGTGATGGACTTGCACGAAACCTGGAATGACAAGTGGCCTATGACGCCCAAAGAGGGCTTCCGGACCACGACCGATGCCCAGTTCGAGGTCGGCAATAATCCCAATCTGGACGCGGATCTCAGCCACTACGCCAACCAGGTCTACTTGCCGCGCCTGATCGAGGCGGTGGCCGATGCCGGTATTCCGGCCCAGCGCTATAACGAGATCTATTCGCTGAAAGATCCAGTACGCCGTGGCGGTTTGAGCCTCTCCAATTTCCGCAACTATGCCTCGATGCAGGGATCTATGACGGTGTTGTTCGAGAATCGCCACGATGGTCAGGGCAAGTTTCCGACCCCGCAGAACATAGCCGAGCGGGTGCGCAAGCAACTGCTGAGCGTGGATAAGGCGCTGGAGCTGGTGCTGACAGATAGGGCACAGATCCTGGCTCTGAGTCGGGATGCCCGCCACCGCTGGGAAGGCATCAAAGGCGAGGATCGCTTCGTCATGCAGTATGCCTTCGCGCCGAACGCCCAGGAGCCGAGCATTGCCGTTACCCTCAAGGATCGGCAGGGCAAGAATGTGGTCAAACCCTTCCGCCTGGAGGATCAGATTGCCATCAAGGATATCGGCGAAATACCGCCGGGCTATGTCATCCGCTCCCAGACCCGGCGCTTCCGGGAATGGCTGGATGATCACCACATCGCCTATCAGGTGGTGCAGCAGCCGGAAACCATCCAGCTGACCCAGCAACGGGTGGCGGATATCAAAATTGCCGCCCGTACCAGCCCGGGTACCCGGGATTGGCTGGATGTGGTGCTGGATGAGAAAACGCTCAGCGTGCAGCTCAAACCCGGGGATGTGAAGATTTCGACCGCACAACCCCAGGGGGCCCTCATCAGCATCATGCTGGATCCGCGCTCCTCCAATAGCCTGTATCAGGAGCCGAGCTGGCGCGCATTGCTGATGAGCAATCCGCTGCCCTCGTCGCCTCTGGCCGAAGTCAGCCAGCAGTTGGCCAAAGACAAAGAGCAGCGCAACGCGCCTAAGTCGGATTCCCGAAGCTAACCGGGATTAAGAGCTCAGCCCTGGGCTGAGCCTTAACACCGAGACTACTCCTCGTCGGCGGCGCTGCTCTTGCGTCCCCGGGGGGCAGGGGCTGCCGCTGGTTCGGCGGCTTTGCCACCCTTGAGGATTTGGCTTAGCGGCTCTCGCTGCTGGGCCAGATAGAGCCCCAGGGCCTCGCATTGGCCTTCATCCAGCGGGACTGGTCCTTGCTGCAACAAGCCACTCAGCTCATCCGCCATATCCAGCATCTTGTCGTAAGCATCGGCCTCTTTCTTGCTGACAAAGGTCATCTTTTCCTCGCCGTTCCGGACTACTACGTATTTGATCTCGACCGCCATCGATGAAATTCCTATGTATAAAGATACAGTTCTCTTATAGCGGATCAGTGAGCTGAATGCCAGATTTAACTGTGGCCCCTCGCTGGCTGTTGGCAAAAAGGGCATAGTGGATCACGCTGTTCCAGACAACAGGTTCAGGATATGTGCGGGGCAAGGAGAGGGTATGAGATCCGGGTTTAGACTAGGCTGGCTGCTGCTGTGTTGCGCCATGCTCGGCAGCTCGCCGATTGCGGCAAAACGGCTTTATAGCTGGGATGATGAACAGGGCGTGACCCATTTCTCCAGCCGTCCGCCCGCTGATCGCACCCGGGGGATCCAGGAGCTCAAAGCCAATAGTCAGGGCACAGTGACGCCCCTGCCGGAGAGTGAGCGGCTATATGCCGAGGCCGAAACCTTGCTGCAGGCTGGCGAGAACGGCAAGCAACAGGAAACCTGTGCCTACTACCGCTCGCTGTTATCCCGCTATCAGACCAAGGGTGCTACCGCCTTCAACCCGCAAAGTGGCAAGGCGGAAGTCCTGCATGGCAAAGCGGCTGCACAGGCGATCCGCCAGGCCCGGGATGCGGTGCGGCTTTACTGCCGACGCTGAGTCCTGAGGCGGCTGCAGCGCTGCGGCTTATTTCTCACCACGGTTCGGGGTGTCATGATTCTTGGAAGCAAAGAAGGGGCGCTGGATCTGGGTCTCAGGCTCCTCTTCCTGGGTCGGGGTATTCTCCCACGCCGACATGATCTCGCTGCGTCTATCTTCCTGATTGGCTTGTAACATCTCCGCCAGAATATGCCGGTACTGCACACTCTTGGTGATGTACATGCTCTCGTCGTCGATAAAGGCGGTCTGCTCGCGCAGCAGCTTCTCGTCATGCTGCTTGAAGGTCTGACCGGCGCGCCACGCCTGATTGGCCCGTACTCCCAGCTCCTTGAGGGCATTCACCCCCAGATCCACCGCCGAGCCGACCGTTTCCCGGTAGACCATGTCCACCCCTTGTTGCAGCAACTGATGGGCATGGGGACGATCGATGGCGCGCACCAGCAGCTTGAGCTGCGGGAAGTGCTTCTGTGCCAGCTCACACACCGCCAGTGACTTGGCCGGGTTACCGACGGCCACCACCAGTAACTTGGCCTTATGCGCCCCGGCGGCATACAGCAGATCCAGCCGGTCGGCATCGCCGTAGAACACCTTGTAGCCAAATTTGCGCAGCACATCGATATGGCCGGCATCGTTATCCAGAACCGTGGTGCCGATACCGTGGGCATGGAGCAGGCGCCCGACCACCTGCCCGAAACGGCCAAAGCCGACGATGAGCACCGGGTTGTCGTGTTCATCGATCTTGTCGGCTTCGCGCTCTTCGTCTTGCTCCTCGTAGCGGCGCTGGACAAAGCGCTGGTTGAGGATCAGCAGCACCGGCGTCAGCGCCATGGACAGCGCCACCACCAGGGTCAGCAGGGAGATCAGATGAGCGGACAACAGTTGGCTCTGATAGGCCAGGGTCAGCAGCACGAACGCAAATTCGCTGCCCTGGGCCAGCGCCAGGGCGAAGGTCCAGCGGTGGGCCGGATTCATGCGCGAAACGCCGCCCAGTCCTTGCAGCACCAGACATTTGATCAGGATCAGCAGGGCCAGCAGGCCCAGTACCACACCCGGCTCATGGGCCAGCAGGGTAAAGTTGATGCCCGCGCCGACCGAGATGAAGAACAGACCAAGTAGCAGTCCCTTGAACGGCTCTATATTGGCTTCCAGCTCGTGGCGATATTCGCTCTCCGCCAGAACCACACCGGCCAGGAAGGTGCCCAGCGCCGGGGAAAGTCCGACCGACTGCATGGCCAGGGCGATGAGGATGACCAGCAGCAGGGCGGCGGCGACGAAGATTTCGCGCATGCCGGATTGGGCAATGAAGCGGAACACGGGCCGCATCAGGTAATGACCGCCGAAGATGATGCCGCAGATGACGGCGGCGATGAGCAGACCATCTTGCCAGCCCCCCAGGGTTGGCGCCGTGTCAGGCACAGAGCCGCGCGCTGCCAGCAAGGGGATGATCGCCAGCATGGGAATGACGGCTATATCTTGAAACAGCAACACGGCAAAGCTGGCCTGGCCGGATTCGGTTTTCAACTGCCGCCGTTCGGTCAGGCTTTGCAGCACTATGGCGGTGGAGGAGAGGGCGAGGATCATGCCGGTGGTGATCGCCTGTTGCCAGCGCAACTCGAACAGCAGACTGACGATGGTAATCGCCACAGTCGTCAGCAACACTTGGCTACCGCCGAGTCCGAGCACAGGCCCCTTGAGTTGCCATAGCAGGGCGGGTTTGAGCTCCAGCCCAATGAGGAACAACATCAGCACCACACCGAACTCGGCGACGTGCATCACATCATCGGTCTTGCCGACCACATTCAGCAGATAGGGGCCAATGATGATGCCGGCGATGAGGTAACCGAGCACAGATCCCAGACCCAGACGCCGGGCAATCGGCACCGACACCACGGCAGCCGTCAGGAAGATGAAGGCATCAAATAGCAGGCCGTCGGTCATCATAGGGCCTCCAGCAGATCGGTCAGATAGGTAGCACGATGCAGTTCATCGGCCGGGAAGCGTTCATCCCGCAGCCCTTCCAGCAGTTGACGATACTCGCGGGCGGTTTCCCGCAGCAGGGCAACATCCTGGATGGTGTGGTAGGAATAGAGCACGAACGGCGGCAGATAGCGCATGCCACACAGCCAGGCCGTCTGCTTGAACGGTAACAGGTATTCGATGACAGCGCGGCGATTATGGCCCTGGGAGGTGTAGGACTCCTGACTACCGCCCGTGGTGATCACCGACAGCAGGGCCTTGCCCTTGAGCGCGTGGCCATCGGGGCCGAAGGCGAAGCCGTATTCCAGCACCTGATCCATCCACTCCTTGATGATGGCGGGGCTGGAGTACCAGTACAGGGGGTGCTGGAAGATGATGATGTCGTGATCCAGCAGCAGCTGCTGCTCCCGCGCCACATCGATAAACATATTCGGATAGCACTGATAGAGATCATGAATGGTCACGCCTTCCATCTTGCGCAATGCCTGCAGCAGAGCCTTGTTGGCATGGGAGCGGTGATAGCTGGGATGGGCAAACAGGATCAGTATCTTTTTCATGCTGGTCACAGGGCTCCGGTAAAACAGCGCTAGCGCGGACGGGAAGGCTCGCTCGTGAGGAACGACGGATCCGCGCCAGTCTAGGGGCTAGGAAATTGTGAAGCAAATCAATTATCGAGCGCAAGGGCATCCATATGGCAAGGGGCTCAATCCCCGGTTGCCGGGCTCGTCAGCGGCTCATACTGTCATCCCGCTCTGTCGGCTACGAAGCTGCTGGCGACTCGCTCTCTGGCGGCGGATTACCCTATTGTCAGTGTAAGCGGCGAAATAGGGTTCGTCAGCTCGATGTCGTGCTCGCAAGCTGCCAGCGATTTGCTAGCATGGCGGCTGCATCCCTTCTTCAAGAGTATTGCCTGTGTCCGAGTCGCTCCCGAATCCGTCGGCCCCTATCGTTGCTGCACCTCCCGTACCTCCTGTGGCAGCCCGCCATGACCATCCGTTGCTGATGCACGGCGAGCAGCGCTGCGATCCCTACTACTGGTTGCGGGATGACGAGCGTCAGGATCCGGCTGTGCTGGGGTATCTGCAGGCGGAAAATGAGTACTGCCAGCAAGTGATGGCGCCGCTGCAAGGGATGCAAAAAAAACTGTACCGCGAGATGCGGGCCCGGCAAAAACCCGATGACAGCTCCTTGCCTTATTGCTATCACGGCTACTGGTATGTAACCCGCTATGAGGCCGACGCCGAGTTCCCGCGCTATGAGCGGCATCCGGGCTCCCTGGAGTCGCCGGTGGAGCTGCTGCTGGACGCCGAGAGTCGGGCGGCGGCGAGTGACTACTACGAGCTGGGAAGTCTGGAGGTCAGCCCGGATGAGCGTTATCTGGCGGTGGCGGAAGATTGGGTCTCCCGCCGCCAGTACCGCATCCAGATCCGCGATCTGCAGCAGGATCTGTGGCTGGAGGAGAGTCTGGAATCCTGTTCGACCGAGGTGGTGTGGGCGGCGGATAGCCGTAGCTTCTTCTATATCCGTCTGGATGAGGAGACGCTGTTGCCCTATCAGGTGTGGAATCACCAACTGGGCAGCCCCATCGAGAGCGATCGGCTGGTGTATGAAGAGTCCGACGCCAGCTTTTATCTGAGCCTGGAGCTGAGTCGTTCCGAGCAGTTGCTGCTGATTTCTCTGCAAAGCACATTGAGCAGTGAAGTCTGGTGGCTGCCGTTGGATGCACCCCAAACTAAACCCGTCTGTTTTTTACCGCGGCGACGGGGCCACGAATATCAGCTGGATCACCTGGCCGGTGATTTCTATATCCGCTCCAATGCCCAAGGCAGCAATTTTGCTCTTTATCACCAGGGGGCCGAAGACTGGGGTCAAACCGGAGCCGCCGAGTCCGAGTGGCTGTGCCTGCTGGCTCCCCGCGAGGCGGTGTTGTTGCAGCAATTCGAGTTGTTCAACCAGGCGATCCTGGTCGAGGAGCGGGAGGAGGGGCTGAGCCGCTTACGGCAGTTGACCTTGGCCGGCGACGAGGTGCGGGCGGTGCAATTTGCCGATCCTTGCTATGTCACCTGGCTGGGGTATAACCCGGATCCGGCCAGCGGCGAGATCCGCTACGGCTATAGCTCCCTGACCACGCCAGTCTCCACCTACGCCCTGGATTTGGAGCTGGGTAGCCAGCGTCTGTTGAAGCAACAACCTGTGCTTGGCTCCTTCGATGCCAGCGCCTATGGCAGTGAACGGCTCTGGGTCACGGCGCGGGATGGCACCCGGGTGCCGGTCTCGCTGGTGTATCGCCGGGATCTGTTCGTGGCGGGGAAAAACCCTGTGCTGATCTATGGCTATGGTGCCTACGGGCTCAGCGAGGAGCCGGATTTTTCCAGCAGCCGCCTGAGCCTGCTGGATCGCGGCTTCGTGTATGCCATCGCCCATGTCCGGGGTGGTGAGGAGCTGGGACGTCACTGGTATGAACAGGGGCGGGGCGAGCACAAACTCAATAGCTTCCATGATTTTATCGATGTCACTCGTGGCCTGATGGCTGCCGGTTATGCAGATCCCCAGCGGGTGTTTGCCATGGGTGGTAGCGCCGGTGGCCTGCTGATGGGCGGCGTCATCAATATGGCCCCCGAGCTCTATCTGGGCGTGGTCGCGGCGGTGCCGTTTGTGGATGTCTTGACCAGCATGCTGGATGACTCGATTCCTCTGACCACCGGCGAGTATGACGAGTGGGGCAATCCCCACCAGGAGGCTGATTATGCCTCGATCCGTCGTTACAGCCCCTATGATCAGGTCCGGGCGCAGGCTTACCCCCATTTGCTGGTGGTGAGTGGTTTGCATGACTCCCAGGTGCAGTATTGGGAGCCGGCCAAATGGGTCGCCAAATTGCGCCATGAAAAGACCGATGATCACTGGTTATTGCTGCATATGGACATGAGCGCCGGACACGGCGGCAAGGCCGGACGCTATCATCATCTGCACGATGTGGCCCGGGAATATGCCTTCTTGCTTCACCTGGCGGGCATCGCCGGGTAATCGGTTCTGAACGGGCATATTTTTCATACCGTTTTGCCGGTTGGCGGCGTAGACTTGTGGCAAGTATTCATAGTCTGAACAGACCGGCCCCGGCCGGATAAAAAGGAGAAATCCATGTCTGTACAAGAACAGGTTCAAGAGACGTGTGAGGCGTGTGGTTGTGTGGCTGAAATCGGCAGCATTATCAACGAGGGCGATGATCTCATCACCCTGACCGTCGAGGCAGCCGATGCCGCTTCAGCTGAAGCCCGGCTGGATAAATTCGTCGAACTGGCTCGCGCGATTTACAGTGATGTGGTGGTTGCCAAAGAGATGCAAACGACTACCGATGGTGTGGTGTTGAACTGCAGCCTGACCTTCAGCTGTACTGCTGAAAAAATCATCTTCGAGATGCGCTCCCGCGCGATCTGAGTCACAAAAAACGGGGGGTTCCGGCCCCCCGCTGTGTATAAAGCTCCCCTCCCGTTCAGCTTCCATTCAGGTGCACTAGGGTTTAATGCGGTGTTTTCGGTGAACAGAAAATCGACAATACGCGATGAGAAACCTAATTCAAGGTCTGTTGTTGCTCTGGTGTCTGGCCGCTTCTGCTGCCCACGCCATGGCCCTGACCGACAAAGCGGCCACCCGTAAAGGCGATTTGGATGAGATGCTCGATGACCGTCTGCTCCGAGTGCTGGTGGTCTATGACAACGCCAATTTTTATCTCCATCAGGGACGTCAGGACGGCTTGAACGTCAGCCTGACCCGTGAATTCGAACGCTGGCTCAACCAACGCTATTTCGCCGGCCAAAAACTGAAGATGAACATGGTGCTGGTGCCGGTGCGTCATGATCAGCTGTTGCCGATGCTCCATGAAGGCAAGGGCGATCTGGTGCTGGCGAACCTGAGTGTGACCGACAGTCGCCGCAAGCTGGTGGACTTCTCGATTCCGGATATGACGGGTCTGCAGGAGTTTCTGGTCAGTAGCGACAAGGTGCCCCAGATCCGCAATCTGACCGAACTCTCCGGCAAACATGTCTGGGTGCGCAAGAGCTCCAGCTACTACGAGAGCCTGCAACTGCTCAACGAGATGCTGGCGACCCTGCACCTGACCCCTGTCTATATCGAGCAGGCCGACGAATCCTTGCAGGATAGCGATCTGTTGCAGATGGTCAGCCAGGGTGAGATCCCCTACACCCTGGTCGATAGCCATAAAGCCAAACTCTGGAAGCCGGTCTTCAGCGGGTTGCGCGTGCATGAGCAGGTTCCGCTGCGCAAAGATGGCGCTACCGCCTGGGCGTTTCGCAAGAACAGCCCGCAGCTGGAAAGCGAGGTGAATGCCTTCTTGAAGGAGTTCCGGTCCGGCACTCGCAAGGGCGAGCCGCTCTACCGCCGTTACCTGCAACAGGCTCCCGGCATAGCCCAGCGCTTCCTGCGCGGCGGTACCGAGCGGATGGGATGGTCGGTGGCGGATTACCAACGCTATGCCCCGCTGTTCCAGCGTTATGCCGACCGCTATCAGTTAGACTGGATGATGCTGTTTGCCCAGGCCTATCAGGAGTCCACTCTGAACCAGAGTGCACGTTCCAGTCGGGGTGCCATGGGGGTGATGCAGGTGTTGCCGAGTACCGCGCGCGAGCCCTATATCAATGTGCGCAACATTGCGACCCTGGAGAACAATGTCCACGCCGGTACCAAGTACATGCGCTATATGATGGACAACTACTTTGCCGATGCAGAGCTGGATGACAACAACCGGGCCTTGTTCACCTTGGCGGCTTATAACGCCGGGCCGAACCGGATTGCCCAGTATCGGAAAGAGGCGGCGCGGCGCGGACTCAATGGCAACATCTGGTTCGACAATGTCGAGAAGGTTGCTGCGACAAAAGTGGGCGCCGAGACGGTGCAATACGTCAAAAACGTATCCAGCCGCTATGTCGCTTATCGCCGCTCCTATGAGCTGAATCAACAGCGCAAGCAGCTGCGTCCCCGCTGAGTCAGGGCCTGGTCGCTGGTTCAGGCCGCTGGCTTAGGCTGGATAGGCGGCAGCTTCCGGCTCTGGTGTCCACAGCCGGGCCGTCAGCCGGTCGGGATGGCAGAAGAAGTAGCTTTCGGCCATGGCGCACGCATCCGCAGGATGGTGCTGGCTGGTTGTCAGTCCATCGTCCGGGGCTAACGGGTTATGGGTCCTGAGTCGCAGCGCCAGCCCGGCTGCGGATTGAGTATCCTGCTCTATCCAGGCCCACAGTGGCTCATCCTGCTTGCCTGCAAGACGAGGCTCCCCCAGCAGCTGAATATGTTCGTGTTGATCGATCATCCGGATATCCTCTTGCACCCTACTGTTTGCCCGCCCATCTTGCAGGGCATCTATGACGGAACCATGAAACTTCTATTCCAGATCTAGCAAACCCTATGCCTGTCACATCGGGGTCGTTATGCTGCAGTTAGCAGAACCCGACGGAAGGTGCTCACCTATGGACCGCCAGGACAATACCCCGCTCGTATCAAACGGCGTTGCCGCCCAGGCCGCCCTGGTGACCGACGGCGAACAGGCTCTGGCACTGCGTCTGGCCCTGATCCGCGAGGCGCGTTACAGCATTCTGGCCCAGTACTACAGCTGGGAGGAGGATGTCAGTGGCAAGCTGCTGCTGGGGGCCTTGCTGCAGGCGGCTCATCGTGGCGTCAAAGTCCGCATTCTGGTGGATGATCTCTACTCGGGCTCCAACCGCTATCTGGAGTCCCTGGCGGTAGAACCGAATATCCGGGTGCGAGTCTTCAATCCGTTCTGGATCCGTCTTGGCCGTCCCTGGTTCTGGTTGCTGGAAATCCTGTTCAGTTTTCGGCGCCTCAACCACAGGATGCACAACAAGTTGCTGGTGGCGGATGATGACTGGGCTATGGTCGGCGGTCGTAATATCGGGGACGCTTACCTGGGACTGCCGGCCGAGCATCAGTTTGTCGATCTGGATGTGCTGCTGCGCGGTGCTGTCTGTACCGACCTGGCGCGCGGATTCCTCACTTACTGGCGTGGGCGTTGGAGCCATGTCTGCCATCGACTTGGCTGGTTTGGTATCCCCGAGCAGATGGCCATCGCCAACAATGCCTTTCTACTTGCGCTCACTGAGCCGGAGGTGGCCCGGCTGTTTGGCGTCGCCGAGGCGCATTTCAACGGCTGCTTGCGTAGCCTGAGCTGGCACAGGGTGCAGGCGCAGGTGGTGGTGGACTCTCCTGACAAGGGATTGCAGGTGCGACGCCACCCCTCTGCCGCGACCCGGGCCTTGCTGGATCAACTGGGTGCCGTGACCACCCGGTTGCGGGTTGTTTCGCCTTATCTGGTACCGACTCGCCCCCTGTATCAAGGGCTGCGGCGTTTGCTGCGACGGGGTGTCACTGTGACCATGCTGAGCAACTCGCTAGCGGGTACCGATATGCCACTGGCCTATTCCGGTTACCGTACCCGTCGCAAGCGGTTGTTGAATGCCGGCGTCCGCCTGTTCGAACTGCGGCCCGGGAATCAGCGTTGCCTGCATGCCAAGTTGGCGCTGTTTGATGACAGTCATCTGCTGGTGGGTAGCTTGAACCTGGATCCGCGCTCTTCTTACCTGAATACCGAGATTGCCCTGTTGCTGCATGGCCAGAGTCTGGCCGCTGAAGTGCAGCAATGGCTGGATCAAATCTTGGCGCCCGACTCGGCTTGGCCGTTGAGCATAGAGCGGGGCAAAGTGCTATGGCCGCAGAGTTGCGTCGAGCCGCACACCAGCCGCTGGCAGCGATTCTGGGTGGCTCTGGTCAGTCATTTACCGCTCCGGGGCTTGCTGTAGCGCTCCGGCGCCGGTTTGGCGCGCTTGCAACAACACGGTATGATGGAGCACTTTGGTTTATCCGGGAGCGATTGTGGGGATCCGCGCACAGCAAAAAGAGAAGACCCGTCGTTCGGTGATCGACGCCGCGTTCAGTCAATTGAATGCCGAGCGCAGTTTTTCCAACCTCAGTCTGCGGGAAGTGGCACGGGAAGCCGG
The DNA here is from genome assembly GCA_038247115.1 of Enterobacterales bacterium. Taxonomy (GTDB): domain Bacteria; phylum Pseudomonadota; class Gammaproteobacteria; order Enterobacterales; family Aeromonadaceae; genus Pseudaeromonas. Next base: position 25,996 of record JBBRVG010000036.1, on the reverse strand, counting down.
CATTGCGCCGACCTCCTTCTATCGGCATTTTCGCGATATGGATGAGTTGGGATTGACCATGGTCGATGAAGGCGGCTTGATGCTGCGTCAGCTGATGCGTCAAGCCCGGTTGCGGATTGCCAGCACAGGAGGCAGCGTCATTCGCACCTCGGTGCTGACCTTCATGGAGTTTATTGGCAATAATCCCAATATTTTCCGCCTGTTGCTGCGTGAGCGCTCCGGCACCTCGGCCGCCTTCCGTCAGGCGGTCCAGCGGGAGATCCAGCATTTCATCGCCGAATTGGCCGATGATCTGCAGAAAAAGTCTGGATATACCCCCTACGATGCCAATGTGCAGGCCGAGGCCATGGTGACCATAGTGTTTCATGCCGGGGCGGATGCTCTGGATCTGGAGCCGGCACTAAGAACCGAGCTGGCCGAGCGGATTATTTACCAATTGCGGATGATCGCTCGCGGTGCGGATTTTTATCACAAGCCACGGACTTGATTGGCGCGTGGCCGCGGAATTGCATTCCATCGGCATCTAGCGGGTCTGGGTGTAGGATATCTGCTCTATCCTCTGTAGGCAGACGGGGCTGATATCTGTCGGTCTTCGGCTTGCATTAGTACATCTATCTTTTATAAATCATATGGTTATCGTATTTTTTGATCTTGGTTGACACCGGGTTCCTGGCGTTCCTTGCTGGCACTGACTTGTTCATCATCTCACCTGTATTACTATGTGTTTATACCGCTGCCACATCAATCCAGGATGGATGATGCAGGATACCGGCAGTAGTAGTCACAGGAGTGACGCATGGATGATGGATTCAGGAATCATGAGCCGGCTCGAGGATGAGCTCGCCGACAGGATGTCATAGGGACGGGTCCGGAGTGACCAGGGTCAGGGAGTGGCAGGGAGCAAGAATGGCTCAGGGAAGTGCGCAGTAGACCGAACAGACCTTTAAGGGGCGACGCTAGTCGCCCCTTTTCTTTTTAGCATTTTAGCATTCGCTGTTTTTTCATTTTCTATACTCAGCGACTCATTTTAAGTGAAAGGGGTTTCAGCCCCTGTTCACCGCGGAACACACTGTCAGGCCACTGGGACTAACGGTTGGGGCTGCATGGATGATGCTTCCATAATGACTACGTGGCGTGTAAGACATTTGCCATACCCTGCGTAAGGGAAAACGTTTTTCTTTCGTGCGCCAGAGGCGCAATAATTTATTATCTATTTGATAAATAACATATAAATATTCATCCAATTACTCGGCGAGAGAAAAAATTTAACCAATGGCATTGCTGATCCAGCCAGGATCCTTAGTATTAACAGGGCAGGACGCAATGAAGTTGACCAAGAAGGTTGGCTGCCAAGGTAAGGCGCAGGAATCCCCACAGGATGTGGGCAAGGACACCTCCCAGGAGGGAGATAGCACAGCGAGTACGGATAACTCGTTATGCCAGGATGGCTAAAGGACACCCCAAAGGATTTGGGAAGTGGAAAGCCTAAAGGATGAGCTTAGTCAGGGATTGCAGGGAGCAATACTGTTCAAGGATTCGGACAGCTAAGACCTAATGGGGGCGACGAAAGTCGCCCCCTTTTCTTTGTTTCCGCCTGACGATTGAGGTCAATTCAGCCCCGATCAGGATCGACTACTCCGGGGTCCGTGCTTTTTCTTGCAGGGCGGCCAAACGGCGACGCTCCTGGGGACTCAGCCCCAATTCATCGCAGGCCTCATCAAAACTCTTGCCCAGATGGTACATGATCAGCTCGATGGCTGGTAGGTAGCTACTCAATCCGGTATCCATCGCGATATCCTACTGTTGATTATTTATGCTGATTTTTTAATTTATTATTAAGACATAATAGATGGCAAGCCATTCACTCTCTGCTCTGGATCGAATGTGATCCATGCCGCACTTTCTCAGTTGCGCAAAAAATCCTCTTCTTCTTGATCATAAACAGGATCTAGAAATTCATAAGATGCTTTACTCCGGCATGTTATAGCCTTCTGGAGATAAGCAATGACTGAGTCTATTCACGGTCACGAAGTGATGCATTTGATGTTGGAGCTGGGGGGAGCCTTTACCCGCGAGAGCCTGACACTGGCGATCCATGAGCGGTTTGGTCCCGCAGCGCGTTTTCATACCTGCAGTGCCAGCGATATGAATGCCGAGACCTTGATTGAATTCTTGCGCGAGCGCGGCAAGTTCGTCGATCAGGAGAGTGGTTTCAATACCGAAGCCGAACGGATTTGTAACCACTAGGCATAATGATTGCGATAGCCCGCTCTGTCGCAATCTAACCTCTGCTCTGCTATATTCCGGCCAGAATTTTGTTCTGTAATTAACCGGATGCTCCGCTATGGATATTATTACCGCTGCCGTCATGTTGTTTCTGATTATGGATCCAGTCGGCAACCTTCCTGTGTTTTTATCGATCTTGCGCCATTTGCCCGCCGAGCGTCGTCGTAAAGTCATGATCCGGGAGTTACTGATCTCTCTGGTCGTGTTGCTGTTGTTCCTGTTTGCGGGTCAGGAAATTCTCAACCTATTGAATCTCAAACAAGAGGCGGTGAGCATCTCCGGCGGTATCGTCTTGTTCCTGATCGCTATCCGGATGATTTTCCCCAGTGAGGGCGGGGTCACCGGCTTACCGGAAGGGGAGGAGCCCCTGATTGTGCCCATGGCGATCCCGATGATCGCTGGCCCTTCGATTCTGGCGGCATTGCTCTTGTTAGCCCATCAATACCCCCATCAGATGACCGACTGGACTCTGGCTCTGTTGTTGGCCTGGAGCGCCAGCTCTATCATTTTGATGTTCTACGAGCAGATTAACCGCATACTCGGTGATCGGGTGTTGCAGGCTCTGGAGCGCTTGATGGGGATGCTGTTGGTGATGATTTCGGTACAAATGCTGTTGGATGGTGCCGTCAAGTACCTTTCCTGAGTTATCCCCCAGCTGATGAATAACAACAGGCCGGTCTGAGACCGGCCTGTTGTTTTATGCGCTGCAAACATTGTTTTGCTTCAGGTAGCTAGCAGGACTCGCGCCGTCTTGGCTGGAATGGTCAGACGGATTTCACCCTTGACCACTTCGAATTTTTCCCGGGTTTCTGGATCGGTGAACCGATTGGCCAGCGATGCCGTTTGCCAGATGGGTAGGGTAATAGTCCGCGCCTTGCTCGGGTGTCGATTCAGGGCGGTAATGACTACATCACTCTCCAGGGTCCGGGCAAAGACAAAGCTGTGTTCCCCCGCATACAGGGTGTGAATATCACCACGTCTCAGTGCTGGATGGGTCTTTCTCAGTCGAATCATGCGGCGATAGTGGTCATGCAGCATGTGATTCCACTCGGTGCTGTCCCATGGGAAGCAACGACGACAATCCGGATCCTGTCCACCTTCCATACCGACCTCATCACCGTAATAGATACAGGGCGTGCCGATATAGGTAAACAGCAGAGTCACAGCAGCGCGCATCAGGGCTTCATCGCCTTCGAGGATCGACAAAAAGCGGGCGGTATCGTGGCTATCCAGCAGGTTGAACTGGGCTAGTTGATTGGCAAACGGAATGCTGCAGCGGGCCTGCTTGAGCCACTGATCAAACTCTTCGGCCGTGATCTTGACCGGGTGGTAGGCGATATCCTTGCCAGCCAGAAAAGCGCGAACCGGGTGGGCAAACCCGTAGTAGTTCATGGCTCCATCTTCCTGATCCCCTTGTAGCCATTGGCTGGCTTCAAAGAAATGTTCACCCAGAACGTAGGCGTCCGGATTTTCTTGCTTCATGCATTGCCGCATCTGGCGCACGTGGTAGGCATTACCCGCTGCAGAGCCATGTTCGCCCAGCATATGAATGACATCGAAACGCCAGCCATCAATGGCATAGGGCGCCCGCAACCAGTGTCGCAGAATGGCATCTTCACCGCGATAGACGGCTTCCTGTACTTCCTGGCAGGAGAAATCCAGCTTGGGTAGATGAGGCATCCCCTTCCAGCCGACATAGTTTCCGGTTTCATCGAAGGTATAGAAGCGCCGGGCACTGGCATGGGCCTGGCTGGCAGCGGCAAACCAAGGGTGTTGATCCGAGGTGTGATCCACCACCGCATCCAGAACTATGCGCATGCCTCTTTGATGCAGGTTGTTGGTCAACTCCGCTAGCTGTTGGTTACTCCCCAGATGGGGGTCAACCTGATAGAAGTCGATGGTGTCGTACTTATGGTTGCTGGGGGAGGCAAATATGGGGTTCAGATATAGGGCGGAGATCCCCAAGGATTGCAGATAATGTAATTTGCTCTGGATCCCGGCCAGGTCTCCGCCATAAAACTCGGATGCCCCTGTGGTGTGATGGCTGGTGGCAACCGGTTCACCCCATTGCTTGGCAATCACAGGATGCGTGGTATCACCATATTGATACTCGCCACTCTGCACGCTGATACTGGGATCGCCATTGCAAAAACGGTCCGGGAAAACCTGATAGAACACCTGATCCTGCACCCAAACCGGCGGTTTCTGTTGTGGGTTGAAATGGAAATGGGATTGCCTGGGTGGCATGGCGGAGGCCACGCCTGCGGCATGAACCCACCACTGCTCCTGCTGCCCAATCGCCTTGAAGGTGTAGAGAATGGTTTCTGACTCGGGGTGGAGTGGCAGTTCGCCGCGCCAGATCACCAACTCTCCCTGCTGACCGCAGGGCTTCATGGGGATCAATTGCTCTTCGTTGTCCGGCTCATGACGAATAAAGAGCTGGCTCAATTCCAGCTCTTTGTGCACGAAGAGAGTCAGTTGCAGTTGGGTATTACTGGCTTTGAGCCAGGGAGTCACTTGGGAGTGGCAAAAAAACGGGTGTGGCATCAGGACTACTCGTACTCTCAATTAGTCAGCATGGCGGCGAGTTCGTTACCGTGCTGATGCAGTTCTTCCAGTCGACTGGCCAGGCAAGCGGCATCAATACCGAGATGCTGGGCGAGAGGCGTCGGGAATCGCGCCACTATCACTTGGGGCGGCACGCCCGCATTCCAGGCGAAAGAGACAAACATGGCCAAACGGATGAGCACTGCCTCTTGGCTGATGGGCTCAAAGTTCAAGGGATCCAGTTGCTGGGCTATCGCGCGAACAAAGGTATCCGATAGACTCCATCTCCGCGCCAGTTCAGCACCGACCTGGCTGTAATCATACCCCAGCATCTCGCGCTGAGCATCGATTCGACTGCTGCCACGGCTGATCGACATGTTGATCAGACTCGCCTCTTCGGGCAATGCCGACTGGATCAGTAACTCGCCGATGTTGTGCAACAGGGCACAGGTAAAGGCAGTTTCCGGCTCGATACTGCGACTATCGCCAGCCAGTGCTTTGGCAATGGTGGCGACCTGGAAGTTGTCGACCCAGAATTTATTCTTGTCAAAATTGGCTGGGGTCCGGAAGCTGGTCATCAAGCCCGAAGCGACCACCAGAGAGCGCAAGGCGTTGAAACCTAACCGGATCACGGCTTGTTCGATGGACGTGATTTCTGCTCCGCGCCGGTAGGCGGCAGAGTTGGCCATTTTCAGCACTTTGGCGCTGATGACCTGATCCATCGCGATTTTCTTGGCAATATCTTCAATTCGAGAATTGTCATCGGAGAAGTTTTGCATCAACTCATGCAATAACTTGGGAATGACAGGTAACTGCTTAATCTTGCTGAAAATCAGATCCATTGACATGGTAGATGCGGTCTCCCGACTATCTGGGTATGAGTTATTTTGCCATAAGCGAGCCGGATCTGATAATCACGACATCTGCTTGATAACGCTAAGCCTGTTTTCGGTGCTGACGATCAGTTGATCCAGTCGGCAAGTCGATAAACAAGTGTGTGGCGTGAGCCCTTCAGTGTCAGGTGCTCTTGGGTCAATTGTAGTTCGCTGCCTTCTCGCAAGGTGCTGAGAATGGCATTTTCGATCCAGCGGCGGTCAACAGGACAGGCTTGCTTGGTGGTGCCGAGACCATTGATCTGCAGTTGTTGCTGTCGTAACACGCCTTGCCCGAAAAACTGGTTGCAACCGGTATGCCCATTCACCATCAGACGCTCACCGATCTCGAAATCAACCGGCTGACGTTTGTTCTGCACAATGTTTTGCTGATCGATAGACTCCAGCTGCCAGTGATGGTGCATCAGATGTTCCGCTGTGATGTCCGATGCCCTCTGGCAGGCACACAATAAGGCACAGCAGAGCACCAGTGAATAACGCAAGGCCATGTTGTGCCTCCAATCAGAGTTCCTGGCGCCATGATAGCAATGGATCAATTGCTAACGAGCCTAGCATGTTTATAGGCTCGGGAATGCGACAGGCATGATGAAATGTGAAGGCTTTCAAGCAGTTCTTTTGCTCCTCTGCAGAAAGGATTTCGAGCTGTGCTGAGCACGGAGAATATGTGTTGTCTCTTGATGCGGAACGACAGTGGGGGGATTCGGCAATGTCATCCTGATGCTGTGAATGCGATGGGGACAGGCTCGTGGCAGACACCGAAGTGACATGGACGAGTGGCGCCTAGCTGGAACAGACGATTCGCCTTATTGGTATATAAATTGCTTGAAATAAGCTCGAGGCCGCAGCGTTGCATCATAATGGTGCGCGACTACTTCCAACTGTTGGGCCATGCCATATTTGGGGCACAGCTCGATTGACATCATGCCCGATCAGGGCCGTCATTCAGCGGTCATCAGGATGCGGTTTATAGAGCAGTGAAGCGGTGATATAGCGCCTTGGGTGGCTCATTCGACGGGTTATGGCGTCAGTTTTTCCTGCAAAAAGTAGCGGTTGGCGGCGATGAAATCCCTTTCGAAACTGGATTTACATGCAACGGCCAACCTGGGGGGCTATTTCAGGGTAATCCCATGACAGACAAGGGATTGCCAGACGAAAACTCCTCTGGTTACACAGCAGATTTCATGCATACATTTTCATTTTTTCGGAATATACTGCGCCGGTGAGTCACAATTTTGGTCAGGTTGTTGGTGCAAGGTGAAAAATCTGCCGCCTACGTGGACCTAAAGCCGACTTCAGATGAATCAATTAGCGCAGTTGACTGCTGTTGATTGGGATCCCGGTACTTGGTAAGGAGACGCTCTATGTTGAAAAAAGGAATCGTCACCCTCTCTCTGATGGCAGCGTTGGCAGCCGGAAGTGCGGTGGCTCAGGAAGAGAAAGTACTGCACGTCTACAACTGGAGTGACTACATCGCCGAAGATACAGTCGCCAGTTTTGAAAAAGAAACCGGCATCAAGGTTGTCTACGACGTCTTTGATAGCAATGAAGTGCTGGAAGCCAAGCTGCTCGCCGGCAACACAGGTTTCGATGTAGTCGTGCCCAGCTCCGACTTTCTGGCGCGCCAGATTCAGGCGGGCGTCTTCATGACACTCGACAAGAGCAAGCTGCCCAATCTGGCTAATATGGACAGTGAAGTCATGAAGCTGTTGCAGGACAAGGATCCAGACAACGCGCATTCTATTCCTTATCTGGGTGGTACCACCGGGATTGGCTTTAATCCGAAGAAAGTGGCCGAGGTCATGGGACCGGACTTCAAGATGGACAGCTGGGATGCCGTGCTGAAGCCAGAAAATCTCTCCAAGCTGAGCAAGTGCGGGGTTTCGTTCCTGAATGCGCCCACCGAGATCTTTGCTACGGTTCTGCATTACACCGGCAAGGACTCCAACTCCACCAGCGTGGCGGACTATAAAGAAGCCGGCAAACTGCTGAGCACCCTGCGCCCCTACATCACCTATTTCCACTCGTCCCAATACATCAACGATCTGGCAAACGGTGATATCTGTGTGGCCATCGGCTGGTCCGGTGATGTGATGCAGGCAGCCGCCCGTGCGCAAGAAGCCAATAATGGTGTTGTGGTGGATTACGTGATCCCGAAGGAAGGCGCGCTGATTTTCTACGACATGCTGGCCATTCCTGCCGATGCCAAGCATGTGGAAAATGCCCATGCGTTCATCAACTTCCTGATGAAGCCGGACGTCATCGCCAAGGTTTCTAATTATGTTTCCTATGCGAGCGGTAATAAGGCCTCTTTGCCGCTGGTTGATGCTGCGATCCGCAACAACCCGAATATCTATCCGACCGATGAAATGAAGCCGAAGATGTTCACCCTCAAGGTGCTGCCACAAAAGGTCAATCGTGAGCTGACCCGAGTCTGGACCAAGGTTAAAACCGGTAAATAATGTCACTCTAATGGGGGCGCACAGGCGCCCCCTGATTGTTCAGGGAGAAAGACGGCCGTGGTAGATAAATTCGACAAGCCTTCCAGTGTTACCAAAGAGCAGCAACCGCTGCTGGAAATTCGCAATGTTACCAAGAGCTTTGATGGTGCCATTGCCGTTGATGATGTCAGTCTGACCATCAACAAAGGCGAAATATTTGCTTTGTTGGGCGCTTCCGGCTGTGGTAAGTCCACCTTGCTGCGTATGCTTGCCGGGTTTGAACGCCCCACCAAGGGCAGCATCATTCTGGATGGTCAGGATTTAGCGGATATTCCGCCTTACAAGCGCCCTATCAACATGATGTTCCAGTCCTATGCCTTGTTTCCCCACATGACGGTGGAGCAAAACATAGCATTCGGGCTCAAACAGGATGGCTTGCCGAAGGCCGAGATCGAGGCGCGGGTGCACGAGATGTTGAGTCTGGTGCACATGGACTCTTTTGCTCGCCGCAAACCCCATCAACTCTCTGGCGGTCAGCGTCAGCGGGTGGCTTTGGCGCGCTCTTTGGCCAAACGTCCGAAGTTATTGCTGCTGGATGAGCCCATGGGGGCCCTCGACAAGAAACTGCGGGAAAAGATGCAGTTGGAAGTGGTCGATATCATAGAGCGTGTCGGCGTCACCTGCGTCATGGTCACCCATGATCAGGAAGAAGCCATGACCATGGCCGGCCGTATTGCCATCATGGATCGGGGCGAATTCGTCCAGATCGGCGGGCCTGAGGAGATCTATGAACATCCGAACTGCCGTCTCAGTGCCGAGTTTATTGGTTCGGTCAATATTTTCGAGGGCGTCTTAGCCGAAGGTGGCCCAGATTACATGGTGATCCGCTCCGACTCGCTGACCCATCCGATCCATGTCAATCATGGTGCCGCTGTGGCCGATGGCGTTCATCTGACCGTAGCGCTGCGGCCCGAAAAAATCTATTTCAGCAACGAGATCCCCAGTGACCACTTCAATTATGACGTGGGTGTGGTCGAGAACATTGCGTATATGGGTGATATCTCTATTTATCACGTGCGCTTACCCAGTGGTCAGAAGGTGATTGCCACTCTGCCCAATGTGGATCGGTTCCGGAAGGGACAGCCTACATGGGACGATGAGGTCATACTGCACTGGGAACCTGATTCTTGCGTCGTGTTGACTATCTAGGGGGTTGAAGATGAAAGGTTCTGCCCTGAGACACTGGCTTCCTCGCGGTCGGCATCTGGTGATCGCATTCCCGTATGCCTGGATGGTGCTGTTTTTCCTGATCCCGTTTGCCATTATCCTGAAAATCAGTTTGGCAGAGACACAGGTCGCGATTCCGCCCTACACCTCGCTGGTGGAATATGCAGAAGAGAAACTGACCTTTGTCCTGAACTTGGGCAATTATCTCTATCTGTTGCAGGATGAGATGTACTTTGACTCCTACCTGCAATCGTTGCAGGTGGCAACCATCTCGACTCTGCTGTGCCTGTTGATTGGTTATCCGATCGCCTGGTCGATTGTCCACTCCAGCCCTTCGATGCGAAATGTGCTGCTGATGCTGGTGGTATTACCCAGTTGGACATCGTTCCTGATCCGGGTTTATGCCTGGATTGGTATTCTCAAAAACAACGGCTTGCTGAATAACTTCCTGATCTCGATGGGCGTTATTGATGAGCCCTTGCAGATGCTGCATACCGATTTCGCTGTGTATATTGGCATTGTGTATGCCTATCTGCCGTTTATGATTTTGCCGCTCTATACCGCCTTGATGCGGATGGATTATTCCTTGATCGAAGCGGCTTCCGATCTGGGCGCCAAACCCTGGAAGACCTTCCTGACGGTTCTGTTACCTCTGACCAAGAGCGGTATAGTGGCGGGCTCCATGCTGGTGTTTATTCCGGCGGTGGGCGAGTTCGTGATCCCGGAATTGCTCGGTGGTCCGGATTCGTTGCTGATTGGCCGGGTGTTGTGGCAGGAATTCTTCAATAACCGCGATTGGCCTGTTGCCTCGGCTGTGGCTGTGGTGATGTTGACCTTGTTGATGATTCCTATCATCTGGTTCTATCGCTATCAACGCCGTGAAATGGCGGAGGGAAGAGCATGAGTACGCCGATTCCGCAGATCAAATCACCATGGCGCACCCTGAGTCTGCTGCTTGGCTTTGGCTTCCTGTATGCGCCGATCCTGATCCTGATCATCTACTCCTTCAACGAGTCCCGTTTGGTTACTGTCTGGTCGCAGTTTTCGATCAAATGGTATTACGAGCTGTTTCAGGACAAACAGATGATGGATGGCGTTGTGCTATCGCTGACCATTGCCTTTATGTCCGCAAGCATGTCGGTGGTGGTTGGCACCCTGGCGGCCTTTGTGTTGACTCGGGTTGGCAATTTCCGCGGGCAAACTGGTTTTGCTTTTCTGATGACGGCACCTATGGTGATGCCGGAAGTGATCACAGGTCTGGCATTGCTGTTGCTGTTTGTCTCGCTGTCGAATGTCTTCGGCTGGCCAGCACAACGGGGAGCCATGACCATCTGGATTGCCCACGTCACCTTCACCGCAGCCTATGTCACTGTGATTATCCGCTCCCGGTTGCAGGAGCTGGATCAATCGGTGGAAGAGGCAGCCCAGGATCTGGGGGCGACACCCTTTAAGGTCTTCTTCCTGATTACCCTGCCATCTATAGCGCCGGCAATCGCCGCGGGGTGGCTGCTGGGCTTTACCTTGTCGGTGGATGATCTGGTGATTACCAGTTTTGTCTCTGGCCCGAATGCGACCACCTTGCCGATGGTGGTATTTTCCAGCGTACGCCTGGGAGTCAGTCCGAAGATCAATGCCTTGGCGACACTGATTATTCTGGTGGTGTCGGTCGCGACATTTGTCGCCTGGTGGTTGATGGCGAAGGCCGAGCGCCGCCGTCGTCAGGAGATGGCTCTGGCGGCTCACACGACCTGAGCCAGCAGCGGCAACTGATGGTAAATGGAGCGCAGCAGCGCTCCGTTTTCTTTCTATGGCCAAATAGTTAGCGAGTTGATTGGAATTTCAGCACTTGGTGTTCAAGGCTTGATGCATCGGGAAAAAACACTTGCATTGACAGGGGCATTTCGGTAGATTCTCGCCCCGCAGACATCGGCGTGTAGCGCAGCTTGGTAGCGCACTTCGTTCGGGACGAAGGGGTCGGAGGTTCGAATCCTCTCACGCCGACCAGATTCTTGAAAGGCCACTCAGACGAGTGGCCTTTTGCTTTTGGGGCGGGGCAAGGCCGCAGCATAGGGACAAAAAGCGAGACGCCGCTAGCGGCGTCTTCGGAGTTTAAGAAAATCCAGCATCAGCAGTAACAGCAGCAAGATTCCGGAAATCACCGGGCCGTAATCGAGGTAGGCTTGCCCGTATCCAGCAGCAAACAGAGCAAGCGGCAATCCGATGACAAGCAATAGAACACTGGTCAATAAAAACAACATGATGAATGCAGAATGGTTAAGGAATATGTCGCTGGGATGATTATAAAAATAAACTTTGTGATATAAAACCACTCCGAGCACTATGGCCAGCCGTTAATAAGAATATTCTTATGCGGCATCTGTTTACGCATCGATGAGATTATACACGCCATGCAGCTAACTCTGTTCACTGATTATGCCCTTCGCACTCTGACCTACCTGGCTCTGCAGCCGGATCGGCGCTTATCGACCATTACCGAGGTGGCAGAAAAGTTTGATATCTCCAGAAATCATGTGGTCAAAATTGTGCACCAACTGGGTGTAAAAGGGTATATAGAGACGGTTCGGGGTAAACATGGCGGTATTCGCCTGGCTCGCAATAGTCAGGAGATCAATCTGCGCGATGTGGTCTCGGATATGGAGAATGTCAGTTGTCTGCTGGACTGCCAACGAGAGGGATGTTTATTGAGCTCGGGGTGTCGTTTCCAGGGCATATTGCGCAAAGCAATGCGCGCCTTTCTGGATGTGCTAGCGGAATTTACTCTGGCCGATCTGGTCAAGGATCGTGATCGTATGTGTGGCCTGCTCGGGCTCGGTATCCCGGCCCAAATTCTCTAGCCCCAAATGTTTCGTTGAGTGGAGTTCACCATGCAGCTCACCCTGGTTCCGTGGCAGCTGGTGCTGTTGCTTGTCTGTGTGTTTACACCACTGGTGCTATTTTTTACCCGCTGGCGGCAGTGGGAGTTACTGGCGCGGATTGCCCAGGCTCGGCAGGCTGATCTGGAGTCCCAGCTGGCGACGCTGGTTGAGGAGCGCCAACAGCAGCAAGAAAAACAGGAACAACAGCAGCTACTCATGGTCAAGCTCAATGGCCGCCTCAAGGAATATGAGACCCTGCTCCACGCCGAGCGCGCTGCTAGTGCAGATAAGGTCAGGCAACAGCAAGAAGCCGAATCTCGACTTGGACAACAGTTTGAAAATCTGGCGCACCGGTTACTGGAACAAACCTCGGTCAGCTTCCGCGATCTTAATCAGCAGCACCTGGATCTGTTGCTGTCTCCGCTACGTTCCCAGTTAGAAAACTTTCGTCAGCAGATTGGCGAGAATCATGCCGAAGAAAGCAAACAACGGCATAGCCTGCAGTTTGAATTGCAGCGTCTGGCCACTCTGAACCAACAAATCACCGCTGAGGCGGCGGCGCTGACCAAGGCACTCAAGGGCGACAGTAAGCAGCAAGGCAATTGGGGCGAGATTGTCCTTTCCCGCATCCTGAGTGAGTCCGGGTTGCGCGAGGGGCACGAATATGAAACCCAGGTCCCGCTGAATACCGAAGATGGTCGTCGCTATCAGCCCGATGTGTTGGTACATCTACCGGGTGACAAGGACATCATTATCGATGCCAAGGTGTCGTTGACGGCCTATGAGCGCTACTTTAACGCCGATGATGGGCTGGAGCGGGATATAGCCCTCAAAGAGCATGTGGCATCGCTGCGCAATCATATCCGTGAGTTGGGACGTAAGGGCTATCAGCACCTGCCGACCGTTAGAACCCTCGATTACGTGCTGATGTTTGTCGCCGTCGAACCGGCTTATCTACTCGCGATGGAGGCCGATCCTAGCCTGACCAAGTATGCGTTAGACCATAATATTTTACTGGTGAGTCCGACTAACTTGCTGGTCGCGCTGCGGACTATCGATAATTTATGGCGGCAGGAGCGTCAGCAACAGAATGCGCGTCTGATCGCTGAACGGGCCGGGCGCCTGTATGAGAAGTTACGTCTATTCGTCGAGGAGATGCAGGCGATTGGCCAGACGCTGGGTAAAACCCATGAAAGTTATGAGCGGGCCATGGGCCGTTTGTGCAACGGTCGTGGGAACCTGATTGCCCAGGCTGAACAACTGCGCGAGCTGGGTGTTGAGGTCAACAAACCGTTACCGGAGGCCATCCTGGCGCGCTCCAGACTCGGTGATGAGAGCCCCGAGGCTTAAAATATCGATTAAGCCTTACGATATCGATATAGCAAAACGGCTGCCTTGGGCAGCCGTTTTGCATTATGCAGTGCGCGTTAGTTTTTCCAGAACGACGGGAAGAATAAAACGGCTACCGTGAGGATCTCCAATCGTCCCAACATCATGTCGAAAGATAGGATCCATTTGGCAGCATCCGGCAGGGTGGAGAAGTTACCCAGCGGGCCAATCAGCGGGCCTAGCCCAGGGCCGACATTACTGATGGCGGTGATGCTGCCGCTGATGGCGACCAGAGGGGACAAACCCAGCAGGCCCAACAGCGCTGAACTGACGATGATGACGGCGATATAACTCAGCACGAAGGCCACAATCGATCGCACTATATGATCGCTGACCGGGCGACCATTATATTTTTGCGGAAAGACCCCCGAAGGATGCATCAGCTGGCGTGCCTGCTTTTGGAACAGGGCGGTAGCAACCTGGATCCGGAATAGCTTGATGCCCCCGGAGGTCGAGCCCGAGCAGGCACCAACTAACATCAGGAAGATAAACAGCACGGTCGTGAAGTGGCTCCAGATGCCAAAATCAGTGAGACCATATCCGGTCGTCGTCAGCACCGACACTATATTGAACATGCTGATGCGGATGGCGTCCTGCAGGGGGAATACGCCCTGGTGCCAGACCCACAGACTCATCATGGTAGTGACGACCAGGACCAACCAGAAAAATCCGCGAACCTGAGCATCGCGGAACAACACCAGTTGTCGCCGCCTCAGCGTTTGCACATACAGCAAAAACGGCAGACCACCGAGAAACATAAAGGTTGTCGCAACCCATTGCGCAGAATTGGAAAAATGCGACATGGAGGCATCCGAGGTCGAGAAGCCTCCGGTACTCAGGGTGGTCATGGCGTGATTAATGGCCTCGAAGACCGTCATGCCACATAACCAGTAAGACAGGCCGCAGAGCAGACTCAGTACCAGATAGACGATGACAATATTCTTGGCGACGGTCGCGGCGCGCGGGGTATCATTTTCCGACTTATCCGATGATTCGGTCTGGAACAGCTTCATTCCCCCGACGTTCAATGCGGGCAGCACCGCCACCGCCAGAACTATGAAACCAACGCCACCCAGCCATTGCAGCAAAGAGCGCCACAGCAGTATGCTCGGCGCCATTGTATCCAACCCGGATAACACGGTTGATCCGGTCGTAGTCACCCCGGACATGGTTTCAAAATAGGCGTCGGTAAAACTGATTTGGTTAATAAAGACAAAGGGCAGGGCGCCGAAGATACAGGCGACGATCCAGACCGAACTGGTCAGGATGAACATATCGCGCACCCCGAGCCGGAATTGGGCCTTGTGGCCGATGTGCAGGCAGAAAAAAGCGGCAATGTGAGTCAGGATCACGGCCGCTAGAAACTCCGCCAGCCCCGGCGTCCCGGTGAAGAATGCCAACAAGGTTGGCATCCACATGAAGAGGGCTAGCTTGGACAACGTCAGCCCGAGGGTGAAGAGGATCGGTTTGAAGTTAATCATGTCATAAGAAGAACGGGCTGGGTTGGAAGAGACGCTCGACTTCCTGGATGTGTTTCTTATCCACCAGGAACATCACCACATGGTCATCCTGCTGGATGATGGTTGTATCGTGCGCGATTAGTACATCGTCACCCCGAACCACGGCACCTATGGTTGTGCCAGGTGGCAGCTTCAGATCGCCAATGGCACGACCGACCACCTTGGAGGTGCTTTCATCGCCATGGGCAATGGCCTCGATCGCCTCGGCTGCGCCGCGCCGCAAGGAGTAGACATTGGCGATATCGGCGCGACGAACGTGGGTCAAGAGGGCCGAAATGGTCGCTTGTTGTGGCGAAATCGCGATGTCGATGGTGCCGCCTTGCACCAGATCGACGTAAGCGGCGCGCTGGATCAGGACTATGGCCTTGCGGGCGCCCAGCTTCTTCGCCAGCATGGCGGACATGATATTGGCCTCATCGTCGTTGGTGACGGCGATGAAGACATCAATCTGGTCGATATGCTCTTCCAGTAACAACTCCTGATTGGCCGAGTCGCCGCAGAAGACGATGGTCTCTTCCAGAAATTCGGAAAGCTGCTCGGCCCGATCCGGATTGCGCTCTATCAGTTTGACGCTGTAGCGCTTTTCCAACTGGCGCGCCAAACCGGCACCCACGTTGCCACCACCGACGATCATGATGCGTCGATAGGGGTTTTCCAGGCGTTGCAGTTCGGACATGACGGCGCGGATATGACCGGCGGCGGCGACGAAAAAGATTTCGTCATCGGCTTCGATAATCGTCGTGCCCTGTGGCCGGATGGCTTTCCCCTGACGGAAGATGGCCGCGACCCGAGTTTCGACGTTGGGCATGTGCTCTTTAAGGGTCGCCAGGGCATTACCGACCAGCGGGCCGCCATAGTAGGCTTTGACGGCGACCAGACCGACACGACCGCCAGCAAAATCGACCACTTGCAGTGCTCCGGGGTACTCGATCAACCGACGGATGTAATCGGTGACCAACTGTTCCGGAGAAATGATGTGATCAACCTGCAGCCCTTCGTTGCCAAACAGGTTCTCTCGTTCCGAGAGATAAGCTTGGGCTCGGATCCGAGCCACCTTGTTGGGGATATTGAACAGGGACGCGGCAACCTGGCAGGCAATCATGTTGGTTTCATCACTGTTGGTGACGGCGACCAGCATATCGGCATCGTCGGCTCCGGCTTCGCGCAGAATGCGCGGATGCGAGCCGGGGCCAGTAATCACCCGTAGATCATATTTATCTTGTAATTCACGCAACCGCTCGACATTAGTGTCAACCAGCGTGATTTCGTTATTTTCGCCAACCAAGTTTTCGGCCAGCGTGCCGCCGACTTGTCCGGCACCAAGAATAATGATCTTCATTGTCCACTCACTGCTTGGTTAGTTTGGCGTAGTAGAAACCATCCATGTTGCCATCGCCCGGAAACAGTTGTTGCCCCGGTGTTTGTTCGGTATCGCCAGCATGTAGAGGTACCAGTCGAGCGTCGGGATGACGGTGCAGGAACTCCCGGATCTGTTCGCAATTCTCTTCGGGTAATATCGAACAGGTTGCGTACAGCAGGGTACCGCCCTGTTTCAATTTGCACCAGAGGGCCGACAGGATTTTGCCTTGTAGTGCCACCAGCTCGACAATGTCGGCCGGGCGTCTCAGCCACTTGATGTCCGGATGTCGACGAATCACGCCGGTTGCCGAGCAAGGGGCATCCAGCAGGATGCGATCAAACTCGGGGCCTGACCACCAGGTCTCCGGCTGGGAGGCATCACCATGGATCACCTGAGCTTGAAGTTTGAGTCGTTGCAGGTTTTCGCTGACCCGTAACAGACGTTGGGCGTCGGCATCGACAGCGATCACTCCGGCCAGTTGGGGTTCTTGCTCCAGCAAATGGGCAGTTTTCCCTCCTGGAGCGGCGCAGGCGTCGAGAATCAGATCGCCGGGTTGTGGGTTCAGTAACCAGGCCGCGCGCTGGGCCGCTGCATCTTGAACCGAACAATCGCCATCGGCAAAGCCGGGAAGCAGCTCGACATCACAGGCCTGAAGCAAGCAGATACCGGATCCCGCCTCATCGACCTGTGCCACGGCGATCTCCGCTTCCTCCAGACGCTGCAGATAGTGTTGACGATCCTGGTGACGGGCATTCACACGCAGCCACATGGGGGGGCGCTGGTTATTTTGCTCGAGGATCTGTTGGTAGTGGCGCGGGTAAGCGGACTGCAGTTTTTTGATCAACCACACCGGATGGGCATAACGGCTGGAATCTTGCCGATCAACCTGTTCGAGGAGTTCATCCTGATTGCGTTGCACATTGCGCAATACCCCATTCAGCAGGCCGCGAAAACTCTCCCCTTTCAGTAGCTGGCAGGCGTTGACGGTTTCCGAGAGTGCGGCGTGAGCGGGAATGCGGGTATAGAGCAGCTGATACAAACCGACCAGTAGCAAGAAGTGCAGAGGACGTTGTTTGCCCTTCAGGGGGCGGCTCATTAACTGACCGGCGATGGCCTCTAGACGAGATAACCAGCGTAAGGTGCCAAAACACAACTCCTGAAGCAGGGCTCGATCCCGTACCGCAACTTGCTGCTGGGCAGCGGGTAATACAGCGGAGAGCGATTGCCCCTGATCCACAACCAGGAACAAAACCTGTGCGGCATTGGCTCGAGTTTTCATTGGATATTTCCTGACAAAACCGGGCCTGGGCCCGGTTGATTCATGAGAGTTGAGAGCCGATATGGAACCATTCCCGACGCGAGTTTAGCAGTTCATGAGCCTGCATTGCCTTTTTACCGGGCGGCTGCAAGGTCAATAAACGCAAGGTGCCGTCCGCCGTCGCAATGTCGATACCCTCTTTGTCCGCCCGGAGCAGGGTGCCAGGTGCAACAGTGTGTTGTTCTGCTAGTGCCATCGCCGCCCAGACCTTGATACTTTGCTCGGCAACCACCAGGTAGCTGACAGGCCAAGGATTAAAAGCCCGCACCGAACGTGCCAGTTGGGCGGCAGACTGTGTCCAGTCGAGACGAGCCTCTTCCTTGCTCAATTTCTGGGCGTAATTGGCCTGGCTATTGTCTTGGGGCTGGCTCACCAAGGTCCCTGCTGCTAGCTGCTCCAATGTCTGCAATAGCGCTTGCGGGCCAAGGGCTGCCAGTTTGCTATACATGCTGGCGGAGGTATCGTCTGGCGCTATAGGACAGGACACCTTGAGCAGCATAGGGCCGGTATCCAGCCCCTCATCCATCTGCATGATTGTGACGCCGGTCTGGACATCTCCGGCCCAGATCGCGCGTTGGATTGGTGCCGCTCCGCGCCAGCGAGGTAGCAGAGAGCCATGTACATTGATACAGCCCAGGCGCGGGGTATCCAGAACCACTTTCGGTAACAAGAGGCCATAGGCCACGACGATCATCAGATCGGCTTGCAGGGCCTGAAGTTGTTCTTGCGCATCCTCGTGGCGCAAACTCACCGGCTGGAATACCGGGAGTTGATGATGTGTTGCCAACACTTTAACCGGGATGGGCGTCAACTTATTGCCTCGTCCTGCCGGGCGATCCGGCTGGGTGTAGACGGCAACTATATTCAGTCCGGCATCAACCAATGCTTGCAGGTGCTGGGCTGCAAAATCGGGCGTGCCAGCAAAGATAACTTTCAGATTATGCAAGCGATGACCTCTTACAGCGGGTAGCGTTCAATTTTGTCCATTTTCAGCATCTTCTGCCGAATACGCTGGCGCTTGAGTGGTGACAAATAATCGACGAACAGCTTGCCTATCAGGTGGTCCATTTCATGCTGAATACAAATAGCCAGCAGGCCGTCAGTTTCCAGCTCGAATGATTCACCGTCCTGATTACAGGCACGAATTTTGACCCATTCAGCACGCGGAACTAGTGCTCGGCATTCGGGAACGGACAAACAGCCCTCTTCGATACCTGTTGAACCTCTCTGTTCGAGAATCTCCGGGTTGATTAAAACCAGACGTTCAGTACGATCTTCCGAGGTATCAATTACTATAATTTGCTGGTGAATGTTGACTTGTGTCGCAGCCAGGCCAATCCCCTCTTCTGCATACATGGTTTCAAACATATCATCAATAATTTGGTGGATCGTGGAATCAAACGACACTACGCTGCGAGCAACCGTTCGCAGACGTTCGTCGGGGAAACGTAATACTTCTAAAACCGCCATAATTCGCTTTACTTGATACAGTTAGACAGGGTACTGACGCAATTCTAATCATTTGTGTCGGCAATTAATAGTTTGATAGGTGGCGCGTGCAGGGACAGCTATGAGATATCGTCAGATTGGTTTTTTCTTCGCCAGTTGGTTGCTGATTTCAGCTGCTATGGCTGATGTATTGCAGCTCAAAGAGGGCTATCCAGAGACTTACGTTGTCCAAAAAGGGGATACGTTGTGGGATATCTCGGGGCATTTTCTAAAAAGCCCGTGGTTATGGCCGCGACTGTGGCAGGTTAATCCGCAAGTGAAGGATCCCCATTGGATTTATCCAGGTGACGTTTTGAGTCTGACGTGGATCAATGGTGAGCCCCGTCTGACGCAGAAGCATACCATCAAGTTATCCCCCTCGGTTCGGATTGAGCCGAAACTCTCACCGATACCGACCATCAAGCTTTCGGCCATTTCTGCTTTCTTGCGCAGTGACCACATTTTCCCTGCTGGTAGCAATCTCGACCAAATGCCTTACATCTTGGGCAATAATCTTAACGATAAAGCCCTGCTGCAAAAACAGCGCTTGTTTGTCAAAGGTCAACTCGTCGAGGGGCAGCAATATGGGGTTTACCGGCCAGGTGTGATTTATAAGGATCAGCAGACTGGCGAGGTTTTGGGGCAGCGCGCCATCCTGGCGGGTATCGTCACGGCGGGCATTCGTCACCCGGACGATGTCGTTGAAGTGCTGTTATCCAAGAATGTGCGGGAGGTGTTACAAGGTGATCGCATCTTGCCACTTCCAGAGCAGGAACAACTGGATGCCTATTTTTCCCTGCAACCCGCTAAGTTAGCCGCCTCAGGAGAGATCATCGATACCGACAGCAATGCGTCAGTTGCCGGTAAATATGAGGTGATCATGGTGAACAAGGGTGCAAAAGATGGGGTTCATAGTGGTGACGTCTTATCCATTTTGCGTCCCGGTGTGGAGCTAACAGGAAAGAGTGCCGAGAAATTGGCTTATAAGTTAATCAGCACTGAAGGCCAGAAATTGATGGATAGTAATGTCCAACGATTACCCGAGGAGCAGGTTGGACAAGCTATGGCATTTAAAGTTTACGACCGAGTCTCTTTGCTGCTGATTCTGAAAGCCAGCGATACGGTGCGGGTTGGTTTCCTGGTTGGCAATCCCTAGCATGTTAACGGGAACCTTGGCTGAACTGACCGCATGGTTGTGTTTGGATGGGGTTCCCGGCGTTGGCCCTGTCCGGGCGCAGCGAATTTTATCGCGAGTTTCTCCTCTTCAGCTTTGTCAGCTGGATCCGCAACAGTTGCAGACGCTGGGTTTATCTTCTGTTCAGGCAGAAGCCTTGAAAAACCCTGATCAGCGCCGAATTGATCATGCTTTAGCATGGGCTGATAAACCCGGTCGGTACATTATCAGTCGGCTCAGTGAGTGCTACCCTCCTTGGTTACGCGAAATTTCTGCGGCCCCAACCTTACTGTTTGTTGAAGGGGAGCTGGATCTGCTGGCTTCCGCGCAAATTGCGATGGTTGGCACACGCAATCCGACCTCCTCCGGCAGAAGTATGGCCACTATGCTGACGAAGGATTTGGTGTCATCGGGTTTGACCATCACATCGGGCTTGGCATTAGGCATCGACGGGGTCTGTCACCAAACTGCGTTGCAGTGCCGGGGACATACAGTGGCCGTCCTGGGCTCCGGCCTTGACCATTACTATCCGCAACGGCACAACGCTCTGGCTGCTTCGATTATTGCGCAGGGTGGGGTTCTGCTTTCCGAGCTATGGCCTGATGTTCAGCCTAGAGCCGAAAACTTTCCGCGCCGAAACCGGATTATTAGTGGGCTGTCCCTCGGGACTGTGGTCGTGGAGGCAGCAGCAAAGAGTGGTTCCCTGATTACAGCTCGATATGCACTGGAGCAGGGGCGAGAGGTGTTTGCTGTTCCTGGTGCAGTGCAAAATCCAACTGCGGCAGGATGTCTGCATTTAATTCAGCAAGGGGCAAAACTTGTCTGTACTGCGGCCGATATACTGGAAGAGATAGATGTACATTTTGCTAATCTCGGAGCTGTGCCGCAAGAAACGTTATTCCTTGATGCGGGTTTGCCAAGTTCATCATTGTTGGATAACGTAGGTGACGAAACCACAGCAATAGATGTTGTTGTCCAGCAAAGTGGTCAACCGGTTGCCAAGGTAATGGTTGAGTTGCTGGAGCTTGAGTTGGCGGGGTGGATTACATCTGTTCCCGGTGGCTACGTGAGGACGAGGAGGGACTGACGATGTTTGATGTACTGATGTACCTGTTCGAAACCTATGTCCAAAGTGATGCTGATCTTATGGTTGATCAGGACGAACTTGCTGAAGAGTTAAGCCGTGCCGGATTTCATCAGGATGAGATCTACAAGGCTCTGGATTGGCTCGAGCAATTGGCGATATTACATGATGATGAACGTGCAGCTCGTCCGGTCTGCGCCTCTGACTCTTTTCGTATCTATGCCCCTCAAGAGATGGATAAGCTCAGTTCGGAGTGTCGAGGCTTCCTGTTGTTTCTTGAGCAAATCAGTGTATTGAGCTGTGAGACCCGAGAGATTGTCATTGAGCGCCTTATGGAGTTGGATACTCCGGAGATTGAGCTTGACGATCTGAAATGGGTTGTTCTGATGGTACTTTTCAATGTGCCTGGCAGCGAAAATGCGTGTCACCAAATGGAAGAGCTACTCTACGACGAACCTGAAGGGCTCATCCACTGACAGGGGGCTGGCTCGCTGTTACAATCAACGTTGTTGATTGGAGGCGAGCATGTCCAAAATTGATCCAACGCTTTTCTCGGCTGATGAACATGCACTCGAACGAGATCATCAACCCTGCCCCCTCTGTGGCGGTAACCTGACGGTTCGCTATGGAAAACATGGCCCTTTTCTTGGCTGTGCAGCCTATCCCGCATGTGACTATATCCGTCCGTTAACATCACACAGCGTTGAACTGCAAAAAGTGCTGGAGGGCTCAACTTGTCCTGCGTGTGGGCAACCGTTAGCAATCAAGAAAGGACGTTATGGATTGTTCATCGGTTGTACCCAGTACCCGCTGTGTTTGCATATTGAGTCGCAGGATGAACAGGTTGCTAGCGATGTGCTTTGCCCGGCATGTGGTCGTGGACATCTGGTGAGCCGGACTTCCCGCCACGGCAAAATATTCTACGCTTGTGATGAATTTCCGCGCTGTAAGTACGTGGTCAACGATAAGCCGGTGGCGAAAGGGTGTCCTCAATGTGGTTGGCCCATGCTGATCGAGAGACAAACCCGACAGGGGCACAAGCTCTGCTGTCCGCAGAAGTTGTGCGATTATCAAACTGACCTATAATGCCGGTGCCTCAGGGCTTTGACTTAAATCAAGTAAAGTAAAGAGAAGGATGCCTCACCATGTCAAAACCATTTGTTGCCATTTTGATGGGCTCAGATTCTGATTTTCCAGTTATGCAGTCGACGCTGGAAGTTCTCAAAACATTCGGAATTACCGCCGAAGTAAAAGTGACCTCGGCCCATCGGACTCCTGCGGCGACTCATGCCTATGTGAAGGATGCCGAATCCCGTGGTTGTAAGGTATTTATCTGTGCTGCAGGTCTGGCCGCTCACCTGGCGGGTGCTGTTGCTGGCATCACGACTCGACCGGTGATCGGTGTGCCGATTGATGGTGGTCCGCTGAAGGGGATGGATGCCTTGCTTTCAACGGTTCAGATGCCGGGCGGTGTTCCCGTGGCAACTGTAGCAATCGGTAAAACGGGTGCCAAAAACGCCGGCTATCTAGCGGCGCAGATCTTGGCGGTTGCGGATGACGAGCTTGCTGCTAAGGTGCTGAGCGAGCGTCAAAAGAACGCTGAAGAGGTTATGGCCAAAGACGCGGCATTGCAGGCTCAACTCAAGTAGTCACTTTAGGCGGATTTTGGGATCCGCCTTCATCTCTATATTCAATTCAGTCGGTTAAGCAGATGATTTTATCTTCCCTTCCTGATGCTGTTCAGCAGCTGCGCACCGGACAGGTAATTGCCTATGCCACCGAAGCGGTGTTTGGACTAGGTTGTGACCCGGATAATGAACAAGCCGTGATGCGGCTGCTGGATATTAAACAGCGTCCTATGGCCAAGGGACTGATTCTAGTTGCGGCCAACTGGCAGCAGTTACAGCCATATCTTGATACAACTCAGGTGCCTGCAGCCAATATGGCAATTGCTTTGGCGTCTTGGCCGGGTCCTTTTACCTGGGTGATGCCTGCGGCACGGCATACACCACACTGGCTGACGGGACAGTTTGATTCGTTAGCGGTTCGTGTTTCGGCACATCCACAAGTTCAAGCTTTATGTCAGGCATTTGAAAAGCCAATTGTCTCGACTAGTGCGAACTTGACAGGGTATCCGCCGTGTCGTGATGCTCATGAGGTCGAGCAGCAGTTGAAGGATCGGGTCCCGTTTATTTTGGCGGGGCGAGTCAGTGGCGCTACCAATCCTTCACAAATTCGAGATGTCATGACGGGTAATACTCTACGACCAGGCTGAGCACACGGTCTGGTCGCTAAACTTGTCGCCACTCGCTAAAAGGCGTTAAATCAATCTCTGTTGGGCGAGTCTGTAGGATTAAACATGGATCGTTATGCCGTTTTCGGAAACCCGGTTACACACAGTAAATCTCCTTTTATTCATACGTTGTTTGCCCGACAGACACAGCAGCCGCTGACCTATGAGCGTATTGAAGCGCCGCTGGACGGATTTGCAGCTGCGATTGCTGATTTCTTTGCCAATCAGGGTAAGGGTTGCAATGTAACAGTGCCATTCAAAGAAGAGGCATTTCAACTGGCGCAGCAGCTATCCCCTCGAGCAAAAATTGCTGGTGCAGTCAATACACTCAAGATGACTGATGATGGCGTATTGCTGGGCGACAATACGGATGGCGCCGGTCTGGTTCAGGATTTAAAGTTTCATGGAGAACAGCTACGAGAACGGCGGATCTTGTTGCTAGGCGCTGGTGGTGCCGCACGTGGTGCCATCGGACCCCTTCTAGATGAGCACCCACTGGAGTTGACGATCGCCAATAGAACGGTGGAAAAAGCAGAACATCTAGCAGGCATCTTTGCCGCTGCCGGACCTATTCGTGCGATGGCATTCGGCGAGTTACAGGGGCCGTTTGATCTCATCATTAATTCAACGTCCGCCAGCCTATCCGGAGCTATTCCAGCGATATCTGCGCATCTGATTCATCCACATATTGCAGTTTACGACATGATGTATGGTCAGGGCGACACCGCATTTAATGCGTGGGCGCGCTGCTTGGGAGCACAGAAAGTAATGGATGGATTGGGAATGTTAGTGGCCCAAGCAGCTGAGAGCTTTGCCATCTGGCGAGGTATCCGTCCAGGCACCAAACAGGTGATCTCCGAGTTAAGACGAAATCTGGGGATGCGATGAACCAATCAATTCAATTTAACGATGGGGTGGAGTGGCAAGAAGCGCAGCAGCGTCTTATGTTCTCTGCCCAGATGTTGGGAACTACATTGCAGTGCTACATCAGCCGACATTATCTGGAGCAGTTAGCGGCTCGCCCCTTGGTGCGCCTGGACGAGCTGCTGCAAACGTTTGAAGCCCTGCGCTTTGATATTGAAGAGCTTGCCGAACAGCGGATAGCAGAGCAAGAGTTTGCCGAGGATGGCTCTATCTACCTATATTGATGTGTTGTTGCCCCATCGCATGGCTAAAACCATCATCCTCGACCACCCTCGGCAAGGTATTCGTCCTTCAGGCGCACATAGTTAGCTGCTGATTGCGACAGGAAGCTCAGCTCTTCGGCGCGAAGTGGCCGAACTTTACGGGCTGGATTGCCTATATATAGATAGCCTTGTTCCAGATGTTTGCCGGGGGACACCAGGCTTCCTGCCCCAATCATGACGTCACTTTCAATGGTGACGCCGTCAAGAATGATGGCGCCCATTCCAATTAAAACCCGATCACCCACTTGGCAGCCATGTAGCATAGCCTTATGCCCGACTGTCACGTCATCACCAATCAACAAGGGATAGCCTTCTGGATTCGCCACCGATTTTCGGCTGACGTGAAGGACGGCACCATCTTGCACATTACTGCGTGCACCAATGACGATTCTATTTACATCACCGCGGATGACCACCATAGGCCAAATGCCAACATCGCGGCCTAAGGTGACATTACCGATCACGCAGGCATGGGGGTCTATGTAAACATCTGCGGCTAATGATGGGGTAACACCGTGATACATACGTAAAGACAACATGCTGACCTCCTGTATTTTTACGGATTTTACCCCAGAGTGGTGCTCTTGAAAGCCTTGGATAGCAATAAGCTGTGGATAAGCTGTCAGCAAGAATGAATAACTACGGGGGCTGCGATTAAACAGATTTTTTTGCAAAAACGGCTTGCACGAAAGTTCGATGTCCCTATAATGCCGCCTCGCTGACACGGCAAAGCACGCACTCCTCGGAAGGTGATGCAAGCGGTGTTAACCGGGCTGAAACGCCCCGGAGCAACCACGGTAAAATGTGCTTGACTCTGAATCTGGGGAGCGTAAGATGCGCATCCCACGACAGCCAAGGCTGTCACGCTCTTTAACAATCAAATCAAGCAATCTGTGTGGGCACTCACAGGAATTGG
>JBBRVG010000035.1:0-39100 GCA_038247115.1 Enterobacterales bacterium | reverse complement strand
GGTTTGAATAACCACCTTGAGTTTATTATTGGAACATCAATTAATAATCCAGGCGATCATATCTACTACCCGAGCAACACTATCTCTTTGCTAGTAAAAAAACCTGACATTATCTACCAACAGGATACATTTATAATTTCATTGTCAGTTGGCGGGAAAATTTCACCTTGGTTAAATAAATATCCAATTCAAGATGACTTAAGAATAAACATGTCCGTATTGGGTAATCCTGATGTTACCTTGAGCTCTGATTCACCTTGTACTTATAACAAGAGTGATAAAGTGATTCTTTGCAAAAACATTGATTTATCAAAATTTGCTAGCGAATCTGAGCAGATAATGTCACTGGGTGATATTGAAATTACATTGGACTCTATTCCTTTGTCATCTAATTTGCCAGTACGTTGGGACGGAAATTTACCTATAATCGTGAATGATATTGGATTAAATATCTTGCAAACGAATGCCACTTATTTCCCTATTGGCGCTACGAGGATTTGGGGGTTAGGTACGTCACCTGAGTTCTTAGAACTTCCATTTAACCTGGAACCTAAAGGTAGTGGCACGCCATCTAAAGTTTCTATACATGGTGAGTGGGAAAACGAACAGCTTATATTGAATGGTGTTAAAACATTGAATTTCGGTATTTGGGATTGTAACTATTCAGCCAAGGATTTTACTTGTGACATTACACCGGAACAATACCATACCCAACTGGGTGGTAGCTTAATATTTAACAAGCCATCATCAACGAGTATAAATGACATTATCCTGTCCGTTACCACCTATTATGGCGACACTAAAAGAACCACAAGTGGTAGAGGTTTGGTTTTGATTGGGCATGATACTGAAGTTATTAATCAAGGTATTATTGATGCCCAAAAAAATGGGCAGAAAGAATATACCATCCCAGATGGTATATTCGTCGGTGGAATTGATGGGGGGCTAGCCAATGACTTTATCATAAAAGGTAACCCTAATAGTATCATATGGCTGTATGATGGAGGCTCTGGTCAATACTCAAACATTAACATTCGAGCATCAGTGCTTGATGGCTTGAATATTCATATGCCATCATCATCAGAAGTTTCAGCCAGCAAAAGTATAAGGCATTGCAATATTGTGATTGACAATTCTAATTCATCAAATTATAGATCTGTTGTTAATTCTCCATCTTTGGATAGCAATAGAATAACGATTAAAGATTATGTGAATTCTTTAACTCAGGCTATGTCCAATCAGGTTATAAAAAACAATCTTATTGTAAACGATAACGAACAATTACCCGTCCTAATCGCTAATCCACAGTTGGAATCTTACCTGATCAATGTATATAACAATACATTGGTTGGTGTCGGAGCGATTGATTTTTCTTGGGATTATTATGCAAAATTTGAACTGAAAAATAATTTGTTTATTGCTTCGCATAGCATGAATAAAGTATTGCCACTGAATAATGGTCAGTATGAACCACAGTCATTCACCAATAATATATTCCCGGCGGCAAACAATGCCATGGGCGGAAATAACCTGTTCACCGACAATCCTGGCGTTGATATCAATCATGACTATCTGTTGCAGGCAGATAGCCCGGCTCGGGATGCGGGTGTCGCCGTGGATGGTCTTGGCGATACCGATTGGCAGGGTCTACCACGAGTTGTTGGCGCGGCTCCGGATATAGGAGCTAGCGAGTATCAAATCGCCCCGTAAACGAGGGTGGAACCATAAAAAAGGGGCTTTTTAGCCCCTTTTTTTTACGCCCTGACTGATCGGTTTTGGCCTGCAGGTCACACCCGCAAATCGACCTGTTGCACTGTGCCGGCTTTGCCATCTTCTGTCAGATACAGGCCCGTCTGGCGCAGTACGGCCGGGCTTTCGCCGTCGGTGCCCTGGTGGGCCGCCAGATGCATAAAGGGAGTGGCGGTGGCGTTGAGAAAGATGGCGCCGATCCGCTTGTCGCCCAGCGTCAGCAGGGCTTCGCCAGGGCGGAACAACCGCAGCTCGGCAAACACGCTATCGCCCTCATCAATGACGCCATTTCCATCCTGATCAAACTGCGCCAGATCGGCAAAGCCGTTGCCACTTTGCACGCCGAACAGCTCGGTCCCATTGTCGATCTGGCCATTGCCGTTGCGATCCAGTGCCAGAAAAGTCGAGCCGCTGGCCAACATGGGCAGCTTTTCCTGCACGCCATCGCCGCTCAGATCGAAGTTGAAACGAGCTTGTGTGAAGCCGGCGACCTGACCTTCCAGATTCAGCACCAGGGGATCTTTGAGTGCCGAGGCTTTGGTCAAGCGTTCGCTGACTTCCGTCAATTGGTAATCCAGCGCAAAACCGAGATCAATCTGGATCTCGCGGCCATCCTCTGTGGTGACCGAGCCCGTGGCGACAAAGCGCAGTTGCTCCTGCTCCATCTTGAGCTCGGTGACTTGCACCGTCTGATCAACGGCTGGCGGTGCTTCGGCTGGGGCTGTGGTTGGGGTAGTCGGCGCGCTTGGATTCGTCGCACCGCCTGAGGTGGCAACACTCTGAGCGTCTGCCGGGCGTGAGCCACCGAGGTGGATCTTGATGCCGGTCATGGCTTCCAGCAGGGCCTTGAGAATGCGCATATGGCTATCCAGAGACAGATCGCCCTCGTCCAATCCGCTCAGGCTCGCTGTGCTGCCGCTGGCTGTGGATTGAAAGTTGTGTAACTGGGGCTGCTCCTGCGCGCGCTCGGCACGAAATTTCTCCAGTTGTCGCGCCCCTTCGCTGGCTTGTTGCTCCTTGGCCAGACGGGCCAGATCGCGGCGGTTTAGGGTTGTGGCTTGTTGGACTTCGGCGGGCTGGTAGTTGCTGCTCAAGGGGGGGATCTGGGTGCTGCTGACGGCCATCTCGCGGTACTGTTCACTGCGCTGACTGACGCGGATCTCCTGCGCAGGAAGGGGTTGACCGCTGACCGTGACCTGCTGACGTATCTGTTGCTGCTGGTGTTGATGCTCAGCCGCCTGCACCAGCTTCTGATCGGTAATACGCATGGCAGACATCCTGCTCAAACGGAGGTTATGCCTTGAGTATCGGCCGCCGCCAGCAGGGGATTAACATCATTTGGCTATAAGAAAACGGGCTGACAGAGGATTATTCTCTCAGCCCGTCCCCGGTAAGTACTCACTCGCTTTTAGCCTTGGAGGGACGGAGGCAAACAGACGCCAATACCGCCCAAGCCGCAATACCCTTGCGGATTTTTCGCCAAATATTGCTGGTGATACTCTTCAGCAAAATAGAAGGCGGGAGCGGGCGTGATCTGGGTGGTGACCGGGCGATGATCCTGAGCCGCAGCCATGGCGTGTTGAAAGGCCTGGCGACTGGCTTCGGCCTCGGCAGCTTGGGCATCATTCAGCGTGAACAGCACAGAGCGGTACTGGGTGCCGATATCGCCACCCTGACGCATACCTTGCGCCGGGTCGTGCTGTTCCCAGAATAACTTCAACAGATCGGCATAGCGGATCTGCTGGGGATCAAATACCACCAGCACGCTTTCAGTGTGACCGGTGAGGCCGGTACACACCTCTTTGTAGGTCGGATTGGGGGTAAAGCCACCCTGATAACCGACGGCGGTGGCATAGACGCCAGCCTGCTGCCAGAACAGACGCTCGACACCCCAGAAACAGCCCATGGCAAAATAGGCCAGCTCCAGACCCGCCGGATAGGGCGCCAGCATGGAATGACCGGAAACAAAGTGCTGGGGATTGAGGCACATGGCCTCGTCGCGGCCGGGCAGAGCTTCGGCCGCGCTGATCAGTTCAGTCTTGCTGTGCATTGTGGATCCTTATCGCCGCCGCAGTGACTCGCGGCGAGCCATGAGTTAAATACCAAAGCCTTCATTACGCAGCTGGGCGAAGGCCAGATCAGCGGCCTGTAAGGTGGCATCAATTTCCGCATCGCCATGGGCCAGTGAAATAAAGCCTGCTTCATAGGCGCTGGGTGCCAGATAAATACCTTCTTCCAGCATCAGATGATAAAACCGACGGAAGGCCGCCATGTCACAGCGGGTCACCTGCTCGAAACTGCGGATCTCGGTTTCAGCGCTGAAGAAAAATCCGAACATGCCGCCGACCTGGGTCGTACTCAAGGCGATGGAGTTGTGTTCGGCGGCCAGTTTCAAGCCTTCGACCAGCCGTTGGCTCTTGCGGTTGAGTGCTTCGTACAATCCTGGCTGCTGAATGGCCTGGAGCATCGCAAGACCGGCTGCCATGGCGACCGGATTGCCGGAGAGTGTTCCGGCCTGATAGACGGGGCCTACGGGAGCCAGATATTCCATGATCTCGCGACGACCGCCGAAGGCGCCTACCGGCATGCCGCCACCGATGATTTTCCCCAGTGTGGTGAGATCGGGGTGGATACCATAAAAGCCTTGAGCGCCTTGCAGGCTGACCCGGAATCCTGTCATCACCTCATCAAAAATCAGCAGGGCGCCAAATTCGTCACACAGGCTGCGCAGCCCTTCCAGGAAACCCGGAACCGGAGGAATGCAGTTCATGTTACCGGCAACCGGCTCGACTATGATGCAGGCAATCTCCTGCGGGTATTGCTCGAACGCCGCTCGCACGGAAGCCAGATTGTTGAAGTCACAGACGAGTGTGTGTTTGACAAAATCGGCAGGAACCCCGGGGGAGTTGGGTTGCCCCAAGGTCAAGGCGCCGGAGCCAGCTTTCACCAACAGGGCATCGGCATGGCCGTGGTAGCAGCCTTCGAACTTGATGAACTTATCGCGGCCGGTGAAGCCCCGGGCTAGGCGAATGGCACTCATGGTGGCCTCGGTGCCGGAGTTGACCATGCGGGTCATCTCCATCGACGGCAGCAGGCTGCGGATGGTTTCGGCCATCTGCACTTCGATCTCGGTGGGGGCGCCGTAGCTTAAGCCCCGCTCTACCGCTTCCAGGACAGCAGCCTTGATCGCCGGATGATTATGCCCTAAGAGCATGGGCCCCCAGGAGCCGATGTAGTCGATGTAGCGTTGACCATCCACATCATAGAGATAGGCGCCATCGGCCTTGGCGATAAAGCGCGGAGTACCGCCGACACCGTTGAAAGCGCGGACGGGTGAGTTGACCCCTCCGGGTATGGAATGGCGGGCTTGTTCGAACAACTGGGCAGAGCGTAGGGATTGAGCTGACATAAGGATTCCTTACTAACATCAGGCGCAGGGTCGTGATGAGGCGGACATGACGATAGGGCGACTATATCAAAATCTGCCGGGGGTCGATATCGCCGGGCACCCTCTGTGGCCGGACTGGCAGATCTGACATAGGACAGCCTCGACTCATGTCGAACGGTGAATACTTGAACTGCCCACTCGGGTATTAGATAATCGCAGCGACAATGATTATGAGGTAACACCATGAGCGATAGCGTTGAGATACAGTTTCCCATCCAGATGACGGATGCTGCGGCCAATAAGGTCAAGAACCTGATTACCGAGGAGGAAAACCCGGATCTCAAGCTGCGGGTCTACATTACCGGCGGTGGTTGCTCCGGCTTCCAGTACGGTTTTACCTTCGACGAGAGCATTAACGATGGTGATACCGTGATTGAGAAAAACGGTGTCACCATGGTGGTGGACGGCATGAGTCTGCAGTACCTGGTCGGTGGCAGCGTGGATTATATCGAAGGGTTGGAAGGCTCCCGGTTTCTGGTGACCAATCCGAATGCGACAGCGACCTGTGGTTGTGGATCTTCCTTCTCGATCTAACTCCGCTACGATTTTTGAGCTAGTACCCTTCTTCGCGGGCCCCTTTGGGGCCTGTTTGTTTTATCCCAGCACCACCGGATGGCGATTGCGCCTGGGCGCGCATTGTGCGCAGGAGTGCGAGAGAGATAATATCAAAAACCAAGTGATAATTATTATCATCTTTGTATAATCATTCCAGATGCAGCGAACTGGAGAATCTGATGACTGCCCAGACGAAACCCTTATCCCCCCGAGCTCAGCTGCTTTGGTTAGCGGAACGGCGCCAGATTTCGACCCACGTGATGCGTGTCTGGCTGCGCGGCGAAGGGTTGGCTCATTTCCCGGCGAATTGTATCGGGGCACATCTGAAATTGTTGTTTCCACAACCGGGGCAAGCTGAGCCTTTGCTGCCGCAATGGGGTGCTGGCGGTCCGGTCTGGGCGGATGCGGCGCAAAAACCGACGATCCGCACCTACACGGTTCAGGATTTTGATGGCCAGTGTCTGGCGATTGATTTTGTTCTGCATGGTGTTCCCGGTCCCGCGGTCAATTGGGCGCGGCACACCGAGATAGGTGCTTGCCTCGGGGTATCCCTTCCCGGTCAACCCTGGGCCTGGTTGCACACCGACAGTCATCAATTGCTGGCCGGAGATCTGACGGCCCTGCCGATGTTGGCGGCCTTATTGGCCCAGTTACCCGCCGAGGCCAAAGGTGCGGCGTTTATTAGCGTGCCACACGCCTCGGATATCCAGACGCTGATTGCCCCGGATGGTATCGAGATGCATTGGTTGGTCGATGCCGATCCCCATCAAGGGGAGTGGAGCTTGGCCGCACAAGCCTGGCCATGGCCGCAGGCGACAGTTTGCGTCACAGTGGCGGGTGAAGCCAAACCGCTGCAGCAGCTGCGACGTTATCTGAAACAACAACGTCAGCAGCCCAGAGAACAGTTATATGCGGTGCCATTCTGGAAGCTGGCACAGAGTGAAGAGGGATTTCATGATGAACGGCATCAATTGATGGATGAGTAATCCCGCATGATGGTGGAGGTAGTTGTATGAAAACACGTAAAATTGTGGCCGTTGGAGCCATGCTGGCGATTCTGGTCGCTTCCTATTTCAGCGAGAAAGCCCCTGCGGCGGTCAGAACAGAGCCATCTTTAGGACCGACACCGCACTCACGGGCTCCCGTGCATGGCCCCTTGGCCGCCGAAAAACTGCGTAGTTCTGTGACCCCGCAGTCATCGCCGGTGGGGCATGCCGGCGACCGTGTCAGTCCGATTTTCTCCTCGGCAAGCTGATATCCGGGCTTCGGCGCCGCGCTTCGCGAACATTTCTGCGGGATGAATCGCCAACGGCCTGATAGACTGGCTTGGTAATTCATATCTGGGAGCTTGAAATGACCATTCCCGCCTGTACCGATCTATCCCGCCTGGCGCTTTATATGCGTCCTTCATGTCCCTTTTGTATCCGCGTGACGGACTATTGTCGCGAGGCCGGGTTATTGCTTGAGAGCCGCAACATAGGCCAGGGAGAGCATCTGGAGACGCTGATGGTCGGGGGAGGCAAGCGGCAGGTTCCCTGTTTGCGGATCCAGGATGATGCCGGTCGTAGTCACTGGTTGTATGAGTCGCTGGATATCATTGCCTATTTGCAACAGCAGTTTCCTCCGGTCACCTGAAGTGCCGGGACATTCAAACAGGCCTCGTGATGAGGCCTGTTTTGTTTCGGCAGCCGCCCAATTCGCCGCCGCTGTCATCAAAGCGCCATCGGGTTGTCATGTGACAAAAGTGTCACAATTGCCTGCTAGGCTAGCGCCATCCCAATTGGAAGGAGTGCGTGATGCGTGGTGGATTGATCTTGTTAAGCCTGTTCATGAGCCTGCCGTTGTCGGCGGCCGAGTTGATCGTCAAGGCGCCGTTGCGGCTGCTGGCGGTGTCGCCCCAGCAGTCGATCAGCGGTAGCAGCTTGACCCTGGGCCCTGGTGAGCACCAACTGTTGGTGCGTTACGAGGGCGTGTTGCCGGCCCGGAGCAACTCCGAAAGTGATATCGAGGTGACCTCGGATCCGCAGGTACTGCATGTGTTGGTCAAAGGTGACGAGACCTTGACGCTCAGCGCGCCGCAACTGAACAGTGAGTCGGCCATGGAGCAGTACGTGAAAAGCCCCGCTATGACGCTGAGCGGCAGCGCGTATCCAGAGCAAAGCTTACGCCAGCAGCCGATAGCCCTTAAAGGCTTTGTTCTGGGCATCGATTATCAAGATCTGCTCGCCGATCATCTGCGGGACGAAGCGGCTGCGACGGCCAGTCAGACGGCTACAGCGAGCCAGGTAGCAACGGCAAGCACAGTGGCAGCTACTGCTGCGGTCACCGCTGCGGCGACGGCGGCACCAACGTCATCTAGCGTTGCGGCGACTGACATCACCGCAGCGGCACAATCCCGAGAGCAGGCTTTACAGCAACTGTTTTTGCAGTCCACACCTGAGGAGCGCAAGCGCTTTATTGGTTGGGCGGTGCAGCAATTTTAATCTGTGCTGAGCGGCTGTCGCTATGCGGCGGCTGGCTTGCTGTGATGGATGGATGAATTGCCTTGCACCCGCCGTTGCGGCGGGTAAGCTAGTCTGAAATCCTTCCCTGCTTTGTTGATGAGATTGCCGATGGCTAAACAGAATGCTGCATTCCAACTCGACCCGACTCTGGCTGCCGATACGGTCTGGTTGGGTGATTTACCCTTAAGTCGGGTGCTGTTGGCCAAAGAGAGCCGCTATCCCTGGCTGATTCTGGTGCCACGGCGGGCTGGAGTCCGCGAGATCTATGAGCTCGAAGACGAAGCCGGTGTCTTGCTGTCGGAATCTTGCAGTATTGCCCGTCTGATGCAGGTGTCGTTGATGCCGGATAAACTCAATATTGCCGCCATTGGCAATGTGGTGGATCAGTTGCAC
Source organism: Enterobacterales bacterium (assembly GCA_038247115.1). Lineage (GTDB taxonomy): Bacteria > Pseudomonadota > Gammaproteobacteria > Enterobacterales > Aeromonadaceae > Pseudaeromonas. The sequence continues at coordinate 30,451 of JBBRVG010000035.1, read as the reverse complement.
CTGCACCATGTGGCGCGATTTCAGGAAGATGCGGCCTGGCCGAAACCGATCTGGGGCTTGTTGCCTCCCAAGCAGCATACGCCAGAGACACAGCAGGTAGCGGTAACGCGCTGGCAGCAGTGGTTGGCGGTATTGCCGGAGTTTGTGCGCGCCGATTGAGCTGATGACAGAAGTTGGCAGGACCCAATACACCAAGGGCGCCTCTCGAGGCGCCCTTGGTCATGGTGGCGGGCATTAAATCGTGAAGTCAGCGAGCCGGACACAGACAGCCGAGGATCGCCTGACGACTGGCGCCGGTCACGGCCGAGAGATTACCGGCACGGCCGTCGAGGAAACTCTTGGCGAGCCAGGCAAAGGCGATTGCTTCGACCCAGTCGGGGTGCAGACCCAGGGCATCGGTCGAGTCGAGTCGCCAACCAGGTAGCAGGTCCATCAGCCGATAGATGAGTGCATCGTTATGCACACCGCCACCGCAAACAAACAGTTCAGGCTCGGGAATGCCAATGGCCAGCGGGCCTATGGCATCTGTGATGCTGCGGGCGGTGAACTCCAGCAGAGTACGCTGCACATCTTCGGCGCGCATCGGTGGTCGTTCGGCCAAAAACAGCTCCATCCACGGCAGGGTGAAGGTTTCTCGCCCCGTGCTTTTGGGGTGTGGCATATGAAAATAGGGGTGACCCAGTAAGCGACCCAGCAATTCGGTATTGACCCAACCGCTCGCCGCCCAAGCGCCCTTGGGATCGTAGCTGCCACCCTTGTGCTTGCGATACCACTGATCCATCAAGGTATTTCCGGGACCGGTATCGAAGCCAAACACCTGATCATCCGGACCGGGCAGCACCGACACATTGGCGATGCCGCCGATGTTGAGGATCATCCGCGGCCCCTTCTTCGAGCCGAACACCGCTTGGTGAAATGCCGGAACCAGCGGCGCGCCTTGCCCACCCAGCGCCATATCCTTGGCGCGAAAATCGCAGATCACATCAATGCCGGTTTCGACCGCCAATCGGGCACCATTGCCGATCTGCAGGGTAAATCCCAGCTCGGGGCGGTGACGGATGGTTTGGCCGTGGGAGCCGATAGCCTTGATTTGATTTGGATGATGGCCTGTTTTGGCCAGCAGGGCACGCACGGCACCGGCAAAATGCACGGCTACGATCTGGTCCATCTCGCCCATGCGATCAATTTCATTCGGACCTGGATTGCATAGGGCATGCAGGCGATTGGTGACTTTGATTGGCCAGGGTTGGGCATGACTGGCCAGCAGCTCTGGTCGCTCGCCGTGAAAACGGACCAGTACGGCATCGATACCATCCATGCTGGTTCCAGACATCAAGCCGACATACAACTCACTCATGGGGCTGGCTCCTGACCGGGTTGTGATGTGGGTAAGCACTCACCAGAGGAGTCGCCGGAGCAGCCGGATAGCGAAGCGCCAGCGACCCATGGCGACAAGAGCCGATGAAAAGGATGTGAATGCAGTCCGAAAATGCCATCTATTTAGTTACTACTTATCTGTGCCGGATCAGGGCGAATGCCCGTCGAAGTTGTGCCACGCGCCTAGCGGCGTGAGTGGTCTTAGAACCGCGCCAGTTTACAGACTTTCCATTGCCGCCGCCATTCCGTAAGATGGGCGGGTTTTTTCATTTAGTCACGGAGTGCAGAAGAATGTCCCAGTTGGAAGCCGCATTGGCCGAAATCAAGCGCGGAGCCGAAGAGATATTGGTTGAATCAGAGTTGGTTGCCAAGCTCAAAGAAGGCCGTCCCTTGCGGATTAAATTGGGGATGGATCCAACCGCTCCTGATATCCACCTGGGCCACACTGTGATCCTCAACAAGCTGCGGACCTTCCAGGATCTGGGTCATGAGGTCATCCTGCTGATCGGTGACTTCACTGCGCAAGTCGGCGACCCCTCTGGCAAGAACAGCACCCGGCCTCCGTTGTCGGAAGAGGCAATTCAATTCAATGCCAAGACCTATGCCGAGCAGGCATTCAAGATCCTCGATCCGGCCAAGACTCGTATCGAATACAACTCCACCTGGCTCAAGGAGCTGGGAGCCACCGGCATGATCAAGCTGGCGGCCAAGCAGACGGTGGCGCGGATGCTGGAGCGGGATGACTTCAAGAAGCGTTATGCCGGTGGTCAGTCCATCGCCATCCACGAGTTCCTCTATCCGCTGCTGCAGGGTTACGATTCAGTCGCGTTGAAAGCGGATGTTGAACTGGGCGGTACCGATCAAAGGTTCAATCTGTTGATGGGACGCGAACTGCAAAAAGATGCGGGCATGCCGACCCAGTGTGTGCTGACCATGCCACTGCTGGTGGGCCTCGATGGCGTCAAGAAGATGTCCAAGTCAGCGAATAATTACATCGGTGTCCATGACGCGCCTAACGATATGTTCGGCAAGATCATGTCGATCAGCGATGAGCTGATGTGGAACTACTACGAGCTGCTGTCCGCTCGTTCTCTGACTGAGCTAGCGGAGTTCAAGTCCGGGATTGCCGCCGGCACTCTGAACCCGCGAGATGTGAAGATCTGGTTGGCTAAGGAGATCATTGCCCGTTTTCATGATGAAGCGGCAGCCGAATCGGCGCACAATGACTTTACCCAGCGTTTCTCCAAGAACGCCATTCCCGACGAGATGCCGGAAGTGACTGTGACTGCCAACGCTGAAGGCATAGCGGTGGCCAATTTGCTTAAAGAGTCCGGCCTGGTCGATACCACCTCGGAAGCTCTGCGTATGATCAAACAGAATGCGGTCAAGCGGGATGGCGAGGTGGTGAGCGATGGTAAGTTGCTGGTCACCACGGGTATCGCCGTCTGGCAGGTAGGCAAGCGCAAGTTTGCTCGAATTAGCGTGCAATAAGTGCTGCTAAGATGAGAAAAGCGCCTAAGGGCGCTTTTTTTGTCGGCTCTTGCCGGGTTCGCGGTATTTCTTGTGGTCTGGATATTCCGGAATTTCAGCTTGGCTTGGTTGTTTTTCATCAGGCTGTTGAGCTGAGGTTGATGTGAGCCCTGATAAAATGCGCACTTGGCGCTACCCCGTCAGGCTTCCTGTCGGCGCCTCGGGATTGGTGATATGCCGGAAATTTATTATGAGAGTTGAACTCCATGCATGACATGTTGTTGGCGATTTGGAACCAGGATTTTGATCGGTTGGTAGCGCTTCATTCAGTGGGGTTGTTGATCACTTGCCTGGTCGTCATCCTGTTTTTGGAGTCCAGTTTTGTGTTTATGCCCTTGCCCGGTGACAGTTTGATGCTGCTGGCCGGTGGCTTGGTTGGAGTCGGGGTGCTGGGACCCGAGGTGACGCTGCTTTATCTACCATTAGCGGCCGGAGTCGGGAGTCTGCTGGCCTATCTGCAGGGGCGTGCCTTACAGGGAACCGTGCTGATGGGCTACCTGCAGCGGATTGTTCCGGAGCAGAGCCTGTTTCGAGCGACGCAACTGTTGTCGCGTTATGGCTTTCTGGCCATGTTTTCGTCGCGTTTTGTACCCGTTATCCGGGTATTGACACCCATGTTGATGGGCATGGGGAAACTGCCGCCGCTGCGCATGGTCGCCGCTAGTTTTGCCAGTGCCTTTTTGTGGACTCTGCTGCTGAGTCTGGTGGGGCGGGGGATTATGTCGATCCCCTTGTTTATCCGGCATCAGGAGTTGATCACCCGGCTGCTGCTCACTAGCTCCTTGCTACTGTTTGTCTGTGCCGTCGCTGCGCTCGGTATGCGCTTTGCCCACAGTAGCCCCCAACGAAACCCACCAGGAAACGGTTGAACCAACGCCAGTAACGCGGCAGCTGAATCGCCGCTCGGGCGGCAACTGTTGCCGTATCTGCTACAACCTTGCCCGCTGTGTCGGGCGCTATGTTCCTGGCTTGTGTTCGCGGGCTTGTTTTAAAAGCAAAAAACGCAGCCTTGGGCTGCGTTTTACTATGGTGTCCCCGCCGGGAATCGAACCCAGATCGGTCGCTTAGGAGGCAACAGTTTTATCCAGTTAAACTACGGGGACCCAAGCCTAAGGCGCGAAGCCTAAGGCGGCGGGCATTATAACAAAGCAAACGTTGAAAGCCAGACTGGATGCACAATACATCCTGTCTGATCAGTGGCTTATTCCAGAATAGCCAAATCATTGATCTGGATGTTGCCGGCCGCATAGCGGTTGAGAGGCATCATGATGGCGTTATTGTCGTAAACCCGTTTGACTTCCATCTGCCCCATGGCCGGATTCCGAACGGTTCGTTCCCGGCCATAGCCATCGGTGAAATTGGCTTTGTGCTCGATATAGAAGCGTTCGCCAGTCTTGATGCCGTGACGCTTACCCAGATTGATGTGGTAGTTGTCGCCATCGATGCGCAGAATGCGGGCCACCGGATTGGTACACTGCAATTTCATCTGCATATCCTGCACAGCCCGATTGAGCTGAGCGGTAATTTCCTGGCCATACGCCGAACTCCAGAAGCGTTGCGAGGCCACATCGACACTCTCTTGTTTGGCAAAATCCCAGATGGCTTCAGTTTCATAATGGGGTTGATCGACCAGCTCTCCGGTCAGGCCATCAAACAGATATAACTGCAGGGTAAAATGACGGATGGGATCGCGCAGCCATTGTTCCAGCATATTGCCATCGGCATCTCGCAACGAGATATCTTCCAGCACACCAAACAACAGATACTGGCTATCGGTTTCGGCGGCAAGACTCTGCATCTGACCTATGTAGCCAGTTTCACCTTGCTCCAGTCGACGCGGATCCAGCCCGAGGTTGGCGTCGAGCCAGCGACGAGTGACAAAATTCTGGCTTAATTTTCCCAAGCGGCTAAATATTTGACGGGTCAGCTCACGGTGCAAGTCGAATAATTGGCCGTAGCTGGCTTGTTCCGGATTGGCAAAGCGAAAGCGAACCAGCGTGATGCCCTTGGCATAGCTGGCACCAACGCAACGAGTGCGATCCGCGACTATATAGGCACGAAGACTGACAGTGAGCCGCCCGTTGTGGACTTCCTCTTGCAACAGATTGTATTGGCGAATCTCGCTGTTGGCGCGGATCTGGAATTGATCCCGGGTCAGGGCGCCATTGCTCAGGCTCTGGATACTGGATACCGAGGCACCTGCCTGCAGCATGGCTTGTCGTAGTGCATCCTGGGTAGCTTGAGCCCGGGCTTCATCCTGATCGCCATTGATGATGGGGGCACTGCCACTGGCGGTGATCCATTGTGCGTGTACCGGCCATGCCAGCAGGAATATCAGCCAAATCCATTGTTTCATGGTATTCATCTTGCTAGGGATTTGAGCAGGTAAATGCATTTTGTATGCCGAACCTTAAAAGGCGCAATTCCGGCTTAAGGAATGCATGGTCTGGCCGATACAGGTGAAACGCCGAATAACAAACAGGTTGGAACACGTCATGAAAAAAACGGCCTTATGGATGTGCTTGTTGTTGCTGAGTGGCTGCTCCTCAGAATCTGCCAGCCAGGGCGACCCTTATACCGTCGAGGGCGGCGAGCTCAATCGCCTGGTGTCCCAAATGGCGGATCGGTTGTTTACCAATAAATTAGCTGGCAATACGACCTTGTCGCCGATTGCGGTCACCTCCTTCGTGAACCTGAATACTTTGGAAAATACCAACTGGTTGGGCCAACAGATCGCGGAAGACTTGGTCCATGAGTTGCATCGGCGAGGCGAGGTAGTATTGGATTATAAGCTGACCGGCAGCATCAAAGTGACGCCGGAAGGGGACTTTGTGTTCAGCCGCGACTGGACCGAGCTTTCCAAGCGAGTACCTGCTTCGCGCATACTCACCGGAACCATGTCCCGGAATGAAAAAGGAATTGTGATCAACGCCCGTATTGTCAGCCTGAAGACCCGGATGGTCGAAGCGACGGCACAAGGTTTTGTGCCGACCAGTCTGCTCAAAGGGGGACTTGACTCAGGACGTGCGGTGACCGTGACCAAGGGCATGATTGTGCGTGGCGAGTTCCCGTATGGACAATACAGTAACTCGGTGCCATTAACCCATTGAGGCAAATATGATGTGGAAACAGTGCCTGATCGTTGTGAGCCTTTTGTGGCTGGGCGGTTGCTCGCAACATGGCGTGACTCGATATCAGGTCGAGGAGCCGGAGCGTTTTCCAATCCTGCGAGCGATTGGTTATGCGGTTGTCGATGTGCAGCCTGGCCCCAGCCAAGGTGAGAAGATGTTACAGGCAATCCGGGCATCCAAGCTGGATGCCTATCGCGAACTAACCGAACAGGTGTATGGCCAATCGCTACAGGGCTCCACCACCCTGCGTGACGCAGTGCAAACCAGTAATCAGCTACAGGCCTCGGTGGATGGCATGGTGCGCGGAGCTCGGGTTCTCAAGAGCTACCCGATGGATAATATGTACGCCACCGAATTGGAGCTGGATACAAGGGTGCTGTTTGACCTGTATAAGCTGCAAGGCGCTTTCTAGCTGATACCAAGATGCTTGCGCTAGAAATGAAAACGCCAGGTCAACACCTGGCGTTTTCATTTCTCAATCGAATCGCTACTGGAGCATCTGATGCTCAGGCTTTCAAGTTGAGGTTCATATTACCAATGGCATGGGCTGTGCCCTTGTTGTCATAGGTCATGCTGTTGCGGTCACGGATCTGGGTGAGCACTCCAGCCAGGCGGCGATTGGATGCCAGACTCAGTTCCAGTAGCTTGCCATTGACTTCATTACGCTCTTGGCACTGCCGCAGTTTTTCGACCAGATGCTCTTTTTGCGCGGAAAGCGGCCCATTGAGTTGCGGCTGGTCAGGATGTTGGCTGATAGAGGCATCATTGCGCTGGAGCTGTTCAAGCAGGAGTTGTTTCTTGCTGGCAATATCGGGCAGGGAAAGCGCTTGACGCTGCTTGAGAAGGACAAACTCTTCCTCCAGCAGCAGCATCATGTCATCCAGCAATTTATCTTGCTGCAGTAGCAGCTCATTGAGTCCGGTCATCGGGCGACTGAGTCCAAATTAGATTCCAGATCCAGCATCTTCTGCGCAACTCGTTGACTGTCAATGCGATAGTCGCCTTTTTCAACGGCGACCTTAAGTGCTTCAACCTTACTTTGATTGGTTGATGGCGCATCTTTGATTCGTTGCTGCAATTTATTCAGCCCCTGAGCCTGATCGGTAAGCAATACCGCATCTTGGCGTGGCTGGCTTTTTGCCTGCGCGTCAACCTCTGCCGGATTGCTGACGTTCGAACTGCTTTGGCTTGCCGTTCCCGTCGTGATCTTACCGGAATGGTTGTTCATCAGGTTGTTGACGTTATGAATGGCCATGATGAGCTACCTATGTTTGCGTAATTCGCTTCTAGCCTGCTTATCGGCTACGTCGGGACTAACTTTAGTAAAATAGTAAATCTGTTTCACATTTTTACCTTCACTTGGCCCACGGCTTCGACTGTCGCTGTGATGACCCGTTTCGAGCGAAGATTTTCAACCCGGATCGATTGGCCAAAGGTACCATCTTGCAAGGCTTTACCATTGGTTTTAATGGAAAGGGCCGATGTTGACGCTTCAATCAGCACAGTATCATCCTTACATACTACACAGATTTGGTTTTGTCGCACAGGCTGGCCTGGCCGCAGATCGCGTTTACTGCGACTGCCGATCAAGGGTTCAATTTCAGTAAAGCTGTCGCCTCGCATCATGACTTCATCCATAAAATCCAGTTTTAGATTGGCTGTTGTCAGCACGCTGCCCTTGGTAATGGCATCGTTGACGGTCACAAAAGGACGAAGAATGGTAACCCGGACAGGAACATACACTTCCCAGCGCGGCTCGGCTTCACAAATCAGTCTGACCGTAGTATTTCGTTTGATATCGCCATTTCCGGCTACACTAGCAGTAAGGTTCTTGTCGCATGGGTGCATGGCATGACGAGTATCGATTGCTGCCGCCGTAACGTCGACCTGACTAGTGGGATCTATCACCATCTGGTTGTAGATAAACTGTTCGGCCAGTGTTCGCATCTGCTCGGTGATTGTTTCGTTGGCATGCAGGCTATTTGCGAGCAGGAGTGTTGGCAAGATCAGACTATGACGACTAATCATGTTCAAGTGCTTGCTGATAAAGCAAAATAACGACATATAAGAATCTACTATCCTTGCAATAAGACGATGACCCCGTGGATGATACAGGGATCGTGAAGAACAACCGCCCGCAACAACCGCTTTGCCTGTATCTGGGTAATGCAGGATTGGTGCCACCGGCCTCAAAATGGAGAGAATTATGGCGAGTATCCTGGACTCAGTAAATCAGCTGACCCAACTGGTGGGACAGAACCGCCTTGAGTTGTTGCTCTTTCGTTTGAATGGACGTCAACGATTTGGCATCAACGTATTCAAGGTTCGTGAAGTGCTGCAATGTCCGAAACTGACAGTCATGCCGAAATTGCACCCTTATGTCCGTGGTGTTGCACACATCCGTGGTCAGACTATTTCCGTGATTGACTTGAGTCTGGCTACTGGCGGGCGTCCTATCGCCGATATTTCCAAGTGTTTTATCATCATTGCGGAATACAATCGCTCTGTGCAGGGATTTTTGGTCGGCTCTGTTGAACGAATCATCAACATGAACTGGGAATCCATTCTGCCACCACCCAAGGGCGCGGGTCGCTTCAATTACATGACGGCGGTGACGGAGGTGGATGGTGAATTGGTTGAAATCCTGGATGTTGAAAAAATCCTGGATGAAATTTCACCCATTAACACCGAGGTCAGCAAAGAGCTGGTGGCTGAAAGTCCGAAGCATGATCCTCACGGCCGTCCGGTACTGGTTGCTGATGACTCCTCGGTTGCGCGTAAGCAAGTTGAGCGAGCCTTGAACACCATTGGCGTTAAATGCCTGCTGGCCAAGGATGGTAAAGATGCGCTGAACATGTTGAATGATATGGCGAAGAAGGGACCTATCGAGGATCAAATCTCCTTGGTTATTTCCGATATCGAGATGCCGGAGATGGATGGTTATACCCTGACTGCTGAAATCAGAAATACACCTGCACTCAGAGGCTTGCATATCATATTGCATACTTCTCTCAGCGGCGTGTTCAACCAGGCAATGGTGCAGAAAGTGGGGGCGAATAATTTTATTGCCAAGTTTAACCCGGATGAATTGGCCAAGGCCGTTCAGGATGCGATGTAATCAACCAATGCAGAATTTTAATGAAGACACTGTCCGAAGACCTATATAAACAGTTCAGTGCCTTTTTGGAGGCCCAAAGCGGTATTGTGCTGGGCGCCAATAAGCAGTATCTGGTCAAGAGCCGGCTTGCTCCCTTGTTGGGGCAATTCGGTGCGGCCACACTCTCTGATCTGATCAAACGCTCTATGGATCCCAAGGAACGGGATCTAAAGATGACTGTGGTTGATGCCATGACGACTAATGAAACGTTATGGTTTCGAGATATTTATCCTTTTCAATTGCTTACCGATAAGATTTTTCTTGAACTGGGGAAGGCGGGTCGTCCATTGAAGATTTGGTCGGCCGCTAGCTCTTCAGGACAAGAGCCTTACTCCATTGCTATGACAGCGTTGGAACATCAGTTCAAGAGGCCAGGAACCTTGCCTGGCGGGGTACAAATTGTCGGTACCGATATTTCGGCCTCCATGTTGAACCAATGTAAGGAGGGGGTTTACGACAGTCTGGCGCTAGCTCGGGGGTTGTCTCCGGAGCGAAAGCGTCAATTTTTCGAGCCTTATGGTGACAACAAGATGCGGGTCTCCGAACGCGTCAAAAAATTGGTGAGTTTCCGGCCCTTCAACTTGCTCGATAATTACAGCTTGCTGGGTAAGTTCGATATTATTTTTTGTCGCAACGTACTGATCTACTTCGCTCCTGAAGTGAAGTCCAAGATCCTGAACCAGTTTGCTTCTAGCCTCAACCCTGGCGGTTACCTGATGCTGGGCGCTTCGGAATCATTGACCGGTCTTACCGACCGTTTTGAGATGATTCGCTGCAATCCCGGTATTGTCTACAAAGTGAAATAACCTACCTCTTGTCATGGCACATCTTTTGCAAAGTTATTTGCAGGAGGTGCGCCATGGCCATTTCATTTGATAAAGCGTTTGGGATTCATCAGTACACCATCGGAGCCCGGTCCGCACGGGCTGAGGTGCTGGCAGCCAATATTGCCAACGCTGATACCCCCGGATACAAAGCTCGAGACCTCGACTTCTCCTCAGCGTTGGAGCAGGCGCAATCTCGCACCCAAAGCGGTTTCGCTCTCGCGACATCGGATGCGCGCCATATCCAGGGGGGCAGCAGCTCATCTCTCGCAGGGAATGTTAAATATCGTGTTCCAAATCAACCAGATACGGGAGATGGGAACACGGTGGATGTGCAGCAGGAGCGTTCCTCCTTTATGGAAAATGGGCTGGAATACCAGGCGTCTCTGGAATTTCTTAATAGCCGCATATCTGGTTTGCTCAAGGCGATTAAAGGAGATCAGGCATGAGTCTGTTCCGTATCTTTGATATAGCGGGTTCTGCAATGAGTGCGCAATCGGTGCGTCTGAATGCAACTGCCAGTAATTTGGCGAATGCCGAAAGTGTCAGCTCTAGTGCGGAAACAACTTACCGCGCCAGGCGGCCAGTTTTTGCCTCTGCATTGGCCGATGTGATGCAGGGTGAAAAAGAAGGCTCTGTTGGGGTCGAGGTCAAGGGGGTATTGGAAAGCCAAGCCCCTCTGTTGCGTGAGTTTAATCCGACGCATCCGATGGCCGACAAGGATGGATTTATTTACCGCCCGAATGTCAATCCGGTAGAAGAAATGGCCGACATGATGAGTGCCACTCGTTCCTACCAGACCAATGTTCAGGTTGCTGATTCTGCCAAGCAGATGCTGCTGCAGACACTACGCATGGGCAAGGGTTGAGGAGGTAGAGCGTGAGTACAGTCAATAACACCACCAATAGCTCGCTGGATGCGCTGCGCTGGCAGACCGAAGCTAAGACCGACACGGCGGCGACGACCAACAAGAAGACGCTGGAGCAATCCGACTTCTTCAAGTTGTTGAGCAATCAGCTGGCTTTTCAGGATCCCTCCAAGCCGGTCGACAACAACCAGATGGTTAGCCAAATGACCTCTTTCAGTACCCTGCAGGGGATCACCGATATGACCAGTCAGCTGAAGAGCCTGAACTCGGTCATGACGTCGAATCAGGCGCTGCAGGCATCGACTCTGGTTGGTAAGAAAGTGCTGATGCCCAGCAATGAGGGTTACGTCAATGGCAATGAAGGGGTCGATGGCAAGTTAAGCCTGACCAACGGCGCAACCGACATCTCGATCCGCGTCGAGAATAGCAGCGGTGAGCTGGTGAAGACGTTCACCTTGGCTGAGTCACAAGGCAAGACCCTGACTGGTAATGTCGATTATTCCTGGGACGGGACTAACGAAAGCGGCGAGAAAGTGCCGGCCGGCAAATATACGGTGAAGGCCAGTGGACTGGTGAACGGTAAAACTGAAGAGTTAACCTTGGCCAACTATGCCCATATTCAAAGCGTCAGCCTGGGCTCCAGTAGCTCCAGCGATGTGGTGTTGAATCTGCGTGGCATGGGTGGATTGAAATTGAGCGATGCGATTGAGGTCGCTTCGTAACGTCGTAGTAGAAGGAGCAGAATTATGTCATTCAATATTGCCCTCAGTGGTATTAACGCGGCGCAGAAGGATCTCGACGTTACGGCTAATAACATTGCCAACGTCAATACCATCGGCTTTAAAGAGTCTCGTGCCGAATTTGCCGACGTGTATGCCTCATCGCTGTTCACTGCCACTCGGACAAAAACCGGGGATGGGGTAACGACCGGCGCTGTGGCACAGCAATTTCATCAGGGTGCGCTGCAGTTCACCAATAACCCGTTTGATCTGGCCATCTCCGGCCCGGGTTATTTTGTGACCTCGGCAGAGACCAGTTCTCTGGATTTTTCTTACACCCGCGCCGGGGCGTTCAAGCTGAACAAGAGTAACTTCCTGGTCGACTCCTCCGGTAACTATCTGCGCGGGTTTCCGGTGAACAGTGATGGTACCTCGACCTCCGTCAGCCTGGGGACATCGGCACCGATCCAGATCCCGGAAACCGCGGGCACACCGGTATCCACCAAGAATATTGATATCGCGCTCAACTTGAGCAGTAAGGATACAGCCAAAACCTTGGCATCCTTCGATCCGACCGATCCCAAGACCTATAGCTCGTCTACCTCGGTGACCACCTATGACTCTCTGGGTGAACCTCATACCGTGGCGATGTATTTCGTCAAACCCAAGGATGCGGCCTATACCGGTAATAACCACTGGACCATGTTCACCACTGTGGATAATAAGCCGGTCAATATGTGGAATCCGGATCCGGATGCCAACCCTGTCACCACAGATGGTACTGCCACCGCGGGTCAATATTTTGTCGATGTGAACAAAGATGGTCAGCCAGATGATAATAATGCCGATGGTAATCCGGATCCGGTGACGGCTCAGATTACTTATAATGGCAACCCTTGGACCGGTGCTGTGGTTACTTTTGATGATCTCGGGGTGATGAAGAGTACGACTCCGGCCGATCTTTATACCCAGGCACTGGGGGTGGATGATCCTTCGAGTGCGCTGGCCGGGGACGGTGCCAATGTGCTCGGCTTGGGGGCCGATGGCACCCAGCGGCTCAAGCTGAACTTTGATACCGCCAAGACCACTCAGTTTGGCTCTAAATTTGAAGTAACCAGTCTGGAGCAGGATGGTTTGACGGTTGGCCGTCTGACAGGTGTCGATGTCGGCTCTGATGGCCTGGTCAAAGCGACCTACTCCAACGGTACCTCACAGCCTCTGGCGCGAGTGGCCATGGCACGATTTTCCAACGAGCAGGGGTTACGCCAATCGGGCAATACCTCCTGGAAGGAGAGTCAGGATTCCGGCGTGGCATTGGCGGGTGAGGCCAATACCGGGACCTTTGGCGCCATCAAGTCGGCGGCGCTGGAGCAATCGAACGTTAACCTGACGGCGGAGTTGGTGGATCTCATCACGGCTCAGCGTAATTTCCAGGCGAACTCACGAGCTTTGGAAGTCAACAATACCTTGCAACAGAGTATCTTGCAGATCCGTTAACCTTAACCGGATGTTTTTTGAGGCGGCAAACTCTTGCCGCCTCATTCATTTCTGCGTTTTTATCCCACGTCTTTAGTCCTTGGCATTCTACTTGCTAGTTAAGGTTAACCACCTATACCGGGAGTGCCTTATGGACCGTCTGCTTTACATCGCCATGTCGGGTGCCAAAGAAAACATGAACAGCCTGGCTGTTCGCGGCAATAACCTGGCCAATGCGGCAACCGTTGGCTTCAAGGCCGATCTGGAGCAGGCTCGCGCCATGCAGGCGTATGGTGAAGGACTTCCTTCCCGTGTCTTCTCGATGACGGAAAGCCCGGGGCAACGCATGGATCAGGGCGGCCTGATGACGACAGGACGTGATCTTGACGTGGCCATTCAGGGTGACGGTTGGTTGACGGTTCAGGATGGGGATGGCAAAGAGGCGTATACCCGGATGGGTAACTTGCGTGTTTCACCCTTAGGCAGCCTGCAGACCAGCAGCGGATTGAATGTCCTCGATGACGCTGGGCAGCCGATCATTCTGCCATTGCCGATGGAAAAAATTGAAATCAACCAGGATGGCACCGTCATTGGACGCCCTGAAGGCGCCACTGCGGATACGGTAGAAGAGTATCAGCGGATCAAGCTGGTCAATCCGGATATCAAGGCCATCAGCAAGGGACAGGATGGTCTGTTTCATCGCAATGATGGCAAGAGCGAAGCTGCTACCGATCAGGTCCGCTTGGTCAGCGGTGCGCTGGAAGTCAGTAATGTGAATGTGGTTGATGAAATGACCAACCTTATCCGTTTGCAACGTCAGTTCGAGACTCAGGTCAAGATGATGCAGACCGCCGAAAAAAATGATGAAGCGCAGAATCAGCTGCTGCGAATGAGCTGAGTACGCTAGGAGGACTCTATGATTCCCGCTCTGTGGATTAGTAAAACTGGGCTCGATGCCCAGCAAACCAATATTTCGGTGGCATCTAACAACCTGGCAAACGCCTCGACGGTCGGCTTCAAAAAGGGCCGGGCGATCTTTGAGGATTTGCTTTACCAGAATATCAATCAGCCTGGTGGCCGCTCATCGGCGGACACCACACTTCCCTCTGGTCTGATGCTCGGAGCCGGTGCCAAGGTGGTTGCGACCCAGAAGAACTTTACTCAGGGCAGCGTACAGACCACGGACAATTCACTGGATGTGATGGTGCAGGGGCGTGGCTTCTTCGAGATCCAGATGCCGGATGGCAGTACCGCTTATACCCGGAACGGACAATTTGCCCTGAACTCTGAAGGTACTATCGTGACCCCAGGTATGGGATATCCGGTGCAACCGGAAATCCAGGTGCCACAAGATGCCGAGAGCATCACCATAGGTGGTGATGGTCAGGTGTCAGTCAAGATCAAGGGCCAGGCTGAATCCCAAGTGATTGGTCAGTTTACCCTGACCGACTTTGTCAATCCGGGTGGCTTGCAGCCGATCGGTGAGAACCTGTACGCCGAGACCCAATCCAGTGGTGCGGCACTGCAAGGCGTTGCCGGGGCTGATGGCCTGGGGGTTATCAAGCAGGGGATGCTGGAAGCGTCCAACGTCAACGTGACGGAAGAGTTGGTGAATCTGATCCAGGCGCAGCGGGTGTACGAGATGAACTCTAAGGTGCTGACCACTGTCGATCAGATGATGTCGTTCTTAACGCAACGGACCTAAGAGGTGCATGATGACTCGCCGTCCCTATTTATTACTGATGACTCTGCTGCTGGCTGGTTGTACGTCGCTGCCAAACGCACCGAAGCCAGATGATCCCTCGTTTGCTCCGACGATCCCCGAGGATGATATGGTCAACATAGATCCTAGCGGGTCCATCTTTAATCAGGGGCAGGTTAATAGCATCTATTCCGATATCAAGGCACACAGAGTCGGAGACTTGATCACGGTCCAGTTATCGGAATCCACCACCGCCAAGAAAAATGCCAACTCCCAGCAGGGTAAAAATTCAGATCTGGGGCTCGATGCGCTGAAGATGGGGGGGGATACAGTCACGCTCAATGGCTATGACACCAGTGTCAGCATGGGGGCCACCAATAGCTTCAAGGGGCAGTCCAAGGCCGATCAGAGCAATAGCCTGCAGGGCAACATTTCGGTCAGCGTGATCCGCGTACTGCCCAACGGCAACCTGATGGTTCGTGGCGAAAAGTGGTTGATGCTGAACAACGGTAACGAATATATCCGTATTACCGGACTGGTGCGCTCCGAGGATGTGAATGCCGACAATACCGTGTTGTCGCAACGCATTGCCAATGCTCGTATTCAATATGGTGGCACCGGGGATTTTGCTAACAGCCAGGAACGTGGCTGGTTGGCACAGTTCTTCAATGGTCCCTTCAGTCCCTTCTAGGAGATGGTCATGAAGAAATTTTCGACTCTATTACTCGCCGCAAGCGTCATATTCCTGGCGCAGCCAACCGAGGCGGCACGGATCAAGGATCTGGCCAAAGTTCAGGGCGTCCGCAGCAACCAGTTGATCGGTTACGGTCTGGTGGTGGGGTTGCCGGGTACCGGTGAGAAGAACAACGCCTTCTCCGAGCAAACATTTCGCACCATGCTGAATAACTTCGGCATCAAGGTGCCGGATAACCTCAAGCCGAAGATCAAGGATGTGGCGCCAGTGGCGGTCCATGCCGACCTGCCAGCCTTCTCCAAACCAGGCCAGACCATCGATGTCACCGTCTCGGCGATTGGTGAGGCCAAGAGCCTGCGTGGCGGCACACTGCTGCAAACCTTCCTCAAGGGGGTTGATGGCCGCGTTTACGCGTTGGCGCAGGGCTCGTTAGTGGTCGGTGGCTTGGGGGCCGAAGGGGCTGATGGCTCCAAGGTGGTCATCAATACGCCTACTGTGGGACGCATTCCCAATGGCGCCAGCGTGGAGCGGGAGGTCGCCAGCTCGTTCAATAATGGCGATACCATCACCTTTAACCTGAACCGCTCCGATTTCACCACCGCCAAACGAATGACAGATGTGATAAATGGTCTGGTCGGCGCGGATACGGCTCAGGCGCTGGATGCGACCTCGGTTCAGGTCTATGCCCCTCGGGATCCCTCCCAACGGGTCTCGTACTTGGCGACCCTGGAGAATCTGGAGGTCGATCCGGCCGATGAGTCGGCGAAAGTCATCGTCAACTCGCGCACCGGCACCATTGTCATTGGCAGTCAGGTCAAGCTCAAACCAGCCGCGATCACCCATGGCGGCTTGACGGTCACCATCTCTGAAAATCCTCAGGTCTCGCAACCGAACGCCTTCTCTGATGGCCAGACGGCTGTAGTGCCCAATTCCAACATCAATGTGCAACAGGCGGATAGCCGCATGTTCAAGCTGGATACCGGCAATAGCCTGGATGACCTGGTACAGGCAGTCAATCAGGTGGGGGTTGCTCCCGGTGATTTAATGGCCATTCTGGAGGCGCTGCAGCAAGCCGGCGCTATCCAGGGTGAGTTGGTCATTCTCTAAGGCCAGGGTTCAGGAGGCGGTTATGGATAAGTTGAAGACGGATATAGGGTTAGTACAGGATATCCGCGGACTGGATCAACTGCGCCAACTGAGTAACAAGGATGAAGCCAGCCAGCAGCAGGCTCTGGAAGCTGCGGCTCGGCAGTTTGAATCCATATTCAACCAGATGTGGGTTGGCAGCATGCGCCAGGCCAATGAATCGCTGGTGCCTGATAGTCCGCTCAATAGTCGCTATAGCCAGTTTTATCAGGGCATGCTGGATGAGCAAATGACATCCGGTATGGCGAGCCCAGGCGGCAACAGCAGCTTATCCAAACTGATCGTCAAACAGTTCACCCAGCCCGTCAGTACCCAGGATGGCTCGCAAACCCGTCAGCTGAAAATGCCGGAGGAGCGAGTGCCAGTGATGCATCGTTTCGCGCGCTGGGAAGACCCTCGGACTACGCAAGCCACAGAAGCTGGCGCGGATATTGCTAATCTTAAGAATGGTCAGGGTGCCACGTCGGGAAATGATCACGATCTTGTCTCCTCCGGAGTCGCTGCAGCCGAACGCTTTGTCGCCCGCTTGGCCAAGATGGAAAGCAATTTCCAGCGGCCGTCGGCAACAGGAACCGGCAACGGGACTTTTTCATCGCCGGAAGAGTTTGTCCAGCAGTTGTTACCCGCGGCTCGTCAAGTGGCCAAACAGATTGGTTTATCGCCAGTCGCCTTGTTGGCTCAGGCGGCACTGGAAACCGGATGGGGCAAGCGCATGATCCCCTCCGCGGATGGTTCCTCGAGTCGCAACTTGTTCGGGGTCAAAGCGGGTAGCCAGTGGCGAGGCGCCAGTACTCAGGTCAACAGCCTGGAGTACGAGAATGGTCAGGCCGTGATGCGCAAATCCGCGTTTCGCCGCTATGACAGTTTTGTGCAAAGCATGCAGGACTATGTGGATCTGATTGGTACTCACGAACGATATGGCAAGGCGCGTGAAGTGGCGAATGATCCAGAAGCCTATTTCGATGCTCTGCAGCAGGCTGGTTATGCCACCGATCCACAGTATGCGAAGAAATTGAAACAAGTACTGCACAGTGATGCCTTGAAGGATCTCTGGCAGAGCACGTAATACCAAGGGGAAGAACCATGTTGTGCCAATTAACCGCCAGTAGAAAATCAGAGCCGCATCGGCTGAATGGGTGGTGTACCAACAAGGTTCGTTTCTGTCGTGCCCTTCACGGGCGAGTCAGTATTCGGGGAGATATGCATCATGGCTGATCTGTTGCAGATAGGGTTGACAGGCCTGAATGTATCCCAAACTGGCTTGACCACCACGGGTCACAACATCTCCAACATCAATAACAAAAGTTATAGTCGTCAGGTGATGACTGCCGATACGCTCGGTGGTCAGCGCGTGGGCAACGCTTTCATGGGGACTGGTGCTCAGGTCAAGGCGATTGAGCGTCAGTACGACCAGTTCGCCTATAAAGAAAACCTGATTAATACCACTAGTCAAAAATACTATGAGACGCGGTATCTGCAGGCGCAACAGCTGGATTCTCTATTGACCAGCGAAGACACCTCTGTTTCTGCCGATATGTTGACCATGTTCGGCTCCATGAATGGGGTGGCCGATCATCCAAATACCTTGGAAGCTCGCAAGGTGTTCCTGCGCGATGCGGGCAATATGACCAGCACCTTCAATCGTATCTATGATCAGATGCAACTGCAGTACGACAGCGTCAACGATGACATCAGCAAAACGGTCACCCAGCTCAATACCCTGGCCACCTCGCTGGCTGATGTGAATAACTCGATCCTGGCGGCGTTGGGCGGCGATCCCAATCGCAGCGCCAACGACCTGTTCGATCAACGGGATGAACTAGTGCGTCAGGTCAGCGAGATCGCCAACGTCTCTGTGATCCCGCAAGCCAATGGCATGGTCAACGTCTCCATTGGTACCGGTCAACCCCTGGTTCTGGGATCGCAGGCCACGACCTTCGGGGTGGAGATCGGCGATCCGGATCCCCAGCACATAGGTCTGGTGATCGACAATGGCGCGGCAAAAATACCGCTGGATGGCTCCGTGATTGGCGGCAAATTACAATCCTTGTTCGAGTTCCGGGATCAGGTGCTGGAGCCGGGCATGAACGAGTTGGGGCTCAATGCGCTGGCGATTGCTCACTCCGTCAATGAACAACAAAAGCAGGGGCAGGATCTGGATGGCCAGATTGGTAGCCCGCTGTTTACCGATTTTAACTCCGCCAGCATCGAGCACAGCCGAGTACTGAGTCATGGCGACGGTCTGGGGACCGCGACTATGGGGGTGCGCATCGATGATCTGGGTAGCCTTTCCGGCAATGAATTTGAACTGAAGGTCACCACCTTCAATGCGGGACCTCCGCAGCAGATCCAGTTTTCGATGACCGACAAGACGACGGGAAAGATCCAGACTTTGCCTGCGGCCGGTCCGCTGGACTTGTCAACCAATCAGCGACTGGATGTGCCGGGCGAGGGCTTTTCCATTGGCATCGAGAACATAGCCCTTGCCGATCCGGTTCAGGTAGGCAAGACGTTCACCCTGCGACCGACTCGCACGGCGGCTCAGGATATAGGCGTCATCACCACGGATCCACGCAAGGTCGCGGCTGCCGATGCTGAAGTGAAAGTGGCGACCTCTGCCACCAATACCGGCACCGGTGAGCTGAGCGTCAAGAGCATTAATAGCCGCAGTGATGGCCTGTACCCGACTAAGGATAACCCCTACACGGTGGCCTTTACCGGGGTAACGGCAGGTCCTCCCACCGTTTATGAATATGAGATGCGGGACAAGAACGGTGTTGTGATGACGGTACCGCCTGGAGCCAGCTACACGGTCACCGATAATACCGGTGCCGCGTTGACCCTGAACCCGGGCGATCCCATGACCGGCTTGGGTATAGTGCTGGATCCGCTGACGCAGCGTAACACCGTCAATGTTGCCGGTATTACTCTGGAGCTGGATGGCAAGCCGGCATCAGGGGATAGTTTCACCTTGAGTTTTAACCAGACGGCCGATGGGGATAACCGCAACGCCCTGGTGATCGCTGGCTTACAGAGTCAGAAGTTGCTCAAGAGCGGTAAGCAGACCTTCCAGGATAACTATGCGGCCTTAGGCTCCGAGATTGGTTCTGTGACCAAAAATGCCAAAACCAGCATGGATGCCTCCGGGGCGCTGCTGGAGCAGAGTACCACCCGTGTGCTCGCCACTGCGGGCGTCAGTCTCGATGAAGAGGCGGCTAACCTCATCAAATTTCAACAGAGCTACAGCGCTTCGGCCCGGGTCATTACCGTGGCGGGTGAGTTATTCAGCACCCTGCTGCAGTCCTTCCGCTAGTTTCATCCCTTTCTTTCGATGCATAGGTTCGGCGGCATAAGTTGCCGGACCGCATGAAGTGATGTTTTTTGTTTTTCCTTTTAAATCAATATGATAAGTTAACATCATTGTCTGGCTTGATTCCTGCATGGTTCTGGTTATCAACAGTATCCAGTCAGGAGTCCGGCGGTGAGAGTCCCTACCCAGACCTTCTTCAATCGCAGCATAGGTTCGGTGATGAGTCACCAGGCCAAGCTGAATGAACAGAACACCTATATTGCCGCGCAAAAAAAGGTGATCACGGCTGCCGATGATCCTGTGGCGTTTTCGACCATCCAGCGCTTGAAACAGGATCTGTCGATGACGGCCACGCTGAAAAAAAACAGCGATCTGGCCGAGAACTCCAATGCGTTGGAAGAGACAGCGCTGGATCAGGGGGAAAACCTGATGCAGCGGGCTCGTGAGCTGTTGGTGACCTCTGGCAACGGTACCTATGACGCCAAGGCTCGCGAAGCGGTCGCCAAAGAGTTGGAGCAGATCCGTAAGGAGTTGATTGGTGTGGCGAACAGTCGCGACGCCAATAGCCAGTACATCTTTGCCGGTTACAAAGTGGATACCCAGCCCTTCCAGGTCAACGAGTTTGGCTCGGTCGATTATCACGGCGATGAGGGGATTCGTAACTACCAGATCGGCAATTCGGTGCAAGTGGCGGGAAACGATCCCGGCTCCAGTATCTTCGTCAAGATTCCGACCGGGAATGGCACTTTTCTGGCGACGGCCAATGGCGCCAATAAAGGTTCCGCAGTGATCGACGAAGGGACTGTTATCGATCCGGTACTGTTTAATTCCTTTGCCGGTGAGACCTACACCCTCAGCTTCAATGAGCCAGCCCCCGGTGCCGACATGGAATACCGGGTCTACGGTATGAAGCCCGGCACTGTCACCGGCAATGCCACGGTAAAAATTGCCGCTATTGACAGCAAGGATCCGAATTTTGCCACCGTAGCACCTTCCGCCATCTATCCCGACACCTCGGGGCCAAACAGCAATAACGTGGCGGTACTGTTCAATGAAAGTCCGGTTGGCTCCGGCCTCTATGACATCACCGTGAATGGCGTGACGGCGGTACCGCAATACAACACTGCTGATACCAACGCCCAGAAAGTCGGGATCAACGGCATCAGTCTGGAAATTGACGGCCTGCCAAAAACTGGTGATGGCTACACCCTGACTCAGTACGTCGGCGCCACGCCGTATCAGAGCGAACAGGATATCGAATTCAACGGCATCAAGACCCAGGTCAAGGGAACCCCCCTGGATCAGGACAATCTGTCGCTGGAGCCCAGTGGTCAGCAGGATCTGTTTGCCACGCTGCAACAGGCCATTGATGCGCTGCGTACCCCCGGCGAGAACGACACCGCAGAGGCCAAGCGCGACATGAGCCTGAATGCCGCCAAATTACAGTTAGACAATGCCTTCAACGTCGTGAAATTGACGCGCGCTGATGTCGGGGCCCGCCTCAACACCATCGACTCGCAACGCGAGGCCAGCGCTGACTATGAATTGGCCTCGAAGAAGGTGCTTTCCCAGCTGGAAGACCTGGATTTACAGAAGGCGATCTCCGATTTCCAACTGGAGAAAACCACGCTGGAGGTCTCCCAGAAGATGTTTTCCATGGTCCAGGATTTGAACTTGTTTAAGTACATGTAAAAACTTGGCACACAAATAGCATTAATTACATCGACAGCGAAAAACCGGCACGTTTGCAGCACTTGATAGCCGGTTCCCTGCAGATTCGAGCAGATAACTAGGAGCAAACCATGCCTCAAGTCATTAACACCAATATCATGTCGTTGAATGCTCAACGGCAACTGGATAAATCTCAACGGGCACAAAACCAGGCGATGGAACGTCTCTCCTCTGGTCTGCGTGTCAACAGCGCTAAAGATGATGCTGCGGGTCTCTCCATTGCCACAGGCATGGAATCCCAGACCCGGGGTCTGAATCAGGCGATTCGTAACGCCAATGATGGTATCTCTATGGCCCAGACCGCTGAAGGCGCTATGGATGAGATGACCAACATCATGCAGCGGATGCGGGAACTGGCCGTGCAATCGGCGAACGATACCAACTCCTCGTCCAACCGGGCCTCGATCCAGAAAGAAGTCGACCAGCTCTACTCCGAGCTGGACCGGATTGCCAACACCACCCAATTCAACGGCGTCGTGCTGTTGAACGGCAGTGCGGGCCAAACCAACCTGCAGATCGGTGCCAATTCCGGTGAGAGCCTCTCTTTCAGTATTGATGCCGTCACTTCCAAGGACTTGAACCTGAACGCGGTTTCGGGCCTCGGTGAGCTGAATGGTGGTCGGACTGGTTCAGTGGGAACCATTGTTGGCAATGGTGATGTCACGCTCAATGGAGTCTCATTGAGTGGCATGACCATTAATACGACCGGAGCCGCTGGCCTTGCTACCATGATCAATGCCAAGAAAGGGTTGACCGGGGTGACCGCCAATGCTTACAACGCATTGAATGGTACCGGCAATCAGAACGGCGTGACCTCTGGCCTGGTTATCAATGGCAAGACGCTGACCAACACCTCCTCCATGCAGGATTTGGTGAATGAAATCAATCAGGAAGTTCCAGGCGTCGTCGCGTCAATCAGTAAGCAGGGGGGCTTAAGCCTTACCAATGATACGGGCGCGGCTATTACAGTTGCCAGTGGTGCCCAGATTGGTTTGGTCGATGGCACCTTTGGTGGGTATCTCAGCCTGACCAGCTCCGATGGATCCGAAATCAAGACAGGTTTGAGTTCATCGGGGGTGTCGAGCGACATACGTGCGCTGGGCTTCAATAAATCCGCAGGTTCAGATGATATTGTCGGCGGGGCTGTTCTCAATAGCGTGGGTTCCGAAATTACTGACAATGATGGCATCATGATCAATGGCATCAAGCTGGGAGCCGTTACCGGAACCTCGGCAGCCGATAAAGCCTTTGCTATCAATGCATTGCGCGATCAAACCGGTGTTGAAGCCAATGCTCGAACTGAAATTGACTTCGCGTTAGCGTTGAGCGGTGCAGCGACAGCCACGGCATTACTGATTAATGGTACCCAGATTGATTTGACTGCGGCAACAACACTGGATTCTGCGGTCAGCATTATCAATGCGGCAGGTCTGGCTGGTGTGGTTGCCAGTGCCGATCCGGCGACGGGTAAACTAGTGCTGACGTCCCAGTCCGGTCAGGATGTTCGGGTGCGCAGCGATGCGGGTTTATTGAATGCCGGTGGTTATACGGCGGCCAATGGTAACTTTGCCGGTGAAATCACGCTCAAAGGCGATGGTGGCCGGGATGTGGTGATCACCAGTAATGCAGCCGGACAAGCGGCGCAGAGTAGTGCACTGGCTAAGCTGGGGTTAACCACCCAAGGTGGTGACGAGACGGCGATTGGGTCTGGCCTGAGCGTACTGACGGCGACCAATGCCAGCAACACCATAGAGCGGATCGACGATGCGCTGAACAAGATTTCAGATTCTCGAGCCAATCTCGGTGCTATCCAGAACCGCTTGACCTCCACTATCTCGAATCTGGCCAACGTGTCGCAAAATACCTCTGCCGCCAAGTCGCGGATCATGGATGCCGACTTTGCCGCAGAAACCTCGATGATGAGTAAGGCGCAGGTGCTGCAGCAAGCCGGGACTGCCATGCTGGCGCAAGCGAACGCCAGTAATCAAGGGGTGCTCTCTTTGCTGCAGAATTAACACGCATCGGGAGAATCTGTCGCTCCTGTCTGCTCGAAACAGCCCGGCCTTGTGCCGGGCTGTTTGTTTTTGAGTTTTATGGCTTCGGCAACTCCTTGCCGTTGAGCGGCAAACGGCTTGCCGCCGGACTTGGCGCTGCAGTCGGACTATTTTGACGCCTGAGGTAGATTAGCGTCGTTTTTTTGACCCATATCGAATTTTCCTGCTCAAGCTTTCTGCTTCAGCGTCGATAAACAGGGGGCAAGGCAGTTGTAAGGATGGTGAAAAAAATTGTTAAAGCTTTCGCCGCCCTTGTCGATAACCTGAATGACATTACCAAGGCGCCTTAACTTTCCGGGCGTGAAGCGAGATAGGAGTAAATATTATGGCTATGGTTGTTAATACAAACGTTATGTCGCTGAACGCCCAGCGTCAGTTGAACAAGTCCCAGGCTACACAGAACACCGCTATGGAACGTCTGTCGTCTGGCCTGCGTATCAACAGTGCCAAGGATGATGCCGCCGGTCTGGCCATCTCCACCGGCATGGAATCCCAAACTCGCGGTCTGAACCAAGCCGTACGGAATGCCAACGATGGTATCTCCATGGCGCAAACCGCTGAAGGCTCCATGGACGAAATGACCAACATCCTGCAACGGATGCGGGAACTGGGTGTTCAGGCCTCGAACGATACCAACTCATCTTCCAACCGCGCCTCTATCCAGAAGGAAGTGGATCAGCTCTACTCTGAACTGGACCGTATCTCTTCTGTTACCTCCTTCAACGGTGTCAAGCTGCTGGATGGCTCTACCAAGTCCACCAGTCTGCAGATCGGTGCCAACTCCGGTGAAACCCTGTCTTTCTCCATCAAGGCAGTCACCACCAAGGATTTGAACCTGAATGCCGTATCTGGTCTGGGTGAGCTCAACGGTGGACGAGTCAGTACCACACAAGCCATTACCGCCAACCAGGTGACCATCAATGGGGTGGCCATGAGTGCCCAGGCGGCTACCAATGCAACTGGCCTGAAAGACATGATCAATGCCAAGAAGGGCTTGACCGGTGTTACCGCAGATGCGTACAACGTCGTCAAGAGTACTGGCGGTCTGGATGGCAAGCTCTCGGCTGGTGATTTGACCATCAACGGTACTGGCTTGGCCGCTACCGGCGATCTGAAAGGCCTGGTGGATGAGATCAACCTGAAGGTAGCCGGTGTGACGGCAGCTATCGGTGAGAATGACTCCCTAGTACTGAGCAACACCACGGGGGCCTCCATCGTGGTTGCAGGTACTGCTGCGGGTAAAGCCGGTCTGACCTCCGATACCTATGCCGGTTATGTCTCCCTGAGCAGCTCCGATGGTTCTGAAATCAGCATGGGGGTCGGCAGCTCCGGTACCAATGCGATTCTGCAAGCCGTAGGCTTCAATAAATCCACTGGCTCTGATGATGTTAAAGGTGGCAACGTCAATAGTGCGGCTGTCACCACAAACGACAACATCAGCATCAATGGCGTCAAGCTGGGAGCCATTACCGGTACTTCCGCTGCGGACAAGGCGTTTGCCATCAACTCCCTGCGCGATCAAACCGGTGTTGAGGCGTCAGCCAAGACCGAAGTCAAGCTGAGCATGAACGTTTCTAATGCAGCAGCAGATACCGCAATCTCCATCAACGGTACCGTCATCGACCTGAGTACCGCTACGACTCTGGACTCCGCGATTGACCTGATCAACCAGGCCGGTCTGGCCGGTGTGGTAGCCAGTGCCGATGAAAAGACCGGTAAACTGGTTCTGACCTCGCAGTCTGGCCAGGACATCCGGGTCGACACCGAAGATTCTGTATTCGGTGCTACCACTGGTACTGGTACTACCGCTCGCGGTGAACTGACTCTGACCGGTCAAAATGGTCGCGATGTGGTCATCAGCAGTAATGCCAGTAGCCAAGCCGCGCAAGATACAGCGCTGGCTAAGTTGGGTGTCACCGCTCAAGGTGGTAATGAAACCGCAGTCGGTCGTGGTCTGAGTATGGCAACTGCTTCCAACGCCGCTAACTCCATCGAGCGGATTGACGCCGCACTCAAACAGATTTCTGATGGCCGCGCCGACTTGGGTGCTATCCAGAACCGTTTGACCTCCACCATCTCTAACCTGTCCAACGTGTCGCAAAACTTGTCAGCTGCGAACTCTCGTATTCGTGACGCCGACTTCGCTGCCGAAACTTCATCCATGAGTAAGGCGCAAGTGTTGCAACAGGCGGGTACAGCCATGCTGTCTCAGGCGAATGCCTCCAGCCAGAACGTGCTGTCACTGCTCCGTTAAGACAGTTAGTCTGGCTTGGTAGACTAAATAAAGCTTCCCAAGCAATTGGGAAGCTTTTCCTTTAGGAGGTGGATATGTCTGAATTACAACTCAGTGGTGGCGCTGCCGAGCTGACGCGACGTCCCGCAGTTCAGGAGTCACCCAGGAAAGATCTCTCGGGTGTCACCCCGGACAACAAGATAGGAGCATCCGTAGCCGATGAGGTGAAGGGAGAGGATGAAAATTCGCTCAAGAATGCTCGACAGGTTGAGGATGAGCGCAAACGGTTGGCGGAAACATCCGGTAACTTGAATGAGTTTATGCAGACCATGCAGCGTAATCTCAAGTTTACGGTGGATGAAGTCAGTGGTGAGTCGGTGATTGCGGTGCATGATGCCAAGACCGATGAACTGATCCGGCAGATCCCGTCCAAGGAAGCGCTGGAATTAATCCATAATATGGACAAGGTGATCGGTTTGTTATTTAAAGCTGAAGCATGATTGGCCTGTAATTTGCTTGATGTTCGGGTTAAGGCTGCTGTTGTATTAACCCGGCACGGCAAGGAGGAATGAAATGGCCGCTATTACATCCACAGGCTTGGGCTCAGGGCTCAAGATCAATGACATTGTTACTGCTATCGTCGGGGCAGAAAAAGACCCGGCGATGAAGAAGATCGATGCCGACGCCAAAACGGCGACTGACAAGATCTCGGCCTTTTCTGCGCTCAACAGCGCCCTCTCATCCTTCAAAAGCTCATACAAAGACCTCGGTTATGCCTCGACCTATTCGGCTGTCAGCATCAAATCCAGCGATGAAGGGGTCTTGACCGCCAAGGGCGGCATCGGCGCCCAGACCGGCAGCTTCGAGTTCAAGGTCAAGCAACGGGCCCAGGCTCATACCCTGGTCAGTGGCGATAGCGCAACCTTCAGTAACCCCAATGCCACCGTCGGCACCGGCAAATTAACCCTGCGTTTGGGTACCTATAACACGGATGGCAGCTTCTCGGTGAATGCCGACAAGACCATCAAGACCATTACCGTCGATTCGTCGAATAACTCGCTGGCTGGCCTGCGCGATACCATCAACAAGACGGATAATGGCGTTACGGCTTCGATCATTAACGATGGTTCCGCTTATCGTCTGGTGCTGACCAGCAAAGAGACGGGCGAGGCGAATGCCATCGAACTGACCGCAGCTGACGATGACGGCACTAATACCAATACCGGTGGTCTGTCTCGTTTTGCCTACGACGCCAGCAACAAAAATATGAAGCAAACCTCGGTGGCGCAGAATGCACAAATCGAGATGAACGGCATCACCATTACCCGCAGCAAGAATGAGATCGACAGCGTGATCCAGGGGGTAACCCTGAATCTCAATGGTGTGACCGAGACCGGCAAGGTGGTGAAGTTGACCATCGGCAAGGATACCTCGACCATCGAGAGCCAGATCCGCGGTTTCATGGATACCTACAACAAAACGGTCACTCAAATCAATGACTTGACCAAGTACAATGGCGATGGTGGCACCAATGGCGTCTTGATTGGTGATGCCACAGTACGCAACGTCAAGAGTCTGATGCGGGATGTGCTCAATACCCAGGTCAAGGAGACCGGAAGCTCAATCCGCAGCTTTGCCGATTTGGGATTATTGACCAAAAAGGATGGCACCCTGGAGTTGGACGAGACCAAATTCAAGGCGGCGATGGCGGGAAATGTCGAAGATATTTCCAAATTCTTTACCCAGGCGGGTAAGGCCTCGGATCCCCAGATCAACTATGTGACCAATAGCTCGCTGACCAAACCCGGCACTTATAGTGTCGAGG
This sequence comes from Enterobacterales bacterium, assembly GCA_038247115.1. Classification (GTDB taxonomy): domain Bacteria; phylum Pseudomonadota; class Gammaproteobacteria; order Enterobacterales; family Aeromonadaceae; genus Pseudaeromonas. The sequence continues at coordinate 2,674 of JBBRVG010000035.1, read as the reverse complement.
TCACCCAGTTGGCGACGCAAAGCAAACTAACGGGCAGTACTGCCTTGACCTTTCCATTGACGGTGGATGCTGATAACGAAGCGTTCAAGGTGCGGGTCGACGGCATCTTGTCGGGAGAGATCAAGCTGGCGCAGAAGAGCTATGCTACGGCGCTGGATTTTGCCGCTGAGATGCAATCGAAGATCAACTCGGATGCGACACTATCCACCAAGGCGGCCAGTGTGAAGGTTGCTGTGGATGCCGATGGCAAGCTGCAGCTCAATTCGGATCGCTACGGTTCCCGCTCCATGGTTGCCTTTACCGAAGTGGATACCAATTTTGCGGCCACATTTGGCATCGGTGTGCAGCAGGGCTCGGATGCTGTGGATGCCAAAGGTAAAATTGACGGTTTGGAAGCGCTGGGTGATGGCAACGCACTGCTGTCTCAATCCGGTAACTCGACCGGATTGAAAGTCGAGATAACCGGTGGTGCCTTGGGGAAGCGAGGCACAGTCACCCTCTCCGAGGGGTTGACCAGCATCATGAATACGGTCCTGGATGGCATCATCGACAAGAGCATCTCCTCCAGCAAGGGCGACATGGATGTCAGCAGCGGCCTACTGGATGGCAAGATCGATGCCCTCTACAAGCAACTGGTGGAAGGTGATCGCCGGGAGTCTGATTTGAAGTACCGGATGGATAAACTGGAGGCCCGACTCTACAAACAGTTCAATGCCATGGATGCCGTTGTGTCTCAATTGAGCTCCACTATGTCATCATTAACGCAATCTCTTGCGACCTTGCCTGGATATACCAATAGTAGTTCTTGATTTTTTGGAACAATAATTGCTTCACTGTATGCTATCTCTTTAGCGATTCGCCTAGCGTGCAGTGGAGCTTTTCATGGATAGTCAGCAACTCGACCAAACCACTAAATTATTACGAGCCACCTTTCTCACCAATTTGGCTGTGCTGCAAGTGCATATGCCGAATGTCCATGAGTTTTTCCGTAACTACCAAGCGCAGACGACGTTATTGGCCATGGATGCTAATGGCGAGGTTAATCTGGCTCGGGATGGGCAACAGATATATCCCGATTCACCTCGTGATAGCTCGCGTGAACAAGTCGATGTTTTTTTTCGTGACCCTAAGACTTTTCGTTATTTTCCGCAAGAAGGTAGACCCAAAGGCTATGAGCATTACTTGCAAATTCAAACCTTGGAACAAATTGCCGAACAAGCCAAAGCCTACCCCAGTTATGAACGTTATCTAAGTCCGCTGGATGTGGACCAAGCGCCAGATTGTTTATGCATTCTCGGTGCTGGTTTGGGTTACCATCTGGAAATGCTGGCTGAACAATTGGATGCCGCTTACGTTTATTTATTTGAACCTGAGCCCGATTGTTTTTTTGCTATGTTGCATACCGTAGACCTGAGGCCGATTATTCAGAAGTGCCAGGCTCGGGGTGGCTTTATGAAGATTACCATTGGCGGGGCAGCAGAAACCTTCGTCAATGAGATCAATGCCATGTTGACGCAACGGGGACCATTTAACTTGGCCCGTATGCTGATCTACCGCCACTATTATGGTGATGACATCAATAACGCCTTCCAGATGATTCATGACTTGGCGTATCGCTACGTGGGGGGATGGGGATTCTTTGAGGATGAGGCCATCAGTATTGCCCACTCTCTGAGCCACGTGGAAAACAATATTCCATTTCTGCGCAAGCCAAAAGCCAGTGATCGGGAAAGTCAGTATCCGGTATTTATTGTCGGCAATGGCCCCTCGTTAGATAAAACTATCGATGTTATTAAACAGTATCAAAATAATGCAATTATTATTTCGTGCGGTAGTGCATTGCGCAGCTTAAGCCAGCAAGGGATAGTGCCTGATATTCATATCGAGGTTGAACGGACTTACCATGTCTATGACTGGCTGCGCTATGCTGCCATTCCTGAGGTATTTGAACAATCCATTTTAATCGGTCCTAATACCTTGCACCCCAAAGTAGTCGGTTTGTTTAAGCGCAAATGTTTATATATTAAACCCAATGATTCGGGTGGTGATTTAATTCAGAATGCCGCTCAGCGTCGTTATCTCGACCTCTATTTTTGTGCGCCGACGGTAACGAATGGCGCTGCTGCTGTAGCCGTGGCCTTGGGGTTTAAAAATCTATTTTTATTCGGTGCGGATTACGGTTTTCGCAGTGATGAATATCATCACTCAAAAGATAGTGCCTATTATCAGAAAGAGTGGAAGGGCGAAACCACTAAAATGGCTGGCCATTTGGAAGTGGAGGCAAGTCGAGGGGATACCGTATTCACGACCCCGGTCTTTGATCTGTCACGGGGTGTAATGGAGATGTTATTAGAAAAACACCCGGTTCAATGTTTCAACTTGAGCGATGGCGCTAAAATACAAGGCGCTACTTTTATCGATCCCGATCTGCCGATTGATGCGAGTATGATATTGACGGAGGTAGAGCGTCCCTCGTTAGAACAGTTGATGACCGTCAGATTTGATGCGCTCCGCAATGAAAATCATGCCATAAAGAGCCGGTTTTACGATGACTTCCATCGTCTGGAACAATTAACGTTAATGTTGATGGATATGACTCGAGGGGCGAATACGCCAGACGATAGAGTTGCATTGCATAGGGCATTCAGCACCCAATATTCAATATTGCAAAAAG
>JBBRVG010000034.1:0-39348 GCA_038247115.1 Enterobacterales bacterium | reverse complement strand
TCACCCGTCCGCCACTCGCCGGCGGGGTAGCAAGCTACCCCCCGCTGCCGTTCGACTTGCATGTGTTAGGCCTGCCGCCAGCGTTCAATCTGAGCCATGATCAAACTCTTCAATTAAAGTTTGGTGCTCAATGAATTTTTGAATTAACTGTTGCCGATTATTTCTAATCGTCTTGGTCACTTCATCAGTCATTGCATATCAATTTTTTTGACATCCAATTCCTGTGAGTGCCCACACAGATTGCTTGATTTGATTGTTAATGAGCGTGACAGCCTTGGCTGTCGTGGGATGCGCATCTTACGCTTCCCAGGTTCAGAGTCAAGCACATTTTACCGTGGTTGCTCCGGGGCATTTCGGCCCGGCTAACACCGCTTGCATCACCTTCCGAGGAGTGCGTGCTTTGCCGTGTCAGCGAGGCGGCATTATAGGGACATCGAACTTTCGCGCAAGCGAAATTCATCAAAATATCCTATCACTAACACCAACCGTCCATTAATTAAGCAGCGCAACCCCACTTGATCAAATACCAAGCAAGCTCGGGCTATTTAATCACCAATTGTGATTAAGCCATCGATAACGAGTCAATGGAACACAGATAAACGCTTACTGAAGAATGTATATGGCAGGAAATTGCTATGTCGCACAGATGATGGACTGACTGAATCAATCGCTGAGAGGGCTATTTACCAATAGCTCGGTCTCATATACATAAGTTGACCATCACAACTAGTATTCAGGCATAAAAAAACCCGCGACAGGCGCGGGTTTTTTATCCACAGACAAACTCAGTAATTACTTACCAGCAACTACGTTGATCTTGACGGCGGTTTTAACGTCAGCATGCAGCTGAACGGTGATTTCGTATTCGCCGGTATAGCGCAGAGCGCCTTCAGGCATACGAACTTCGCTCTTGGCAACGGCCACACCGGCAGCAGTGATGGCATCAGCCACATCACGGGTACCGATAGAACCGAACAGCTTACCTTCGTCGCCAGACTTGGACTCGATGGTCACATTTTCCAGCGCTTCAACTTGGGCAGCACGAGCTTGAGCCGCAACCAAAACACCAGCCAGTTTGGCTTCCAGTTCGGCGCGACGAGCTTCAAACACTTCCAGGTTTGCCTTGGTAGCCATTACGGCCTTGCCTTGCGGGATCAGGTAGTTACGAGCGAAACCGCTCTTAACTTCAACCGTGTCACCCAGACCGCCCAAACGAGCGATTTTATCGAGCAGAATTACTTGCATTACCTTTCCTCGGTCAATGTTGAGTTAGGCCAAACGCCAAATCACTTGTTGTGCAGATCAGTGTAAGGCAGCAGAGCCAGGTAACGGGCACGCTTGATAGCGCGGGCCAGTTGACGCTGATACTTGGCGCGAGTACCGGTGATACGGCTCGGTACGATCTTGCCAGATTCAGTAACGTAGTTCTTCAGGGTCAGAGTATCTTTGTAATCGATCTCGGTAACGCCTTCAGCGGTAAAGCGGCAGAACTTACGACGACGGAAATAACGTGCCATTTGCGGTTATCCTCTTAATAGTCTCTGGAATTACTCAGCGGCTTCAGATACGTCATCAGCGCGATCGTCACGACGACCACCTTGACGTTCTTCGCGGGCCTTAGCCATCGGAGAGGCTTCGGTCACAGCGTTCTTAGTGCGCATGATCAGATTGCGGATAACTGCATCGTTGTAACGGAAGTTAGACTCCAGTTCGTCGATGACAGCTTGCTCGGCTTCAACGTTCAGCAGAACGTAGTGGGCCTTGTGCAGCTTGTCGATCGGGTAAGCCAGTTGACGGCGACCCCAATCTTCCAAACGGTGGATCTTGCCGCCAGACTTCTCGATGGCGCCAGTGTAGCGCTCGATCATGCCAGCAACTTGTTCGCTCTGGTCCGGATGAACCATGAAGACGATTTCGTAGTGACGCATGGATTGCTCCTTACGGTTTAGTAGCCCCCGTCTTGGCTCAGTCAGACCATCGAGGGCAAGGAACTTAAAAGTGTGTTTTTGACTGACTTTTGAGGCGCGGAATTGTACGCAGCGAGGCGCGAGAACGCAATCAATATTTGAGCATCTCATGTGTGGAGGCAAGAGACACAGGCTTGGGAAATCGCAGGCATGAAAAAGGATGGCCATGCCATCCTCTTTTGTAGTCATGGCAATATCGCCCGTTATCCGCGACGTTGCCGTACCGCCTCGAACAAACAAACCCCGGTTGCCACCGAGACATTGAGGCTGGAAACCGCACCGGACATAGGAATACTGATCAGTTCATCGCAGTTCTCACGGGTCAATCGACGCATCCCCGCCCCCTCGGCTCCCATCACCAAGGCCAATGGCCCGGTGAGCTTGCTCTGGTACAAGTCATGATCCGCTTCCCCAGCGGTACCGACAATCCAGACCCCACGCTCTTGCAACTCCCGCAACGTACGCGCCAGATTGGTAACCTGAATAAAGGGGACCGTTTCTGCAGCACCGCAGGCAACCTTGCGTGCCGTACCGGTCAAGGTCACCGATTTGTCACGCGGCACCACCAGCGCATGCACTCCGGCAGCATCGGCATTCCGGAGACAGGCGCCGAGATTATGGGGATCTGTGACACCATCTAGGATCAGCAAGAAGGGTTGTTCTTGCTGATCCAGCAAGGCCCATAAATCGTGCTCATCATATTTTTTGCCTTCGCGAATGCGGGCTATGATGCCTTGATGAATCGCCCCTTCGGCCTTGTCATCCAGCGTCTTGCGGGTAACCAACTGAATGCTGACACCACAACGCTGCAATTCGTCGAGTAATGGCAGCAGGCGATCATCTTCGCGTCCCTTGAGGACCCAAGCTTCAAGAAATCGTTCAGGCTGGCGCTCCAGCAAGGCGGTGACGGCATGAATGCCATAGATCAATTCATTACTCACGTATGGATCCTTTATCTGTTGCAAAAGCTCAACGACTACTGAGCGTACATCGGACCTATTCTATCCCAGCTTGATGAGATATTCCTGCCTCTTGCCTCACCCGCAGTACGGCAGATCGTGCAAAAGACAAAGCGCTCTATTCAGAGCGCCTTGTCTTAAGCTAGCAGTGTGCAATTTACGGCTTCTTCGGCACCTTGCTACGTTTGGATTTACTACGACGATTCTTTTTCGCGGCTGGCGTGCTGGCTGCGGGCTCTTTACCACCCGCTTTTCGACCACCACTCTTGCCGGGACCGGGCTTATCGGCATTTTTTTGTTCGGCCTTGTTATCTCGACGCCGTGCGGCTTTCGCTTTCTCACCCTTGATCTCTTCGAGACGCTGGATTTGCTGCTTGGCATCTTTACCCTTGAACAGGAATGGATCCTCGATCAGTTGGAAGTCGATCTTACGATCATCCAGATTGACCCCCATGACCTTGACCCGAACCTTGTCACCCAGGCGGTGGACCCGACGGAAATTTTCGCCAATCAAGGTCTGCCGAGCCGCATCAAACTGATAGTAATCATTACCCAGCGAACTGATGTGGACCAAACCATCAATATGCAGCTCAGCCAGGCGGACAAACATACCAAAACCGGTAACACCAGAGATGACGCCCTCCATCTCGTCGCCGACATGGTCCAGCATATACTCACACTTCAGCCAGTCAGCTACGTCCCGGGTTGCATCATCAGCACGGCGCTCCGTCATCGAGCAATGCTCACCCATCGGCTCGATTTCATCGTACAGGTAGTTATAACCACCGGTTGGCGTCCATTTATGCTTGGGATTGCCCTTCTCTTTGGCCAACTGGTACTTGATAGCACGATGCAGTAGCAAATCCGGATAACGTCGGATGGGCGAGGTAAAGTGGGCATAGGATTTTAATGCCAGGCCAAAGTGGCCGACATTATCGGCGCAATATTGAGCCTGGGACATGGAGCGTAGCAACATGCTGTTGATCAGCTCTACATCCGGCCGATCCACCACCAGAGCCGCCAGCTCGGCAAAGTCCTTGGGTTCCGGCTCCAGGCCGCCCTTGAGTTCCAATCCTAACTCACCCAAGAACTTGCGGAAGGTATCCAGCTTGAGCTCACCGGGTCGCTCATGGATACGGAATAGTGTTTCGGCTTCGCATTTTTCGATGTAACGCGCCGCGGCGACGTTCGCCTGGATCATGCACTCTTCGATTAGCTTGTGGGCATCGTTGCGCACCAGCGGCACAATGCGCTCGATCTTGCGTTGAGCATTGAAGATGAAGCGTGTCTCGTCGCTTTCAAACTCCACGGCTCCACGTTGATGACGGGCATGCTTTAATGCTTGATAGAGATGGTGCAACTCCTCGATATGTCCCACCAGCGGCTCATATTGCTGCCGCAATTTGGGGTCGCCGTCCAAGATCGCCGCCACCTTGTTGTAGGTCAGACGAGCATGGGAATTCATCACAGCTTCGAAGAACTTGTAACCGGACATGCGGCCGTTCTCGCTGATGGTCATCTCGCACACCATACACAGCCGATCGACCTGTGGGTTCAAGGAGCAGAGCCCGTTGGAAAGGACCTCTGGCAACATGGGGATTACGTTTTCCGGGAAATAGACCGAATTCCCCCGGTTATGGGCTTCCGCATCCAAAGCCTTACCATGACGGACGTAGTAGGAAACATCGGCAATCGCCACCCACAGACGCCAACCGCCAGAGCGTTTGCGTTCGCAAAAAACCGCATCATCAAAATCCCGAGCATCTTCGCCATCTATGGTCACCAGCGGCAGTTGACGCAAATCGAAACGGCCGATCTTGGCCTGTTCCGGTACGTCTTCGGTCAGGGATTTGATCTCGTCCAACACCTCGGCGGGCCAGACGTGAGGAATACCGTGGGTGCGGATCGCTACCTCGATCTCCAGACCCGGGTCCATATGATCGCCCAGCACCTCAAGAATTTCACCGACTGCGTTCATGCGGCCAGACGGGCGTTGGGTAATGCGCGCCACCACCATCTGGCTTTGGCGGGCGCCCTTATGCATGCCAGGCGGGATCAGGATATCCTGACCAATTCGGGTATCGTCAGGCACCACAAAGCTCACATCATTCTCGACGAAGAAGCGGCCGACGATATCCATGTCCCGTGATTTCAGCAGTCGAACCAGGCGGGCTTCCCGACGTCCCCGCGGATCCAGTCCGGTCGGTTGTACCAGCACGAAGTCGCCATGCAGTAAACGATCCATCTCGCGAGGGGCGAGAAACAGATCTTCGCCGCCCTCTTCCGGACGCAGAAAGCCAAAACCATCCTTATGTCCCAGTACAGTCCCCTTCACCAGATTCATCTTTTCTGGCAGGGCATACGCCTTGGCACGGGTGAAGACCAGTTGGCCATCACGCTCCATGGCGCGCAACCGACGCCGCAACGCCTCTTCCTGCTCTTCACCTTGCAGCTTGAGCAGCTTCATCAAATCATCTCGGGAGACTGGAGTGCGTTGTTTTTCAATCAGCGCCAGAATGGCTTCACGACTCGGGATGGGATTTTCATATTTTTCGGCTTCGCGTTCGCGAAAAGGATCCGTAATGGACATAGGCGGGCCTTGTTTAAGGAAATTGGAGAAGTGTTGTGAAAAGTATAACGAAAGCCCATCACAAATAGCACGGTATGTTTCATTCCCCCCGTGCCACAGACTATGATGAGTGCAATAACGACCCTAATTGCTGTGCGAGTCGCCAATGGCCAAAGAGAACTTTACTCAAGCTACTGCCTACCTGAAACAGGCAGTACCCTTGATGATCAAGTACCAAATCCCGACCACTCCGACCAATTACGCCCTCTGGTATACCTATGTTGCACAAACCAACCCGCAGTTAACGGATGCCGTCAACAAGACAATTGAAGATTCCGGAGCTTGTTCGCCGCTGTCCAGCGAGCTGTTGTATCAGCAGCATGTCGCCGCCCAGACGGAACGCAATGTCGATACCATGAAACAAAGCCTGGAGGCCATGGTCACCGAGATTAACAACAGTATGCAGGATACCCTCAGCGGCACGGGCGAGTTTCAGGCCATGCTGGACAAGAGTTTCTCCCGGCTGATGAAGATCGACGATGAAGGCCTATCGATTGAAGAGACCATGAGCTTGGTTCGCGAGCTGGTCCAGGGCTCCCGGGATATCAGCCTGTCAACCCGACAATTTCATAATCAGCTCAGCGATGCGGAAAAAGAGATAGCCGAGCTCAAGAGTAAATTGGAACAAAGCCGTGAAGAAGCCTTCCACGACGCCCTGACCGGGCTGCTTAACCGTCGCGCTTTCGATCAGGAAATCCGTCATCAACTCTCGATACAGACCAATTTTTCGCTGATTATCCTCGATATAGATCGCTTCAAGAACATCAATGATGGCTTCGGTCATGTCTTCGGCGATCAAGTCCTGAAGGCTATCTCTCGGCGGGTCAAGGACAGTTGCAAGAGTGGCGAGCGCGCCTTCCGGATTGGCGGCGAAGAAATTGCCATCCTGTTGACTGATCGCAATCTGCTGGTCGCCCGTCAGTTTGCTGAATCCTTGCGTCGGGCCATCGAAAAAATCAGTGTCATGGATCGCAGGAGTGGGCAACACCTCAATACCATCACCGCCTCGTTTGGCGTGACCGAATATATCGCCAACGATAACTACGAGAACATCATGCGCCGGGCCGATGAGCAACTGTACCGCGCCAAAGAACTGGGCCGTAATAGGGTCATGCCCATGTCCCTGTAGTCATCAACCACAAACAACAATAAAGGCGCTTTTAGCGCCTTTATTGTTAATCCGCCAACACTTGCACCATCTGCCCCCGCACCCAGTCGGCCAGCTGCTCATATCGGCCACGCAATGGTGAGCCAGGTCTATAAACCAGACCAATGGCCCGGGTTGGCACAGGTTCGCAGCAGGGCACATAACAAACACCGTCGCGACAACGCTCATTCGGTACTGCCAACTTAGGCAACAAGGTGACACCCGCTCCTGCCGCCACCATGTTGCGCAAGGTCTCCAGACTGGTGGCGCGAAAGTGTCTATCTTCTGTCGCCCCCGCCGCAAAGCAGAAACCTAACGCCTGGTCCCGCAGGCAGTGACCATCTTCCAACATCAGCAGACGATGCCCTGCCAGTTCATGCAGCGGGACCCGATTCCGATCACACCACTCATGCTCCAGAGGCACAGCCAGTACCATGGCCTCATCGAACAATGGCAGTTCGACAAAGCATTCGGTTTCCTTGACCAGCGCCAGGATTGCACAATCAATCAGTCCGCTTTCCAACTGGGCGACAATCTGCTGGGTCTGCGCTTCGTGGAGATAAAATTCGAGCTTGGGAAAGGCATGTCGCAACCCTGGCACCACATGGGGCAACAGATAGGGGCCCACCGTCGGAATAAGTCCCAGATGCAAGGGGCCACTCATGGCCTCGCCATGGCTACCGGCCATTTCACGAAACCGTTGGGCCTCGGTCAAGACCTTGCGTGCCTGAGCCACCAGCTGTAACCCGGCCTGGGTAAACAGCACCTTGCGACTGGTGCGTTCCAGAAATACCACGCCCAGCTCCTCTTCGAGCTTCTTGATTTGCCCGCTCAAGGTGGGCTGACTGACAAAACAGCGCTCTGCGGCACGCCGGAAGTGCTCTTCTTCCGCCAGCGCGACCAGATACTCAAGATCTTTCAGATTCATGTGCCATTTACTATTGATAGGAATCACCTATCGAAAGAATAGCAAGCAACGATTGGCGCTATCAATGACAATCCACCATTATGGCTGTGTCGACGGGGCAAGAGTGAATGCCACCGCAAGAAATCCAAAACCATACCGAATACCATTACCCAAGGAGAACCACCATGTTCCAGAACCACGAAGGTAAAAAAGTTCCTAACGTTACATTCCGCACTCGTCAGGGTGATCAGTGGGCTGATGTCACTACCGAACAACTGTTCGCCGGTAAGACAGTGATTGTCTTCTCGTTGCCTGGTGCCTTCACCCCGACCTGTTCATCAACCCACCTGCCGCGTTATAACGAGCTGCAACCGGTATTCAAAAATCTGGGTGTGGATGAGATCGTCTGTGTCTCCGTGAACGACACCTTTGTCATGAACGCCTGGAAGGATGACCAGAAAGCCGACAAGATCACCTTCATCCCTGATGGTAACGGCGAATTTACCGATGGCATGGGCATGCTGGTTGGTAAAGAAGATCTGGGCTTCGGCAAGCGCTCCTGGCGCTACTCCATGCTGGTGAAGGACGGCGTGGTCGAGAAGATGTTTATCGAGCCAAACGAGCCAGGTGATCCTTTCAAGGTTTCCGATGCCGACACCATGCTTAAGCACCTGGATCCGAACTTCAAGGTTCAAGAGTCCGTGGCCTTGTTCACCAAGCCAGGTTGCCCATACTGCGCCAAGGCCAAGCAGTTGCTGATTGACAACGGTATCCAGTACGAAGAAATCATCCTGGGTAAGGATGCCACCACTGTCAGTCTGCGTGCCGTCACCGGTCGCACTAGCGTGCCGCAAGTCTTCATCGGTGGTCAGCACATCGGTGGTAGCGATGAGTTGGAAACCTACCTGGCCAAATAAGTCGTTCATGGGTGAGCCGATGAGTTCAGCTCACTCATCTTTAGTATCAGTGCCGTATTTGTGGGAAGTTCGCTTCCCACTTTTTTCGGGAATCACTGCAAGCCCTCTGCTCCAGCTCTGGAGATCCTCAGTCGGCTTTTACTGATTTCCATACCAGTTCAAGGAGTTTTCATGAAGAAGATTACAGTCGATGTCGCAGTGATTGGTGGTGGAACAGCCGGGCTCGGCGCTTATCGCGCCGCCAAGGCGCACACCAAGAAGGTGGTGATGATTGAGGGTGGCCCTTACGGCACCACCTGCGCCCGCGTCGGCTGCATGCCGTCCAAGTTGTTGATTGCCGCAGCTGAAGCCGTCCACCACATCCAGAAAGCTCCTGGCTTTGGCGTCCACCCCGAAGGCGAGATCCGCATCGATGGCCGCGAAGTCATGGACCGGGTGAAACGAGAGCGGGATCGCTTCGTCGGTTTCGTGCTGGAAGGCGTCGACAGCATTCCGGATGAAGACAAGATCCAGGGCTATGCCCGTTTTATCGACAGCCACACTCTGATCATCGATGACCACACCGAAGTCCATGCCGAGCGCATCGTGATTGCTACCGGCTCCCGTCCCAGCTGGCCAGCGGCCTGGAACGATCTGGGGGATCGCCTGATCATCAATGATGATGTCTTCAACTGGGATGACCTGCCCCATTCGGTGGCGGTATTTGGCCCTGGTGTCATCGGCCTGGAGCTGGGTCAGGCACTGCATCGTCTCGGCGTTCAGGTCATCATGTTCGGCATGGGTGGCTTGGTCGGTCCATTGACCGATGAGGCAGTCCGCGATTACGCCGCCAAGACGCTGAATGAAGAATTTTATCTGGATGCTGATGCCAAGGTGGAGCAGATGTTCCGCGATGGGGATAAAGTCATGATCCGCTATCTCGACAAAACGGGTCAGCAGCAAGAGACCCGTGTGGATTATGTTTTGGCAGCCACCGGTCGTCGCGCCAATGTCGACAAGCTGGATATCGCCAATACCGGCGTTCAACTGGATAACCGGGGTATTCCGGTCGCCGATCGCTTCACCCTGCAGACCAGCGTGCCGCATCTGTTTATTGCCGGGGATGCCAGCAACCAGTTACCCCTGTTGCATGAGGCGGCCGATCAGGGACGCATCGCCGGTGATAATGCCGGTCGCTTCCCGGATATTCGTGCCGGTCTGCGTCGCTCCTCGATCTCGGTGGTGTTCTCCGATCCGCAAATTGCCATGGTCGGCAGCACCTTGCGGGAGCTGAACCAGAAGTACAGCAGCTGTGGCTGTTTTGAAATCGGCGAGGTCAGCTTCGAAGATCAGGGGCGTTCACGGGTCATGTTACGGAACAAAGGCTTGCTGCACGTTTATGGTGAACATGGCACCGGCCGTTTTCTCGGCGCCGAGATGATGGGACCCAATGTCGAGCATATCGCTCACCTGCTGGCCTGGGCCCACCAGCAACAGATGACCGTCAGCCAGATGCTGGATATGCCGTTCTACCATCCTGTGATTGAAGAAGGTCTGCGTACCGCGCTGCGCGACCTGAACGCCAAACTGCATCTGGGCCCAGAAATGGTCAAGCGCTGCCTGGATTGCGGCCCAGGCGCCTAAGCCTCGGCAATGCCCCATCAACCACCAAGCCCGCACTCAGTTGCGGGCTTGTTTTTTGCGCCCTTGTGCATAGAGCCGCTTGAGATAGTATTCGACCGCCCGCCAAGCTATTGAGGCTGCTCCGCACAGACCTGATCCCGTTGTTGCCGTAAGGCCGAATCATCCGACAACATGGCCTTGAAGCGCAGACGATTACACTCTCTTCGGCCCCGTTGTAACTCGACCTCTGGCGTCGCCGGGGTCGGATCCGCAACGGCATCTGTTGGCACGGCCGCTGATACGGCCGTCGTTGGCCGTTCAATCGCCGCACAATACATGGCGCGGCGTGGTGACTCCTGCTCCTCGGGGCTACCGGTACTCAGGCGCTGGCAATAGTCGCTAAACAACGCCACTGCCTGCTGTCGACAGGGCGCATAATCCGGCTTCAGTTGCCTATCAGCACAAATCGAATCAGGCTGAATGCGCCAATACTGATGGATGAAGTGGATGCTATGGCCCTGATATGTCTCATGCTCCGGGTGCGGCTCGCGATCCATCCCCTCACCGACCCGATCCGCAACCTGTTGCGCCATAAACTCCGTCAACGAAGTGAGTAAAACCAGCGTGGCTAACATGGTGGAACCCTCAGGTCATGGATGAGCCATAGCAAGAACAATCGAAGTCGGTGAAAAACGGCACCCTGACGAACCGTCCCCTAGCGAACAACTCGTACCCGCAGCGTATAGTAGTTGGCAACCTCGCCCTGTCCATTTACTGGACGATAAGCGAGGGTCAGCATTCCCCGTCCTTCGCCCTTGGCGGCAAATTGCAGATGCTGCATGCCGCAGACCTCCCGGGGCTGAGCCGACTCGAAACTGCTAGCTTGTTTTTGCAACAAGGCGCCGGGGGCCTGCTCCACCTGCCATTGATAACCGGATTGTGGCGATCCCGGCAAGGCCACGGCCACTTGCTCCCCCACCTTCAGCGTCAGACTGCTGCCATTTTGTGCCATGGTCAGCTGATTTTGGGCTAATTGCGGTGCCGGAGCTGGCTGACGGCTGGCTTGCGGCTGCTGACAACCACAGAGCCAGATTGCAGAAATGATCACGACTGTCGGCACTAGAGAGGTATGCATCTTCAAGATCCTGTGTTGCGAGTCGGGCCTGAGGAGCCCTGAATGCCGTCATGCTACTGCCTCAGGCGTCTGGTGTCATGAACTGTAAAGGCCATCGTCGGCTATGATCGGGTTCCGGTCCTGGCGGTGTGCTTTTTTTGGTTTTGGCTCGGGATGCCGTTATCATTGCCGCCATCTACATCATGGAGTACGCAAGATGAACCGATTGGTATTGGCCACTGGCAATAAGAAGAAAGTGGCTGAACTCAATGCCATGCTCGAGGGAATGAATTTCAAGGTCATGCCGCAGAGTGATTTTCTGGTCGAAAGCGTTCCGGAAACCGGCTCCACCTTTGTGGAAAATGCCATCATCAAGGCACGTCATGCCGCCCGCATCACCGGATTACCCGCCATCGCCGATGACTCAGGCCTGGAAGTCGACGCCTTGCGCGGCGCCCCTGGTGTCTACTCCTCGCGCTTCGCCGGGGAAGAGGCCAGTGACGATGACAATGTGACCAAGTTACTGGAAGAGCTCTCCTTTTTGCCCCCTATTTTGCGTACCGCCCGCTTCTGGTGTGTGTTGGTATTTATGCGCCATGCCGATGATCCGACCCCGATCATCTGCCAGGCCAGCTGGGAAGGGCATATAGTGACCGAGCCCAAGGGCGACAACGGCTTTGGTTACGACCCGGTATTCTTTGTTCCGGAAACCGCCTGTACCGCCGCCGAGCTGCCCAGTGAGCAAAAGAATGAACTCAGCCATCGAGCCAAGGCTCTCCAGCAACTGATCGCCCGCTTGCAGGAGATTTTTTAAGCGTGCCCCTATCTCCGGTTTCCGCACTGACACGCCCCTTGCCCCCCTTGGCACTGTATGTGCACATCCCTTGGTGCGTACAAAAGTGCCCCTATTGCGACTTCAACTCCCACGCTCTGAAGCAGGGGCTGCCTGAAACCGCCTATATCGATGCCTTGCTGGAAGACCTGGAGGCCGATCTGTTCCGGGTACCCAGCCGAGAGCTCAGCTCTATCTTTATCGGCGGTGGTACCCCCAGCCTGCTGTCAGCCGAGGCCATAGCCCGCTTGCTGGTCGGGATCCGGGCCCGGATCCCGTTCGCAAATGAGATCGAAATCACCATGGAGGCTAATCCGGGTACCGTCGAGGCTGGACGCTTCGCCGGTTTTCAAGCAGCAGGTATCAACCGGATCAGTATCGGGGTGCAGAGTTTTGACCCGGCACAATTGCAGAAGCTGGGACGGATCCATGATCCCGAACAGGCGAGCAGTGCAGCCCGCCAGGCGGCCGGGCTCGGTTTACGCAGTTTCAACCTGGATTTGATGCATGGCCTGCCCGACCAGAGTCTGGAGCAAGCGCTGGACGATCTACGTCAGGCTATCGCTCTGGCGCCACCCCATCTCTCCTGGTACCAACTGACCATAGAGCCCAACACCGCCTTCGGCGCTCGGCCACCGCAACTGCCGGAAGATGAGACGCTGTGGGATATTCAGGAACAAGGCCATGCCCTACTGCTGGCAGCTGGCTATCGGCAGTACGAAATATCGGCTTATGCCAAGCCCGGGTTTGAATGCCAGCACAATCTGAACTATTGGCGCTTTGGCGACTATCTGGGCATCGGTTGCGGCGCCCACGGCAAACTGACAGATGCGGCGACCGGAGTCATTCAGCGGACGGTGAAAATCAAACACCCCAAGGGCTATCTGGACGCTGCGCGCGCCTATCTGGATGAATGCTGGACCGTCAGTGCCGATGAGCTGCCTTTCGAATATTTCATGAACCGCTTTCGTCTGTTCGAGGCCGTGCCCAAACACGAGTTCAGTCAGCGGACCGGTCTGGATGAGGCATCGCTGGACGCCCGTCTGCAAGAGGCCATACGGTGCGAACTCCTGCTAGATGACGGCGACCACTGGCAAGTCACCGAGCTTGGCCATCGCTATCTGAACAGGCTGTTGCAGTTGTTTATGGATGCCTAATCGATTCTCGAGAATAGCGGTGAGATAGCATAATTAGATTAAAGTTTGTAAAGAGCACAACAGCCGCTGGATATAAACTTGCAACCACTATCTGTAGATCCAATACTGAGTAAGAACACAATTAATAGTGCCACCATGAGTGGCTGGAGTAGCGGATGGCCCTACACACTGATCTGGCAGCACAAAATGCCTGGCGCGCAGCGCATTTCCCCCCCGACCTTCGTCAAGCCATGGAACTCTCCATTGCCAGTCTGAAACGGGCAGGATGGTCCGATAAAGCCCTGAAGGTGGGTGACGTATTTCCGCCACTGGAGCTAATCGATAGTGCTGGTGCCCATTTCTCACTTTCCCGAATTTTGGGCCGCACACCACTCATAGTCTCTTTTTTCTGTGGCCACTGGTCGCCCTATTGCAACCTGGAACTCCGCGCCTTCAATGCCGTGCTGCCGCAAATCCAGGCGCTGGGTGCCCGTTTTGTGCCGATTGTCGGCCAGAATGTCGAACTGAATTTTTCCACCCAACGTTGTAACCGGTTGAACTATGCCCTGTTCAGCGATCCGGCGCTCAAGGCTGCTCGCGCCTGTGGACTGGTGATGAC
The DNA here is from genome assembly GCA_038247115.1 of Enterobacterales bacterium. GTDB lineage: Bacteria > Pseudomonadota > Gammaproteobacteria > Enterobacterales > Aeromonadaceae > Pseudaeromonas. The sequence goes on along the minus strand of JBBRVG010000034.1, from coordinate 25,519 downwards.
TCTACCCGATGTCATGACCGATGCCATGGAGCAACTGGGCATTGATATGCCAGACTATAAACCCGGAACGCCCTATGAATTACCCATGCCCGCCAGTTACCTGATCGACAGCCAGGGCAAAGTGGTCTATGCCTTTGCCGATGAAGATATCCGCCACCGGACCGAGCCCGAGGCCCTGCTCAATGCCTTGCAGTTACTACAAACCGTCCGTTAACCCAGCGCATCCATAAAAAAACCGCCAGCAGGCGGTTTTTTTATGCCGATGACTCACTTAGCCGGAGATGAGATCGCCATACCAGATATCAAACAGGTTGGAGTGTTTGATATTTTCCATCCCGCTTTGCTTGAGCCATTCACAGCAGGCCTTGATATCGTCTTCGCTGCACTTGCCAATTTGCTGGGTGCAGATCAAACCTTCCCAGCCCAGATGACCGTTACCGGCAAATGCCAGTTTGCGCGGCTCGACAACTTCCAGAATCATGGCATCGATAGTTTGATCGATCTTCTCTTCAGCAGTCCCGGCCGGAAAATTCCAGCTCAGCTCGAAACCCAGTTCCTGAAACTCCTCAAGACGAAGCTTCTTGCGCAGACGGCGGCTACGTTGTGCCATATCGAACTCTCCTGGTGGTGAACAATAAAAATCAGTTGGTGCGTTTGAAAACCAGATCCCAGACGCCGTGGCCCAGACGATGACCGCGCCGCTCAAACTTGGTGAGCGGGCGACTGTCGGGACGGGGCACATAGTCACCAAAATCCGAGGTGTTAGCAAAGCCGGGCGCAGCTTGCATCACCTCCAGCATATGCTCGGCATAATTCTGCCAGTCGGTGGCCATGTGAAATAGACCATCGACTTTCAGGCGCGGCCGCAACATCTGCACGAAGGCGGGCTGCACAATCCGGCGCTTATGATGGCGGGACTTATGCCAAGGATCCGGGAAAAACAGCTGCAAGGTATCGATGCTCTGCTCCGGGATCATCTGTTCGAGCACTTCCACGGCGTCGTGGCAGAACAGGCGCAGATTAGTGACACCCGCTTCTTCTGCCGCAGACAGACAGGCTCCGACACCGGGCCTATGCACTTCGATGCCGATAAAGTTTTTCTCGGGCGCGGCCTGGGCCATCTCCACCAGCGATGCTCCCATGCCAAAACCGATTTCCAGGACGACAGGAGCCTCGCGACCAAACAGCGCGGCCAGATCCAGCATGTCACCACTGAATTCAACGCCCATGACCGGCCAGAGTTGGGTCAATGCCCGCTCCTGTCCTTTGGTCAGACGCCCTTCACGGCGCACAAAGCTGCGGATACGGCGCATAAGTTGGCCGGCTTCGGTCATCTCAGGCTGGTTACTCTCGGTCATCGATTTGTCTCTGGATCAAATAGGGAGAGCGAATTATCCAAAGATAGGTCGCCGGTGCAAGTGCGCAACCGCTCTGGCGAGAAATAAAGTGGGTAAAAAGCAGACAAAGCCACTCTTTGCCGACTTTGTGTGCCATTTGCCTGCGGTTTACAGTTGCCGATGGCTGTGATGCAATTCATGAACATAACCTTTGTTCTACATGTTTCGTGCCGCAGGCTGGCACCGATAGACGGCAGATCTCCCCACAGAGCATGTCGTCCACATGATGGGCATTTTTATCCTCCAGTCATCCATATGAGAACACCATGGCCAGCCCTCTCGAACCTGAGCTCTTTACCCGATTGCTGCTGACATGGCATGCCACGCACGGACGCCATGATTTGCCCTGGCAACAGGATCCGAGTCCCTACCGGGTGCTGGTTTCGGAAATCATGCTCCAGCAGACCCAGGTTGCCACCGTCATTCCCTATTTCAGCCGTTGGATGGCCGCATTCCCTGAGCTGGAGACGCTGGCGAGCGCGAGTGACGATCAGGTCATGGCCCTCTGGCAAGGGCTCGGTTACTACTCGCGCGCGCGCAATCTGCAAAAAGCGGCACGCTTTATCGTCGACGAGTGTGGCGGACTCTTCCCCCGCTCGCTGGATGGGCTGCAGCAGATCCCTGGAGTGGGTCGTTACACGGCCGGAGCCATCGCCTCGTTTGCCTACAACGAGTTTGGTCCTATCGTCGATGGCAACGTGAAACGCCTGTTTTGTCGGCTTTTTGGTATTGAAGGCCAGCTCACCAGCAGTCTAGTTAACCGTCAATTATGGGAGTTGGCTCATCACTACACGCCCGAGCAGCATAATCGAGCCTTTGCCCAAGGTTTGCTGGATATGGGTGCCACCCTCTGTACCCCTAAGTCTCCGGCTTGTACGCGCTGCCCCTTCAATCAGCACTGCGTGGCCCTGCTGACCGAGCGGATCGCCGCCTTACCCTCCCCAAAACCGAAGAAGCAAATTCCGACTCGGCGTGGTCACTTTGTATGGCAGGAGCGTGATGGCCAGTTACTGCTGGAAAAACGCCCCGAGGATGGCATCTGGGGCGGACTTTGGTGTCTGCCGGAGCTATTCTCACCCGAACCTGACCAGCCCCGAGGGTCGGTCGCTGACAGCGAGGAAGTGGATGTTGGCCCCCCGGTCGATGGCCATTTGAAAGGGAGCTTTGATCATACCTTCAGCCACTACAAATTGAAGGCAGAGGTGTGGCAAGTGCAGAGTCGGGAACCCTCAGCGCGCTATCAAGCCTGGTTCTCGGCTGACGAGTTGCAAACCATTGGCTTACCAGCCCCGATCCGTAAATTTTTGAAGAAAACTTGAGCCGGTCAAGATCATCCGGGCTGTATACGGCCAAGACCTCACGTTTTGTGGCGTGGAGCCGCAACGCCAACTCTGGTATAACCGTGAGCAACAGTCGGGCATTGGATCCTCAAGAGACCATGGTCCGCAACCAGCCGATTTTTGAACTGCAATCCTAACGAGGTCCTCATGAGCCGCACCGTATTCTGTCAACGCCTGAAGAAGGAAGCGCCAGGCATGCCCTTCCAACTCATCCCTGGTGAGATCGGAAAACGTATCTTCGACAACATCTGTCAGGAAGCCTGGAGTGAGTGGCAGAAAAAGCAGACCATGCTGATTAATGAAAAAAAGCTGAACATGATGAATGCGGATCACCGCACTCTGCTGCAAGCCGAGATGGTCAAATATCTGTTTGAAGATGGCGATGTGCAAATTGATGGCTATGTACCACCGGCTCAAAACTAAGACGCTATTCGAGTAAAAAAACGGGACTGATCGGCGATCAGTCCCGTTTTTTTTATTAGGCCAAAAAGTCAGTGTAATTGCTTAGTGTTCGCCGCCGCCCCCGCCCGCCTGGAATGGTGGTTTAGCCAGCCAGATAAAACCTATCATCAGGACAAACAGCCCCGCAGAGACATAGAAAACCTCGTTGCTACCCATCACGAAACCCTGGCGCGTGATTTCTCGCGCGAGATAACCGCCGCTTTGCGCTTCACTCATACCAGCCAGCTGCAAGCTCTGCAGGGCCTGTTGGCTCACCGGATTGTAGGGATTGATCACCTCGGTCAGCGTTTCATGGTGCACCGCTTCCCGCCGCTCCCAGATGGTGTTGATGATCGATGCCCCAATCGAACCGGACAGCGTCCGTAAAAAATTGGACAGACTGGAGGCACTCGCCAGTTGGTGGGGTTTCAATCCGGCAAAGGAGATGGTGGTCAACGGCATGAAGAAACAGGCTACCGCCAACCCTTGCAAGAACTGGGGCCAGACCACAGCGGCGATATCCATCTGCACGGTGAAGAAGGTCCGGGCATAGAAGCAGGCGGCAAACACCAGAAAACTGAAGGTCACCAGCATCCGCATATCCAGCCGATGGGCATTTTTGCCGATGATGGGTGAGAGGATCACCGGCAAGATCCCCACCGAGGCGGCGGCGAGTCCCGCCCAGGTCGCGGTATAGCCAAGCTGGGTCTGCAGCAGCTGGGGCAACAGGACTATGGTGCCGAAATAGAGCATGTAGGCCAGGCTGATACAGCCAACCCCGATAGCAAAATTCCGGTGCTTGAATAGCGACAAGTCGATAATCGGATGCTTGTCACCCAACTCCCAGACGATCAGGAACGAGATACCGACCACAGCCGCCACCGCCAGCACTATCACTTCATTGGAGGCAAACCAGTCCAGCTCCTTGCCTCGATCCAGCATCAATTGCAAGGCGCCGACTCCCAGCACCAATAAGGACAGACCCACCAGATCGATGGGGTTGCGCTGAGTCGCCGTCTCCCGGCCACGCAGCATGCGAGCGCAAAGGAAAAACACCACCACGCCCAGCGGCACGTTGATGAAGAAAATCCAGCCCCAATGGTAGTTGTCACTGATCCAGCCGCCCAGGATAGGGCCAAAAATAGGCGCCACTATCACCGTCATGGACCATAGCGATAGCGCCATGCCCCGCTTTTTCGGTGGATAGCTGCCGAGTAACAAGCTCTGGGAAAGCGGGATCATGGGGCCCGCCACCAAACCTTGCAGCACCCGGAACAGGATCAACAGCTCCAGGCTTTGCGCCATACCGCAGAGCCAGGAGGCGATGACAAACAGCGCGGTTGACCAGAGAAACAGTCGCACCTCCCCGAAGCGCTTCGCCAACCAGCCAGTCAGCGGTAACGAAATAGCATTGGCCACCCCGAACGAGGTGATAACCCAGGTGCCTTGAGAGCTGGAGGCACCGAGGTTACCCGCTATGGTCGGAATGGCAACGTTGGCAATGGTGGTATCCAGCACCTGCATGAAGGTGGCCATGGAGAGCGCCAGCGTCAACAAGGCTAGCGCGATCCCCTCCAGTGGCCGAGGTGATGCAACAGGTTGCGACATGAAATTCCCCTTCAGTCGGCTTGACGGTTGGCAGCGATGATCTGGCGGACTCGCTCATCGGCACCGGCCAGATCCACATTCAAGGATTGGGTCGTAGCCAGAGTCGCCTTATGCTGCGCCTCGGTGAGCAAGGGGCCGTCGGTATTGCCGACATCCACAGTCACCAGCATGGATAACCCCAGTCGCAACGGATGTTGCTGTAGCTCCTCCGCCCGCAGCTTGATACGCACCGGCAAGCGCTGAACCACCTTCAACCAGTTGCCAGTAGCATTTTGGGCCGGTAACAGCGAGAAGACGCTACCGGTTCCCGCCGCCAGCCCTTCCACTTCACCGTGGTAGACAATTTTATCGCCGTACAGATCGGCGCTCAGCTCCACAGGCTGGCCAATACGCAAGTGCTCCAGTTGCACCTCCTTGAAATTGGCATCCACCCAGAGTTGATCCAGCGGGACAACCGCCATCAAGGGCGCACCTACTGCGACATGGCTGCCGACCTGAACCGAACGCTTGGCGATGACGCCACTGACCGGGCTAAGAATGGTAGTGCGCTGCAGATCCAGCCAGGCCTGACGAACCTGTTCGGCCGCCTGGCGCACTTCCGGCTGCTCGGCCAGCGGTGTGTTTTTCAGCTTGGCTTGCAGGGTATTGCGCTGCTGGATTGCCACCTGCAGGGCGGCCTTACCGGCGACCACATTTTGCCGGGCATGCAGAACTTCCTCTTTGCCCACCGCATTGGTCATGCCCAGGACTTCACGCCGGTTCTGGTCGCCCGCCACCCGATCCAGCTCGGCCTGCCGTAACGCGATAGTGGCATCGAACTGTTTCAGCTCAGCCATTTGCTGCTGCACCTGACGCAGGGTCTGCGCTAACTGGATCTCACTGCGCAGCAAGGCCAGTTTGGCATCGGTAGGATCCATTTCTACCAGTGGCATACCAGCCTGCACCAGCTGGGTATCATCCACGTGCAGGGTCACTACATTCCCGGCCACTTGCGGCATCACAGGGACTACATTACCCGCCACATAGGCATCATCTGTGGTTTCACTGCCCCGCAGCACCTTGAACCACCAGGCACCCGCCCCCGCCGCTACAGCAATAAAGAACAAGCTCAACAACAGTAAGTTTTTCTTGCGGGAGGAATTTTCGGCACTCATACAATCAATCTCCATCTACTTGTACTGGTATCCGGGTACCAGTTGTTTTTATTTGATTTCTTTAGTGATAGTTCCGGCAGTTACTATTTAGGTGTGGGAATCACCGAATGGTCCTTAAGCTAACGCCCCTCGTAACCGCAGGCGGCTAGGCATACTACTCCGGCATTACTTCCAGCACTTTGCGCAACAAAACCAGAAACTGTTCCCGTTCAGAACTGGTGAACGGCTGCCAGATGTCACGTAACCGGTTCCGTTGACGTGGCAACATGTCGGTGAGGAATAATTGTCCCGCCTCGGTCAATTTCAGCAATTGGCAGCGTCGATCACCCACCACATCCTGCCGACTCACCCAGCCTCTAGCCTCCAGTTCATCGGCGATCCGGGTGCCACTGGTCCGCGAGGCGCCGAGCATCAGACTCAGTTCTGATGGCTGGATGCCGTCATCGGCAGTCAGCAGCACAATTAAGGCGTGAAACAGGGTTTCGGTCAGCCCTTCCTCGGCCAATGAACGACTCTTGGTTTCGGCAAAGCGATGTTGAGCCGCGTTGAGCAAGCGCCCGAGCAGCAACTCCTCAACCGGAGTGCCAGGTCTAAGCTCTTCACAGCGGGCAATCATCTTCTCTATCGGTAACTTGCAGGAACTCATGCTCAATCCACTTTGACAATAACTAGTAACAACCGGAATAGTACCGCATGAAACTATCCACACCAGATCCGCAGAGAAATATTTTTTGATTACTGGATCCTGATAATCAGGAAGAAGGAAAAGCCTATAAAATCACCGCTCCTGTGACATTCCTCGCCATTTCTGCACAAGCTTTCAGCAATCAGTTCACAGTCGATGATTATTGAAGAAAAGAGGGTTGACTTGCCAAGGGCGAATCGGTTTAATAGCGCCCCGTTGCCCAGATAGCTCAGTCGGTAGAGCAGCGGATTGAAAATCCGCGTGTCCGTGGTTCGATTCCGCGTCTGGGCACCATTTTCAGGCAAGTTCGCAGTAGCGAATTGGCAACAGGTTCAAGGTACGAGAGTACAACAAGATAAAGTGTGCCGGCTTAGCTCAGTAGGTAGAGCAACTGACTTGTAATCAGTAGGTCACCAGTTCGATTCCGGTAGCCGGCACCATTCTTCGCCCAGATAGCTCAGTCGGTAGAGCAGCGGATTGAAAATCCGCGTGTCCGTGGTTCGATTCCGCGTCTGGGCACCATCTACACCAAGGCCTCACAGCAATGTGAGGCCTTTTTGTTTATGGCCAAGCAACCATCATCCTCATTTATCAAGCCGCAACAATCCACGGTTCAATGCATTGCGCAAGCGCTCCCCTTCAGCATCGCGGCGAAAACAGGCCACCAACTGCATTTGCCCCAAGAGACGGGATACTAGCCGTAGACGCCGGGATAAAGCGTTGAGCTCTGCATCATGCCGCAATAAATAGCTATAGACGGCCGGATCAATCACTGCGAGGTCGATACGTCCACGGAGTAGTTTTTTCAAGTTGGCGATATCGTCTTGAGCCTCATCGGTGACCAACGTCTTGCGAGCAACCAAAGCGTCGAATTCCGGGGTATTGAGATAGCCTGCGACCGTACCGATCCGATAATCAGCCAAATCTTCCAGGCGCTGCCAATGGATTGGCGGCAAACGGGCATCCTGAACGAGTGCCAACGGCGCCTGCAATATGGGGTCCGAGCAGTAAAATTCTCCATTCCTCTGGAGTGAAGCATACTCAGGGAAAACACCGACTAATGATGTTGAATGCTGAACCATGGCGACAGCTCGCTTCCAGGGCAAAAAGCGGATCTGCACTTGGTAGCCTTCACGCGCCAACGCCATACGGACACGCTGACTGATGACACCTTGGCCCGGTAACTGTTCACTCACATAAGGAGGCCATTCGAGAGAGGCCATCAGCACAACCGGATCAGCAGCGAAGACTCCGGAGCTAAAATAGATGCAGACCAACATCCATAGCGTCTCTAAATGCCGCTTCATCACAGTCCCTGTAGCCATATGTGCATGTGAAGACTGTATCAGTCAGCTCAAGAATTGCCCAGCAACGACCAAGATCGCTCGCCAAGCAAACCATAGTGGCCCAACAAACCGGGAGACATAGCTGGGTTAACGATTGGATATGGCAAATAAAGACTTGTAGATGCCGAACTCGAAGGAAACCGATCCTTATGCATTGCGGAGCATAAAAGCGTTTTAATTCTGTAGGTTATCTATTTCCCCTACCTCAGGGACAATTCTTCATCAGGTCGGACATCACATCTTTTTTACTTAATTTTAGATATTTGATTGCAATGCCGGAAATTTACGCGTAAGGTTAGTCACATGTCTTGCGAGAGACAGAGAAAAAGTAACAAATAGTTGTTCCTTCTTGCCTTACGCACTTCTTTATGAAGTTCCGTCATTCTAGAATACTCCTTCATTGTTAACTCCTTTATCTTTGTCTACTCCATAGAACGTCACACAGAAACACAATTGCATCAAATATTCAGGAGACATTATGTCTAGCACCACTGGTACCGTTAAATGGTTTAACGAAGAAAAAGGTTTCGGTTTCATTTCTCAAAGCAATGGCGGCCCGGACGTTTTCGTTCACTTCCGCGCGATTGTTGGCGATGGTTATAAGTCACTGGCCGAAGGTCAGCGCGTAACTTTCACCGTTGAAAACGGTCAGAAAGGCCCGCAAGCTGCGAACGTAGTTCCAGCCTAAGCCAAAAAAAGGAGGATGCTCCGCATCCTCTTTTTCTTTTAGCTCCGTATTAACCCCTCGCCATAAAACCGCCTCTGTTAATCCGTTTGCTCAATTCTTTGCCGCTCGGCAATTATTCTATATTTAAAGAGAAACTATGTTAGTCAACATTAGCAATACCCTTTGCGTATCCAAGCATTCTGCGTTGCAGAATGAAAAATGGATCTGTTATGAACCCTGTGAAAATATCAACAATAAAAAGCGTCAAGCATGGAAGCGAATTACAGGTCTGATGTCAGCCTGCGGTATGCATTCCTGGTTAACGACAAATTACCCGGAATCAGGCAATGCCAACGCTTTTTTATCCATAGCCAAATGTTAAGTTAATTAAGTTAAATTTCAGATCTTCTCTGTTTTCTGCTTTTATTTTTACATTCTGCTTATCTGCTTAAATATATGTCAGTTGGTTACTTCGTTTTTTCGGCCGCTACGTGCTACGTAAAACCCTATTAAGCCACTGACATCTATACCGCCTGTTTCGAACTCTTATGACTCCACTGCTGTACCTCTTGAATTAAAAACTCGTTCCTCAACGCATGAGCCGTGGACAACTCCCGGCGTACCCGTTGTAATGAACAGCAACGCAAATCAAGCGTGGCATGATTGTACATTCCTGAGTCGAGAGGTTAATTCCATGGATGCTGGCTCCCAAGCTTCCGCCCTGAACATCAATGAATCTTGGCCACTGGTGATTTGGCGCCACATGCGCGCCCATCCCCTGACCGCAACCAGCTTGGCCCTGGCCTTGGCCGTTGTGCTACTCCTGCTGTTGCAGAGCATCATCATGATCCTGAGCGGAAACATCAGCCCGGGAACTCGTTACGGTATCATTGGCGGGTTGGCTGGCTTTGCAACCACGGCACTCGGGGCTTTACCGGCACTCGTGCTACGCTCGGTCCCCCAACGTATTGAAGATGCCATGTTAGGCTTCGCGGCAGGCATGATGCTGGCAGCCAGTGCATTCTCGTTGCTATTACCAGGTCTGGATGCAGCAGAAGCACTGACGGGCAGCGGTGGCTGGGCGGCGGCCATCGTGGTTTCCGGCATGGCACTGGGTGTGCTCTTGATGCTGGGGCTGGATGAATTTACCCCCCATGAACATGACAAAACCGGCCCTTGTGGTCCTGGCTATGAGCACTGCTCGCGGGTATGGCTGTTCGTGTTCGCTATCGCGTTACACAATCTGCCCGAGGGAATGGCCATAGGTGTCAGTTTCTCGCAGGGTGACATGTCGGTCGGTTTACCCCTGACCAGCGCCATTGCGCTGCAAGATATTCCAGAAGGACTCGCCGTAGCGCTGGCTTTGTGTGCTGCAGGTTTCCGACCGCCCTTCGCCGTACTGGTGGCAATCGGCAGCGGCCTACTGGAACCATTAGGAGCCCTGCTCGGTATTGGTCTGGCGAGTGGAATGCCGATGGCCTATCCGATTGGTTTGGGATTGGCCGCCGGAGCCATGCTGTTTGTGGTTTCCCATGAGGTCATACCGCAAACCCACCGCAACGGGCATCAAACCTTTGCCACCCTTGGGCTGATGGCAGGCTTTGCCCTGATGATGACGCTGGATACAGCGCTGGGCTGATCCCGCGCTTCAGCCTGTTGCTACCAGTGTCTCCAGATCGAGGCGGCTACTCTGTCGGGTATCTACTTTGATATAGGCAGCATGTTCCTGCGCAACCAATACCACTTCCTGCACACCGGGTTGCTGCTGCAAGCGCCGCTGTAACCCGGACAGTTGACCCGCAGTGCCAGCCGGAATAGTCAGGCGTATGCTGCTGACATAGGCCGGTTCAGACATGGAGCTGGCAATCGCCCACCAAAGCAGAGCCAGTAGCGCCGCAAATAAAAAGACACCACTGCTGCCGGCACTCCCTAACAGATACCCGCCCAGACTGCCGCCGACGCCAACTCCTAAAAATTGCGCGGTCGAGTAGATACCCATGGCGGTGCCCTTTAAACCGGCCGGTGCCTCTTTGCTTACCAGGGATGGCAACAAGGCCTCCATCAGATTGAAGGCAATAAAGAACAACTGCATGCCGATCAATAATCCAGCCAACCCGCTCCCTACACCCCAAAGCATCAGTTCGCAGCCAAGTAACAGCAAGATGGTTCCCAGAAATACCCGCCGCATGCGTCGATACTTCTCGGCATAAATAATGACGGGCAGCACGGGTAAAAAGGAAAGCAGCATGGTCCACAAATAGGCTTGCCATTGATTCGCTCGCACCATGCCGGCTGATTCCAGTGCCGCTGGCAAGGCGATAAAGCTGCTCATCAGCATGACATGCAGACAAAAAATACCCAGATTCAGCCGCAGCAAACGAGGTTGAGTCAGAACATGCAAAACACCGCCAGAAACCAGAGAGGAGTGACGATCCAATTGGTGGGCTGTGGGTTGAGGCACCAAAAACAGCACAACTCCGATGGCCAGGATGGCCAGAACGGCAATTGCCCAAAACAAGAATGACACGCCAAAGTTGTGGGCTAAAATCGGCCCTGTGACCATGGCCACGGCAAACGTCACCCCAAAGCTCATGCCAATGACAGCCATGGCTTTGGCTCTATGCTGTTCGCGGGTCAGATCGGAAAGTAATGCCATGACCGCGGCCGAAATGGCACCCGCGCCCTGCAAAGAGCGGCCCAGAATGATGCCCCAGATAGAATCGGCAAGCGCCGCCACAACACTGCCCAACGCAAACAACAGTAGTCCAGCGACAATGACCAACCGTCGACCTTGCCGGTCGGAAAGAAATCCCAGCGGGATCTGGCACAACGCCTGGGTAAAACCGTAGATCCCGATGGCTATCCCTATCAATGCTGGCGTAGCGCCCGGGAGTTCGTGGCCATAGGTCGTCAACACCGGCAACACCATAAACATACCCAGCATGCGCAACGCAAATAACAAGCCTAAACCCCAGGTTGCGCGCAACTCGCGGCCTGTCATTCGATCATCATGCATAGGAATCTACCTGAATTATCTGCGGAGCTTTCACCTCTGACTGGTTACTCGCGATTTACTGTGCTTGCTATATCAGCAAACATCGAGCGCGCTAAAACAACAGGCGGCCCCGAGGCCGCCTGGCAAACAAACTAGCGGGTTATTTCAGTAAGGTAAATAACTCGCCCCCCATACCGGTACCTTGAACATCGATCGACATCATCAGACTCAGGCTGGTGATAGCCACAATCGAGAAGATAAAGAGCTGACGGGCCCAGACTCTGTCATCTGTCACCCGGAAGCCTTTCCACGCCATCACCAGCCAGATCAGACTGACCAGCGTCGCGACAGTGAAATAGAACAAACCGGCATGGCCACTGAAGGTCAACATGACGGTGGCCAGCGCAAACGCCAGGATGTAGCGAATGATATGGTTCTTGGTCAGGGCTATACCCTTTTTCACCGGCAGAACCGGAATTGCCGCCGCCTGGTAATCCTTGAAACGGAAAATGGCAATCGCGTAGGAGTGAGGCATCTGCCACAGACTGAAAATCAGCAGCAGTATCAGGGCTCCAGTGTCGAATTCATTGCTGACCGCGCAATACCCGATCACAGGAGGCGTGGCGCCCGACAAGCTTCCCACCAAGGTTCCATATACGGATCGGCGCTTGAGCCACAAACTGTACAAACCGACATACACCAAGAAGCCCAAAGCACCCAGAGCTGCCGATAAGGGATTAACCCAGTACAGCAACGCCACACCGACCACTCCCAACCCGGTGGCGTACCACAGAGTTGCCCGCAGCCCAATCAGCCCCTGAACCAGCACCCGGTTACGGGTGCGCTCCATCAGACAGTCAATATCCCGATCGATGTAGTTGTTAAATACACAACCGGAAGCGATGACCAATGAGACTCCGACCAGAGTGGCCAGGAAAATATCCAGCTCCATATGTCCTTTGGAAGCCAGGAAAAAACCACCCACCACCGAGATGAGATTGCCAAAGATGATTCCAGGCTTGGTAACCAACAGGTAGCGTTTCAGCATAGTGATCGCCTTATGGTGCCATCATGTTGCTATTCAGATGGAACATGATCCACATGGATCCAACTACCAGAATGGCAATAATCAGCACGGTAAAGACGAAGGCCAGCATGTTCCATCCCTCATCCGATTTGGTGTTCATGTGCAGGAAGAATCCCAGCTGGACCAGGATCTGCAATAACGCCAAGCCAATAATCGCTATCAGCAACACGCTGCTGGAGAACGCCGGATACATCACCAGGCCAAAAGGGATCAATGTCAGAATGATCGACAGGATAAAACCAATCATATAAGAACGCGTGGTGCCATGACCGGCGCCGGCGCGATGCGCATTGCTATTACTCATGGCAAGACTCCCATCAGATAGACCACGGTGAAGACACAGATCCAGATCAGATCCAGGAAGTGCCAGAACAGGCTCAAACACATCAGCCGGGTACCGTTCTTGGCGGTCAGGCCATTTTTAACTAGCTGGATCATCAATACTGCCATCCAGATCAAACCACTCAGGACGTGCAAACCATGGGTACCGACCAGGGTAAAGAAGGCCGAGAGAAACGCACTGCGATCCGGTCCGAATCCTTCGCCAATCAGGTGCGCGAATTCGTTGATTTCCATCCCGATAAAGCCGAGACCGAAGACAAAGGTAATCGCCAGCCAACCCAGAACAGCCTGCTTCTGCTGCTTGTAGAACGCCAGCATGGCAAAGCCGTAGGTCACACTGCTGAACAGCAACAAGAAGGTCTCGACCAGAACGTAAGGAAGCTCGAAGATCTCCTTGGCCGAGGGGCCATCGGCAATATTCCCTGCCAGCACTGCATAGGTTGCAAACAGAGTTGCAAACAGAATGCAGTCATTCATCAGGTAGATCCAGAATCCGAAGATCGCATTCCCGCCGGCATCATGGTGATGTTCGGTGTGATGTTCGGTATGAGCGGCCGCATGGGCCGCCGGATGATGAAGAATTTCAGCGGCCATGGTTTACCCCTGCCTTGGCGATTTGAGCAAAATGTTCATGTTCGGTCCGCGCAACAACATCCACGGGGACGTAATAATCCACATCGTCATTGAAGGTATGCTTGATATAGGTCGCAATCATGCCGATCAAGCCGACAATCGCCAGCCACCAGATATGCCAGACCATGGCGAAGCCCATGACCAGACTAAAGGCACTGATGATAATGCCGGCGCTGGTATTCTTCGGCATATGAATGGGTGCGTAATGAGTTGGTTGTTGATAGGCAGTGCCCTCTTCCTTCGCCGCCCAGAAGGCATCCCGGTCCTTGACCTCTGGCAACTTGGCAAAGTTGTAGAAGGGTGGTGGTGATGAAGTTGACCACTCCAGGGTACGCCCACCCCAAGGGTCTCCCGTCAGATCCCGGTTCTTTTCCCGATCCCGGATGCTGACCGCCAGTTGCAACAGTTGGCAAATAATCCCGATCAGGATCAAAACAGCTCCCCCCGCGGCAATCGCCAGCAAGAGATGGTACTGGGGATCAATCTGGTTGCTGACCCGTCGGGTCATGCCCATAAAGCCCAGAATATAGAGCGGCATAAAGGCAAAGAAGAAGCCGGTGATCCAGAACCAGAAGGAATATCGACCAAGGCGTTCATTCAGAGTGAAGCCAAATGCCTTGGGGAACCAGTAGTTGAAACCCGCCAGATAGCCAAATACCACACCACCTATGATGACGTTATGGAAGTGGGCAATCAGGAACAGACTGTTATGCAACACGAAGTCGGCCCCGGGCACTGCCAGCAAGACACCTGTCATCCCCCCCAACGAGAAGGTCACCAGGAAACCTAGCGTCCAGAGCATTGGGACACTCAATTCCACTCGGCCACGGTACATGGTGAATAGCCAGTTGAATATCTTCACCCCTGTGGGTATCGAGATAATCATGGTGGCGATACCGAAGAAGGCGTTGACGTTGGCACCGGCCCCCATGGTGAAGAAGTGATGCAACCAGACGATAAAGGACAAAATCGTAATCGCCGCTGTGGCCCATACCAGCGAGGTGTAGCCAAACAGTCGCTTTTTACAGAAGGTCGCCACCACTTCGGAGAAGATACCGAAAGCGGGCAGGATCAGGATATAAACTTCCGGATGTCCCCAGGCCCAGATGAGGTTCACATACATCATCTGGTTGCCGCCCATTTCATTGGTGAAAAAATGGGTGCCCAGGTAGCGATCCATGGTCAGCAGCGCAACGGTAGCTGTCAGGATCGGAAAAGAGATGATGATCAACACGTTGGTACACAGAGCTGTCCAGGTAAAGACCGGCATCTGCATCATCTTCATGCCCGGGGCGCGCATTTTCAGGATAGTGACAAAGAAGTTGACCCCGGTCAGCAGGGTGCCGATCCCCGATATCTGCAAGCTCCAGATCCAGTAATCGACCCCGACCCCCGGACTGAACTCTTTACCGGACAAAGGGGGATAAGCCAGCCACCCGGTCTGGGCAAACTCACCAACGCCCAGGGAAATATTGATCAGCGCCACACCGACCACAAACAACCAGAAGCTCAAGGAGTTGAGGAAGGGATAGGCCACATCGCGGGCACCAATCTGCAAGGGCACCACTATGTTCATCAGACCGACCATAAATGGCATCGCCATGAAAAAGATCATGATGACGCCATGGGCGGTAAAGACCTGGTCATAGTGATGGGGTGGCAAAAAGCCTTCGGTGCCTGCCGACGCCGCCGCCATATGCATCCGCATCATGATGGCATCCGCAAAACCGCGCACCAGCATCAGCATGGCGACAATGATATACATGACGCCGATTTTCTTGTGATCGACCGAGGTTAGCCACTCGGTCCACAGCCATTTCCATTTTCCGAAATAGGTCAAGGCCGCAAAAAGCGCCAAACCGCCAAGAATCATGGCCCCGACTGCACCCATGACAATGGGGTCGTGGTACGGAATGGCCTCAAGCGTTAATTTGCCCAACATGATTATTCCCCATTTCCTGAATGTACATCCATGTGCTCACCGTCCGCATGGTTCATCGGCATGGCATCCTCGTGGCTCATCTCCATCATCTGGTGCTGAGTACCGCCCGGCAGCCCATGCCCCATGAACTGGTTGACGATCCTGTCATATAACTTGGCTTCAACGGTCGAATAATAAGCAACCGGATTGTTCTGACTTGGCTCGACCAACTGCTGGTAATCAGTAAATTGCAAACTGGAGGGCGATGCCTTGACCTGCGCCAGCCATTGCTCGAATCCCTCCTGGGATCGGGCCTCAGCCATAAACTTCATCCCCGAGAAACCATGGCCACTGTAGTTGGCGGAAATGCCCTGATAGCTGCCCTCTTCGTTGGCGATCAGGTGCAACTGATTACGCATCCCGGCCATGGCATAAATCTGGCTACCCAGTTGTGGAATGAAGAAGGAGTTCATCACAGAACCGGAAGTGACCTTGAACTGCAGTGGAACATTCACCGGGAAGGCAATTTGGTTCACGGTCGCAATCCCCTGTTCGGGGTAGATGAATAGCCATTTCCAGTCCAGCGAGATGGCTTCGATCACCAGGGGTTTGGCCGTGCTGGCAATCGGCTGACGGGGATCCAGGGCATGGGTACTGCGCCAGGTGATGACACCAAGGATCAGGATAATGATGCAGGGAATGGTCCAGACCACGAACTCGATCTTGTTGGAGTGCTCCCAATCCGGAGTATAAGTTGCCTTGGTATTAGAGGCGCGATAGCGCCAGGCAAACCAGAAGGTCATGACGATGACGGGTACCACCACGATCAACATCAGCGCTATTGCCGTGATAATCAGTGATCGTTGCTCAAGCCCGATCTGCCCTTTGGGATCGAGCAATGCCATGTTACAACCACTCAGGAAGAGTGCCGCAAGACACAGCAACCATCCCGGTTGGATTTGTTTATTTCCTCTCATCGTCTAACTCCCTTGAGGTCCCGCACTTGCGATTCAGGCTAATCAGCATCCAATCCTGCAAGGGTAATGATTTTCTACAACTTGTTAACAACCAAGTTCAAATTTTTACACTTTGATCCATGAAATTTCTGTTTTTCCGGTTTTTATGGTCAATTCGTCGCCACTAGAGCCTGCGGCACTCTATTCGATTCGTTGGCCCGACAGAGTTTGCGAATTTTCTCACCAGACTGCTCAGTGAGCCGCCATGGCTGAAGTCAAACGGCAATGGTGATTGACCCGCTCACAGCCTTCTTGTACATTCCTGCGGCGTACTCATATGCAACTGATAAACCTTACATAATCCAGGGATAATACTGACAATGAAAAATATGACTCTTGCCGCCGCCTTACTGGTCACCTTGATGGGCTCAGCTCAAGCCGGTCTGCTGGATGCAGTCACGGATACCGCCACTGCACTCAATACCGCAACTGATGGCGGAGCATCGACCGACAAAGCCGTGCTGGAGCTGGTAAAGACCAAGGTTCAAGAAGGCGCAACCAAAGAACAGGTCAAAGCCAAGCTGGGTGCCCCCAAGGCCATCGAAACCATCAGCGGTAATGAAGTCTGGAAATATGACATCAGCAGCATCAGCGATAAGGCCAGTGGTGCCATGGCTCTGGCCAACGCTCTGGGCTCAGATACCAAGAAAGCCGAGAAGATCGTGACCCTGAAATTTGAAGGCGATGCGGTCAAATCCTATGAGCTGGTTGATGGTACCCTGACCAACTAAGCACTCATCTGCTTCGAAAAAACCAGCATCCTTGATTGGCTGCTGGTTTTTTTTGTGCCAACGGGTCTAAAGCCGTCACCGCAACCGGAAGTAACTCACTTCGCGGGGCACCCGAGATATTCTTGGTGCTCGGTTTGATGCAATAATGGCCTTATTCCACTTTTTCGAGTCCCGACGATGCGAGTTCATTTAGAGCAGGATGAAGTCAGTGCCCTGCTGGAACGACAAGCCTTTGCGCCGTCGAGATGGCGACGAGTTCTGTTCTGGTTACAAATCACCCTGCTCGTACTCAGCTGTGGCTATGGCGTGCACCTCTACCGCCAACAATCTTCACCTGACCCGCAAGCACTCTTGCTCCGCTGGCAACAAGGCAACAAGCAGGTCGTGGACGACCCAGCGCTAACCCGCTGCCTGCTCGCCTGGGGGCAAGCCCGGCAGTTGCCACCGGCGGTTCAACTCGTTATCAGCGCTACACCCGATGCCTGGTATCTGGTCTGGATCAGCGCCGAGGAAAGTTTCAACTTTTCCATCAAAGGGCATATTCAGGAGTTGTGCCGATGAGACTCCACTATTCGAATCAGCAGCTAGGTATCCTGGCGATCGTGCTGGTGATCGCCATCGGCATATCGAGCTGGCTGGATTCCGATCTACGGATCCAGCAACGCATTGCCGGCAAGTTGTGGAGCTATCAACGGCAAACACTGAGTCAGTCCGAACTGGCCAGTCTGATCTTGAGTACACCGATCGAAAATTGGCGGGAACAGGGCCATCTACGCTTGTTGAGCAATGGCGAGGCGCAGCTGGATATCGCTGTCCAGTTGCAAGAGCTGCAAGGGCCAACCGCTGATTTGCGGATCTCGATACAAGGAAGTTGGTTGCTCAGTGACGGTTTTTTGATTCTCAAATCGAGTCATTACACAGCCCTCCCCTTCAACGACAGCGGCAAGCAACTTCTGGCGCGACACGCCCAACCCTTGCGGGATATCTGGTTAACGCTCTTTAATCGCAGCCGTCCTATTTTTCTGCTTGATGAGCGGCATATCCTCCTCAACAACCAGGGGGATAGCCTCTGGGTGCTCAGCACTCAGAAGAGCGCCAATATATACAGAGTCGCTAAATGAATGGTCGTTCACATTCCATTCAGGGTTGATCGTCCCACAGTGGCTAGACTGTTAGCACATCCGCTTCCACCCTCAGGAGTCCTTCATGCGCAAACTCTGTATCACAGCTCTGTTATTGGCCTCTAGCCTGCCGCTGTCGGCGGCAACTCAACACGACATCAGCATGTTCCCGGCCGCAGAGCCATCGATGCAGCGCCTGGTCATTCGCTTGCCCAAGCAAGCCGATGAATCCAGCCGCAAGGTTGAGATACTGCTCAGCAAGCAACTGATGGTGGATTGCAACCGGCAGCGCCTGGGCGGCGACTTACAAGAAAAAACGCTGCAAGGTTGGGGATACAACTATTACCAACTGGACAAGGTAGTTGGCCCGATGAGCACCATGATGGCCTGTCCGGACACGGCGAAGAAAAAAGCAGCGGTTCCAGTCAGTGGCGAAGGCTATTTAGTACGGTATAACAGCCGCTTACCCATAGTGCTGTATGTGCCACAGGGCATTGATGCGCACTACCGGATCTGGCAACCGGGTGCGACTCAAGCCGCCAACCTCGAATAATCCGCCGTTTGCTATACCGGTTTGACCGCCAGGCGTCGTGGCCCCCAATCGCCCGGCCTGGCGTCGAATCGCCCCGGCACTCGATGGCCACAGGCCGCACAGGCGCCATCCACCAGCTGCCAGTCGGTCAGGCGATAGCGGTCACGGCCGATCAGCAGGGCACCACAGGCCGGACACCGGCTGCTTTCACCCTCGGCGTCGCGAACATTACCGGTATAGATGTAGTGCAACCCCACCTGTTGAGCCAGACGACGGGCTCGCTGCAGGGTCGCAACCGGTGTCGCAGGCCGATCCAGCAACCGGTAATCCGGATGAAAAGCGGTAAAATGTAGAGGCACCTCGGGACCCAACTCACGACCGACCCAGTCACACAGCGCTGTGATCTCCTCATCACTGTCGTTCTCCCCCGGTATCAACAAGGTGGTCAACTCCAGCCACAGGTTGGTTTGGTGATGGATATAGCGCAAGGTTTCCAGTACCGGCTGCAGGTGTCCACCACAGATCCGGCGATAGAAACCTTCACTGAAGGCCTTCAGATCGACATTGGCGCCATCCATAGCGGCGAAGAACTCCACTGCAGGTTGCGGATTAATATATCCCGCCGTCACAGCGACCGTCTGTATGCCGAGGGCATGGCATGCTCGCGCCACATCCAGTGCGAACTCCATGAAAATAACCGGATCGTTATAGGTAAAAGCGACACTGCGGCAACCATACTGCAGAGCCGTACCCGCGATTTGCTCCGGTGTAGCAGTAACCTGCAACCTGGCCAAGTCTCGTGATTTGCTGATATCCCAGTTCTGGCAAAAACGGCAGATCAGATTACAACCGGCGGTACCAAAGGAGAGAACCGGAGTGCCAGGTAAAAAGTGAAATAACGGCTTCTTCTCAATGGGATCGATACACAGGCCGCTGGATTGACCATAAGCGGTCAGCACTATCTGACCGGACTCCGCCATCCGCACAAAACAGACCCCTCGTTTACCCTCCCGCAGCTGGCACAAGCGCGGGCACAGGGTGCACTCCACCCGGCCATCCTCGAGCAGACGCCAGTAACGGGTTTTGCACTTTTCACTGATTTCTGTCACGACACACCTCCTGACCGCTCTATAATCCTAGGGCAAGCGACAGTATTTCACCTGAACCGATGTCGATACGTGGAGTGGTCATGAGCACAATTCGTCAACCTGCAGTCGCTGGCCATTTTTATCCGGCAGATGCGACCGAGCTCAGCAATTGGCTGACGGCGCTGCCGGTGTCCGAGCCGTTGGAGTTTTATCCGCCACGCATGTTGCTGATGCCCCATGCCGGTTACGTCTATTCCGGTGCCCTGGCAGCCCTCGCCATCCAGCAGATCCCCCGGGATCGCTATTCCCGAGTCATCCTACTGGCTCCCGGCCACCGTGTGGCCGCCAAAGGGGTACTCTTACCCGCCGAACAGTGCATAGCGTTCGCCACGCCCCTGGGCGAGGTGCCGTTAGATCGGGAGGTACTGGACTATCTCTATCAGCAAGCCGATACCCAATATTCGGAAGCGGCACATCAGCATGAACATGCCATCGAGGTACAGCTGCCGCTACTGCAGCATCAGCTCGGCCACTTCCAGCTGACACCGCTGATCGTCGGCCATTATCCAGCCAGGAAATTGGCCCATATGCTGCGCCCGTTACTGAATCCGCAGACCCTGCTCATCGTCAGTAGCGATCTCAGCCACTACCTGAGCTATCTAGAAGCCCAGCATCAGGATACCTTCACTCTCACCCAGATCATGGCGCTGGAAGCCGATCTGGTGCCGGAGCAAGCCTGTGGCAATGAAGCGCTGAACGCCATGCTGTTGCTGGCCCGCAAACTGGGGTTCCGCCCCCGGCTGCTGGGGCAACACAACTCTGGCGATATCACCGGCGAAAAACTCAGCGTGGTCGGTTATGCCGCCGTGGCCTTCTATGCATGAGCCCGAGCCATCACAGAGGCAAAGCCCGGATGGCTTACCCGAGTTGCCGAGGCAGCAGCAAGAGAGTCTGCTGAGCCTGGCACGGCTGGCCATCCGCAGCCACTGGCATCCCGAACTCATCCACGACCTGCAACAGGCACAAGCCAAATTGCCGATGGCTCAGAAGCCGATGGCTTGTTTTGTCACCTTGCATAAGCGAGGAGAATTACGCGGTTGTATCGGCTGTCTGGAGCCGGAGAAGCCTCTAGCCGAAGCCCTGGTCTATTTTGCCCAAGCGGCGGCCTTCCGAGATCCTCGTTTTGCCGCGCTCAGCGAAACCGAGCTCGACGCGTGTCAGCTCAGTCTCTCCCTGCTGGGTCCCCTGCAGCCCATACCGGCGCAAACCCGAGCTGAACTGTTACAGTCTTTGATCCCGAAAGAAGAGGGTCTCTGGCTGCAATCACCCGGCCACAGAGCCACCTTTCTACCCGCCGTCTGGCGCGAACTTCCGGATCCGGAAGAGTTTCTGGATCACCTGCTGCACAAAGGCGGCTGGTCGCTCGCGCACTGGCCGCAGGATATGCAGGGATTTTGTTATCGCAGCCTCGAAATAGCAGAAAACAGCACCATATGAAGCAAATTCCTTTCACTTTCAGCGTTCAGTCTAGGTGATTGTTAAGCAAATGAAAAAGCGTCATTCAAGTCACCACTGTTCCTTGTCATCCCCCAGCCTACCTGACAGAATCGCCAGTCTGTAGCGTAAATTTGCCCTCCCGGGTGATGTCCGTTTTCCCTGTTGTGAGCTGAAGGACCAGGAGTTTGATCCGGAACACCGCCCCCTTATCCCTGTTTGTGTTCAGCCTTGATGGGCAACGCTACGCTCTGCCCTTGCAGCAGGTGGGATCCGTGACCCAAGCCGCCGCCGTCACCCGGGTCGGCCAACTGCCTCCCGCCTTACTCGGCCTACTGAATGTGCATGGCAGCTTGTTGCCGGTATTGGACAGTCGTTATCTGGTCGATAGCCCCTCGCGGCCGATTGGCGTCGATGATCTGTTTTTACTGCTGCACGTCGCGGACAAGGGCTGGGTCATGCCCGCCGACGCCGTTTATCAGGTGTTGAACCTTCCCCACGAGGCGCTCTGCCACGACGGCCCTTTATTGAGTCATAGCGGTTGCTGGCAAGGTTGGTTCGAGCAGGATGGACACGCTGTCCTGATCCTGGATATGGAACAAACCCTGCGCCGTTACACCCTGCTCTCGGCCGATGGAGTGCAGCATGGTTGACCTCTGCGCACACTCAGGCCTGAATGCGCTGCAACGCCAGTGGATGGGTGACTATATCGCCCGCCACTACGGCCTGTACCACAGCCCGGAACGGCTACCCGAGCTGGAGCGCAAGCTGGAGCAACTGGCACCGCGGCTGGGGCTCGACCATGGCGCCCAACTGAGCGAACGTCTCCTCGGTAACCAGCTGACACCCGATGAAGAGCAATTACTAGTCGAAGGGCTGACCATAGGCGAGACCTACTTTTTCCGCGAGCCGGAAGCCATTGAGGCACTGCTCGACTCGATACTGCCCGAGCTCAGACGGCAGCGGCCAATCCATCAGCCCTTGCGCCTGTGGAGCGCCGGTTGCGCCAGTGGTGAAGAGCCTTATTCATTGGCGATGGCGCTGGATAGTCAGACCCTGCGCGATAACCACGGCGGCTTTTCGTTGTTGGCCACCGATCTCAATCGCCAATCGCTGGAGAAAGCCCATCAGGGCTACTACACCGCCTGGTCGTTTCGCGCCACCCCGACCCACTACAAGCAACGCTATTTCCGGCTACAGAGTGATGGGCGCTGGTTGTTGGATGCGGCGCTGCGGCAACAGGTGCAATTTGCCCAGCTCAATCTGGCGGCCCCGGATTACCCATCCATCCTCAACGGCACCCACGATCTGGATGTCATCTTCTGCCGTAATGTGCTGATGTATTTTAACGATGACACCATCACCCAGATTGCCGACCGCTTCGCCCGCTGTCTGCGTCCGGGGGGCTGGCTGGTGTTGAGCCAGACCGAATGCTCGCAACTGTTTCAGGCCGAGTTCGATACAGTGCAGATTGGCGGTGCCTTCTTATACCGCAAACGCGATGCAAGCCGCCCTCTGAATATACCAAGCGTCACCCCGGCTTACCCAGGGCATGCGGCTCTGTCCTATCCGGCAGCCGAGGCCCTGAACCCGCCCAGCCCCCTGGCGAAAGTCCAGCCCGTCGCGAAGCAGGTCACCAGTACCGAGCTATTTGCCCAGGCCCGCCAACTGGCGGATCAGGGTGAGCTGATCCCCGCCAGAACACTCTGTGAACAGGCGCTGCAGCACCACAAGCTGTTCGCCGAGGGGCACTATCTGCACGCCATGATCTTGCAGGAGCTGGGGGACATAATGGCAGCCCGCACCGCCTTGCGGCGAGTCCTCTATCTGGCACCTGAGTCTGCCATGGCTCACTACGCGCTCGGCCTATTGGAGCTCAAGGCGGACGACACCCGAAGCGGCGAGCGCCATCTGGATCAAGTGCAACGACTGCTGGCGGCGCTCTCCCCGGAACAATTGCTACCCGGCTCGGAAGGACTCTCCGCCGGACAACTGCAGGATATGCTGCTGCAGCGTCGACGGTTGCTGGGTTAAGGAGCCATGATGAGCCACATACCAGACCACACCACCGAGATACTGCAAGCCCGGGCCCGTAAACTGGCCCAACCCAGAGCCCACAGTGAAGAACAGACCCGGCATCTGGATATCACCTGCTTTACCGTGGCGCAGGAGCGATACGGCTTTGAATCCCGTTTTATCCGCGAGATCATCCCGGCCAGCCAGATTACCCCGCTACCCGGGGTACCGCCATTTGTCGCCGGTATCATGAATCTGCGCGGACGCATTCTGTGCCTGATGGAGCCGCGTCATCTGTTAGGATTATCGGCCCCCGCTCCCCAGGAGCGCTCGTTGGTGATAGTTCTGGCTGGCGCGGATCAGGAGTTCGGCTTGCTAATCGACACCTTGACCGGCGTCTGTCGTCTGCCATTGCACAGTCTGCAGGAACATCTACCGACCTTGAGTGAACAGGGGCGCCGTTATCTGCACGGCATAGGCCCGGAACAACTGATACTGCTCGATGCCCAAGCCATGCTGCTCGACCCCAGGCTGCGCATCGAAGACGACATTGATTAATTTAAAATGACTAACGAGGGAACCGTTCATGCGCTGGACCATAGGAAAGAAACTGGCCACCCTGGTGGGCATCATGCTGTTGACACTGGGGACCATCAGTTTCATCACCTACAGCAATATCGATCGCATGATCAGCAATACCGGGCAGGTCACCCATACCTTCACCATGATCAACGGCAACAGCCATTTGATCACCCAGCTATTCGCGGCCGAAGCGGCGCAACGAGGGTATCTGATGTCCGGCAATCCGGATTATCTGCAAGCCTACCGGGACCACCAGTCCCAAACCCGTCACTATCTGGCCAATCTACACGCCTCAGTGCGCAGCAACGATACCCGCGCCCTGCTCAGTGCCCTGGAAGGCAAGCTGAACAGCCGGTTCGATAGTCTGGATCTCGGCGTCAGCATGTATGACAAAGGGCAAATCGCCGAGTATCAGAAACTGATCCAGCAAGGGGTTGGCCTGCGCTTGATGAACGAGGTTCAGGAGCATCAGCAGCAGATCGAGCAACTGGAGCAGCAACTGGCGACCCAACGCCAACAGGAGTTGCTGGAGAGCAACCAAATCGCCCTGAGTTTTATTTTGTGGGCTACCTTGTTGACCCTGCTGGGCATAGGCGCCGGCAGCTTTTATCTAGTGCGCAGTATCAGCTCGCCACTGCACGATCTGACCGCCGTCGCCGAGCGGATTTCCCAGGGCGATCTCAGCCTGCCGCCGCCCCAGATCGGCCAGCGCAGTGATGAGATTGCCATCCTGGCCCAAGCCTTCACCCGCATGAGTGGTTACCTGCACAGCATGTCCGAAGTCGCCAAGTCCCTGGCCAACAACCAGCTCAATGCCGATATCACACCCCTGTCCGAGCGGGATGAGCTGGGACATGCCTTTGTCGCCATGACCAGCAACCTGCGCAATCTGGTCACCGAAGTGCAGGAGGCAGCCCGCCAGATCAGCGGCTCTTCCTCACAGATCGCTGCCCTGACCTCGCAACTGGCCGCCAGCTCCACGGAAACCGCGGCCGCCGTCTCCGAAACCTCCACGACCCTGGAGGAGATCAAGGTCACCGCCCAGCAGGTGAATCAGAAATCGGCCTTTGTCTCCGATTCGGCGCGCAGCACAGCCCAGATGACCCAGCACGGCCAGAAGAGCGTTGGCGACACCCTGCAAGGTATGCACAAGATCCGTCAGCAGATGGACTTCATCGCCGAAAGCATTGTCCGCTTGAGTGAACAGAGCATGGCGATTGGCGAAATCATCACCTCGGTCAGCGATCTGGCCGGGCAGTCCAACCTGCTGGCGGTCAATGCCAGCATCGAGGCCGCCAAGGCGGGCGAACATGGCAAGGGCTT
>JBBRVG010000033.1:0-40039 GCA_038247115.1 Enterobacterales bacterium | reverse complement strand
CTTAATATTGTTTCTTACTTCAATCTTGCTGGCGTTCGGACCTGAGATCCAGGCATCCATCTTGTCCTTGGCCATGGCGGTATCCCACATACCTGTGTCCATATGCAGTTGCTCGGTTTTCACCCCTTTTTCGTTCAGGGTCTTAACCACATAGGTGGTACGCGCTTCGGCATCCGGATGGCCTGGTTCACCCTTGAGCAGGACAAACTGCAGGGTGCCATCCTTGTTCAGATCCCATTCCGGATGAGCTTTCCACTGCTTGGCGATCAGCTCGCCCTGGATGATGCCGGCTTCCTTGGAGTCGGTACCCACGTAGTAGGCCTTGTCATAACTGGCCATGTCGGCAGCACTGGGTTCCTTGTTGTAGAACACAATTGGAATACCATCGGCACGCACTTTTTCAATGACCACAGGAGCCGCTGCCGGATCCACGAGGTTAATCGCCAGGGCTTTTACCCCTTTGGCCAGCATGACGTCGATCTGGTCATTCTGTTTGGATTGGTCATTCTGCGAGTCGTTCATCAGCAGTTTGACGTCCGGTGCTTTTGCTGCTTCTTTTTCAATCCCCTTGCGAACGACGGCCATAAAGTTGTCGTCGTACTTGTAGATGGTAAAGCCGAGAGTAGTTTCAGCTGATGCCATTGAGCTCAGGGTCATGCCGGCTAACAGGGCTGCAACTGTGGTCAGTTTTCTCATTATCCTTCTCCGGTTTTCTATGTTGTTGGGTTGTAGGGCACACTCCGCACCTCGGGATGAGGGCGGCGGCTTAAGCCAATGTAGTCAATTTGTTGCAATTTTGTCTGTGATCTTCACAGCACAAAGAAAGCGTTTACATAATGTTACATTGGCTTGATTTTTATACGTGTCGCTCAATTAATGGCTAGTAATGATGGTTTTATGGGCTGCTGGACTACTTTTTGGCCCCTGTCACTCCCAGCGTCAGCTGGTAGTGGTAATGGCCTGGATTTAACAAAAACTCATCTCGCACGCTCGGACTCCAGGAGTCATCGCCGCCGATCCCCATGTGGTAACCGTCCAGGCACAGATGCAAACCGGCATCGGCGACCAACTCATGCTGGTGACGGGTGCGGGCCAGCGTTTGTGGGCTGTAGTGACTGACACTGAAGTGAAAGCGTCCGTCGACGGCAATTGTTCCTAACTGCAATTGACGGGTATCGCAGCGCAGCCCGTTTTCGGTGGGGAAAATATAAGGGGTGTGCAAGGCGGCCAGCGGTAATTCCCAGCGTCCAAGATGGGCCGCGAGGCGACGATCGGGATAGTTCTCATGGGGGCCCCGTCCAAGCCAGGAGACCTGTTCTACCGGCTGGGCCAACTTAAGCAGTAAGCCAATACGCGGCAGTGACGGCAGGCCTGCAGCGACCGCGGCCTGAATATCGAGGTGCTGGCGGCCTTGGCTGTCAAAACGATGGCGCCAGCAGCTCAGTACTTGCAAGACACCCGCATGGTAGTAGCCGTGTTCGACGATGAACTCCGGTTCAGGACCGCTGCTGGCCTCGCGAATGCTCAGGCACTGGTGTTGCCAATCGCCCAGTCCAATGACGGCCCAGCGGGCAATCCAGGCGGCCGGATCCAGATGGTCAGCTTCGCTGGTGCCGATATCGTTATCCAGAGGAGCTCGATAGAAGTGGTCTGCAATTGGAGCCAGAAGTTGCGGCTGCTGATCGGCAGACCACCATTGATTGATACGGCCGCTGTGCCGATCCAGCTGCCAGCGCTGGTGATTGGCTTCAATCAGCCAGCCTTGCTCGGTCGCCGTGACCTCGACCATGCCAGTTGTTTGCGGCAGGGGCGCGGCCAGGGGCACGGGCAGCTCGAACTGTTCACTGGCGATCGGGTGACCCGCATCCGACCAGGGGGTTGCTTGGGGTTGTAGAATCTGCAGATCCAACCAAGCCAGCTCATTGGCGGCGAAGGGGGGAAGCTGGTCGCAGAGAACATAGTCAGCTGATTGCTGCGGGGCCAATGCCAAAGCTAGCTCCCCTTGCAGCAAGGTGGTTCCTCCTTGCTGGATACGCCATTGCAGCACTTCTTGGTCACAGTGGCGGAACAACCAGTCACTGGTCAGACGAATGCGTAAGGGCTGCAGGCTGAGCAGTTCAACCTGGATACATTGCTGGGCTTTTTTCGCCTCGGCCAGCGCCGGATGGGGTGTGCGATCTGGAAACACCAGGCCATTCAGACAGAACTGGCGGTCATTGGGCGTGTCACCAAAGTCACCACCATAGGCCCACCAATGCTGGCCCTCGGCATCGTGGCGGCTTAAGCCCTGATCGACCCAATCCCAGACAAAGCCACCCTGCAGACGAGGATGACTGCGGAACGCCTGCCAGTAGTGTGCAAAGCCTCCCAGACTGTTGCCCATGGCGTGAGCATATTCACACAGGATCAGAGGCCGGGTTTCGCCGGGGAGACCGATCCATTTTTTCAGATTCCATTTCGGCACGGCCGGGAAGGGTTGGTCCTGGTCAACTCGCGCATACATGGGGCAGACGATATCGGTCGCCGCCGTATTGGCACCACCGCCTTCATACTGCACCGGTCGGCTGGGATCCTGGCGTTTGAGCCACTGATACATGGCATCGTGGGCGGCGCCATAACCGGATTCGTTGCCCAATGACCAGAGGATGATACAGGGATGATTGCGATCCCGTTGCACCATGCGGCTGACCCGCTCGCTGATGGCCGGTAGCCACAGCGGATCATCGGTCAGCCGGTTCATCGGCTCCATGCCATGGGTTTCGATGTTGGCCTCGTCCACCAGATAGAGACCGAGGCGATCGCACAACCGATAGAACTCTGGATGATTCGGATAATGGGAGGTGCGTACCGCATTGAAATTGTTCTGCTTCAGCAACCGTATGTCCTGCAGCATCCGCTCATGGGTCATCACCTGGCCCAATTCCGGATCGAACTCATGGCGGTTGACGCCGCGGATGAGCAAGGGTTGGCCGTTCAGGCAGAGCAGTCCCTGGCGGATTTCTACTTTGCGGAAACCGACGTCATGGGCTTCGACTTCGAGAAGCCGTCCCTCGGCATCCAGCAGTTCGACTGTCAGGCGGTAGAGATGGGGGATCTCGGCGCTCCATTGCCGGGGCGAGGCGATCGACCAGTCGAGATGCACCCGATCGGCATAGCTACCGCGTTCATCGATGATGCCGGTGCCCAAAGGCCGGGTGCAGCTGATGAGCGCCTCGTCTGCTGAAAATAGTGTGCTGCGGACCTGTAAGCCGGGCTCTTTTGCCGCGACCTGGACCTCGATGTGCAGGTGACCGTCGCGGTAGCAGGCATCGAGATCGGGAGTGATCCGGATATCGCTCAGGTGGCTGTCGGGTTTGTGCAGCAGGGTTACATCGCGGAACAATCCGCTCAGGCGCCACATGTCCTGGTCTTCCAGGTAACTGCCATCACACCAGCGCAGCACCATCACCGCCAGCCGGTTCTCGCCTGGCCGCAGAAAGGGGGTCAGATCGAACTCGGCGGCTAGGCGGCTATCCTGGGAGTAACCAATCCAGTGCCCGTTGCACCACAGATGCAGTGCGCTATTGGCGCCATCGAAGATGATGCGCACCTGGCCGTTGGCACTCCAGGTGGCTGGCAGCATGAAGGTTCGGGAGTAACAGCCGGTCGGATTGGCATCGGGAACCCGGGGCGGCTGGCAGGGGAATGGATACTTGATGTTGCTGTAAATGGGGGTGTCAAAACCTTGCAGTTGCCAGTTGCCAGGCACTGTCAGGGTGCAAGCATCCGCCAACTCTTGTTCGAGCCAGAGTTCGGGAACTAATTCGGGGGCGGCAAAAAAGCTGAAAGACCAGTCACCGTTCAGTGATAGACGGGAAGGGGAAGGGCGATCTTCCCGTGCCGCGTCCAGATCTCGCCAACTGGCACAGGGGGTATGGCTCGGTAAGCGCTGCCAACTGCTCAGTGCCGGATTCTGCCAATCCCGTCTTGCCAGTACTTCTGCCAATCCCATGATGCAACTCCTCTGCGTCTTGCGGTGAAACCACCCGGTGGCTCAGAGTCTAGTCGATGCTTGTCGTGGCATTGGCGATCCGTCTCACACAATCATGTAAGCGGTACCAAAAGTATCATTTATGTTATTAATTATACTAAATTCATGCAAATCAATGCTTTATGATGGATTCCCTATTGCTGTTGGCGGCAGTATATAGGTGCGCTCACCTCCTGCCTGCGCTGCTATGTAAGCTAGCCACAGATGCCGGCTAGCCCGGATCCTGATTTTTACCAGCGGCTGTAAGTGGATGGCCTGCGGTGGCTAGCTTGCTGGTGTGGTTCAGGACGATGATCAGCGTTGTAATCGTTGTCATCCAGAAGCTTAATCCGCTGGAATTCCGGTGAACCGACGCGAATAGTGGCGCTACAGGCCGCATCCCTGCCGCCGTGCGGCCTGCTCTTCTCCTGCGCCGAGTTCAAATCTCGGGGTTGTTGGCGTATTGCGGTATCAGTTCGATCCCGAAACGGTGTACCTCTGCCTCAATGAACGGGATCATGCGTTCGACACAGGCCTCTCCTTCGGCGATCGCCTCGCTGGCTCGATGGAAATCCATAATTGCGACTCCTCCGAGATGGGGATTGAGGGCTATTTCCGGAGGATCCCCGGCCATACGGGCTCGGGTGATGCGTTCTTGCATGATGCTGATGCTGTTGTTCATGACCCCGAGCATGCTGGGGGCACCGGCGTGATTGCGTTTCGGCAGCCATTGCAGCAGGGGATGACGGGCCGCGACTTCGTCATCATCATGGCTACTCCAGTTTTGTCGGGTGTCCGAGTTGAGGTTGACGGCTATGACCAGATCGGCGCCCATGGCCCGGCACAGGGAGACAGGGACCGGGTTGACCACGGCACCATCTATGAGCCAACGGCCATCGAGCTGTACTGGGACAAACATACCGGGGATCGAGCAGGAGGCCCGTACCGCACCCATCACGGGCCCTTCCTGCAGCCAGTGTTCGCGGCCGGTTTCCAGTTCGGTGGCTACACAGGCAAAGGGCAACTGCAGTTCGGCAAAGGTCAGTTCACCCACCCGCTCCTCGGCGACGCCAAACACCTTGTCGCCCCGAAATAAACCGCCGGAGAAGGTCGGGTCCAGCAGACTCATGACCTGAAGGCGGGTGAAGCCGCGTACCCACTGTTCCAGGGAGTCCAGCTCCCCGGCGGCATAGGCGGCGCCGACCAGGGCACCAATGCTGCAACCGGCGATTAAGTCCGGTTGTAATCCCACCCGTGTCAGGGCGCGCAAGACGCCGATATGAGCCCAACCCCGGGCAGCGCCGCTACCGAGCGCCAAGCCGATTTTTTTCCGCGATTTTGCCATCTTAGTCCTCTGCATCCCTGCGCTGTGCTGGCATCATATTCAGCCATCATGACCATATCACGTCAGTGACCTGGGTAGTGTTTTCGGTAGTGAGGAAACCCAGGGTTCTGATGCGTAACAGGAGAGCGTGTGAATGCGGATCTGGATTGGAATAGCTGGCGTTGCCGGTTTGAGTGCTGTGGCCATGGGCGCCTTTGCTGCCCATGGTCTCAAGCATCTGCTGACGCCCGAACAACTGCAGACCCTGCAGATCGGTGTGCAGTATCAGCTGTGGCATGCGCTGGCGCTGCTGCTGGTAGTCGTGCTGGGACAGTTGCAGCCTTCTCGTTGGCTACGGGGTGCTTGCTGGGCGTTTGCGCTGGGGATGTTGCTGTTTTCCGGTAGCCTCTATCTGTTGGTGTTGGCGCAATTGCCCCTGGGAGTGATTACCCCGCTGGGTGGCCTGGCACTGATGATCGGCTGGGGTCTGTTATTGGGGCATGCTTGTCGTGCTCATGGCGACAAACCATTGCGTTGAGCGCGCATTCGCCAGTTGGCCGATGCAGGACTAGCCGATTCCGCCAAAATACGCGTTAATACCAGATATAAAGATATTCTTCTGGCAGGGAAAAACAGACATGCGTGGACTGAATTACCATCATCTCTACTATTTTTGGGTCACGGCCCGGCTAGGTAGTCTGCGGGCGGCTGCTCAGCGCTTGCATCTGGCGCCGCAAACCATGAGCGATCAGATCAAGCTGCTGGAAGAGCGGTTGAATCATCCCCTGTTTGAACGGCAGGGGCGACGACTGGTGTTGACGGTGGAAGGGCATCAGGCATTTGCCTATGCCAGCCGGATGTTTGCCATCGGTGAAGAGCTGGCCACGCTGTTTGATGGTAAGCGTCAGGGAAGTTGGCCCGAGTTCCGGATCGGCATCACAGATGCGTTGCCGAAACGCCTGGTGCAGGGTTGGCTCTCACCGTTGTTTCTGGCCCAGCCCACTCTCAGCATTCGTTGTCAGGAGGGGCCCATGATCCGTTTGCTGGGTCAATTGGGGGTTCATGCGCTGGATGCTGTGCTATCGGAGGTGGCTTACAGTGCCGGGCTGGATGTTCAGGCCCGCAGCTATCCGCTGCTGCGTTCGCCGGTGGCTTTCTTTGCGGCACCGGAACTGGCGGCACGTAGCTCACTGCCGTTTCCCGAGTGTCTGAGTGAATTGCCTTTGCTGCTGCCAGATCAGGATCATCCGCTGCACGCCCAACTACTGGGCTGGCTGCACGATCAGGGCATCACCCCCTGGATCCGCGCCGAAATCAGTGACAGTGCCTTGATGAAGGTGATGGCAGAAGCGGGTGATGGCGTCATGCCAGCGCCCGAGCAGATGGTGGTTTCGCTGGCTGAGCACCATGGTCTGGCGGCGCTGGGAACCTGCAGCGATCTGCACAGTGAGGTGTTTTTGATTGTGCCGGGGCAGCGAAACCCCCATCCGGCGGCCGAGTACATCCTCAAAAGTGTGACCACATCGACGCCAGAGTAACAATTCATTAACCTTTTGTGGGCTGTGTGTCTGTCGACAGAACCGGGCGTCTACGCTTAAAGCCATTCCCGCGCGGTTGAGGCGCGGGGTATGGATGCCGAGGACACAGCACATGACCGAAACCTTCTACTACCCGAGCGCCGAGGTGCTGGCGCAAGCCAATATTCAGGAATATGACCAGCTTTATCGCTATTCCATCGAGCAGCGAGAACAGTTCTGGGCCGAGCAGGCGGCCCATCTGAGCTGGTTCAAACCCTGGGATACGGTGCTGGATGCCAGCAACAAACCCTTCTACCAGTGGTTTGTCGGTGGCCAGATCAACATAGTGCACAACGCCATCGATCGGCACCTGAGCGGCGCTACGCGCAATAAGCTGGCCATCATCTGGGAGAGTGAAAAGGGTGCTGTGCGCTCCTTTTCCTACCATGCCCTGAATCGGGAAGTGTGTCAGTTTGCCAATGTGCTCAAGAGCATGGGGGTGCGCAAGGGCGATATCGTCACCCTCTACATGCCGCAGATCCCCGAGCTGGCATTTGCCATGCTGGCCTGTGCCAAGATCGGCGCCGCCCATTCGGTGGTCTACGGCGGATTTTCGGTGGAGGCTCTGGCCGCCCGCATCGAAGACGCCGATAGTCGAGTGCTGGTGACCGCCGATGGCGGCTTCCGGCGCGGCAAGCCGACCGACTTGAAATCCATCGCCAACGAAGCCATGCAGCGTTCGCCCAGCATCGAGGTGTGCATCACGGTGCGCAATAACGGCCTGGATGTGCAGATGGAGAGCGAGCGGGACTTCTGGTACCACGATTTGCAATCCCTGCCCATTGCCAGCCCGCGCTGCGAGACCGAAGTCATGGACTCCGAGGACATGCTGTTCATCCTCTATACCTCGGGGACAACCGGAAAACCCAAGGGGCTGGTGCATACCCATGGTGGTTACGCCGTGTATACATCGACCACCCACCGCATGGCGTTTGATATCAAGCCGGAAGATCGCTGGTGGTGTGCGGCTGACCCGGGCTGGATCACCGGCCACAGCTACATGGTGTATGGGCCGCTGATTAATGGCGCCACCCTCATCATGTATGAGGGGGCGCCAAATTATCCCTATCCCAGTCGCTGGTGGCAGATGGTCGAGAAATACGGGGTCAATATTCTCTATACCTCGCCCACGGCTCTGCGCGGTCTGATGCGCTTTGGCGATCGCTGGCCCAGCCGTTACGACCTCTCCAGCCTGCGCTTGCTGGGCTCGGTCGGCGAACCCATCAATCCGGAGGCCTGGCGCTGGTTCTATGAGGTGATTGGTGGCAAGCGTTGCCCGATC
This sequence comes from Enterobacterales bacterium, assembly GCA_038247115.1. Taxonomy (GTDB): domain Bacteria; phylum Pseudomonadota; class Gammaproteobacteria; order Enterobacterales; family Aeromonadaceae; genus Pseudaeromonas. The sequence goes on along the minus strand of JBBRVG010000033.1, from coordinate 31,847 downwards.
ATCGACACCTGGTGGCAGACCGAAACCGGCGGCTTCATGATTTGCCCCTTGCCGATCACTCCGCTGAAGCCCGGCTCTGCGACTAAGCCCTTCTTCGGCAATGAAATCGGCGTGGTGGATGATGCGGGTAACGAGGTGCCGGTTGGCGAAGAGGGCAAGCTGGTGATTAAGAATCCCTGGCCGGGGATGGCTCGCACCATCTTTCGTGATGCGCCGCGCTATGCCGAACTCTACTGGGGGGATTACCAGAGCCAGGGTTACTACAAGGCCGGAGACAGCGCCAAGATGGATAAGGATGGCTATGTCTGGGTGATTGGTCGCATGGATGAAGTGCTCAAGGTCTCCGGCTATCGGCTCGGAACCGCCGAAATCGAAAGCGCTCTGGTCAGTCACCCCATGGTGACGGAGGCGGCGGCGATCGGTCTGCCCCACGAAATGAAAGGCACGGGTATTCATACCTATGTGCTGCTGAAAGCCGGGGCCAGTGGCGACAAGCATCTGGAGTCCGAGCTCAAGGAACATGTGGCTCGGGAGCTGGGACGTATCGCGACCCCGGAAACTGTGCATTTCGTTGAGGCCTTGCCCAAGACACGTTCGGGCAAGATTATGCGGCGAGTATTGCGGGCTCGCGCTCTGGGCCAGGATGAGGGCGATCTCTCCACGCTGGAAGAGTAATAACAGCCGACCAGCAGGGGAGTCAAAAGCTCCCCTATTTGCCGAAACTTGCGTGAGCGCTCAATCGTTGACCCGACGGGATGGACTATAGTGAGACTGTCTTGGTTCGCTCGGGGGTAAGAGGTTATGCAGGGGGGGGAGGCATTGGCAGATCGGCCGAAAATTGGCGTCCTGGTGGATGATCCCGGCCTTATTTCCTGGCTATCCGGCTCCTTGGATGCCGCCTTTATTCTGGTGGCGGACGAACCGGATAGGGTCGAGAGAGCGGGCGTAGCCGTTTATCTGCTGGATCATCAGGCACTGGCGCGGCATATCGGCTGGTTGCGCACGACTCGAGTCGGCCTGAGTCCGGACTCGATTCCGGTGCTGTTGCTGAGTGATGACCAAGATGAGGTGGCAGCAGATGTGCTGTCGCTGGTCGATGCGCGGATCCCGGTGACGCTCAGTCGCTCGGCTTTTTGTGAGCAGATCATGCATTGGGTTCATTTTCAGGCCAGTGCTCAGCTGTGGACTTTGACTGCAAGCGGAGCTTATGGTCAGCCAGCACAGGATCGACTATTGCCTGTAGAGACAGCTTCTGATGCGGACAGTCAGAATGTTTCCTTCGAGTTATCTCCTGACTCTCGGCTTCTGCTGCTGGGTCATTTGGCCAATTCTGCGGCACAAGGCATGTTTATTTGTGATGTGCAGGGATTGCTGCGCTGGGTCAATCCGGCCTTTTGTGCGCTGTGCGGTTATACACCACAGGAGCTGATTGGCCGCCCGTCTTGCCTGTTATTACCTCTTTTCATGCAAGGTGACTCTTATGAGGAGTTTCGTCTGCGCATTCGGCAATGGCGGGGCTGGGAAGGGGAACTGAATGGTCGTAACAAGGCGGGGGAGAGTTTCCCCTTCTGGCTGACGTTGCAATACCTACCGGGATCGGAACAGGAGGATCCTGATGCTTTGAGCGGATTTTACACCGGCATAGTGACGGATTTGCGGACCTCTCGCCAGTTGGAGGAGTGTGTCCTCCACTTGTCGCGGACCGGTTCCTTGTCCGAGTTGAACCGGGTTTTGGTGGAAGAACGCTTGACGCAAGATATTCGACAGGCGGAACGCTCCGGGCAAATAGTAGCTGTGCTGCATGTCGATCTGCGTCGCTTTCGCTCGCTGAATGAAAAATTTGGCTACGCGGTCGGTGATTGGTTGCTGATGTCACAATTGCAAAGGTTACAGGCCTTGGTCGGTGATCGGGGTCTGGCTTCGCGGCTGGCCGCCAACCACTATGCGGTGATTTTGCCACGGCTCGACGATTTGAACCTCGCGCTGGAGCTGGCACAACAGATTGTCGATCAGCTCTCCTTGCCGTTGCAGTACGAGAATAAAGAGATTATCTGCCCGCCCGTGGTGGGGATCAGTGATTTCCCGGAGCAGGGGCGCACCGCACTGGAGTTGATGAGTAATGCCGATACCGCAGTGGATTGGTGTCGTACCCATAACAACATTCTGATCCAGCGCTTTAGTCCGGAACTGGCACTCTGGTTACGACAGCAAACCGACCTCTTGCAGGCGCTACGGCATGCCTTGGCCCATGATGAGCTGTTTTTGGAATATCAGCCCCAATTGAGCATGAGAACGGGCAAGGTGACCGGAGTCGAAGCCTTGATTCGCTGGCGCACCCCGGAGCGCATCATTCCGCCCAAAGAGTTTATTCCTCTGGCGGAGGAGGGTGGCCTGATTGTTGCCATCAGTGACTGGGTGCTAAAGACGGCTTGCCAGCAGGCGGCAACCTGGTTGTCACTCGGGTTGGAGTTGAATATGGCGGTCAATCTCTCCGCCGTGCATTTTCAACATGGTTTGCTGGTCGAGCAGGTGGCTGAATGTCTGGCGAGCACGGGTTTGCCTGCCGAACGCCTGGATCTGGAAGTCACCGAAGGTTGCATCATGGCCGATGTCAATCAGGCGGTCGCGACGCTCAAACGCTTGAAACAGCTGGGTGTCATGCTCTCGGTGGATGATTTTGGGACTGGCTATTCCAGTCTGAGCTATCTGAAGTTGTTTCCGATCGATAAGTTGAAGATCGATCAATCCTTTATCGCCGATTTACTCAGCTCTAATGATGATGCTGTGATTGTGCGCGCCATCATTGCGCTCGGCCATGCCATGGGACTGAGCGTCATCGCCGAAGGGGTGGAAACTCAGGAGCAGTACGCCTACCTCCGCCTGTTGCATTGTGATGAGGTGCAGGGATTTTTGCGAGGTCGACCGACACCGGCTAGCCAGCTCCCTGCGCTGGTGGCGCAGATTTCATCGACTCAGGATCAATCGACGGTTCAGGAAGGTGCATCGTCACGCACCCTGTTACTGGTTGATGATGAACCCTCGATCCTGAGTGCGTTACGACGCACCTTGCGCTCCAGTGGTTATCAGATTATGACGGCAGCCACGGCCGAGGCGGCACTGGACTGTATGGCTCATTATCAGGTTGGCGTGATTGTCAGCGATAACCGGATGCCGGGGGTGACGGGGCTCGAGCTGTTGCGGCAGATCAAGGAGCGCTATCCCCAGACGGTACGGGTGATGCTGAGCGGGTATGCCGATCTGGAGGCTCTGTCGTTAGCCGTCAACGCCGGTGAAATCTTCCGCTTTATCAGTAAACCCTGGGAAGAGGGGGAGCTCAAGGTTGCGATCAATGATGCATTCGATAAATACGATGAGTTGAGTGTGTTAAGGCCGAGCCCGTTTTAATCTGCTCTGGGCAAAACAGGGGAACAAGGCGGTATGAACCAGATTGCCACGCTGCTGTTGGTAGATGATGAGGTCAATGTTCTTAAATCGTTGATGCGGCTGCTGCATGCCCATCACTATCGGTTGCTGATGGCGGCCAGCGGTGTGGAAGCGTTGGCATTGATGGCGCGGGAGCCGGTGGATCTGGTGATCTCCGACATGCGCATGCCGCATATGGATGGTGCTGAGCTCTTGTCCAAAATCCGCCAGCAGTGGCCGGATACCATGCGTCTGCTCTTGACCGGGCATGCCGATATGACGCAAACCGTAGCCGCTATCAATCAGGGTGAAATCTACCGTTATATTGCCAAACCCTGGCACGATGACGAATTACTGCTGATTGTGGCTCAGGCGTTAGAACAGCAAAAACTGAAGCGGGAAAATGCCCGCTTGCAGCAACTGACCGCCGAACAAAATGACGCCCTGCGGGAAGCCAATTCCACCCTGGAACAGAAAGTTGCCCAGCGCACCGCCGAGTTGAGTCAACTGGTCTCTTTTCTGGAGATGACGCAGCAGGAGCTAAAAACCTCGTTCCGCACCTCGTTGCAGGTCTTGGCCAACATGCTGGACATGCGCTTTGCCGATTGGGCTGGCCATAGCCAACGAGTGGTGGATGTGGCGGAGCAGTTGGCCCAGATGGCCAATGTTGGCGAAGAAGAGGTTGAGGCGATCCGCAATGCGGCCCAGTTACACGATATCGGTAAGATTGCACTATCCGATGCCTTGGTGAATAAGCCATTTTTAAGCTGCAGCCGTCAGGAGCGCAGTGAGGTGATGGAGCATCCGGCACTTGGACAAATGGTGCTGTTGCCGATCCCGGAGTTAAACCGATCTGGAGCGCTGATTCGGCATATCCATGAAAACTATGATGGCACCGGTTTTCCGGATCGGATACATGCCGAATACATTCCGCTGGGGGCGCGGATCCTGGCGATAGCGGTGGATTATGATGAGTTGCAGATGGGTCTTTTATTGCCACAAGCTCTTACCGCAGAACATGCCTTGCTCTACATTCGGGAGAACAAGGGGCAGCGTTATGATCCGGATCTGGTGTCGTTATTTGTCCGCGCTGTGGATACCTTGCAGAAGCGGATCCGCGAGGTCGCCCTAGCGTCGAGTCAACTGAAGCCCGGCATGAAGCTGTCGCGGGATCTCTTCAGTGCCAGTCGTTTTCTGCTGCTCACACGGGGTCGGGTACTGGACGAGGCGATTATCCAGCATATCTGGCATTTTGAGCGCGCCGAGGGGAAAGCGGTTACGGTTTATATACTGCAACCGTGAGTTGAACCAGTTGATGAGCGGCGGGCGCAGCTAGTTGCCGAGGCCCTTCTCCGAATAATAAGAGGTGAGTATGGAACAGCTAGTGCTTGTCGATGATGAACCCATGATGCTCAAAGCTATCACCCGGCTACTGGCACGTATCCCCTGTGCTTTTGATGGCCAGGTTTATCCGCTGAAGGTGATTTCCTTTACCGACCCCTACGCGGCGCTGGACTATGTGCAGGCTCATGCCGTGTCGTTGATCCTCTCGGATTACCGGATGCCGGAGATGGATGGCGTCACCCTGCTCAGCGGCTGCCTGGCGGCACAACCCGAGGCGCCACGGTTGATCATCTCTGGCTATGCGGATTTGAATGCGCTGATTGCGGCGATCAATCAGGCACAGATTTATCGCTTCATCGCCAAACCCTGGAATGACTATGAGCTGGTGACCACCATAGCCCAAGCCTTACGGTATCGACAATTGTGGCTCGAGAACCAGAAGCTGGCCGATCTGTGCCGGATGACGATGAGCCATGTCTCTCCTCAGGAGCGTGAGCGTCGGCGCCTGGAACAAGAAGTCCCCGGCATTACTCAGGTAAAATGGGGACCCGATGGTTCCCTCTTGCTGGATGAGGAATCCTGAGTCAAGCCGTCGTGAGTAGCAGACCATTGTCAGCTGAGGTATGTATGGGATTAGGTTGGGATGCAGATTTTTCGACGGGTATTGCCTCGGTTGACGAAGAACATAAAAAATTGTTTCGGGATGTGGGGGATCTGGCGCTGTGTCTGCTGGAGGGCATTAGCGGCAAGCAGTTGCAGGCGCGGTTGAAAATCCTGGGTGAACAGCTGCGCGATCAGATGAATTTCGAAGAGGAGATGATGTTCGAGGTGGGCTGTTTGTCCGAGGTGATGATTGAGCACGCCAAGGACCATCAGCTGTTTTTGCATCACCTCTATGCAGCCTGCAAGGAAGAGATGACGCTGGACGAGTTGCGAGTCTTCCTGCGCTACATGAACTTCTGGATGCGTTTTCATGTACTGACTATCGACAAACCGGTCTGTTTCCAGATCCTGGCGATCCAGGAGGGTGTTTCGCCCCGGGAGGCCTACCTGCAATCGGTCCATGTTGCCGAGCAGGCGATGCCGGTTATACAAGCTGATATGCACAAGACTTATGCCGATCTCTATGACTCGCAACTGCGCGTGGTGCGGCAAAATAGCCGCCTGCGCGAGACACAACAGGGCCTGCAGCAGACCAATCAGGAGCTTGAAGAACGTGTCGCGCTGCGAACCCGCGAGCTGACGGATGCCAACAGCAAGCTGCGTGACGATTATGAAACCTTGCAGCACCTGAACCAGCAGTTGGAGAACACCCAGGATCAGTTGCTGCAGTCCGATAAGATGGCGGCGATTGGTCAGTTGGCGGCCGGTGTAGCCCATGAAATTAATAATCCGATTGGTTTCGTCAATGCCAATCTCAGTACCCTGAAAAGCTATATAGCAACTCTTCTGGATCTCGTTAACACCTATGAACAGGTGGCGGATGAATTGCCCGCTGCGGTGCAGCAGCGGCTCTCCCAATATCGGGAATCCATTGAATTGGATTATGTGCGCCAGGATGTGATTGAACTGCTGGCCGAATCTGCCGATGGTCTGGATCGGGTCAAGCAGATAGTTCAGGACCTCAAGGATTTTGCCCGGGCCGGGGAGGCCGTCTGGCAAGAGGCCGACCTGCTCAAGGGTCTGGATAGTACCCTGAACGTGGTGTGGAATGAGCTCAAGTACAAGGCCAAGGTGCACAAGGAGTACAGTCCATTACCTCTGGTGCGCTGTGTGCCGGCCCAGATCAATCAGGTGTTCATGAATATTCTGGTCAATGCCGCCCACGCTATCGACAAGATGGGCGACATCTGGCTGACCACAGGGCGGGACGGGGATTGGGTCTGGGTGCAGATCCGGGATAATGGCAAGGGGATGTCCGAGGCCGTATGCGCGCGGGTTTTCGAGCCCTTCTTCACCACCAAACCCGTGGGCCAGGGAACAGGTCTGGGTCTCTCTTTAGCCTATGGCATTCTGAAAAAACACAAGGGACGGATTGACGTTGCTAGCGAAGAGGGCGTTGGAACTCGCTTCACCCTCTTCTTGCCCATTGCCGGGCCGGATAGCTGACCCGGGATGTCTATCCCTATGCTGACGGGCTAGCGATGGAACTCCAGATCGCGCTCCGGTTGATAGACAATTTCGATGATGGTGACCTGCAATGACTGGCCACCGGGACCTGGCCAGGTGATCTCGTCACCGATGGCGAGGCCGAGCAGGGCGCTGCCGACCGGAGCCAGGATCGAAATGCGATCGGCGTGGCCGTTAACATCCTTGGGGTAGACCAGGGTCAGGCAGAACTCTTCGCCTGACGGTTGCAGCCGAAAACGCACCTCGGAATTCATGGTGACCACATGGGGCGGCATCTCTTCCGGATCGCGCACTTCGGCGCGATCCAGCTCCTGCTCCAAGGCGCGCTTCCCCGGGAATTGGTGCTCCGGCAAGCTGTCGAGCAAGCGCTCGATGCGGGCAAGATCCAGGGAGGATAAAATGATATGTGGTTGATTATTCATAATAAAATCCTGCGCGAAAGCCATGGGTTCTGGCAACGTACCGCGCCGGATAGTGAAGTTCAAGGCTGGCGACTTATATCTCGTTCTTGTTGAACTTCAGTTCAGCTGGCAGGGGGCGGGGGCGGCCCTCCTGATCCACCGCCACATAGGTAAACGCCGCTTCGGTGACGCAATAGCGTTCGCCGATCGGTTCGCTCGCCACCTTCTTCACCCAGGTTTCCAGCTTGATCTTCAACGAGCTGTTTCCCACCTTGATGCACTCGCCGTAACAGCACACCACATCACCGACCGCCACCGGTTTGAGAAAGGTGATGGCATCGACCGCGACCGTGACGACCCGGCCACGGGCCAGCTCCTTGGCCAGAATGGCGCCCCCCATGTCCATCTGCGCCATCAACCAGCCGCCGAAGATGTCCCCACTGGGATTGGTATCGGCGGGCATCGCCAGGGTGCGTAGTAACAGGGCTCCTACGGGTTGGCGTTCATCGGAGGATGTGGCGTGGGGGCTAATGTGTGCAGCCATGGTGAAACTCCTGAGAGGCAATGCAGTGGAAATAACATGTTTTTAACAAGCTTGCCAAGCGCAAACCTATGGCTGGGACATGATTGGAGCACAAAGAGGCTTCGACGCTCGGGAAACCAGCACCAACTAATGATTTTTACGGAATTTTTACAGGAGGGGTGAACCTTTTTACCTCATTTTTGCCTTGATTCTCTTAGCCTTCTTCCCAGAGGCGGCGATCTGTTACCGCTGTCATGGAGTGAAAAAATGACGATCTGGATGCTACTGGGCGGATTGGGGGCTTTGGCTCTGGCCGCTTATCTGCTGTATGCCCTAATCAATGCGGAGAAATTCTGATGGGTTCCGACGCCTGGATACTATTACTGCTGTTTTTACTGGTGCTGGGTCTGCTGGCCTGGCCATTAGGCCAACTGCTGGCCCGCCTCATCGAGGGTGAACTGCCGCGACCCTTGCAACGTCTGGAGCGCCTGTGTCTGGGTGCCTCCACAGAGGAGATGGATTGGCGACGCTACACCTTAGCCATCCTGGTGTTTAATCTGCTGGGCGGGGCTTTGCTCTTTGTTCTACTCCTGCTGCAGGGGTTGTTACCCCTCAATCCTCAGCATCTGCCTGGACTGTCGGTCGATCTGGCTCTCAACACCGCCATCAGCTTTATGACCAATACCAACTGGCAGGCCTATGCCGGTGAAACCAGCCTGAGCTACTTCAGCCAGATGGTCGGTTTGACGGTACAGAATTTTCTCTCGGCCGCCACCGGTGGTGCCGTGGCCTTTGCGCTGATCCGTGGCCTGACCCGGCATGGGGCTGCGGTCATTGGTAATGCCTGGGTCGACTTGTTCCGTATCACCCTCTACCTGTTGTTGCCTCTCTCCTGCCTGTTGACCCTGTTATTTGTCCAGCAAGGGGGGTTGCAGAACCTGCAGGACTATCTGCAGCTGACCACCTTGAGCGGCGCCGAGCAGACCCTGGCCATGGGCCCCGTCGCTTCTCAGGAAGCGATCAAGATGCTGGGGACCAACGGCGGTGGTTTCTTCAATGCCAACTCGGCCCATCCCTTCGAGAATCCGACCGCGTTGAGCAATTTCCTGCAGATGCTGGCCATCTTCCTGATCCCGGCGGCCCTGGTGCTGGCCTTCGGCCGGGTCGCCGGTGATCGGCGGCAGGGAATTGCTATCATCGCGGCCATGATCCTGATGCTGGTGCTGGCGGTGGTCGTGGTGACTCGCTCCGAGCAGGCGAGTACGCCACAGTTGGCGGCGCTGGGGCTGGATCAACAGGCATCCACCTTGATGCCGGGCGGCAATATGGAGGGCAAGGAGAGCCGCTTCGGCATCGCCGCCAGCAGTCTGTTTGCCGTGGTGACCACGGCGGCTTCCTGTGGCGCAGTCAACGCCATGCACGACTCCTTCACCCCGCTGGGCGGTATGGTCCCCCTGCTGCAGATGCAGCTCGGAGAGGTGATCTTTGGTGGTGTCGGTGCGGGCTTCTATGGCATGGCGTTATTTGTGCTGCTCACTGTCTTCATCTGCGGTCTGATGATCGGACGCTCTCCAGAATATCTGGGTAAGAAGATTGAAAGCCAGGATATGAAGCTGGTCGCCCTGGCGTTGTTGATCCCACCGGCGCTGGTGTTGCTGGGCACGGCGGTGACGCTGCTGCTGGAGTCCGGACGCGCCGGTATTTTCAACCCGGGAGCCCATGGTTTCAGCGAGGTGTTGTACGCCTTCTCTTCGGCTGCCAACAACAACGGCAGTGCCTTTGCCGGTCTCTCCGCCAATACCCCCTATTACAACGGCATGCTGGCCGTCGCCATGCTGCTGGGACGTTTCGGCGTCATACTGCCGGTGCTGGCGCTGGCTGGCTCCCTGGCGGGCAAGTTGCGCCAAGCCGAGCATCCGGGATCCTTGCCCACCCATGGCCCGCTGTTTATCGGTTTGCTGGTGGGCACTGTATTGCTGGTCGGGGCCCTGACCTTTATCCCCGCCCTGGCGTTGGGTCCGATTGTCGAACAGCTGATGATGCTGAAGTAAGGAATCACTATGACTCGCAAGAAACTTTCCCTGCTGGATCCGGCGCTGTGTCGCGAAGCCTGCAAGGGCGCCTTCCTCAAACTGGATCCGCGCAGCCAGTGGCAAAATCCGGTGATGTTTGTGGTCTGGTTGGGCAGTGCCCTGACCACACTAGTCTGGCTGGCGCAGTGGCTGCAACTGACGGACCATTCCGAACCCTTGTGGTTCACCGCCAGCATAGCCCTCTGGCTCTGGTTTACTGTGCTGTTTGCCAACTTTGCTGAAGCCTTGGCCGAGGGACGCAGCAAGGCCCAGGCCGCCAGCCTGCGCGGGCTGAAGCAGACCGTCTGGGCTCACAAACTGACGGTGGCGCAATTCGGCGCGCCCAGCCAGCGGGTGAGTGCTGACTCACTGCGCAAAGGTGATGTGGTCCAGGTCGCCGCCGGTGAGGTGATCCCCTGCGACGGCGAGGTGATCGAAGGGGTGGCCTCGGTGGACGAGAGTGCCATCACCGGCGAGTCCGCTCCTGTGATCCGCGAATCCGGTGGCGATTTCAGCTCCGTGACCGGCGGCACTCGGGTGCTCTCCGACTGGTTGGTGATCCGCTCGACGGTCAATCCCGGGGAGACCTTCCTCGACCGCATGATTGCCATGGTCGAAGGGGCCAAACGTCGCAAGACGCCGAACGAGATAGCGCTGACGATCCTGCTGATCGCCCTGACGCTGATCTTCCTGCTGGCCACCGTCACCCTGTTGCCCTTCTCGCAGTTTGCTGTCCAGGCGAACGGCTGTGGTCAGGTGATTTCGGTCACAGTGCTGGTGGCCCTGCTGGTGTGCCTGATCCCCACCACCATTGGCGGCTTGCTCTCCGCCATAGGGGTGGCGGGGATGAGCCGCATGCTGGCCGCCAACGTCATCGCTACCTCGGGACGGGCGGTGGAAGCCGCAGGCGATGTGGATGTGTTGCTGCTGGACAAGACCGGCACCATCACCCTGGGGAATCGTCAGGCCAGCCAGTTTCTGCCGGTGGCGGGGGTGAGCGAGCAAGCCCTGGCCGATGCCGCCCAGCTCGCCTCCCTGGCCGATGAAACCCCGGAAGGGCGCAGTATAGTGGTGCTGGCCAAGCTGCGTTTCAACCTTCGGGAGCGGGATATTCACGCCCTGGGGGCCACCTTTGTCCCCTTCTCGGCCCAGAGCCGGATGAGCGGGGTGAATCTGCAACAACGGATGATCCGCAAGGGCGCTGCCGATGCCATCCGCCGTCATGTGGAGGCCAACGGCGGCGAATACCCGCGCCGGGCGCAGACTCTGGTCGAGCAGGTGGCCCGTGAAGGCGGTACGCCTCTGGTGGTGAGTGAAGGGAATCAGGTGCTGGGTGTGGTGGCGCTCTCGGATATCGTCAAGGGTGGCATCAAAGAGCGGTTCATGGAGCTGCGCCGCATGGGCATCAAGACGGTGATGGTCACCGGTGATAACCGTCTGACGGCGGCGGCGATTGCCGCCGAAGCCGGGGTTGATGACTTTCTGGCCGAGGCAACCCCGGAGACCAAGCTGGCGCTGATCCGTCAGTATCAGAGTGAAGGGCGGCTGGTGGCCATGACCGGCGATGGCACCAATGACGCCCCGGCTCTGGCCCAGGCGGATGTGGCGGTAGCCATGAACAGCGGCACCCAGGCGGCGAAAGAAGCCGGCAACATGGTGGATCTGGACTCCAATCCGACCAAGCTCATCGAGGTGGTGCATATCGGCAAACAGATGCTGATGACCCGGGGCTCCCTGACCACCTTCAGCATTGCCAACGATGTGGCCAAGTACTTTGCCATCATACCGGCGGCGTTCGCCACCACCTATCCGGCCCTCAATGGATTGAACCTGATGCATCTGGCGACTCCCCAGTCGGCCATTTTGTCGGCGGTGATCTTCAATGGCCTCATCATCATAGGACTGATACCGCTGGCATTGCGCGGGGTGAACTATCGCCCGCTGAGCGCAGCCAAGCTGCTGCGGCGCAACATGGCGATCTATGGTCTGGGTGGCCTGCTGGTGCCTTTTGTCGGAATTAAACTCATCGATCTGCTGCTCTCTGCAGCAGGTTGGGTGTAAGGAGCGCGTGATGTTGACACAAATGGGTACAGCCCTGCGGTTATGGTTCGGATTGACCCTGTTGCTGGGGCTGGGTTATCCGCTGGGGATGACGGCGCTGGCGCAGTGGATCTTTCCGGCGCAGGCTAACGGCTCCTTGCTCTATCAGGGGGATCGAGTGGTCGGTTCACGGCTGATGGGGCAGCCGTTCGAGACCGCCGATTATTTCTGGAGCCGCCCTTCGGCGGTGGCTTACAACGGCGCCGGTTCCGGGGGCAGCAACCTGGGACCGCTCAATCCCGAGTTGCAGCGCCAAATCAGCGCGCGCCTGGCCCAGCTGCAGCAGGCGGCAGGGGATGAGAGTGAGCGCTCACCGGAGCAGTTCGCGGCGGATGAGAGTGGGCTGATACCTGTGGATCTGGTGACCACTTCCGGCAGCGGACTGGATCCCCATCTGAGCCCGGCGGCGGCTTATTACCAGGTCGCCCGGGTGGCCAAGGTTCGCGGTTTGCCCGCCACCCAGGTGGAAGCGCTGGTGACCCGGCAGATTGAAGTCCCACCTCTGGGTGTGCTGGGGGCTCCTGTGGTAAATGTATTGCTATTGAATCTGGCGCTGGATGAACTCTCATCCACCGCGCCGCGGTCGGCAAGGAAATAACAGCGTGATGAGTGTGGATGAACCGCGCCGCCCGGATCCGGATGCGCTGCTGGCCAAGACGCGCCAAAAAGGCAAACTGAAGGTCTTCTTCGGTGCCAGTGCTGGCGTCGGCAAGACCTACGCCATGTTGCAGGAGGCCCAGCGTCTGCGGGCCCAGGGACTGGATGTGCTGGTCGGGTTGGTGGAAACCCATGGCCGCAGCGAGACAGCGGCCCTGCTGGCAGGGCTGGAGCTGTTACCTCTCTCCCATCACTTCTATCGCGGCCATCGCCTGGCGGAATTCGATCTGGATGGTGTGCTGGCCCGCCATCCGGCTGTGGTGCTGGTGGACGAGTTGGCGCACTCCAATGTGCCTGGCTCCCGACATCCCAAGCGCTGGCAGGATGTGGCGGAGATACTGGAGGCGGGGATTGACGTCTTCACCACCATCAATGTCCAGCATCTGGAAAGTCTGAACGATATCGTCGGCGGCATCACCGGCATCCGGGTGCGGGAGACGGTGCCGGATCGGGTGTTTGATGGTGCCGACGAGGTGGTGCTGGTCGATTTGACCCCGGATGATCTGCGTCAGCGTCTGAAGGAGGGCAAGGTCTATCTGGCGGGCCAGGCGGAGCGGGCCATCGAGCACTTCTTCCGCAAGGGCAACCTGATGGCGCTGCGGGAGTTGGCGCTACGCCGCACCGCCGAGCGGGTCGATGGCCAGATGCGTGAGTATCGTAGCGATGCGGATATAGAGCGGGTCTGGCATACCCAGGATGCCTTGTTGCTCTGTCTCGGCCCCCAGGATGGCAGTGACAAGGTGGTGCGGACGGCAGCGCGGTTAGCGGCAAGGCTGGGCAGCCCCTGGCATGCGGTCTACGTGGAGACCCCGCGTCTGCATCGTCTGCCGGAGGCCCAGCGGCGAGGCATCTTGCAGACCTTGAAACTGGCCAGCGAGCTGGGTGCCGAAACCGCAACCCTGGCGGCGCCCGACGAGGTTCAGGCTGTGCTCGGTTACGCCCGGGAACATAATCTGGGCAAGATTGTCATCGGCCGTCGGCAACGGATGTCGTTCTGGCGTCGAGGTGGCCGTTTTGCCGAGCGCTTGGGTCGCCAGGGATCGGATCTGGATCTGATCGTGGTGGCGGTCGAGAACGAGGCCTCATCGCCTCGTCCGGCTGTGGTGTTACCCCCGGATCTGCGCAGCTTCAGCGAGCGCTGGCAGGTGCAACTCAAGGGGTGTGCGGCGACCCTGTTGCTGGGCGGCGTGTTGGCGGGGATCTCCCGCTTGCTGATGCCTTACCTGGATTCGGCCAATATCGTCATGCTGTTTCTGCTCGGCGTTGTGCTGATCGCGGCGCGTTTTGGTCGCGTGCCGGCGATTTTGGCGGCGATCCTCTACGTCGGCATTTTCGACTTCTTCTTTGTTGTTCCCCATTTTTCGTTTGCGGTCAGCGATGTCCAATATGTGCTGACCTTTGGCGTCATGCTGGCGGTGGGTCTGTTGATCGGCCAGTTGACGGCCGGTGTCCGTTATCAGGCGCGCATCGCCCAATACCGGGAGCAGCGCTCCCGCCAGCTGTTTGAATTGGCCAAGGCGTTGAGCGGTGCCGTCAGTGCCGAGGAGATAGCCGCGCTGAGTTGTGATTTCGTCGCCCGCTGCTTTCATGCCCGCACCCAGGTGGTGCTGGTGGATGAGGATGGGCACTTGTTAGATGGAGTGCCGGGCGCAGACCGCTGCCCGGTAGATCGCGCCGTTGCCCAATGGTGTCTGGAACGCAAGGCTCCAGCCGGGCTGGGCAGCGATACCTTGCCCGCATTGGCGCAGCGGCTGCTGCCCTTGACCACGGCCAATCTGACCCTGGGGGTGCTGGTGATTGAGCCAGCTAACCTGCGGTTGTTGATGATCCCCGAGCAATTGCGGCTGCTGGACTTGTACGGTGTGCTGATCGCCATAGCACTGGAGCGGATTGCCCTGGCTCGGGATGCCGAGCAAGCCCAGTTGAAGATGGAGTCGGAGCGGCTGCGCAACTCGCTCTTGGCGGCGCTCTCCCACGATCTACGCACCCCGCTGACCGTGTTATTTGGTCAGGCGGAAATCCTCACCCTGGAGCTGGGGTCGGCCGGCTTGCCCCAAGCGCAACAGGCCGAAGCCATTCGCCAACAGGTGCTGGATACCTCGCGCTTGGTGAATAACCTGCTGGATATGGCGCGGTTGCAGTCCGGTGGTCTGGCGCTACGATGGGATTGGCAGTCCTTGCCGGAGCTGGTGGGCAGTGCCCTGCGCGAGCTGGAAGTCCCCTTACGCGGTCATCCGTTGCAGCGGGAACTACCGGGCGACTTGCCGCTGCTCTATTGTGACGGCACCATGCTGGAGCGAGTGCTGGTCAACTTGCTGGAGAATGCCAGTAAATATGCCGGCGCCGAGACCCGCATTGGCATCTCGGCCCGGCTCGCCGGAGAGATGCTGGAGGTTCGGGTTTGGGATCATGGCCCTGGCTTGCCGGTGGGCAAGGAGCAGTTGATTTTCGAGAAGTTCTCCCGTGGCGACAAGGAGTCGGTGATCCCGGGTGTGGGCTTGGGTCTGGCAATCTGCCGGGCGATTGTCGAGGCTCATGGCGGCCGCATCTGGGCCGAGAACCGGCCCCAGGGCGGGGCTAATTTTTTCTTCACCCTGCCTCTTAAAACGCCACCCACGTTGGTGGAGGAGACTTTGTAAACTTGTTGGAGGTTGATTGAGCGAAACCTTGGCAACCATTCTCATCGTCGAGGATGAACAGGCGATCCGCCGCTTTGTGCGTAGCGCACTGGAAGCGGAACAGTTTCGCGTTTGCGAGGCCGATGGCGTGCAGCGGGGCTTGCTGGAGGCGGCGACCCGCAAACCGGATCTGGTGGTGCTGGATCTGGGGCTGCCGGATGGGGATGGTCAGGAGTTTATCCGTGATCTCCGGCGCTGGAGTGCTATCCCGGTGATAGTGCTCTCGGCGCGGGTTGACGAGACCGACAAGATCCAGGCCCTGGATGCCGGGGCGGATGATTATCTGATCAAGCCGTTCGGGATTGGCGAGTTGCTGGCTCGGGTGCGTGTAGCCCTGCGGCGGCGGGGGCAAACGCCAGAGGCGCTCTCCCCACAGGTGCAGCTGGGCGAGGTGACCATAGATCTGGTGACGCGGCAGGTATCCCGACAAGGCGAAGACATACATCTGACGCCAATTGAGTTCCGGCTATTGGGCGAGTTACTGGCGCATCCCGGCAAGGTGTTGACCCATCGCCAACTGCTGCTGGCAGTCTGGGGCCCCACCTTTGTCGAACACAATCACTATCTGCGCATCTACATGGGTCACCTGCGGCAGAAGCTGGAAACGGACCCGACATTGCCCCGTTATCTGCTTACCGAGACTGGCATTGGTTATCGCTACTTGCCTGAATCCTAGTGTTTTTTGGGGCTGCTACGGCAAGCGCTGCTGTTTTTTTCATCGTGCCGTGTGGCACAGGGACTCTTTAAGAGCTAAGCTTTTTGACATCACGCGTGCGCGTGATGTGAGTTGAGGTAGAAACAGGGCAGCTTTGGCTCTCGATCACGTCAACGGAGCACTCGGGTAATAACGGATAGCAACAGTGCACTGTTGCCGATGTTAATCACACAAGAAGAGGCAAAAAACGATGAAAAAGACAGCTATTGCAGTGGCTATTGCAGGTCTGTTTGCCATGACGGCAGCTCAGGCTGCACCGCAAGACAACACCTGGTATGCCGGTGGTAAACTGGGTTGGTCCAACTTCAGCGTCGGTACGAGCGATGTATCCAGCCTGCTGACCGACTACAACGTGGACGATCATGACGGCGTCGGTGCTGGTGTGTTCGCGGGTTATCAGTTGAACAACTGGTTTGCGGTCGAAGGTGGCTATGACTATCTGGACAAGATGACCTACACCTCCACCTTGGGAAATGGCGAAGTCAAGTCTCAGGGTATTCAACTGGCGGGTAAGTTCAGCTATGACCTGGGCTCTGGTGCCGATATCTACGGTAAGCTGGGCGGTTTCGGCTACAAGAGTGAAAATGATAGCGACAGCGTGACCGGTGTGGCGCCATTGCTGGCATTCGGTACCGAATATGCGATTAATCGGGACTGGGCTGCGCGTTTTGAATACCAATGGGTCAGCAAGATTGGTGATAAAGACGAGATCGGTTTCGAGCCGGACAACGGCTTGTTGAGCCTGGGTGTCAGCTACCGCTATGGCCAGGTATCCCCGGCTGTCGCACCAGCGCCTGCTCCTGAGCCAGCTCCGGCACCGGCTCCGGTTGTTGTGACCAAGGAGTTCAACCTCTCGTCTGATGTGCTGTTCGACTTCGCCAAGTCCAGCCTGAAGCTTGCGGGTGTTGCTGCTCTGGATACCCTGTATGGTCAAATCCAGGCTGAAACGCCGAAGGATGGTCGTGCTCTGGTGATCGGCTATACCGACCGCATCGGTTCTGATCAGGCCAACCAGGTGCTGTCCGAGAAGCGTGCCAAGACAGTTGCTGACTATCTGGTAAGCAAGGGTATTCCGGCCGACAAGATCGCCACCGAAGGTCGTGGTGAATCTAGCCCGGTTACCGGTACCCAGTGCGATACCGTCAAGGGCAAGAAGGCCGTGATCGCGTGCCTGGCTCCGGATCGTCGCGTGACCATAGCGGTTACCGGCACCAAAGAAGTCACCGAGTAATACTTTCGCCCCTCGCGGCGGAATGTGAAACTGCAAACGCCAGCCTCAGTGCTGGCGTTTTTGTTTATGGCGCTCTGACTAATTCGCGCATCAGTTGCCGCAACCAGGCCTGTGCCGGTTGTTGGTCGTGAACCGGATGCCAGACGCAGTTGAGGTGGTAGCTGGGCATCTCGAGCGGCAAATTGACCAGTTTGAGCGGCCAACCGGTGGCCAGCAGCTCGGCGACCTTGCGCGGCAACACCAGCAGGTGGTCGCTCTGGCTGACGATGGCGGCCGCCGACATATAGCTCTGGCTGTTGACCGAGATCTCCCGTTGCAGCCCTTGGCTCGCCAGATAGTGGTCGACGATGGACTCCCGGGTGCCCAGTGGCGAGTGAAAGACATGGGGCGTGGCGATCAGCTGTTGCAGGCTCAGCGCTTCGCCAATCTGGGGATGCTGGTTGCGCACCAGGCCGCACAGCGGCTCGGTCAGCCAGGTCTCCCGGCTCAGATGGGGCGGCACCTGCATATACTCGTCGAACCCCAGGACCAGATCGATGGCGCCGCTGGCCAGCTCCTGCTCCGGCAGGGTATCGCGCAGGATCAGGATTTCAATGGTCACCCGGGGCGCCAGCTGCTTGAGTCGCGAGATCAGCGGCGGGATCAGCACGCACTCCACATAGTCGGTGGTGCTGATGACGAAACGCCGGCTCGATTCGGCGGGGATAAACTGCTCCTCGTCGTCCAGCTGTTGCTCCAGCAGCAGTAGCGCCTGACGCACCCCTGTGTGCAGCTTCAACGCCCGGGGCGAGGGCATCATCCCCTGGGGCGTGCGCACCAGCAGCGGGTCGGCAAAGAACTGGCGTAGCCGGTTCAGGGCATGACTCATCGCCGGTTGGCTAATATAGAGTTGCTGGGAGGCGCGGGTGACGTTACGTTCTGTCATCAGGGCGTCAAACGCCAACAGCAGATTCAGATCCAGCTGATGCAGTTTCATGGCTTGGTCTATTCGCGTTATTAATAGCTAGATGCATATTATTCATTTGATGGATGATGGCGCAAGTTTCTACACTGGCCCCATCTTAGTGTGGTGGCGCGCCTTGACCTGCGCCGCCTGTTGCCGCTTTTTTGGCAGTCACCCTGCCAGCGTGAGGGATCAGTAATGAGCAAACTTTTGAACACCCTGCCTGCCGCCGACGGTTTCTTTATGCCCGCCGAGTGGGCACCGCAACAGGCGGTCTGGATGATTTGGCCGTTCCGCCCCGACAACTGGCGTGAGGCGGGGCATTTTGCCCAGTCCACCTTTGCCCAGGTGGCGGATGCCATTGGCGCGGCCACCCCTGTGTTTATGGGCGTGCCTGGCGAGTTTATGGCCCAGGCCCGCGCCATCATGCCGGCCCATGTCACGCTCGTTGAGATGAATAGCGATGATTGCTGGGCCCGCGATACAGGTCCGACCGTGGTCATCAACGCCGCCGGTGAATGCCGCGCCGTGGATTGGGGCTTCAACGCCTGGGGCGGTTTCAAGGGCGGTCTCTACCACCCATGGAGCCAGGACGAGCTGGTGGCCGGTCAGATGGCCGATCAGCACGGCTTTGCCACCTACAAGGCACCCTTGATCCTGGAAGGCGGCTCCATCCACGTCGATGGCGAAGGCACCTGCATCACCACCGCCGAGTGCCTGCTCAATGAAAACCGCAACCCGCACCTGAGCAAAGCGCAGATCGAAGCGCACCTGCGTGACTATCTGGGCGTGCAGAGCTTTATCTGGCTGGACGAAGGCGTCTATCTGGACGAGACCGACGGCCATATCGACAACATGTGCTGCTTCGTGCGTCCGGGGGAAGTGCTCCTGACCTGGACCGATGATGTGAACGACCCCCAGTACGCCCGCTCCAAGGCGGCGCTGGAGGTGCTCGAGAACAGCACCGACGCTCAGGGCCGCAAGCTGAAAGTCTGGCTGATCCCGCAACCGGGCCCGCTGTTCTGCAGCGCCGAAGAGGCGCAAGGCGTGGTGGATGGCAGCGGCGTCCCGCGCGACTCCGGCCACCGTCTGGCGGGCTCCTATGTGAACTTCCTGATCACCAACGACCGCATCGTCTATCCGCTGCTGGATCCGGCCACTGACGGTCTGGCCCAAGCCAAGCTGGAAGCCATCTTCCCCGACCATACAGTCGTCGGCGTACCGGCCCGCGAGATCCTGCTCGGCGGTGGCAATATCCACTGCATCACCCAGCAGATCCCGAGCGGCAAATAGATCCAGATCGATCCGTCACTCCCAAGGTGACGGATCCTTCCCCTGCGCGGCGGGCCATGCCGTTCGGGTGACAGCAAATGCAGGGAGGTTCCCTTTCACCAACACGCCGTAAACCCATCCCTGGGGGCTCGATGGCGGCATCCCTGCCGCCAACGGTTGGTTCAATGGGAACACTTCCTGCCTTCGCTGATGAGCATCGCCCGCTGCCAGGGTTTTATCGCTTTAATGACCGCGAGGTCGGCTGCAAACAGCGGCGACCACCTCGCCCAACGTCACCGTTTTTGGAGCTCCAGCATGATTGAAGTGACCGAAGTTTCCATTGCCGAGCTGCGTGCCGCGCTCGAGTCAGGCCGCACCACGGCGGTCGAACTGGTTCAGGCCTATCTGGCCCGTATCGCCGCCTACAACGGCCCCGAGACCGCGACCAAGCTCAATGCTGTCGTGGTGGCCAATCCCGATGCGCTCAAGGAGGCAGAAGCCTCCGATGCCCGCCGAGCCCGGGGCGAGCTGCTAAGCCCGCTGGATGGCATTCCCTACACCGCCAAGGACAGCTATCTGGTCAAGGGGCTGACCGCCGCCTCCGGCAGCCCGGCGTTCAAGGATCTGGTGGCCCAGCGCGACGCCTTTACCGTTGAGCGGCTGCGTGCCGCTGGGGCTATCTGCCTGGGCAAAACCAATATGCCGCCGATGGCCAATGGTGGCATGCAGCGCGGCGTCTATGGCCGCGCCGAAAGCCCCTACAACGCCGACTACCTGACTGCCCCCTTTGCCTCCGGCTCCTCCAACGGTGCTGGTACCGCCACTGCCGCCAGCTTCGCGGCCTTTGGTCTGGCCGAAGAGACCTGGTCCAGCGGCCGTGGTCCGGCGTCGAACAACTGTCTGTGCGCCTACACCCCATCCCGCGGTGTCATCTCGGTGCGTGGCAACTGGCCGCTGACCCCGACCATGGACGTGGTGGTGCCCTATGCCCGCACCATGGCGGATCTCCTGGAAGTGCTGGATGTGGTGGTGGCCGACGATGCCGACACTCGCGGCGATCTGTGGCGTCTGCAGCCCTGGGTGCCGATCCCCAAGGCGTCCGAGGTGCGTCCGGCTTCTTACCTGGAACTGGCGGCCAACGCCGACAGCCTCAAGGGCAAGCGCCTCGGCGTGCCGCGCATGTTCATCAATAAGGATGAATTGGCTGGCACCAGCGACAACCCCGGCATCGGCGGCCCGACCGGCCAGCGCATCCACACCCGCGCTTCTGTGATTGCGCTGTGGGAGCAGGCCCGTCAGGCGCTGGAAGCCGCGGGTGCCGAAGTCATCGAGGTGGACTTCCCGCTGGTCTCCAACTGCGAAGGGGATAGACCCGGCGCGCCGACCGTGTTTAACCGCGGCATCATCAGCCCGGAATTTCTCCATGACGAGCTGTGGGAGCTCTCCGGCTGGGCGTTCGACGACTTCCTGCGTGCCAACGGCGATCCCAAGCTCAACAAGTTGGCCGATGTCGATGGCCCGCAGATCTTCCCCCACGATCCGGGCACACTGCCGAACCGCGAGGGCGATCTGGCGGCCGGTATGGATGAGTACGTCACCATGGCCAAACGTGGCCTGAAACGATTCGATGAGATTGCCTCGGTGCCGGACGGCCTGCGCGGTCTGGAGCAGACCCGCAAGCTGGACTTGGAGGATTGGATGGATGAGCTCAAGCTCGACGCCGTGCTGTTCCCCACGGTGGCCGACGTCGCCCCGGCCGATGCCGATGTGAATCCGGCCTCCGCCGATATCGCCTGGAGCAATGGCGTCTGGGTCGCCAACGGCAACCTGGCGATTCGCCATCTGGGCGTACCGACCGTCACCGTCCCCATGGGGGTGATGGCCGATATCGGCATGCCGGTGGGGCTGACCTTCGCCGGTCGTGCCTATGACGACAACAACCTGCTGCGTTTTGGCGCGGCGTTCGAGGCCACCGGCAGCAAGCGCCAGATCCCGCCGCGCACGCCGCCGCTGGCCTGATACCTGCTCGACTCGCAGGTATTTATCCAATAAGGCTCCCTATGGGAGCCTTATGTTTATCTGTTCAGCGGTTTTGAGGCTCAGAAGTTAATTCAGCAGTTCAGAGGTTTTGAGATTCAGAGTTCAGAGGTTCAGGCGAGACAACCTCTCTCGCCAACTCGCCGTAAACCCTTCCCTGGGGGCTGCCAACGGTTGGCTCAATAGGCTGTCTCGCCTTCGCTGACTGACGGGGATTACCGGGGGGCCTTACGCTTTGCTGATCCCCCTACACCCCTAATGTTCTGCCTCTGCAAGACATTGGTCGCAAGCAGAGATCACATACTCTGGAATTAAATCAAATTGGGATGGGTCAAGCTGGCAGATATATTCATTTTCGATATGATATGTCTCGTTAATAAATTTTTGAATGATTGAATTTTGTGCCTCGATGTCAAATAATCTGAATATCTGTAATTTTTCATAGCCATTTGAACTTTTTCGGTAAAGGGATTTTAATGCATTAATGTCCTTTAACTGGGCCAAGGTTTGATCATAATCGAAGCCATTTATATCACTGGCGATAGCTGTTACACCTATATCCATCGACTCAGTCGTCATCAATGCGTTACCTTCTAGGCGATAATCTATTGAATCAGCTCGTTCTCTTTTATGAAGAAGGTTTGATAACGCCTGATAAGCGTCTCCCTTATTATCAATGATCTCGTAGTAGCGTCTTAAATATATAAGCTTGGTGATGTTATGAGCATCCGTGCCCAGGAAATCTTTACATATCTGTGAAAATGTTTTGATGTCATCTTTAGCGATAAAGATTTCTGATATTTTTCCTTGTCTCATGCATAAATATGAAGCTGAAACTTGATTGTCGAATTGTTTTGAAACAGATTTAACAGTATCAATGATAGGTTCTACGTCATGCGTGAGCATCAATACAGTTCTTCCCTTGAGGCAGTTATGTGCTTTTCTCCTGAAAAGCATCTCCAAAATTGCATACTTTTTATTCTTGTCAAATGACGATATTGGGTCGTCCAGCACAATTAGATCTGGTTTTTTAGCTAGACATTCATACATAAATAGTACAATTGCAAAAGCATTTCGCTCGCCAAAACTCAGATGTTGATCGCCGCCAATTACAAACTCAGAATGGTCTTTATGTCGTAGCTTTAGCTGTGATGAATCGTCTTCACCGATAATTTTAACCTCATATTTATAACCAGCATAAGCTAAGAAGCTATTTATATCTAATTGGTGTTTCTGTATTAAACGTTGCATTCCTGCTCGTTGCTGGTTGAGCATTCCTTGCAATTGTCCTGCTCGGCCAATTACTTCATCAATAGATGCGTTGATAGCGATAATCTGTTTATTTGTATCTGGCGAGTTCAACTCTGGCAAGAAGGTTAAGTCAATTTTGTATTCTGCAAGCTTCTCTCTTACTCTCTCACCTTGTTTAAAATCAAATCCTTTTAGCTTTTTAAGTTTTTCAAGGCGCCCTAGTAGAAGATCAATTCTAGTTTTAATCGTCTTAAGAAACTCAATATGCTCTGCCTCAAGCCCCCCTGGTAGAGAGGTAATGATATCAAGTACTGCTTTTGAATCATCTGTAAAATAGTTACCTAACTTTTCAATTACATCAATAATTTTCACAAGATTAGTAATAACGTTTTTATCATATTCCTGACTAACCCTTACGATTTTATCTCTATGAGCTACTGTGTCAGAGGTACAAAAAGGGCAGCAATCAGCAACCCCCATAAACTGAGTAGCACCTTTAGTCTGCCAGTCAATCCAATTGACGTTGGCTGCACTATTGATAAATGGCCGATATGCTTCAAGACCTTCAGGAATATGCCGTACCTTATTTCCTTGAGAAAGACCTTTCATTCCTTTAGAGCTTTGGGATAATCCACTTTTGGTAAGCGTGAATGCTGATCCCAACTCGCTTAAATTTGCGATAAGAGAATCCAAGTCTGCGTTGTCATCAAACAGGTTGTTAATTTCTTGCACAATGCTGTTTATCTCTTGCTCAGCGGAAATGTAAGCTTCTGTTCTTATGAAAATATCAAAGCTGTTGCTAACGAGCTCGTCAGATTGAAAAGTGAATTGGCGAACATACTCTTCGTTAAAGCAAAGTACACTGCCAACATTAGGGTGTGAATTTACAGATGGTATTTTTTTGTCTGGATTCTTACTTCTGTATTTAAATGGCATTAATTCATTGAGATCTTTGCCTCCAATTTTCAGGTTGATTGCTTTTGCAATAGTACTTTTCCCCGTGCCGTTTGGTGCAAACTTAATGTTCAGTTTTCCTTCAGATATTTTTATTTCAGCTTCATCAATATTGTTACAGCTCTCTATGGTTATATTCATTATTGGCCTCGGTTATCAGTCAATTAGTTTTTTGAAGCTACTGCTTTTATATTTCCAATGCCTCATCACGGAGGTTTTCCTATTTGGGTGTGACCCATTCTTGCCTTTTTAACCTTGAGTTTTCAACATTAACTACCTTGGTAAACCTGTTTTGCACCATTTTCTGGCTCATTAGGTTAATAGAGTGAGTGCGGATTGCTTGTTGATTCAGGATCCCGAGTGGTCCGGTTCCGCCTTGCAGGCTGCGGTGATTTGCCCACCTGCGGCGGACGGCGGCGGTAAGGGGGCATAAGGCCATGCCCCCTTAACCCCCGGCCTGATGCCCACTGCCGCCTGATCCCTCGCTGACCGGCTGGCCTCCGTGACCATCAGCGATGGCACATCCCTGTGCCAGCGCTGACTCTCGCCGCATCCATGCGGCTCATTCCCTGCAGCCAGCCTCACGCTCGGGGCGGCAGAGGGCCCGTGAACGCCCAGGCCTTGCGGAGCATGTCAGGCTCGGTAAGAGCCAGAGCGAGAGCCAGAGCCTTGTCTGATATCACCCGACTCGCCCCACAGCGACTGGGTAGCGCTAAGCTGACCCTCTGCGCCAGGGATGGCGCGGCGGAGCCCCCCTGCCTCACCTTGCAGATCACGGAGGGTTCATGGCGTGTCAGCGTGGGCTGCCCTGTCGCGGTGGGATGATCAGAATCTGGGCCGACCCGGATTGGCGCCGGGTCATGGATGGGTATTTTTAATGCGCCGCCAGTTCGCGGAATAGGGACGGGTTATCGGCGATGGTGGCCAGCACCTTGGCGGCGAGGCCGGTGGGGTTGCGGCGGCGGGACTCCCAGCTCTTGATGGTATCCACACTGGTGCCCAGCGCTTCGGCCATCTCCTGCTGGGAGACATTCAGTGCGGCGCGAATGGCTTTGACATCCGCCACCTCGTAGCGGGTGATGCGGGTCGCGGGCTGGCGCTGCTGCTGGATGGCGACCGCCTCTTCCAGTGAGGCTTTGAGTTCATTAAACAGGCTCATGGTGTTCCCCCTTGAGAAGTTGCGTCAGCTTTTTCAGGTCGGCTTTCTCGGCCGCCGTCAGGCTCTCTTTCTCGTTTTTCGCATACGCCAGCACCAGATAAATCACCTCGGCAGTGGCCAGAAAGTAGATCACCCTGGCGCTGCCGCTCTTGCCCTGCTGGCCGGTAGCCATGCGTATCTTGCGCAGGCCGCCCGTTCCCTGGATCAGGTCACCCTTTTCCGGTTGGGCGATCAGTTCGACCTGCAACGCCTTCAATTCATCATCGGTGGCAATCGTCTTGATCTGCCGGGTAAAGATCGATGTTTCAATAAACTCGATGGCATGACTCACGCAGCACGACTCCACTCTCACCATTGTAGGTGTACAGAGTACACATCAGCAAGCATAGAAACGAGCTGGTATCTACAACAGCAATTACCGCTTGCCCTTGCGGCCTAATGCCCGCTGCTTGGCGCGTTGTTTCTGGGCGGTTTTGCTATGGCGTCTGGGGCGGCTGACGATCGGCAGCGGTTGATAGCCTTTGACCCGGCTCAGATGGATGGTGGCC
This sequence comes from Enterobacterales bacterium, assembly GCA_038247115.1. Taxonomy (GTDB): domain Bacteria; phylum Pseudomonadota; class Gammaproteobacteria; order Enterobacterales; family Aeromonadaceae; genus Pseudaeromonas. The sequence goes on along the minus strand of JBBRVG010000033.1, from coordinate 6,409 downwards.
GGGTGGCCACCATCAACAGGGAGATCAGCATTTAATCCGGGCACAGAGACTGTGCCGAACTGCTGTTATTGATCGGAAATCTGGGTACAGATTTTACCGGCATCATTGTCCTTTTTCAGGCAACGATACTGATTGCCGCCACTGACGCCATGTAGAGGACGCATATCGCGCTCACCGGAGCGCAATCCTCTGCCACAGCCAAACACCCGATAGCGCCCTGTGCTGCCCAGCTCGTGAATTTCGCTGTCGCTGGTGCGACAACCTACCAGCTTACGGACATCATTGATCTCCTTTTCACCCACCAATGTCGTTTGCAAGGGGCCATCACAGAACCAGGAATTCTGGTCGTTGTGCCAGCAGACCGCCAGCGCCTCCGGCATGGCGCTATCCCATTGCGCTGGCGGCGTGGCTCTGGCCGGAGTGGATGCAGCGGCATCCGTTTGGGTGGGGGTATGGCTGTCGACCGGTTGTCGGGTCTGCGCGGCGGCTTGTTGCTCCGCCTGCAGACGCTGCTGCGCCGCCTGAATTTGCTGCTGCAGTTCGTTCAGTCTGGCGGTCGAATCGGGTGGGTTATAGCTGCTGGCATCCGCCGTGTTGTAACTGGATGTGGCCTGGTCCTGATTGGCATTGGCCACCAGCGCATCGGTCACATTGACGAAGGTTTGATACATGGCTTGCTGACGAGCCATGATCTCGGCACTCTTTTTCTCGACGTGAATGTTGCCTTGATCGTCGCAGGTGGCAATTGTGTCCTCATCCGCGTCTTCCTGCGCCTGCTTCTGACACCGGGCTATGTCGGCCAAGCGTTGCTCTTCATCCTGTTGTTCCATCTGCAAAAGCATCAGCTCGGCTTGAGCCTGTTCCCGGCGTCGTTCGGCTTCCCGCTGCTCGGCCCGCTGCTTCTGGCGCGCAAGGTGCAAGGCATCGACGCGTTTCCCATGTTCCCAGAGGCAGGGCTCTTTCTGATCACCACAAATCCCTTTACCGTGTAGTTCTCCCGCCTCAAAGCCCCCTTCGTAGAGCAGATGCCACTTCTGGTCTTCCAGGACAAAAAGCTGGCCTTGAGTAAAATATCCCTTTCGGAAGTGGGCTTTCACACGCAGGAGCTGGCTGCTAGATTCCACTTCGCCCACGCCATCGGCTACCCCTTGCTTGCAACTACCATTCAGCCAGAACCAGTCTGGTTCAAATTGTTTACATTTTTGCGCCTCGACGCGCTTGGCCAGGTCATCCTGAGATTTCTGCTTTTTTTGCAGCGCCAGCTGGGCCACGTCCCGGTCGATCAGTTGGGCGATCTCCGGATGGTTCCACTTTTGCGCCCATGCGCGGGCTGTTTGTCCATCTTCCGAAACCAGGTTCACATCGGCACCCTGTTCGATAAAAAAGCTGACCAGTCCGGCATTGCCCATACCTGCCGCCATGATCAGCGGGCTGTAACCCTGCGCCTTGCTACCACCCCAATCGACTTTCTGGCCAAGTTCCAACAACTTACGGGCAATCTGTACCCTGTTCTCGGTAACTTTTTTATCTTCGGTCGATGAGGATCCCGTTACTACCAGAAACAGGTATGAAGAGCCAAATCTGGGCTCCAGATCTAAACGGGCACCGTGCTTTAGCAGCGACTCGAACACCGGCCAATTTGCGTAGACGGCGGCTAATGCCAGCGGGGTATAGCCATTTAACTCGGCAATATAGTTGACGTCGATCCCGCGCTCGAGCAACGCGATAGCGCAATCAGTGCACCCGGATGTCAGCGCCATATCCAGCGCTGTGCTGCCCGACTGGTCTTTGGCCGCCGGATTGGCACCGTGCGCCAGCAGGGTTTTGACTATGTCGCTAGAGCCACTGGACGCCGCCATCATCAACGGGGTTCCTCCACTCATGGCATCATGATTGTCAGGCGGTGTTCCCTGATCGAGCAAAGCATTGACCTGCGCCAGATCATTTTGCGAGATCGCCTCATCCAGGGGGGAAACAGTCGCACAGCCTGACAGCAGCGTCAGGACCAGCAGGCAAAAGCCACAACGTCTATTCATCTTTCTCTCATCCATGAAATCAGAAGAATTAGTGTATTCAACTCTGACGCGCGAAAAAACCGCCCATCCCACGAATGACGAACAGGATCCGGTCTCAGCGATATTTCCCTGTAGCCTTGCCGCCCAAGGCTCGCTGCTTGGCGCGTTGTTTCTGGGCGGTTTTGCTATGACGTCTGGGGTCGGGGGCGGATTTGGTCAGATCCGGTTCGAAGCCGGGGAACCACTGCTGGGGCAGGCGCTGATCCAGCGCGGCTTCCACCTCTTCCAGGCGCAGTGCATCGTCGGCGCTGAATAGGGTGATGGCCAGTCCCTTCTTACCGGCACGGCCGGTGCGGCCGATGCGGTGCACATAATCTTCGGCGACATGGGGCAGTTCCAAATTCAGCACATAGTTCAGCTCGGGAATATCCAGCCCGCGGGCGGCGACATCGGTGGCGACCAGCGCCTGCAGGGTGCCATCGCGGAACGACTGCAGCACTTTCTCCCGCGCCGCCTGGGAGAGATCGCCGTGCAGGGCTTGCGCCTGCACCCCTTGCGGCAGCAGTTGCTGGGCCAGCTTGTCGCAGCCCTGGCGGGTGCGGCTGAAGATCAGCACCGGCTGATAGCCCTTGACCCGGATGAGGTGACTGACCAGCTCGGCCTTGCGCTCGTTATCCACCGCATAGACCCGCTGCTCGATCTCGCGGGCCGTGCTGTTACGCGGCGCCACCTCGATGCGTTGCGGATCCCGCAGCCGACTCTTCGCCAGCAGGTAGACGCCGTCGTTGAAGGTGGCGGAGAAGAGTAACGTCTGGCGCGCCTCGGGCAGTTGCGCCAGCAGGGCGTTGATCTCGTCGGCAAAGCCCATATCCAGCATGCGATCGGCCTCATCCAGCACCAGCACCTCGATGCCCGCCAGCGACACCACCCCCTGGCGCAGATGGTCCAGCAGGCGGCCCGGGGTGGCAATCACCAGCTCGACGCCGGATTGCAGCACCTCGGCCTGGGCGGCAATACTGACGCCGCCATAGACCAGCGCGGCCCGCAATGGGCTGCCCGCGGCGTACTGCTCGACGCTCTGGTGCACCTGCACCGCCAGCTCGCGGGTCGGCACCAGGATCAGGGCGCGCACCGTCGAGGTGGGCTGGGCGGCCGGGTCCGTCAGCAGCCGTTGCAGGATCGGCAGCACAAAGGCCGCCGTCTTGCCGGTGCCGGTCTGGGCACCGGCCAGCAGATCCTGGCCGGCCAGAATGAGCGGGATCGCCTGTTGCTGGATGGGCGTGGGCTGGTGGTAACCCAGACGCTGCAGGTTCTCCAGCAGGACGGGGGCGAGGGCAAGATCGGCAAACGACATAACGGGTACCAGAGCAAAAGAGTGAGACGGCGGCTGAGGGGTTTGCACCACTCGGGCCGCAGGAATGGCGTTATGGTAGCAGAAGCGGGGGCTCGGGATCCTGTCGCGCAAGCGCGGGGCAGGGGTGAGCGGCCGGGAGTGACCCGACCGCTGACTCTGGGGCTCGACTCAGCCCTGACGCGCCTTGAAGCGGGGATTGGATTTGCAAATCACATACACCCGGCCGCGCCGTTTGACGATTTGGCAATCGGGGTGGCGGCTCTTGGCGGTCTTCAGCGAGGCCAGTACTTTCATGACTTCTCCTCCTGATTCGTGCCGCGTACCAGGGAGCCGAAACGCTGGGCGAATTTGGCGACCCGGCCTTCCGAGGAGACCACTTTCTGTTTCCCGGTGTAAAAGGGGTGTGACTCGCTGGATACATCCAGTGCCACATAGGGATAGGTCTGGCCATCTTGCCATTCGATGGTGCGCTTGGTGTTGATGGTCGAGCCGACCACAAAATAGGTGTCAGCCGCCGTGTCGTGGAAGACCACGGGGCGGTAGGCGGGATGGATATCAGGTCGCATAGAAAACTCTCATTTGTGTTATAACATAACACCCATGTTATTGAGAACTCATCTCACTGTCCAGTCAGTTTTTGTGTCGCGGGTAACCACCAGCTGGTATCCGCTTTCGGCGTTCCGGGTGGCAGGGTGGGGTTGCTGAGCAAAAACAGCCGTCGTTTGCTGAGTTGCGCTTGCTGTAGCAATTGACCATGGTGCTGCATAAAGAGCTGGCGCAAGGAGCCATCGGCCTGCGCGCGCTGCAAGCCGAGTTGCAGACGCTCGGCCAGGGCGCGGTTGTCCCGATGGACGAAAAAATAGACCGGCCAGGGGTAATGGAAGGCCAGCGTCGGCTCCACCATCAGATCCGGGAAATGGGCCTCTTGCTCATCTATCTCCTGCCAGGCTTCATTCAAACCACGGGGAAAGCCATCAAAGCGCTCCCGAGCGAGCATGGCGAACAGCGATTCATAGCGGGGTACCGCCATCACCTGAAAGCCGTTGTACTGCAGCAGTGACAGATCGGCCCAATGCATGCCAAAGCCCAGTCGGAAGTGGCGCAGCTCGGCCAACGACTGGACGGCTGCGAAATCGGCCTGCTGTTGCTTGCGGATCAGCAGCACCCGGTAACCCAGCAGGCCACGCAGAATATCAAAACGCACAGCGCGCAGATCCCGCTCCCGCTGCAGGGTCGTCGGCATGGAGACCACATCGATACGTCCCTCCTGCATCAGTGCCAGACCCCGATCCTGGGTCACAGTAGTAAATTGCGGGCTTAAGCCACATGCCCCTTGATCCTTGGTCTTCTCCAGCAGCAACTGCAACAGGGCGGTGCGATAGGCATATCGGACATCCTGCTGAAAATAGCGGACCGAACAGGGCTCGGCCCTGAGTGGTAGGCCTAGGCTCAGTAGACAGATCCCCAACAAAAAATAGTACCGCATCATCTCGTCCAGCTCCGAACCCGGCTTAGGGTAAGCATAACCGCTCGCCGCGGGTAACGGCCAATATCTACTGCGCGGGTTACAACCTCTGGACTCCTCGAGATCGGAGGCTTCCATCCGCGTGTCGCAGCCTTCGTATGACAGGGCGAGGGCTGCTGTCTGGTTAGCACTTCAAGGCGCCAGACTCAGCCAGTAGCCACCGCGTAGACGTCGGGAATGCAAACGACTGACCGGGTGCAGGGTATCGAGGGCAGCCAAGTCGGTGCAGATGCCGCACCCTTGCCGTTTGGCCAGTGCCTCCTTGCGGGTCCAGATACGGCAAAAGGTCGAGGCCCGGGTCGCAGGGTGACGCAGAACTGCCTGCTCCGCCTGGGAGAAGAGCGTGGCTATGCCGCCAATCAATCCCGCATCGTAGCGAATGCGCTCCAGATCCAGCCCCAGAGGTCTGTCGGCGAGGGCAAAGGCCACATAGGGGTAACAGCGGCTGATGCTGATATATCCTCGCCGTAGCACAGGCTGACCGGAGGGCAGACGGCGGATTTGTCGATTGCGCCGATCAAACGCACGAGCCATGGGCAATGCCATGGCTCGACTGCCCAGAAACAGCCGCGCCGTCGTTCGGGAGCGGATGGCCCGCCACTCCTGGCGCTCGGCCAGGGAGAGGCTGGATAAGCCACGGACACCCAGTGGCAGGCGCCGGGTGTCCAGCAGATGCACCTGTACGCCACCAATGTGGCTGACGCTCCAGGCTCCACCGCTCACCGGCACGCAAGGGGCGACAGGTCTCATGCTTGCCCTCATGCCTGCTCTTACGCCTGCGCTCATGCCTGCTCTCATGACAAGAAGCCCACCTGCCGCAGATAACTCACATACAGCGGCAGCAGACGACCGTAATCCACCGCCAGCGAGGCATCCAGCCGCGCCAGTTCGGCCAGCGTCTCACGCTGTTCAATGGGGAACGAGGGCCCATTCAATTCGCCGGTATAGAACTCCCGGATCTGGCTCAGACCGTTCTGTTCGCTCAGGGTATTCAGCCGCTGTTGCCACACCTTGGGTGCCTCACCCTGGACGGTAAAGCCCTGCTTGGCCAGATGGCCAAAGAACTCGCCTTGACTCAAACTTTGCGGGTTGGAGAGGTTGCGCACCGCCAATCCTTGCCGTGGTGCCAGGGCCAGTGCCGTGATGGCAGATGCCAGCCGATCCACAGGCGTCATCTCGACCTCGGCCTGAATTTCCGGGTAGGCTCCCAGCTGCAGACAGCCCTGATTAAAGAGCCAGAAGTGGTTGTGCTCATAGTTGCTAAAGCCGCTGTTGCTGCTGCCGGTGATATTGCCCGGCCGGGCAATGACGGCGTTCAACCCATAGTCACGGGCAAAGCGGGCCACCCACTGCTCCGCCGTCCACTTGGTGAGCAGATAACCGCTATCGACCTGGGGCAAATTCTCGACTATGGCCTCGGGGGCGGCGTTCACTCCCTCCAGGATGGAGGCCAACGAGAGGGTGGAGACAAAGCAGAAACTCTTGCGACGGCTCTCCAGCGCCAGTTGCAGCAGG
>JBBRVG010000032.1:0-40057 GCA_038247115.1 Enterobacterales bacterium | reverse complement strand
ATTACGGAAATTGTCATGCTGAATGTCGTCATTATTGGAGCCAGTGGTTATGCCGGTGCTGAATTGGCTGCCATGGTACAGAAACATCCACACCTGCATCTGAAGGGACTCTATGTTTCCGCCAACAGCCAGGATGCGAACAAACCCTTTGCTGCTCTGTATCCGCGGTTTGCCGGTTTGGTGGACTTGCCGATCCAACCGCTGACCGAAGAGGGGATGGCGGCAGCCAAGGCGGGGACCGATCTGGTCTGCCTGGCGACAGCCCATGAGGTGAGCATGGATTTGGCACCTCAATTCCTGGCCTCAGGCATCAAGGTGTTTGATCTCTCCGGGGCTTTCCGGGTCGAGGATCAAGGTTTCTACGACGAGTTTTACGGCTTCAGCCATAACCAGCCCGAGTGGTTGCAGCAGGCGGTCTATGGTTTGGCTGAGTGGAATGAAGAGGCCATAGCCCAAGCCGAACTGGTGGCGGTGCCGGGATGCTATCCCACAGCCTCGCTCTCGGCTCTCAAGCCCCTGATGGCCGCAGGCCTCATCAAAGCCGGCACAACGCCGATCATCAATGCGGTCTCCGGGGTTTCCGGCGCTGGTCGCAAAGCGGCCATCAACACCAGCTTCTGCGAAGTCAGTCTGAACCCCTATGGCGTGTTCAAGCACAGACATCAACCGGAAATCAGCCATCACCTGGGAACCAAGGTGTTATTTCAGCCTCATCTGGGTAACTTTATCCGTGGTATTCTGGCGACCATCTATGTGCAACTGGCTGATGGAGTGACCGCCGAACAGGTGGATGCCGCTTACGCGAGTGCTTATGAAGGCAAACCCATCGTGCGCTTGAGCGCCCAATGGCCATCGATTGCCGGTGTGGCCGGGACTCCGTTCTGCGATCTGCATTGGCAGGTCGAGGGGGACCAACTGATAGTGGCATCGGCCATCGACAACCTGCTCAAAGGCGCTTCCTCCCAGGCCATGCAGTGCATCAACATCAATTATGGATTCGAGCAGACCGCAGGTCTGCTGTAACGGAGCAAACGGATATGGCCAACAATACCCTGATTATCAAACTCGGCGGCGCGCTGCTGGAAAGTGATGAGGCGCTGAATGCGCTGTTCGACGGACTGACCCAGTATCTGGAGCAGCAGCATAGACCTCTGGTGCTGGTGCATGGGGGTGGTTGCCTGGTCGATGACCTGCTCAAGGGGCTGGGTCTCAAGAGCACCAAGAAGAATGGCCTGCGGGTCACACCATTCGAGCAGATCCCGATCATTGCCGGTGCTCTGGCCGGAACTGCCAACAAGCAGATGATGGCCAAAGCGATCCAGCATGGTCTCAAGACGGTGGGTCTGTGTCTGGCGGATGGCGGCCTGTGTCAGGTCACGCAACTGGATCCGGAACTGGGTGCGGTTGGCGACTGCCAGCCCGGCGATGCCTCCTTACTGCATAGTCTGTTGGATGGTGGTTTCCTACCGGTGATCAGCTCTATCGGTATTACCGCTGAGGGTCAGTTGATGAACGTCAACGCTGATCAGGCCGCGACAGCCATTGCCGAAGCTCTGGGTGCCGATCTGGTGATGCTCTCCGATGTGAGCGGCATTCTGGATGGCAAGGGACAGTTGATCCACGAAGTGACACAAGCCAAGGCCGATGAGCTGATTGCCAAGGGTGTTATCACTGGTGGTATGGAGGTCAAGGTCAAAGCCGCGCTGCATGCTTCAGCCAGCCTGGGGCGTCCGATTTGTGTTGCTAGCTGGCGCTATCCGGATCAGCTGAGCAAATTGCTGGCCGGTGGTGATATCGGTACCCGCATTTCAGCCTGATAGGGCAAAGCGCATTCATAGCGCAACAAGAAGAATGACTTTTAAGGAGAGCGGCATGCGGCACCTGTTAACGACCAAGGAATTCAACAAGGAAGAGTTGCTGGAACTGATCCAGCTGGGACGCGCTATGAAGGCTAATCCAGCCGGATTCCGCGCCAGCCTGGCGCACAAGAGCATTGTGACCCTGTTTGAGAAACCCTCCCTGCGTACCCGGGTGACCTTCGACATCGGGATCCATCGTCTCGGTGGCCATGCCGTTTATCTGGATCAACAAAATGGTGCCATGGGCAACCGAGAAACCGTCAAGGACTTCGCCGGTAACCTGTCCCGCTGGTGCGAAGGTATAGTGGCGCGGGTCTATGACCACAAGACGCTGCTGGAATTGCGGCAACATGCGACCGTGCCGGTGATCAATTCACTGTGTAATCTGTACCATCCTTGCCAGGCGCTGGCGGATTTTATGACCATCGCCGAAAACTACGAGGATCTGGCCAAAGTAAAACTGGCCTATCTGGGCGATGGTAATAACGTGGCTCACTCGCTGCTGATTACCGGTGCTATTCTGGGTACCGATGTGACCGTGGTGGCGCCGAAGGGCTGCGGCCCGGATGCCCAGATCTTCAATGAGGCCGCCGAACTGGCCAAGTTCACCGGGGCCCGTCTGGCCGTCACCGACAGCGTTCAGGATATTGTCGGCTTCGATGTGGCCTATACCGATACCTGGGTTTCCATGGGTGACAATACCCCGCTGGAAGCGGTAAAAGATAAATTCATGCCCTACCAGATCAACCAGGGGCTGCTGGATAACACCGGGATCCGCCATGTGCTGCATTGCCAGCCGGCGCACCGGGAAATGGAAATTACGTCTGACGTCATGGATGGCCCGGCCTCCCTCATCCTGGATGAGGCAGAAAACCGGATGCACGCGCAAAACGCTGTCCTGCATACACTGATCAATCAAGGAGACAAATAATGGAAGGCATCAACAAGGTTGTACTGGCTTACTCGGGCGGTCTGGATACTTCGGCCATAGTGCCTTGGCTGAAAGAAAATTATAACTGCGAAGTGATCTGCTTCGTTGCCGATGTAGGGCAGGGCGCTGATGATCTGGAAGGGGTCGAGCAGAAGGCCATTGCTTCCGGTGCCTCCAAGTGCATCATCAAGGATCTGAAAGAAGAGTTTGTCAAAGATTACGTCTATCCGACTCTGAAGACAGGCGCCATCTATGAAGGCACCTATTTGCTGGGTACCTCCATGGCCCGTCCGGTCATCGCCAAGGCCATGGTCGAAGCGGCCATGGCTGAGGGTGCCGATGCCATAGCCCACGGTTGTACTGGTAAGGGCAACGATCAGGTGCGTTTTGAAGGTGCCGTTGCCGCTCTGGCTCCGCAGCTCAAAGTGATAGCCCCGTGGCGTATCTGGACCATGCGCTCCCGTGAAGAGCTGCTGAATTACCTCTCCGAGCGTGACATTCCCTGTAAGGCTTCTATCACCAAGATCTACAGCCGTGATGCCAACGCCTGGCACATCTCCACCGAAGGTGGCGAGTTGGAGAGCACCTGGAACGAAGCCTCCGAAGCTGTATGGCAGTGGACCGTCTCCCCGGAGCAGGCCCCGGATCAGGCTGAATATGTGAAGCTGACCGTCGCCAATGGCGAAGTCGTCGCCGTGGATGATCAGGCGCTGAGCCCATATGAAGTGCTTCTGACCCTGAACGAACGCGCCTCCAAGCACGGCGTAGGCCGTATCGACATCACCGAAAATCGTCTGGTGGGCATGAAGTCTCGTGGCTGCTACGAGACTCCGGGCGGCACCGTTATGATGGCTGCGCTGCGCGCCGTTGAAGAGCTGGTGCTGGACAAGACTACTCGCGCCTGGCGCGAGAAGCTGGGTGCCGAGTTCTCCCATCTGGTGTACGACGGTCGCTGGTTCACCCCGCTGTGCAAGGCGATTGTCGCCTCTGCTGATGCCATCGCCGAAGATTTGTGCGGTGATGTGGTGCTGAAGATGTACAAGGGCTCCGTGAATGCTGTGCAGAAGCGCTCGGCCAACAGCCTCTACTCCGAAGACTTCGCCACCTTCGGTGCTGATGATGTGTATGACCAGAGCCATGCCGAAGGCTTCATCCGCCTCTATACCCTGGCCAGCCGTATCCGCGCCTTGAAAGAGCAAAGCAAGAAATAACATCAGCGCTTAGTGCTGTCGGCTTCCCGCTGCAACTAGGTTGTACGGGAAGCCCTGATTTTCTGACTCCTGCTGTGGCGGGAGTTGTCATTTATTTAGCGCAAGTTTTGGAGATGAGACCATGGCATTGTGGGGCGGACGTTTCAGTCAGGCAGCCGATACCCGGTTCAAGCAGTTCAATGATTCCCTGAGGTTTGATTATCGCCTGGCGGAACAGGATATCGTCGGCTCTGTGGGCTGGTCGCGGGCTCTGGTCACGGTCGGAATTCTCAGCGCGGACGAACAAGCGCGTCTGGAACAAGCGCTGAACAGCCTGCTCGCCGAGGTTCAGGCTGATCCCGAGCAGATACTGCAATCAGACGCTGAAGATATTCACTCCTGGGTGGAAGGTAAGCTCATCGAGCGGGTCGGGGATCTGGGCAAGAAGCTGCATACCGGTCGTTCACGCAACGATCAGGTGGCCACCGATCTGAAACTCTGGTGCAAAGCTCAGGGCCAGGTGTTGCTGAACTCAATCCATCAGCTGCAGCAGGCTCTGGTTGCGGCAGCTCGGGTGCATCAAAGCGCCGTGCTGCCCGGTTACACCCACTTGCAGCGCGCTCAGCCGGTCACCTTCTCCCACTGGGCGCTGGCTTATGTCGAGATGCTGGAGCGGGACTTCAGCCGTTTGCAGGATGCGCTGGCACGCTTGAATCTGAGCCCGCTGGGTTGTGGCGCTCTGGCAGGCACCGCCTATGCCATCGACCGCGAGGCTCTGGCGCTGGATCTGGGCTTTGCCGGGGCGACCCGCAACAGTCTGGATTCGGTCTCGGATCGGGATCACGTCGTCGAGCTGATGAACTGCGCCAGCCTATCCATGTTGCATCTGTCGCGCTTTGCCGAAGACCTCATCTTCTTCAATACCGGTGAGGCGGGCTTTGTCGAGCTTTCCGACAAGGTAACCTCGGGCTCATCCTTGATGCCGCAGAAGAAGAATCCGGATGCTCTGGAGCTGATTCGGGGTAAGGCTGGTCGGGTAGTCGGCGCCCAGATGGGGATGATGATGACCCTCAAGGCGCTGCCGCTGGCGTATAACAAGGACATGCAGGAAGACAAGGAAGGGCTGTTTGATGCGCTGGACTCCTGGCATGACTGCCTAGATATGGCTTGTCTGGTACTCGAAGACATCAAGGTCAACCAGGCGCGCACACTCGCTGCGGCACAGGGTGGTTATGCCAATGCCACCGAGCTGGCCGACTATCTGGTGGCCAAGGGCATTCCCTTCCGCGAAGCGCACCATATTGTGGGTGAGACTGTGGTCTTTGCTATCCAGGTGGCAAAGCCGCTCGAAGATCTCAGCCTGAGTGAATTCCAGCAATTCAGCCCGGTTGTCGCTGATGATGTGTACCCCATTCTCTCTCTGGAGTCGACGCTGGCCAAGCGTGTAGCCAAAGGCGGTGTGGCACCGGAACAGATCGATGGCGCTTTGGCCTATATGGAATCGCATCTGGCACAGCGGAACATCAGATAAGGCGTTCAGCTTACCGGGAACTAACCAATGTTTGCTATCGCTGGCAAACACATTTTCGGGGCCTGATGGGCCCCGTATTTTTGTCCATTAGCTAGCAGGATAGATAATAGACAAAAAAGCAGAATTCCCCTTGCAAGAGTCGGGTTGACCCGTATAATACGCGGGCTTGTCAATCTGACAGCAGAGCCAACAGGCTCGGTTCAAACGGTTTGCCGGATGAACCACACAGTCTCCCCGATTTGGGGAGAAACGTTATGAAACAACCTCCGGGGCCAACATGGGTTCTTCGGGCGGTTTGTTTTATGTTCTTTTATCCATTTGGAGCTCTGGTAAATGCAGAACCAAAGAATTCGCATCCGCCTGAAGGCGTTTGATCACCGCTTGATCGACCAGTCTACTGCGGAAATCGTCGAAACTGCTAAGCGCACTGGCGCTCAGGTACGCGGCCCGATTCCGCTGCCGACGCGCAAAGAGCGCTTCACCGTACTGATTTCTCCACACGTGAATAAAGACGCACGTGATCAGTATGAAATCCGCACTCACAAGCGTCTGGTAGACATCGTTGAACCGACTGACAAGACCGTTGACGCTCTGATGCGTCTGGATCTGGCAGCTGGCGTCGACGTACAGATTAGCCTGGGTTAATTACGGAATAGAGGTTGATAACAATGACAATCGGTCTTGTAGGTCGCAAGCTGGGTATGACTCGCGTCTTCACTGAAGACGGCGTGTCCATCCCTGTGACTGTTATCGAAGTTGAAGCAAACCGTGTGACTCAGGTTAAGTCTCTGGAAAGCGACGGCTACGTTGCCATCCAGGTTACCACCGGTGCTAAAAAGGCTAATCGCCTGACTAGTGCCGAAGCTGGTCACTTTGCTAAGGCTGGCGTAGATGCTGGTCGTGGTTTGTGGGAATTTCGTCTGAACGAAAGCGAAGCGGCTGACGTTGCTGTCGGTGCTGAGCTGAACGTTGGCGTTTTCGCTGACGTCAAAAAAGTAGACGTTACGGGTACTTCCAAGGGTAAAGGCTTCGCCGGTACTGTAAAGCGCTGGAACTTCCGCACTCAGGACATGACTCACGGTAACTCACGTTCACACCGTGTACCGGGTTCAATTGGTCAAAACCAATCACCGGGTAAAGTGTTCAAGGGTAAGAAAATGGCCGGTCACCTGGGCAACGAGCGCGTCACCGTGCAGTGCCTGGATGTGGTTCGTGTTGACGTTGAGCGCAATCTGCTGCTGGTTAAAGGCGCAGTTCCAGGCGCAACCAACGGCAATGTGATCGTCAAACCTGCCGTTAAAGCGTAACGTCTGAGGAGATAGTAATGGAATTGGTAATGAAAGACGCCCAAGGCGCTCTTCAAGTTTCCGAAACTACCTTCGGGCGTGAGTTCAACGAAGCCCTGATCCATCAGGTAGTCGTAGCCTACGCCAATGGTGCGCGTCAGGGTACCCGCGCTCAGAAGAACCGTTCTGAAGTGTCCGGTGGCGGTAAAAAGCCATGGCGTCAGAAGGGTACTGGTCGTGCTCGTGCGGGCAGCATTCGCTCGCCGATCTGGCGTTCAGGTGGCGTGACTTTCGCCGCTCGTCCGCAAGATCACAGCCAGAAGGTAAACAAGAAGATGTACCGCGCCGCTCTGCAGAGCATTCTGTCCGAGCTGGTACGTCAAGATCGTCTGATCGTGGTTGAGCAATTCGCAATCGATGCGCCGAAGACCAAGGATCTGGTTGCCAAGCTGAAGAGCATGGACCTGAAAGACGTGCTGATCGTCACTCCGGAAGTGGATGAGAACCTGTTCCTGGCCGCTCGCAACCTGTACAAGGTTGACGTGCGCGATGTAACTGGCCTCGACCCGGTTAGCCTGATCGCTTTCGACAAGGTATTGATGACTGCTGAAGCAGTGAAGCAAATCGAGGAGATGCTGGCATGATCCGTGAAGAGCGTCTGCTGAAAGTTCTGAAGGCTCCGCACATCTCTGAGAAGAGCACCATGGTGGCTGAAAAGCTGAATACCATAGTGTTCAAGGTTGCCACTGACGCGACCAAAGCGGAAATCAAGGCTGCAGTTGAGAAACTGTTCGAAGTTAAAGTTGAAGCTGTACGCACCCTGAATGTGATGGGTAAGACCAAGCGTACTGGTGCTCGTGTTGGCCGTCGTTCCGATTGGAAGAAAGCCTACGTGACACTGGTTCCTGGTCAAGACATCGACTTCATGGGCGGCGCCGCCGAGTAAGAGGAGTCTTAGCAAATGGCAATTGTAAAATGTAAGCCTACTTCTCCGGGTCGCCGTCACGTCGTCAAGATCGTCACCCCGGAACTGCACAAGGGCAAGCCATTCGCCGCCCTGGTGGAAGAGAAGCGTAAGAGTGGCGGTCGTAACAACAACGGCCGTATCACCACCCGTCATATCGGTGGTGGCCACAAGCAGCATTACCGTCTGGTCGACTTCAAGCGCAACAAGGACGGGATTCCGGCCAAAGTTGAGCGTCTGGAATATGACCCGAACCGCTCCGCGCACATCGCGCTGGTGCTGTACGCAGACGGCGAGCGCCGCTACATCCTGGCTCCGAAGGGCCTGAAAGCCGGCGACCAGATTGCTTCTGGTATCGATGCAGGCATCAAGGTAGGTAACACTCTGCCGATGCGTAACATCCCGGTTGGTACCACTGTCCACGCTATCGAAATGAAGCCGGGCAAGGGTGCTCAGATTGCTCGTTCTGCTGGTGCATTCGCTCAGATCCTGGCCCGTGAAGGTAGCTATGTGACTCTGCGTCTGCGTTCCGGTGAAGTACGCAAAGTGCTGGCCGAGTGCCGCGCCACCATTGGTGAAGTCGGTAACGCCGAGCACATGCTGCGTCAACTGGGTAAGGCTGGTGCCAAGCGCTGGCGCGGTGTTCGTCCGACTGTTCGTGGTATGGCCATGAACCCGGTTGATCACCCGCACGGTGGTGGTGAAGGCCGCAACAAGGGTATGCAACCTGTATCTCCTTGGGGCACGCCGGCTAAGGGTTACAAGACCCGCAAGAACAAGCGCACCGACAAGTACATCGTACGTCGTCGTAACAAGTAATTCTTTTTAAAGAGGAATCACCATGCCACGTTCTCTCAAGAAGGGTCCTTTTATTGACCTGCACTTGCTGAAGAAGGTAGAGAAAGCGGTGGAAAGCGGGGACAAGAAGCCAATTAAGACTTGGTCCCGTCGTTCAATGATCATCCCGAACATGATCGGTTTGACCATCGCTGTCCATAATGGTCGTCAGCACGTACCGGTATACGTTTCCGATGAAATGATCGGTCACAAGCTGGGTGAGTTTGCGCCAACTCGTACTTATCGCGGTCATGCCGCTGATAAGAAGGCCAAGAAGAAATAAGGGGTAAATGATGGAAGCTATCGCTAAACACCGTTTCGCCCGGACTTCTGCCCAAAAGGCTCGCTTGGTCGCTGACCAAGTGCGTGGTCTGACGGTTGACAAGGCTCTGAACCTGCTGACCTTCAGCCCGCGTAAAGCGGCTGTACTGGTTAAGAAGGTACTGGAATCTGCCATTGCAAATGCCGAGCACAATGAAGGTGCAGACATCGACACGCTGAAGGTTGCCACTATCATGGTTGACGAAGGTCCATCCATGAAACGCATTCGTCCACGTGCCAAAGGCCGCGCGGACCGTATCCTGAAGCGTACCTCCCACATCACTGTGGTAGTGTCCGACCGCTAAGAGGCTAGGAGATAAGCAATGGGTCAGAAAGTACATCCTAATGGTATTCGCTTAGGAATCACCAAGGCTTTCAATTCGACTTGGTTTGCGAGTACTAAAGACTTCGCAGACAACCTGCACGGCGATTTTAAAGTCCGTCAGTACCTGACTAAGGAACTGAAGGCTGCGTCTGTGTCTCGTATTGTGATCGAGCGTCCGGCCAAGAGTATTCGTGTGACTATTCACACTGCTCGTCCGGGTATCGTGATCGGTAAGAAAGGTGAAGACGTTGAGAAGCTGCGCAAGTACATTGCCAAGATCACTGGCGTACCTGCACAGATCAACATTTCCGAAGTGCGTAAGCCTGAACTCGATAGCAAACTGGTTGCTGATAGCATCAGCTCCCAGCTCGAGCGCCGTGTTATGTTCCGTCGTGCCATGAAGCGCGCGGTACAGAACGCCATGCGTCTGGGTGCCAAGGGTATCAAGGTAGAAGTTAGCGGCCGTCTGGGCGGCGCCGAAATCGCGCGTACCGAATGGTACCGTGAAGGTCGCGTGCCCCTGCACACTCTGCGTGCTGACATCGACTACGCTACCTCTGAAGCACATACCACCTACGGCGTCATCGGCGTCAAGGTTTGGATCTTCAAGGGCGAGGTTCTGGGTGGCATCGCAGCTGTTAACGCAGCCGCAGCAGCCGCTCAACAAGAGCCGGCTCCTGCCAAGCCGAAGCGCAAGCCTCGCGGTAAGTAAGGAGATTCGGTAAATGTTGCAACCTAAGCGTACAAAATTCCGTAAAGTCCACAAGGGCCGTAACCGTGGTCTGGCGAATGCCGGTAACGAAGTTTCTTTCGGTTCCTTTGGTCTGAAGGCGATAACTCGCGGTCAACTGACTGCTCGTCAGATCGAAGCAGCTCGTCGTGCCATGACTCGTGCTGTGAAGCGTCAAGGTAAGATCTGGATCCGTGTATTCCCGGACAAGCCAATTACTGAAAAGCCCCTCGAAGTTCGTATGGGTAAAGGTAAGGGTAACGTGGAGTATTGGGTCGCCCTGATCCAGCCTGGTAAGGTCCTGTACGAGATGGACGGTGTGCCTGAAGCCCTGGCTCGTGAAGCGTTCGCCCTGGCGGCCGCTAAACTGTCAGTTAAGACCACTTTCGTAACTCGGACGGTAATGTGATGAAAGCACAAGATCTTCGCCAAAAGAGCGTAGAAGAGCTGAAGGCTGAACTGATCGGTCTGCTGCGTGAGCAGTTCAACCTGCGTATTCAAGCCAGCACTGGTCAACTGTCTCAGACTCATACTCTGAAACTGGTACGTCGCGACATCGCTCGCGTCAAGACTGTTCTGAACGAGAAGGCGGGTGCGTAAATGACCGATAAAATCCGTACTCTGCAAGGCCGTGTCGTTAGCGACAAGATGGACAAGTCCATCACCGTTGCTATCGAGCGCAAGGTAAAACACCCGATCTACGGGAAGATTATCGTGCGTACCACCAAGCTGCACGTACATGACGAAAACAACGAGTGCAAAACTGGTGACCTCGTGGAAATCCGCGAGTGCCGCCCGTTGTCCAAGACTAAGTCCTGGACCCTGGTTGCTGTCGTTGAGAAGGCCTAAGGCCTTCGCCTGATAGGAACGGCCCTTCCCGGGCCGTTCTTTTTTTCAACTACCAATCGCGGATCGGCTGTGGTATTATGCCGCGCCTTTAGTGGGCAGCCAGTCCCGAAAGGGATCAGTAGTAAAGTAAAGCGGAGCACTCACATGATCCAAATGCAAAGTATGCTGGACGTCGCCGACAACTCCGGCGCTCGCAGCGTAATGTGTATTAAGGTTCTTGGTGGTTCGCACCGCCGCTACGCCGGTATCGGCGACATCATCAAAGTTTCCATTAAGGAAGCGATTCCTCGCGGTAAAGTGAAGAAGGGTGATGTAGTAAATGCGGTGGTCGTGCGCACCAGAAAAGGCGTTCGCCGTCAGGATGGCTCTGTCATCCGTTTCGACCGCAACGCGGCTGTGCTGTTGAACAACAACCATCAGCCGATCGGTACTCGCATCTTCGGCCCAGTGACTCGTGAACTGCGTACTGAAAAGTTCATGAAGATCGTGTCCCTGGCCCCTGAAGTACTGTAAGGAGTCGAGAAACATGGCAGCTAAAATCCGTCGTGAAGACGAAGTAATTGTTTTGACCGGTAAAGACAAGGGCAAGCGTGGCAAGGTCACTCAAGTCCTGGTTCAGCACGGCAAAGTAGTAGTAGAAGGCGTTAACTTGGTGAAGAAGCATCAGAAGCCGGTTCCGGCTCTGGGCACTGCTGGCGGTATCGTTAGCAAAGAATCCCCGATTAACGTATCCAACGTTGCGATCTTCAACCCTGCCTCTGGCAAGGCGGATCGTGTTGGTTTCCGGATTGAAGATGGCAAGAAAGTTCGCTTCTTCAAATCCAATGGTGAACTTGTAAAGTAATTGGAGTTTAACGATGGCGAAACTGCATGATGTTTACAGACAAAAAGTAGCCAAGGAGCTGATGACTCAGTTCGGCTACCAGACTGTCATGCAAGTCCCTCGGATCGAAAAGATCACCCTGAATATGGGTGTCGGTGAGGCCTTGGCGGATAAGAAAATTCTGGAAAACGCAGTTGCTGATTTGGCTGCTCTTTCTGGTCAAAAGCCGCTGATCACCAAAGCTCGCAAGTCCGTTGCTGGCTTCAAGATCCGTGAAGGCTACCCGATCGGTTGTAAAGTAACCCTGCGCGGCGAGCGTATGTGGGAGTTCCTGGAGCGTTTGATTTGCATCGCTATGCCCCGTATTCGTGACTTCCGTGGTGTAAGCCCGAAGTCATTTGACGGTCGTGGTAACTACTCCATGGGCGTACGTGAGCAAATCATCTTCCCCGAAATCGACTACGACAAGGTCGACAAGGTTCGCGGTCTGGATATCACTATCACGACCTCTGCGAAGTCCGACGAGGAAGGCCGAGCTCTGCTGGCTGCCTTTAGCTTCCCATTCCGTAAGTAAGGTGTAGGGTTATGGCAAAACTTTCCATGAAAGCACGTGAAGTAAAGCGTGCCAAACTGGTCGAGAAGTTCTTCGAGAAGCGTTCTGCACTGAAGGCGATCATCTCCAACGTAGCTACATCTGATGAAGCGCGTTGGGAAGCTGTGCTCAAGTTGCAACAACTGCCTCGTGATTCCAGTCCGATTCGTCAACGTAATCGTTGCAACATCACTGGTCGTCCGCACGGATACCTGCGCAAGTTTGGTCTGTGCCGCATCAAAGTGCGTGAGCACATGATGAAGGGCGAAATTCCTGGCCTGAAGAAGGCTAGCTGGTAATCGATCACGGGAGTAAGACAAATGAGCATGCAAGATCCGATCGCGGACATGCTGACCCGCATTCGTAACGGTCAGGCCGCAGCGAAAGTTTCGGTTGCTATGCCTTCTTCCAAGCAGAAAGTGGCAATTGCCCAACTGCTGAAAGAAGAAGGTTACATCGCTGACTACAAAGTTAACGGTGACGTAAAGGCCGAACTCGAAGTTGAATTGAAGTATTTCCAAGGCAAGCCGGTTGTCGAGCTGATTCAGCGCGTTAGCCGTCCTGGTCTGCGTATTTACAAGAAGCGTGGCGAACTGC
Source organism: Enterobacterales bacterium (assembly GCA_038247115.1). Lineage (GTDB taxonomy): Bacteria > Pseudomonadota > Gammaproteobacteria > Enterobacterales > Aeromonadaceae > Pseudaeromonas. Next base: position 27,222 of record JBBRVG010000032.1, on the reverse strand, counting down.
CAAAGATCATGAATGGTCTGGGTATCGCCGTCGTCTCCACGTCAAAAGGTGTGATGACTGACCGTGCTGCCCGTAAGGCTGGCATGGGCGGTGAGATCATCTGCTACGTAGCCTAAGGAGGTAGGAAAATGTCTCGTGTTGCTAAGGCACCCGTCGCGATTCCTGCCGGCGTAGAAGTAATTCTAAATGGCCAGGAAATTAGTGTTAAAGGCAAGAACGGTACTCTGAAGCGTTCTATCAATGCCGCTGTTGTTATCACCAAGGAAGAGAACGTCCTGAAGTTTGCCCCAATCGACGGTGTCGTTGGTGCTGATGCTCAGGCCGGTACTGCTCGTGCCCTGGTGAACAATATGGTAATTGGTGTTACCGCTGGCTTCGAGCGCAAGCTCCAGCTGGTAGGCGTAGGCTATCGTGCCCAAGCTAAGGGCAAGACAGTCGGCCTCTCTCTGGGCTTCTCTCACCCGGTCGAGCACGAACTGCCGGAAGGCGTTACTGCTGAATGCCCGACTCAGACTGAAATCGTTCTGAAGAGTGCTGATAAGGCGCTGTTGGGCCAGGTAGCTGCGGACATCCGTGCTTACCGTCGTCCAGAGCCTTACAAGGGCAAGGGTGTACGTTACGCCAATGAAGTCGTACGTACTAAAGAAGCTAAGAAGAAGTAAGGTAACACTATGGACAAGAAAGCAGCTCGTCTCCGTCGTGCTACTAAAGCACGCAAGAAGATGCAGGAACTGGGTGCGACTCGTCTGGTGGTTCACCGTACTCCGCGCCATATCTATGCGCAGGTTATCGCACCGAACGGTTCCGAAGTGTTGGCCTCTGCCTCTACTGTAGAGAAGGCCATCGCTGAGCAAGTTAAGTACACTGGTAACGCTGATGCCGCTGCCGTTGTGGGTAAGGCAATCGCTGAACGTGCGTTGGCAAAGGGTGTCACCACCATTTCCTTCGACCGTTCTGGTTTCCAATACCACGGCCGTGTAGCCGCTCTGGCTACAGCAGCGCGTGAAGCCGGTCTTCAGTTCTAAGGTAGGGGTCGAAAATGTCTAAAGTCGAAACTCAAGCCGGTGATCTGCAAGAGAAGCTCGTCGCAGTTAACCGTGTATCTAAAGTAGTTAAGGGTGGTCGTATTTTCTCCTTCACAGCTCTGACTGTTGTGGGTGATGGTAACGGCCGTGTAGGTTTCGGTTACGGTAAAGCGCGTGAAGTTCCTGCTGCCATTCAAAAGGCAATGGAACAAGCTCGTCGCAACCTGACCAAGGTTGAGCTGAATTCAGGTACCCTGCACCACGCGGTGAACGGTACCCACGCTGGTTCCAACGTGTTCATGAAGCCTGCCTCACAAGGTACTGGTATCATCGCCGGTGGCGCGATGCGTGCAGTACTGGAAGTGGCTGGCGTACATAACGTGTTGGCTAAGACCTACGGCTCCACCAACCCGATGAACGTGGTTCGCGCTACCATCGACGCTCTGGCTCACATGAAGTCACCTGAGCAAGTCGCTGCGAAGCGTGGCCTCAGAGTCGATGAAATTCTGGGATAATGCGCCATGGCTAATAAAACTGTAAAAGTAACTCAGACTCGCAGTGCGATCGGTCGTCTGCCGAAGCACAAAGCATCTCTGCGTGGCCTGGGCCTGCGTCGCATTGGTCACACCGTTGAGCTGGAAGATACTCCATGCGTCCGCGGTATGATCAACCAGGTTTTCTACATGGTGAAGGTGGAGGAGTAATCCATGCGTTTAAACACTCTTTCTCCGGCCGCTGGTTCTAAGCCTGAAAAGAAGCGTCGGGGCCGTGGTATCGGTTCTGGCCTGGGCAAGACCTCTGGTCGTGGTCATAAGGGTGCCGGCTCTCGTAAGAGCGGTGGCACTCGCGCCGGATTTGAAGGCGGTCAAATGCCGTTGAAGATCCGTCTGCCGAAGTTCGGTTTCTATTCTCGTAAAGGTGCTGTGACTTCTGAAGTCCGCCTGCACGAAATCGCAGCCGTTGAAGGTGACGTAGTTGACCTGAACACCCTGAAGCAAGCTGGTGTTATCACCAAGAACATCGAGTTTGCTAAAGTCGTGCTTTCTGGCAAAATCGAGCGTCCGGTAACCGTACGTGGTCTGAGCGTCACCAAGGGTGCACGTGCAGCCATCGAAGCCGCAGGCGGCAAGATCGAGGAATAATAAGTACATGGCTAAGAAACCAGGATTAGATGTAAAGGGTGCACAAGGTGGTCTCAGCGAGCTGAAGAGCAGACTGCTGTTCGTGCTCGGTGCCATCATTGTGTTCCGTGCCGGCTCCTATGTGCCGATTCCTGGGATTGATGCCGCCGTACTTGCTGAATTGTTCCAGCAACAAAAGGGGACCATCATTGAACTGTTTAACATGTTCAGTGGTGGCGCCCTGTCCCGTGCCTCCATCTTAGCTCTGGGGATCATGCCGTACATTTCGGCATCGATCATCATCCAGCTGTTGACGGTGATTCATCCGGCCTTGGCTGAGTTGAAGAAGGAAGGGGAAACTGGTCGTCGCAAGATTAGCCAGTACACCCGCTATGGCACCTTGTTGTTGGGTACAGTTCAGGCATTCGGTATCGCCACCGGTCTACCAAATATGATGCAAGGCCTGGTTGCAAACCCGGGCTTCGGCTTCTATTTCACGGCTGTGGTCAGTCTGGTCACTGGTACCATGTTCCTGATGTGGTTAGGTGAGCAGATTACCGAGCGCGGTATCGGTAATGGTATCTCGTTGATTATCTTCACGGGTATCATTGCGGGTCTGCCGCATGCGATCGGCGCTACGGCTGAGCAGGCGCGTCAAGGCGAATTGCACATCCTGTTATTGTTGTTATTAGCGGTGATTGTGTTTGCGGTCACCTACTTTGTGGTGTTTGTGGAGCGTGGGCAGCGTCGTATTGTTGTCAACTATGCCAAACGTCAACAGGGTAATCGGGTGTTTGCTGCGCAAAGCACTCACTTGCCGCTGAAACTCAACATGGCCGGTGTTATTCCTGCGATTTTCGCATCCAGCATTATCCTGTTCCCGGGGACCATAGCGTCCTGGTTCGGGCAGGGTAACTCATGGGTAGCCAACTTGCTGCAAGAAGTCTCCATGACCTTGCAACCAGGTCAACCACTCTATGAATTGCTGTATGCTGCGGCCATCATTTTCTTTAGTTTCTTCTATACTGCGTTGGTGTTTAATCCACGCGAAACAGCTGATAACTTGAAGAAGAGTGGTGCGTTTATTCCCGGTATTCGCCCGGGCGAACAGACTGCGAGGTTTATTGATAAAGTGATGACTCGTCTGACATTGGCAGGCGCTCTATACATTACCTTTATCTGTCTCGTACCCCAGTTCCTGATGACGATGTGGAACGTACAGTTCTATTTCGGTGGCACCTCGCTGCTGATTATTGTCGTGGTTATCATGGACTTCATGGCTCAGGTACAAACCCATATGATGTCTCATCAATATGGTGATGTTCTGAGAAAAGCCAATCTTAAAGGCTACGGCCGATAAGAGTGGTTTCACAGTTACGCGGAGTTAAGCAATGAAAGTACGTGCTTCCGTTAAGGCCATCTGCCGTAACTGCAAGATCATCAAGCGTCACGGTGTGGTGCGTGTGATCTGCAGCGAGCCTAAGCATAAACAGCGTCAAGGCTAATAAATTTACGGTTGGTACTTGAAAAAAAAAGTTAGGCTGGCTAAATTAGCCAGCCAACTTTGTTGTGCACTATGACGGCCGCCATGTATCCGGAACGGGCTTTATGGCGGTCAACAATATATTCAGCTTTAGGAGTGGGATAGTGGCCCGTATCGCTGGCATTAACATTCCTGACCATAAGCATGCAGTCATCGCTTTGACTGCGATTTATGGCATTGGTAATACCCGCGCAAAATCAATTTGCGCAGATGCAGGTATTGCCGAGGATGTGAAGATCAAAGATCTGGACGAAGCTCAGATCGAAAAACTGCGCGAGCAAGTTGCCAAGTTTACTGTTGAAGGTGACCTGCGTCGTGAAATTTCCATGAACATCAAACGCTTGATGGATCTCGGTTGCTACCGTGGTCTGCGCCACCGTCGTGGCTTGCCGGTTCGTGGACAGCGCACCAAAACTAACGCGCGTACCCGTAAGGGTCCTCGTAAGCCGATTAAGAAGTAGCGGGAAGGTGTAGAAAATGGCTAAAGCTCCGACTCGTGCTCGCAAGCGCGTTAGAAAGCAAGTAAGCGATGGTATCGCTCACGTTCATGCATCTTTTAACAACACGATCGTAACCATTACTGACCGTCAAGGTAATGCTCTTTCATGGGCTACTGCAGGTGGTTCTGGTTTCCGTGGTTCTCGTAAGTCTACTCCGTTCGCTGCTCAGGTAGCTGCCGAACGTGCTGGCGAAATTGCCAAAGAGTATGGCGTTAAGAACCTGGAAGTCATGGTGAAGGGCCCTGGTCCTGGCCGTGAGTCGTCAATCCGTGCTCTGAATGCGGCTGGTTTCCGCATTACTAACATCACAGATGTGACTCCGATCCCGCATAACGGTTGTCGTCCTCCCAAGAAGCGCCGCGTGTAACTGAGCCTCTTGGTATAGGATTGTTGGAGAAAGAACATGGCAAGATATATCGGTCCTAAGCTTAAGCTTAGCCGTCGTGAGGGCACTGACCTGTTCCTGAAGTCAGGCGTTCGCGCGATTGACTCAAAGTGCAAAATTGATACAGCGCCTGGTCAACATGGTGCGCGCAAGCCGCGTCTGTCTGACTACGGTGTTCAGCTGCGTGAGAAGCAGAAAGTACGTCGTATTTACGGCATTCTGGAGAAGCAGTTCCGCACGTATTATCGCGAAGCTGCCCGTCAGAAGGGTAATACCGGCGAAAACCTGTTGCAGCTGCTGGAAGGTCGTTTGGACAACGTCGTTTACCGTATGGGCTTTGGTGCTACTCGTGCCGAATGTCGTCAATTGGTAAGCCACAAAGCCATTGTTGTTAATGGTCGCGTTGTTAACATTCCTTCTTACCAGGTTTCTCCTGAAGACGTTATCACTGTTCGCGAGAAGGCGAAAAAACAAGCTCGTATCAAGGCCGCTCTGGACTTGTCTACGCAGCGTGAAAAGCCGACTTGGGTTGAAGTTGACGCAGATAAGATGGAAGGCGTTTACAAGCGTCTGCCTGAACGTTCTGATCTGTCCGCTGACATTAATGAACAGCTGATCGTCGAGCTTTACTCCAAGTAAGGCTAGCTTCTAAGAGAGGACATAATGCTGGGTTCTGTAACAGATTTTCTTAAGCCACGCCTCGTTGATATTGAACAACTGAGTCAGACTCACGCGAAAGTGACGCTTGAGCCGCTGGAACGTGGTTTTGGTCACACCCTGGGCAATGCGCTGCGCCGCATTCTCCTTTCTTCCATGCCGGGTTGTGCAGTCACGGAGGTCGAGATCGACGGCGTACTGCATGAGTACAGCAGCAAGGAAGGTGTACAGGAGGATATCCTTGAGATCCTGCTCAACCTGAAAGGCATTGCGGTGCGCTTGGAAGGCAAGGATGAGGTTACCCTATCTTTGACCAAGTCTGGTGCGGGCCCTGTTACTGCAGGCGACGTCATTCATGGTGATGACGTCGTTATTCTCAACCCGAATCACGTGATTTGCCACCTGACTGGCGCCCATGCTGAAATCAGCATGCGTCTTAAGGTGCAGCGTGGCCGTGGTTATGTACCTGCATCTGCTCGCGTACACAGCGATGATGAAGAACGTCCAATTGGTCGTCTTCTGCTGGATGCCGCGTTCAGTCCTGTAGTTCGCATTGCTTACAATGTTGAAGCTGCACGTGTTGAGCAGCGTACTGACCTGGACAAGTTGGTTATCGATATGGAGACCAACGGCACACTGGATCCTGAAGAAGCAATCCGTCGCGCAGCCACTATTCTGGCTGAGCAATTGGAAGCCTTCGTGGACCTGCGTGATGTCAGCGTGCCCGAGAAGAAGGAAGAGAAGCCGGAGTTTGATCCGATCCTGCTGCGTCCTGTCGACGATCTGGAATTGACTGTTCGTTCTGCGAACTGTCTGAAGGCTGAAGCCATCCATTACATTGGTGATCTGGTGCAGCGTACCGAAGTCGAGCTTCTCAAGACTCCGAACCTCGGTAAGAAGTCCCTGACCGAAATCAAGGACGTCTTGGCCTCCCGTGGTCTTTCTCTGGGCATGCGCCTCGAGAATTGGCCGCCCGCCAGCCTCGCTGATGAGTAATCCAGATTACGGGTCTCACAGATTAAGTTAGAAGGATAAGGTCATGCGCCATCGTATGAGTGGTCGTCAACTGAACCGGAACAGCAGCCATCGTCAGGCTATGTTTCGCAACATGGCCAGCTCCCTGGTTCGTCATGAAATCATCAAGACGACTCTGCCTAAGGCAAAAGAGCTGCGTCGTGTAGTTGAACCTCTGATTACACTCGCCAAGATTGACAGTGTTGCTAACCGTCGTCTGGCATTTGCCCGCACTCGCGATAGCGAAGTTGTTGGCAAGCTGTTCACCGAGTTGGGTCCGCGCTACCTGGAGCGTGCTGGTGGTTACACCCGCATTCTCAAGTGTGGTCTGCGTGCCGGTGACAAGGCTCCTATGGCTTATATTGAGCTAGTAGGTCGCCCTGCAGCCGCTGAGGCTGTCAGCGTAGAAGAGTAATTTACTCTTCTCTTATGAAAAGCCGGGGATTACCCCGGCTTTTTGTTTTTGTGTTTTCCGCTATTGTTTTGCAAGTCTCATGACTCCTTGTGAAGCGTTATCCCTTTCGCGTCAGTCAGTTGGCAAAAAAGCTGCAAAAAAATACCGGCTCTAAGGCCGGTATCAGTATAAAAATGAGGATCTGCGTTAGCCTTCGAGGGCTTCCTTCAAGCGTTTTAGCGCATTCTTTTCCAGCTGGCGAATACGTTCTGCCGAAACGGCATAGTGGTCGGCAAGCTCCTGCAGCGTGGCTTTGCTTTCATCTAGCCAGCGACGTTTGACGATATGCTGGCTGCGCTCGTCAAGACGCAACAACGCTTGTCCCAGCTTGTTTTCAGCGTGGTGTTCCCAGTTATCACTTTCAAAGGTGGCGGCTAGATCCGAGTTTTTATCCTCCAGATAATGAATTGGGGCATAGGCGACACCCTCGCCATCATCATCGTCATAGCCATCATAGGCCACGTCATGGCCGCTCATGCGCGCTTCCATTTCGACCACCTCTTGTGGCGTGACGCCCAAGTCATCAGCCACCGCACGGATCTCTTCGCCGCTGAACCAGCCTAGATGCTTTTTAGATTTACGCAGGTTAAAAAATAGTTTCCGCTGCGCCTTGGTGGTCGCCACTTTAACCATGCGCCAGTTTCGCAGCACAAATTCGTGAATTTCGGATTTAATCCAGTGCACGGCAAAGGAGACTAGGCGAACGCCGACACCCGGATCGAAGCGCTTAACCGCCTTCATCAGGCCGATATTGCCCTCCTGAACCAGGTCAGCTTGCGGCAAACCGTAGCCGGCATAGCTACGGGCGATATGAACCACAAAGCGCAGATGGGACATAACCAATAGACGCGCAGCCTCAAGATCGCCTTGCTGCTGCAAGCGTTCTGCCAGTTCACGTTCCTCATCAGCCGTCAGCACCGGAATGCTGTTCACCGCCTGAATGTATCCCTCCAGGCTGCCCTGGGGAACAAGAAACATGGATTGTTGAATAGCTGTAGTCATCGTTAACCTCTTATCTGTTCCTGCGGACTGTATCACACCGCTTGGCGGCGATAAACGCTTGGATCCACCGCCACGACCACCTTATATACATAAAAAAGGGGGAAACTTTCAAGTTTCCCCCTGAAAAAAAGCATGTCGGTGAATGCACGAATCTAGCCCGTCAAACATGCCCTCCGAGTTGACAGCATGTAACCATCGGCCCGGATCTAACCCTCAATACTCAGAGTGTCAGAATTACAGAAAAGTTCCGCAAAAATAATCACAGATCGTGCCTGTCTCACACTCGTGACCGGTCCTGATTTCAAAAATCTAACCGGGCTCAATTTCCCGGATGTGGCGATAGACCGAAAACCAGGCAGCGCCTATGCCCAGTAACACGCTGAGTCCAAGCAGACTCAAGCCTTCGTCTGCCGTCAAACCCGCCAGGCGGAACGAACTTTCGTATAACGATGCCAGCTCAACGACCACGCTTTCACTCCAGAGCATGAGCACCTCACACAGCCACCAAGCCAGTAAGCCACCGATAAAGCCATACCAGAGGCCGAGATACAGATAGGGGCGATAGATGAAGCTATCGGTCGCGCCCACCAATTTCATGACTTCAATCTCGGCCCGACGGCCGAGAATATTCAAGCGCAGGGTATTAGCCACTGTCAGCACGACGCCGAGTAGCAGTAAAGCGGCGATCCCCTGAATGGAATGCCGTAGCAGATTGACGATGCCATCCAATCGCTCCAGCCATTGCATATCCAGCTTGCCCTGTTCGACTTCCGCCTCCTGAGTTAGTTTGGCCAATAACTCCCGAGCCCCCTGGGCAGTTCGAAACTGTGGCTGAGGCGTCACCTCTAGCACTGGAGGCAAGGGGTTGTCGCTTAGGTAGTCCATGGCGCCACTGAAGCCTGACAAGGCGCCAAACTCGGTCATTGCCTGTGTTGGCGATATGTAGCGGACGCTGGCAACTTCCGGCAGGGCTTTAATGCGCTCACTCAAGGTCAAGGCGGCGTTGTCGTTGCTGGCCTTATGCAGATAGAGGGTGATCTGGGTGCCGCTCTGCCACTGCTGGCTGACGAGTTCCGCGTTCTTCAGTACCAGGTAGAGGGTTGCCGGTAGTGCCAGGCTAATGCCGATCACGGCAATCGTCATCAAGGAGGTCAGAGGGGCAAACCAGATCCCGGCGACGGCTCTACGTGCCTCTTGCAGATGATGATAGAAAAACAGCGACAGGGTACGGGATAGGTTCGAGGTATGACGTTTACGCTTCATCGTGACCTCCGGTGACATGGTCATCCATCAAACGCCCCTCGTGAAGGGTTAGCGTGCGGCAGCCACTGGCGCGGATCAGCCCCTGATCATGGGAGGCAATCAGCACTGTGACGCCAACGTCATTGAACTCGGCAAATAGCTGCATGATGTCGGCTGCCAGTTGCGCATCCAGGTTACCGGTAGGTTCATCTGCCAATAACAGGGGAGGGGTATTCACGATAGCCCGAGCGATACCGACCCGTTGCTGTTCACCGCCGGAGAGCATCAGCGGCAGATAACCGGACTTGTCATGGAGGCCGACCTTGTCCAGTGCAGCCGAGACGCGTTTTTGTGCCTCGGCAGGGGTGAAGCCATCGATGATCAGCGGCAAGGCCACGTTGTCGTATACGGTCCGATCCATCAGCAGGCGATGATCCTGAAAGATCATGCCAATCTGGCGGCGAATATAGGGGATGTCGCCGCGGGAGATGCGGCTGACATCATGGCCATGGAAGCTGATGCGGCCGGCGGTGGGGCGCTCCATGACACCTATCAACTTCAACAGGGTACTTTTCCCGGCACCGGAGTGGCCGGTGAGGAATGCCATTTCGCCCTTCTGCAGATGAAAACTAATCTTTTGCAGGGCTTGATGTCCACCCGGATAATGCTTGCTGACCTGTTCGAAACGAATCATGGGCTAGTTTGATTCCCGGCTAAACAGTGCTTCGATAAAATCATCGGCCTGGAACGGGCGTAAATCTTCAATGCTTTCGCCCACGCCGATGTAGCGGATTGGTATGCCGAACTTGTCGGCGACGGCGAAGATGATGCCGCCCTTGGCCGTGCCGTCCAGTTTGGTCAGGGTGATCCCGGTGATACCGACGGCTTCATCAAATAATTTCGCCTGGCTGAGCGCATTCTGTCCGGTACCGGCATCCAGTGTCAGCATCACTTCATGAGGTGCTTCTGCATCCAGCTTCTTCATCACCCGGACAATTTTCTTCAGCTCTTCCATCAGATGAGCCTTGTTCTGTAAACGGCCAGCTGTGTCGGCGATCAGCACATCCACGTTCCGGGCGCGCGCAGCCTGGAGGGCATCAAAAATCACCGACGCCGAGTCCGCTCCTGTGTGTTGGGCAATGACAGGTATCTGATTACGTTGTCCCCACACCTGCAACTGCTCGACTGCAGCGGCACGGAAGGTATCCCCTGCCGCCAGCATCACGGATTTACCTTCCTGCTGGAAGCGCTTGGCCAACTTGCCGATGGTGGTCGTTTTGCCGACGCCATTGACCCCGACCATCAGGATGACGTGAGGACGTTTGCTGCCGTCGATGACCAGCGGCTGATCGACTGGCTTGAGAATGTCGGCCATTTCCTGTTTCAACAGGTCGTAGAGCGCTTCTGCATCCTTGAGTTGGCGGAACGAGGCTTGTTCTGTCAGATTCCGGATGATGCGTGATGCGGTCTCGACACCTAAATCGGCGGTCAGTAGCTGGGTTTCCAACTCCTCGAACAGCTCGTCATCCAGTTTCTTGCCGCGAAATAGGGCGAGGAAGCCAGCGCCGATATTTTCCCGGGTGCGCATCAGCCCCTGCACCAGGCGGCCAAAGAAGCCCGAAGTTTTCGGTTTGTCCTGTGTTTCGGGATGCAGGGCTACTGTCTCTTCAACACTAAACTGCTGTGCTTCAGGTTCGGCATCGAACAGAGTGCTGGCTTCGACTTCGACTTCGACTTCGACTTCGACTTCGACTTCGACTTCGACTTCGACTTCAGGCTGCGGCTCGGTTTCCTCGGCGATAAACGGCTCTGCATCCTGGATTGCTTCTGCACTAGCGCTGGCGATTGATTCATCAACCGCAGGTGCTAGCGATGGATCGAGCTCGGCCGCCTCGGGCGCTGCGTCGATGGGGGATGCTGCTTCATTGGCCGAACGGCCGAGACCTAGCCACGAGAGGAAACCTTTCTTTGCCATTACAACTTACTCACTCACAGTGGGGCTGCTAGAATGGCGGCCCCTTGGTCGGTATAGGATGGAAAAATAGACGCCTATACTATCACTATATTCCGGTGAAGAAACGCCATGCCCCGAAGCAACCCCAAGCCTGCCCCTCGCCCCCAAAGCGGGAGTGGTCGCAGTGGCTTTATCCGCCTGATCAGTGGTCAATGGAAAGGCCGCAAACTCCCCGTGCGTGAAGTCGAAGGTCTGCGCCCGACCACGGATCGCATCAAGGAGACCCTGTTCAACTGGTTAGCCGCCGAGGTGCGCGACAGCCGTTGTCTCGACTTGTTTGCCGGCAGTGGCAGTCTGGGATTTGAAGCACTCTCTCGCTATGCTCGCCATGTCACCATGGTGGAGATGGATAAGGGCGCCGCCCAGCAGTTGAGCAAGAATCTGTCGACGCTACAGAGTCAGCAGGCGACCATTATCCAGCGGGATGCCTTGTCGATGCTGGCTGGTTCTGCTGAGCCTTTTGACATCATTTTTCTGGATCCACCTTTTCGCCGGGATCTGCTGGACACTGTCTGTCAGCGCCTGGAGCAGGGAGGCTGGTTGAGCGATGAGGCGCTGATTTATATCGAGCGTGAACGTGAAGGCGTGGCGCCGCAGCTGCCAACCAATTGGCGCTTGTTGAAAGATAAGCAGGCCGGACAAGTGTGTTATCAGCTTTACCAACGGGAGAGTGTTGCACCATGAAGATTGTATTGTGGTTGGCCAAGCTGATCGTGCTTGGTTTCTGGGTCGGCGCTGTCTATTTCACTTTCATCCATCCGCTGCCCGGTAAAATCAGTACCCTGATCCCGGCGTTTGCCGTGCTGATGTTGTTGGTGCATGGCATACAGGCGGCATTGTTGACCTTGATTGCCAAGGATCTGATCCCGCTGACCGCGAAACACTATATCTCTGTGCTGTTGTTCGGTTTTTTCACCATGCTGGAGCTGCGTGAGCAGTTGTTCAAGGCGGCTCAGGCCCAGAGTGCGGCCCTGCAGGCGCGGAAAAAAGATCAGCCCTAGAGGTGGAGCTCGGAACAGGAAATAAAAAAAAGCCAGTCGATTGACTGGCTTTTTGTTGGTGTGAGTTACACCAGGTCTAGGAGGAATGCTTAGCTCTTGCGGCCAGCAAATACCACCATCACCTTGTCATCACCTTTTTGCCGGACGAAGGTATAAGGCTTGTCGCTGAGCTTTTTATGGCTACCTGCGGCGACGGCCGGGTGATTGCTGCGGAATTCACCCAGTTTTTGCCAGTGTTTCACCAGCTCTGCTTTCTCTCCGCTGGCCAGTTCACTCCAGTTCATATCGGAACGTACCGCCTGGTCGAAGACGCCATCATTCTTCATCAGACCGCGGCCGGATTCATCGCCGTAGTAGATTTGCACGCCACCCGGCAACAACATAAAGCTGTTGGCGACCCGACGTTGCAAGGCAGCATCTTCATAATCCCCGAAGAACAGCTTGGTATCGTGGGACGAGATGTAGCTCAACACGTTGAAGTCCGGATCGGTATTGATGGTCTTGGCATACTTCACATAGGTTGGCTCGGCCGTCGTCATGCACTGGGCATTGTTGAGGGCGTCACGTTGGTAGTCGAAGTTGATGATGGAATCGAAGCCATTGTCGAACCAGAGATCCTTGTTCATGCCATGATCCCAGACTTCACCGACCATGAAGAAGGGCAGATCATCCAGTTTCTTGCTCGGGTTGTTGGCTTTCCACTCCTTGAGGGCCTCTGTCGCTTCCACTTTCAGCTTCTGCCAGGCGGCTGGTTCCAGATGCTTGACGGTATCACCGCGGAAGCCGTCGATACCGAACTTGCGTACCCAGTCGGTATGCCATTTGACCAGGTAGTCGACCACGGTGGCATTCGGTAATGGCTTGGCATTGGTATCTTTTTTGTCCTTGAGGAACTGCGGCAGATCCACCGCCTTGGTGGATTCGGTCAGGAAGTCGGGCAGGCCACCGACCGCGCCGGTGACATCGTCGTTGCCCGGAGTCTGGTAGCCAGGCATGGTGGCGCGTACCCAATCCGGACCCCACCACTTGGACCACTCGGTCGACAGGTAATTCACATTCTGTGAGGAGCCATGCCAGTTGCCATACAGTCCCTTCGGTGTCCAGTCGGACCAGCGAGCGGGTAGTTCCTGTTGGTTGGTGACCACACCCTGCGGGCCTACATCCTGCAGATCGGCCAGAGTGGCGTAACCGGCATGATTCATGACCACGTCCAGCAATACCCGGATGCCGCGCTTGTGAGCCTCATCCACCATGGATTGCAGAGCCGCCTCGTCACCGTAGTTCGGATCTATCTTGGTGAAATCCAGTGCCCAGTAGCCGTGATAGGAATAGAAAGGGAAGGTGCCATTCTCGCCACCACCGATGAAACCATGGACCTGTTCGACCATGGGGGTGATCCAGATGGCGTTCACGCCCAGGGATTTGATGTAATCCAGCTTCTCGGTGATGCCTTTGAAGTCGCCACCATGCCAGGTGCCGATTTCATCTTTACCGTCCTTCTTGCGACCGAAGGAGTTGTCATTGCTGGGATCACCATTCTTGAAGCGGTCGGTGAGCATGAAGTAGACGGTGGCGTTATCCCAGCTGAAGGAGTGCACTGTTTGTTTGACCGGCTCCAGCAGCAACATGCCTTCGCTTTCCGCGGCTGGGGTCATGGTGATCTTGCCTGCCTTGACGGTTGCCGTCTGGCCGGAATAAGCATCGCGCAACGTGGTGCCGTTGGGCCAGGTTTGGCCCACTTTGACGGTCACAGGACCACCGTCCCAGGCGATGCAGTCCATGGCTGGAGGCTGGCGTTTGAAGCTGCCAGCCTTGGTGGCGCGCAGCACCTTCAGAGTCGGCGAGTCAGGGTTGCTGTTATCCAGGGTGAAGTCGTAGTTACCCGCCAGGAGTACCTTCAACTGGAATTGCTGATCCTTGGCGCAGCTGTTCAGAGCATTGGCTTTGCCAAAGGGGAGTGGTGCGTTACTCGCCGGGCCGAAGGTGGTACCACAGCTTTTGCCTTTATCGGCAACCTGAATCTGATAGCTGCCTTTTTTCAGGCTGGTGGTGACCTGGTACAGATCTTTCCCTTGGGCCTTGAGTTGCAACTGTTCGCCGGGAGCCTGGTTGTTGATGGACAAATATAAGGGCGCCGTGATGGGCGCGGCATGGGCAGAGGAGGCCAGCAGAGTGGAAAGAGTCAGCAAGGCCAGTTGGCGCGGCTTGAACATAGAACAATCCCTGAGGTGATGTGAATTGGCTCCTATTCTAGGGAGAGTCGCTCTCCAAAGTTGCCGGTAGTTGCCTGATTTGTGATGTCGGTTCAAATGGTTGCGTTTTCAAATTTCCCTATCGGAATCGCCATGCTAAAGCAGCGCGGGTGAGGGAACTCAATGTCATAAAATTGGACCCAATCAGCTTCGTAAACGGTTGAGGCACGAATTGATTTCGAGGCCACAAAGATATAATGCCTCGGCCCTGCCGTTTCTGCTCGCCAGCTGCTAAACCCATAGTATGGAACCTTCTTCAGGATCGAAGTGATGCGTGCCCTGCTCCCGGTGATACTGATAGTGTCGAGCCTCTCGGCCGATGCGGTCGAGCGCCTGGAGTGTGGCTTTGATTGTGTGGATGAGCTGCGACTTTCCGGTATGCAGCTTTCAGGTGGTACAGGCGTAGGACTATCGTTGCCGCTTGAATTATATCGTCCGTCATCTTCACCGTGGGTGACCACGCCAGCTCTGCAGACGACGCCCGCGGCCTTGAATCTGCGCCTTGAGCCTTCACGCTGGCTGTTCCATCGTGCTCGTCCTGAATTCAAATGGCAGGGGGAGTGGGGCTCCGGGATGATGCGGCTGGATGGTCATCGTCTGCGCTTGCGCTTCCAGAATCCCGATCAGACCCAACAACTGCAATTTACCCTGAAACCAGACGCGGTACGCCTCGAATTTCGTTGGCGCTATTGATGCCGGTGGACCTGTGCAAGGGGGGCGCTTTCCGTTAGGATCGCCCCCTTTTCAATGCTCGGCATTGTGGTGTCGAGGGTGAACTCTGGGGATGGTTATGCGCATTGGTTTTGACTATGGCACCTCGAACTGTGCTGTGGCGGTAATGGCCGAGGGTCAGGTACGGCGAGTCGCGCTCGAGGGGGATGAGTGTTATCTGCCATCCACGCTATTTGCCCCCCATCGCGAAGCCATCGCGGATCTGTTGTTGCAGCAGTTGCCGAATCACACGCAGGGGCGTTTTTCCGAGCAGCGTCAACTGGCGATCGCCAAGGGTCGCCGGTTGCGGGATAACCTGGAGGATGAAGGGCTGGAGTATCAGTTGCTGGTGGGTCGCGAGGCGACCGCGCGCTATCTGGCCGCTCCGGAAGAGGGATATTACCTGAAATCCCCCAAGTCCTTTCTCGGGGCCACGGGCCTGTCCGAGGGGCAGATCCAGTTATTCCGCGACATAGTGGCGGCCATGATGGTCACCATCAAGCAGCGCGCCGAGCAAGCCTTGGGCGGCAACATTCAAGATGCGGTGATTGGTCAGCCAGTGAATTTCCAGGGACTGGGCGGTGAGGAGAGCAACCGCCAGGCGCGCACTATCCTGATGGATGCGGCGCATCTGGCCGGTTTCCGGCAGGTGGAGTTCCAGTTTGAACCGGTGGCGGCTGGTCTGGAATACGAAGCCAGTTTGCAGCAGTCACAGAACGTGCTGGTGCTGGATATTGGCGGTGGCACCACGGACTGCTCTGTGCTGCGGATGGGGCCGGAGCGCGCGCGGGCCAGTAGCCGTGAGCAGGACTTGCTCGGTCATACCGGCCAGCGGATCGGCGGCAATGACTTCGACATCCGGCTCGCCGTGGCCGAACTGATGCCGCTGTGCGGCATGAGCTCCAGCAACAAACGGGGGCTGCCGATGCCGAGCAAGCTGTTCTGGGATGCCATGGCCATCAACGATGTTCAGGCTCAGGGCCGCTTCTATGCGCCGGACACGGCGCGCCTGCTCCGGCAATTGATGCTGGACGCCAGCGAGCCAGGACTGCTAGCCCGTCTGGGTTGGGTGCGGGAGCAGAAACAGACCCATCATCTGGTCTGGGAGGCAGAACAGGCCAAGATCCAGATGACGGATGCCGAACAGTTCTCGCGCTTCGTCTGCTTGCTGGATGAACAGTTCAGCGTGCCCTTTAGCCAGACGCGCTTCGCCGAGGTTTCACACCCCTTGCTGGAAAAGATTGGTGAGTTGGCGGATGAAGCCTTGCGGCAGGCCGCCCTGGTGCCGGATGTGATCTTTGTCACCGGTGGCACGGCCCGCTCGCCAGTGATACACCGCTGGTTACAGCAACGTTATGGTGCAAGTCGCATCGTGATGGGCGATCACTTCGGCAGCGTCATTGCCGGATTAGCCCGTTGGGCCGAACGTTGCTTCGCCTGATTAGACCCTGTGCGCTGGCTCCATGATTTAAGGCTCGAAAGGAGCTAGCGTAAGGTCTCATTTCCAGGAGGCCGCCATGACCCGAATCCTACCTTTGTCCTTGAGTATTCTGACCCTGACATGCGCCGGCATGTCCGTCGTTCAGGCAGAAACCTTCATCCGCAGCAGTCAGGTCCAGGCGGTTACCGTCCATCCCGGGTTGGCGACTGTGACGCGCCAGCTGCGCGTGATGCTGCCCACCGGCGACCACAGTTTGCAACTGACCGGTTTCCCTGCCGGACTGGATGAGAATTCCTTGCGCCTGCGGGGACAGGGGGCGGGTTTACAGATTGGCACCGTCGAGATCCGCCATATTCAAGCCAGTGAGCTGGTGCAGCCGGAGGCTCAGCAGTGGCTTGAGCGGCAGCAGAGTCTGCAGGATCAGCTAGCGAGCCTGCAAGCCGAGGCCCTGGCCTTGACCACGCAGGAATCCTTCTTGCAGGCTCTGGCACAAGCACCGGGCAAACCTGGCGAGCAGGCCAAACCATTACCGGCTAGCGAGTGGCAAGCGGGAGTGACGGCGTTGGGCGAGGGGATGCGCACCATAGGTCTGGCGCGGGTCAAACTCAATCAGCAGCAGCGCGGACTGCAGGTTGAGCTGGAGAAGGTCACTCGGGAGTTACAGCGTTTGCAGGGCCAGGCTCGGGAAAGCCGGACGCTGGCCATCAATCTGCATAGCTCGGGTGGCGAAGCTGAACTCCAGGTGACGTATCAGGTGCCAGGTGCCGGGTGGCAACCTGTGTATGAGGCCGGGCTGGATACCCGCCGGGGGCAGCTGAGCCTGACCCGGGCCGCGCTGGTCCAGCAGGTAACGGGTGAGAATTGGGATCGGGTCGCCCTGCGTTTGGCCACCAGTCGCCCCCAGCAAGCCACCCAGGCACCGGATGCCGAAAGCTGGTGGATTGATTTACATGATGAGAGCCGAGATCTGCAAAAGGCGGCGCAAGCCGGAGCCATGGTCGAACGCAGCAAGCTGCAGGATGAGGCTGTGATGCTCGCCGGATCCCCCGCTCCGGCCGAAGAGGCGCAGCTGAATTTGGCGACGCTGGAGGCCGGCGAGTTCGTCGCCGAATACCAGATTGCCGGAACTGTCACTATCGCCTCGAATCAGGATCAGCAACGGGTGGTTCTGGGCGAGGAACAGCAGCCGGTGTCACAACGTCTGCAGGCCCTGCCACGGCTCGATCCACACGCGTACCTGTATGCGGATCTGACCAATCGCCTCCAGGCTCCCTGGTTAGCGGGTGAATGGAGACTCTCCCGGGATGGCGCCTATCTCGGAGTCAGCTCCCAACCGCAAGTCGAAGCGGGTGGTCAGCTGGCGTTGGCTTTTGGTGTCGATGATGCGGTCAAGGTCAGTGTCAACGTACTGCAGGACGAACAAGGGGAAACCGGGGTGTTGAACAAGGAGCAACTTGTGACCCGGCGTTGGCGCTATCAGTTTGTCAGTGGACACCAGCAGCCGATGCCATTGACGGTGCTGGACATCTGGCCTGTGCCCCGACATGAGTTGGTCAAGGTGGCACCACTGGCCAGCAGCCCGGCGCCGACCCGGCAACAGGTGGAAGGTAAACCTGGCGTCCTGGCCTGGGATCTGACGCTGCCTGCGGCGGGACATGTGGAATTGGAGCCTGGATATCGCATCAGCTATCCCTATCAGCGCAAACTGGAAGGCTTCTAAGAGAAGATCAGGCTCCAGAACTGACACCCGGCGGGGCGACGGGTAGAATGACCGTCGATATGCCACTGAGATTGGCTCTAGTTGAGCATTATGTGGCTGCCCCTGATTTGATGGATGGAAGGATGGATTATGAAATATCGTGCTGCGTTGGTGTGGGTCCCGTTGCTGATGACAGCGTGCTCCAGCGACAATGGCCTCTCGGAACAGTACCGCTATACGCCGCCGACAGCGGTTGCCACCAACAATACCGCCGAATTCGACAAGCCCTTTGATCTGGTCTGGTCTCGTGCCGAGCGCTGGTTCGCCGATCAGCAATTGCCACTGCAGAGTCAGGAGCGTACCTCCGGTTTATTGGCGGCCCAGCAGGCGGATTATGCCCAGGGGCTGGATTATCTGGATTGCGGCAGTGGTGGTAACAAAGTAGCGATTGAAAATCCATCGCTGCACGTCAATCTGATCCTGACAGAAAGTCTGGGTAAAACCGTGGCTACGGTGAATATCAAGGGCACCACTAGCGTCTCCTTCCTGGAAGCGGATGGCAGCCATGTTCCGGCACCCTCGATAGTTCCCAGCTGTGTCTCCAATGGCAAACTGGAAGCGGCGCTGATGGCGGCGCTGGACGACTAGTTTTGCGGCGACCAAGCTGCTACTCCTGACTGAAATCCAGATGAAAAAAACCCGGCATTTGCCGGGTTTTGTCTATTCAGGTGTTTTCGCATCGGGCGCCCGATGCGGAGCTGACGTTCAGGCGTGCGGCGATTTGCGGCTATAGCGCAGGCTGAGGAGCATGCTACCAATCAGGATCACGGCCACGACGCCCAGTGAAACTGCAATCGGGATCTTGTAGATGTCGATCAGCAACATCTTGGTGCCGATGAACAGCAGGATCAGCGCCAGACCATATTTCAGCAGCACGAAGCGATCGGCAAAATCGGCCAGCAGGAAATACATGGCCCGCAAGCCCATGATGGCGAAGATATTCGAGGTCAACACGATAAAGGGATCCGTGGTGATGGCGAAGATCGCCGGTATGCTGTCGACTGCGAAGATGAGATCGCTGATTTCCACCAGGATCAGCACCAAAAACAGCGGTGTGGCGTAGCGAACCCCCTGCCTGATGACGAAGAATTTCTCCCCTTCCAGGTGATCTGTGACCTTGAGGTGGCGTCGCAGCCATTTCAGCAGCGGGTTATTGGCCAAGTCCGGCTCTTTATCTGCCATCCACAGCATCTTGGCGCCCGTCAGCACCAGGAAGGCACCAAACAGATAGAGGATCCAGTGGAATTGGCTGATGAGCCAGCTGCCGCCGAAAATCATGCCGGTGCGCATGACGATGGCACCCAGTACCCCGTACAGCAACACCCGCCGCTGCAGTTCGGCTGGCACTGCGAAATAACCGAACAGCATCAGCCAGACGAAGACGTTATCCACCGCCAGGGCTTTCTCGATCAGGTAGCCGGTGAAAAACTCCAGCGCCTTCTGGTTGGCGAGTTCACGGCCGGCATTGGCATCCAGATACCACCAGATGGCGCCATTGAACGCCAGGGCGACAGCGATCCACACCAGTGACCAGATAGCAGCCTCTTTGAGACTGACCTTATGTTGCTTGCCGCCACCGACCAGTAACAGGTCGACTAGCAGTAGTGTGATGACAAGGACGGCAAAGCCGCTCCACATCCACCAGGTTCCCAGTAATTCCATCGTCTATTTCTCCTTATAAAAAAGCCTGTGACCGCAACGGCACAGGCTCTTTCGGGATTTCCGGTGAAGATACCTTGCCTGTTGCGGCAAGGTCTCACTTACAGCAGATCTTGCTGCCCGACGGCCGAGTGCTCAGCACTGTATTGACGACGCGTCGGCGTTGAAGTTACTCCCCTTGTAACCAAAAGGTTAAATCATCGGCTGACAAGTGACTATCAGGTAATTCCGAATATTGGCGCAGTATTTGCCTTGCAGTCTGTGCTATTCATCACGTTCGGTGGTAGCCGCCTGTAGTGCTGTTATGACTACTTGATATGGTAATCGGTGAAAAATATCGCCTGTGACGGCGCAATATACTGTTTTTCAGGATGTCGCTATGAGTTATCCCAAACCCAAGAGTCAGGCCATGCTGGCCGAACTATCCCGGTACGTGATTGCCGAACCCAAACCCTTTGTCGTCGATCTGGCCAACTGCCGTGGCGTGTGGCTGGCGACTGTGGATGGGGATCGCATCATGGATTGGTGTGGTCTATATGGTGCCCGTCTGATTGGCTATAACCATCCGCGGCTGTACGAGCCTGATTATGTTTCGAGGTTGGCATTGGCCGCCAATAACAAGATGGCCAATCCGGACTTTCTCACCGCCGAGTGTCTGGAGTATTACCAACTATTGCACCAATTGACTCCTGAATGTATGGCCGGACAGCCCGTGGAGGTCTATGTGGTCAACTCCGGCGCCGAAGCCGTTGAGAACATGCTGAAATACTTCATCAATCTGCATCAGCAACGGATGCAGGAGCTGGGGCGTACTCCGCGTAGCAAGCGCTTCATTTATTTCGATCAGGCGTTTCATGGCCGCACTGTCTTTACCCTGAATATCACCCAACTGGCCAATGATCCCCTGGCCACTCGGGATTATCAGGGCATGATTCCCGGCAATCTGCAGGTACCGTTCCCGGCCTGGGATCACTGCCTGCCTGACGCCGAGAATGAACAGGCGCTAGATGCTTGTCTGTCACAGATTGAATCCCTGATGCAGCAGTATCCGGACGAGATCGCCGGTCTGATCCTCGAACCCTTGCAGGGTGCGGGAGGGCACCGGATTGCCGCGCCGCGTTTCTATCAGGAACTGTCGCGGCTCTGTCATCACTACCAGATCAATTGGGGGCTGGATGAGGTACAAACCTCGGGTGGGCAGTGCGGCAAGGTGTTCGCGATCGATCTGTTTAACCTGCCGTATCCGCCCCAGGCGATTGCCAGTGCTAAGAAATTCGGCAATGGGGTGCTCTACATGCAGCGCTCGATGCAGGATGTCGGCGTGCTCGATTCAACCTGGGGCGGAACCCTGGCCGATATGGTGCGTTTTGTCCAGGAGTGGCACATAGTCCGCGATGAACAGCTGCTGGCCGGGGTGCCGGATAAGGCTCAGCAACTGGTTGCCGGTTTGGAGCAACTGGCACAGCAGTGGCCACAGCTGCTGTATAACATTCGGGGCTGGGGCTTGTATCAGGGCTTCAGCCTGCATCGGGTTGAAGATAAAGGTCGACTCATCCAGATGGCGCTGGATGAGGAAGATCTGCTGTTGCTGGGGGCGGGCACCCGGAGTATTCGTTTCCGGCCACCACTGGATGTCAGTGCGGCCGACATCGAGTTGTTGCTGGAGAAATTACGACGCTTGCTGGTTCGGCTGGCTTGAGCGGGGGCCCGACGCCAAGAAGTCAGGGGCTCAGTGTTGAGCCCCTGATTTTTTAGAGCGGTAGCAGATCGCCGACATTGAACAGGGTCAGCAGACCCAGAACGGCAAACAGGGCGGCGGCAATGCCGTGCACCAGCTTGAGCGGCACCTTGCGTGCCATCTTGTCACCGAGGAACACAGCCGGGACGTTGGCAATCAGCATGCCGACTGTCGTGCCGGCCACCACGGCATAAAATGCCGAATAGTGAGCCGCCAGTGCCACTGTGGCGATCTGGGTCTTGTCACCCATCTCGGCGAGGAAGAAGGCAATCAGGGTGGCGCCAAACACACCATAGCGACCAGCTACCCGGGTTTCTTCCTCATCAATTTTATCGGGGATCAGGATCCAGCCCGCCATGAGCAGGAAGGAGAGACCCAGGATCCAGCGCAGCCAATCCGGACCAATCAATTGGGTAACGGCATGACCGACGGCACCGGCAGCGGCGTGATTCAGTAAGGTAGCAACCAGAATGCCCAGAATGATGGGCAACGGGCGTTGAAAACGAGCGGCAAGTATCAGCGCGAGCAGTTGGGTTTTGTCACCCATCTCGGCCAGAGCGACTATGCCGGTGGAGACAAGAAATGCTTCCATGTGAGGTCCTCAAGGCCGGTTTAGAAAATCCCGATGACCACGCGACTACCCCGGCCTAATCCGGTAGTTGTGTGGTCAAAGGTCTTGCCAAACCCTATAGGTCGTTTACGCCATGGCCTGAGAGCCAAGTATGTTGACGTAAACCCCGCTTGCTTGTTGCCGGGAGGCGACAAGCCACGGGAGACTACTCCCCAATGACGGCGCGAGTGTACGGACAATGAATGACCTTGTCCAGACTATGGAGATGGGCTGGCCGTGATTTTGGCGGACAAACTGTGCTGCAAACGCTGTCAGTGCTTGGCGTAGGGCGGGGGGTTTGTAACAATAGCGCCCCTTGTTGTATTGGGTTCCTTCATCATGTCCGCGATTGCCTGTTTGGGCCGACTATTTTTGCGTCGTCTGCTTCCTGTTGCCTTGCTGTGCGGGGTGGGACCCATAGCCGCCCAACCCTTGAATGCCGTGTTACCGCAGTTTGATCAGGATGTGAGCCGCATCTTCGGTGCTTACCGGATCCCGGGGGCGGCGGTGGCTATCGTCCAGAATGGTCGTGTGGTCTATATCAAGACGCTCGGCGTCGGCAACACCAAGACCCGCAATCCGGTTAATCCCCATACCGTGTTTCGTCTGGCCTCGGTCTCCAAGACCTTTGCCGCTGTGCTGGCCGGCCAGGCGGCCTATGCCGGGGAGATTAACCTGAATGCGCCTCTGAGCCGTTACTTACCCGGTTTCCGGCTTAAGTACGATACCGCTAATCGACTGACAGTGCGCAACGTGCTCTCCCACACCAGCGGCCTGCCGCACAACGCCAACGATAACCTGTTGGAGGCCGGGCTTTCCTATCCCGCTTTGCTGACCAAAACCCAGCGGCTGGGAGCTGCTTGTCCGATTGGCCGTTGTTTCGGGTATCAGAACATTCTCTATTCCACCATCGGCGATGTGCTCAGCCGCCAACTCAAGCACTCCTATGCCGACCTGTTAGAAAATCGGCTGTTCCAGCCGCTCGGTATGAAGGATGCGAGTGCCAGTCGCTGGAGCATGCTCAACAATCGCAACATTGCGACTCCCCACGTTAAAGGCGGGGGAGGTTGGGTGCCCAAGGCCATTACTCAACCCTATTACAATGTGCTGCCAGCCGCCGGGGTGAATGCCTCCATCACCGATATGAGTCGTTATCTGGCGGCGGTGATGGGACATAGACCTGATGTGATTCCGCCCGCTGTGATGCAGGAGCTGACCAAGCCGCTGATCCGTTCACCCAAGGAGGGGGCAACCTCGAAATGGCGGCAGACGCGGATCAAAACGCCTATGTACGGCATGGGCTGGCGGATTTTCCAGTACAACGGCAACCATAAGATGATCTTCCACGCCGGTGGTCTTTCCGGGGTGCGCGCCCGTTTAGGATTCCTGCCGGAGCAAGACATTGGTCTGGTGATGTTGTGGAACGCCAATGAATCCCGGCCGGAAGTGCTGATGCCTATGCTGTTCGATCGCCTGCTGGATCTGCCTGCAGTGGATTACCTGGATGGCGCCGCCGGTTCTTCAAGCTTCTACGCCAATGCCGCTCCAGCCTTGATGCCGATGACAGCACTGGCGGCTGCGAATACTCCCCGGGCCAGCAAGGTTGCCGCTCCGGGCAAACGCAAAACGGTGGCATCGAGTTCACACGCAGCGGCCAAAAAAAGCCGTCCATTGGCAATCAACACCCGGGCGCGGGCTCCAGCGAGATCTGTCGCGCAGTCCAGCGGCTTGGCGTCGGGCGGCCATGATGGCATTGTCAGTCTGACGGCGCAGCGGGTGGGCTATGACCCTATGTTGGGCGCCCGCAAGCCGGTGGCGAGTGGCAAGGCCAAGACAAAGCCGAAGGCTCACGTGACGAAGAAAACATCGGCCAAGAAAAAAGCTCTGCTGAAAAAGAAAGCGGCAGCCAAGAAAAAAGCGGCCAAGCGTCAGACCCACAGCACCAAGCCTGCGGCCAAAAAAGTCAAACATAGCAGCAAGCCACGCACGGCGAGCTAACAAGCATGCCGGGAAACGAATCAGGGGCTAAGGCTCCTGATTCCGGTTGGGTCATCCCCGATGGCTCGCTAACCAGATGTTGGCAGCCGAATGCCGACTGATTTCGCCTCTTGTGTGCTTTGTCGGACAATGGGTGAATTACTCCTATCTATCCTATTGATCTAAAAAGGATTACTCGCGGCATCACTCTTGTATGTCTCATCTGAAATAGCCAAGTTTCAGGATGAGATAATGAAGCATGAACTGGAGTGGTCGGCCTATCGGGATCAGGGGATGGGGGATGCCTATGCGGATATACCCCGTCACGGCGGGGATTTTGCCAAGGCGGTTGCGGTCTGTATTCGCAGCGGCCTGTGCCAGCAGCCGGGCCATGGGGTCATGTGCCCGAGTTTTCGCCTCCGCAGCGATCCGGCCATGTCCCCCGGTGGTCGGGTGATCCAGCTCAAGCAGGCGCTGAATCATGCCGACCCCGACTACTGGCTGGCTGATCCGGAAGTGGCGCGTCTGCTGGATACTTGTATCTCCTGCAAGGGATGTCAGCGGGAATGTGAAAACAATCTGGATATGGCCGCCATCAAGTTGGAATATCTGGCCCAGCAGCGTCGGCGGCAACGTTTTTCGCCCCGAGCCTGGCTGTTCGCACACTTTCCCCAATTGCTGCATCATGCGCCCTGGCTCACTACGGCCCTGCGCTGGCGCAATCGTTCACCCTGGTTGGCGCGGCAGATGGAACTGTGGCTGGGGATCACCGCCGCCTTCCCGCTACCTGTGCCTAGCGATACGCCGTTTGCACCACTCGAGCGCTGGTTTGATCCGCTAAACGGACAGACGGCGCTACGGGAGGTGGTGCTCTGGATTGACAGTCTCAGCAGTCAATTCGCACCGGAACAGGCGCACGATAGCCTGTTACTGTTGCGGGCTCTGGGTTATCGGGTTCGGGTGATCCATCCTGACTCCGGAACCGGCGCCATGCTGGATAGTGGTCGTATGCTGTTATCCCAAGGCTATGTCGATGGCGCGCGAGCGCAGGCGCAAGAATTGCTGACGATGCTGGAGCCAAGCCTGCGGCGCGGCTTGCCGATCATTGGTCTGGAGCCGTCGGCCCTGCTGATGATGCGAGATGAATACCGGCAGTTGGCATTAGGGCCCGTGGCCGAGTTGGCGCAGCAACAGTCGGTGTTGCTGGAAGAGTTTCTGGCCCATGAGCTGCAGGCCCGGCGTCTGCGCTATCAGCCTGGGACCCTGCCGATGAGATTGCTGGTCCATGGTCACTGCCACCAGAAAGCCAGCGGTGCTATGAAGTCACTGCGCCGGGTGTTACGGCTGATCCCGGAGCTGGATTTCACCTTTATCGAGGCTTCCTGCTGTGGCATGGCGGGCACCTTTGGTCTGGAGCGTGAGCATCTGGCCGATTCCGTGGCCATGGCAGAACAGGCGCTGCTGCCCACATTGGCCGCCGAGCCCGAGGCGCTCATCTTGTGCAATGGTATGGCCTGCCGACAACAAATCTCTCGCCTGACGGGACGCCAGCCTTGTCATCTGGCGTCCCTGCTGCTGGCGACGCTTGGGTTAGGTACCTTCCCCTCGTGTTAGTCACACTCGTCGCTTAGCAACACTCGACCTCCAGCAGGTCGAGTGCCGCCAGCGCTTCGGCATCGTCCCAGGTCTCGAATAATTCGCGGATCTGGTTCAGATTGCTGTGGATCAGAAACAGTTCATCGGGTCGGGGGCCTGAACCACCCGCCGCCTTGGTTTTGAAATATTCCCAAAAGGCATTGCTGCGGGCCGGATCATCGATGTGTTTGCGGATCATCGCCATGACAGCCCGGGCATTGCCATCACAATCAATTTCCTTGAAGCTGACATAGCGATCAGATTGGGTAGATTTACAGCTACATTTTCCCATACAGATTTCCTCCGTTGATGCGAGTGAGCCTTGGTGTGCGACCCGCCAGCGTGATGAGATGACGGTATGGGGAAGGGGGAGCAAGATATGCGCCATACTGAATGACGGCTTGTTGGTGGCTCACCCGAGCTGCAGGTCGGAATGAAGCTCACAATATGGGTCTGTTTGTGCTGAAGCTGACAGGGCTTGTAATACGCGTCTGAGCGCACAGTTTTTGCATCTGCCGGTCAAGTGGTAGGGATCGATGCCGTTATCTGAACCAGGCATCGCCATTTCATTCAGTTCAGGTCACCTGAGTGGAGACCAGGCGCTAGGAGACAATATGGTCAAGAGTCATGGAGCCTGGCAATGCTGGGCTTGTCCCCCTGTGTTGCTGATCGACATTACCGGGGCGATTAACAAGGACGGTGCCATTCAGCAGGTCGACGAGATCATGACATTGCTGAGTGCCGCTCCCTTGCAGTATCGGGTGCTGCTGGCGCTGATGGAGCGCTGGGATTATTCGACCCATGATGCACCACCGGAGTTTCAACTCTTTCACCGCTGGTTGACGAGTGAGACGGCGATCCGGGATTGTGTCTACGTCACCGCCGGTGTTGGTCTGAAAAAAGCGTTTATTGAGCTGGGGTGGGAGAGTTCGAGCCCGGTGGCCCGGCACTACTTCAGTGATGTGGCTGGCGCTATGGCGTTTCTGGAATGCCAGCAGATCCCGTGCCCTGAGCCGTTGCATGCTCGATCGGCACTCATGCCTTCCTGAGCATGCCGCTTCTGAGCCGATTACTTATCGACGGCTGATGATGGCAGGCGGGCGTTTTGTTCACGGCAGTGCTGCAGTAAAAACTCCTCATCCAGTGGCGAGAGATCAAATCGCAGGCTCGCCTCTTCAATGGCATGACGATCATGGCGCTGTTGTTCACTCAGCCAGCGCACGGCACAGAGCAGATCGCTGCCTTTGGGCATGAGCCAGTTATCTCCCATCATCTCCTCCCATTCACCACCGCTGGTACCTTGAGTATAGGTTCATGTTGCCGTTGGTTCCTGAGCCGCAACAACGGGAGCTCGATGGCGCCCTGCGCTGGCGACATGTACTATGTCCGGCAACTGCCGCTTGCGCCGCACCATGGGGCTGTTGCGTCTGGCGGTGGTGATTCAGGGATGGGCAGCACCATGATGATTCGGATTTTGTTGTT